>JAEUPP010000055.1 GCA_016790075.1 Rhodanobacteraceae bacterium | reverse complement strand
AATGGCACGCTGGGTTACATCAGCACACTCTCCGGAACAAACTCCGGCTGCGTGCGCATGTTCGCGCCAAATCCGATACAGCCAGGTTCGTCCGTCTCGCATTTCCACTCAGAAGCAAATCCGAACTTGCTGATGGAACCGGCGCTCAACACATCCATTTTCAACAAGGTCGACCTCACGCTGCCGCTGTTCCAGGACATCGATTGGAAAATCAACCCCGAGGACATCCTCTACATCGACGGGTTCGATCAAAGCCCGTGCCAGTTTGTACAACCATAAACGGCATGCACACCGCATAAACAAAAGGCCCGGAATGATCCGGGCCTTTTGTCTTGTTTTATGAGGTAACCGCTCTCTTTGCCTAGGGTGCAACCGGAACAATGCGGTAAGGGTAAGGCGTGTCCGCTTCCGGCTGGTGAATATAGATCAGGACAAGATTGCTGCTAACCGGCGGGGCCGTGTAGTCCGCATCGCAGAGAAAGCATAGCTGAACAGTGGCTGCGCCCTGGCGAGAAAACGCGAGCGGCGTATACTTCGCGCCGAACAGGGCTGGCGCTACGGTATCGAATACATCCTTCGCCTGTGGCGTCAGGGTGAAATCGAAGGTTGACCAATTCGCCGATTGGGTTGCGATTGGCATGCTGCAATCCTTGGAATCGTCCTGGAAAATCATGGGCGCACATCTTCCCAGGCGATCGCCGAATTTTTGAGGAAAAGTGTGCCGATCTTTCGCTCCCTAGCACATCAAGTTGTTGGGGAGTTTCCGATCTCCGGATCCTTGTTGGTAACCGGAAATTGTATCCATGGGCTAAAACATATCTGCGCCAAATCCTTAACTGGTGGGCTAGCCGGCATTCCGGACAGCGAAAACACCAAAGTATCAGACGGCATAGGCGGCAGTGTTTTGAAATATTCGTTTCCGAGCGTTACCACATAGGAAAGAACCGCGCCTGGTGGGGCGATAAACGTCACTTGTCCGGCTGTTAGACCGAGCGGAAACTGAAAACTATTGTTACCTGTTGCCGAGTCCACGCTGGGTGGTGGGGAATAGGTCAGGGTATATGGCGGGCTGACTGACGGAGTGAACGAGACACGGATTGTGCTACCGGGAGCAATCGTCCCTTGATTGCTACCGAGCGGCGAGTTTCCGAACTCCAAAGTTGTATTACCAAATGAATGTTCACCACTGGCGTCGTAAATAGAAAGCGTTATTTGTACCAGATTAGTTTGACTATCTGCCGGCATGTTGCCAAGCACTATTGTTACGGAGTCAACAGGTGTTGCCGGCGGATCGCTAACGGTGCAATTGTTGCTTGTGCTAACAACCACATAGTTGATCAGAGAATTGGCGGGGGCTCTTAGCGTAATAGACGCAGAGGGCGTGCCTCCCGAAAACTCGAAGTAGCTAATACCATTGTTGCCCGGAACAGTTCCGGGGGCGGGCATGTATGAGAAAGTTGAGTCTTTTAACGAGACGTAAATAATTTGATTGTTACTAATTTGTTTGTCACCAATAACTTCAAGCATTTTCATGCACCCCTTCTGGTTGATTGTCTCAGCACCAGTGCTGGAAAAGAACATGCAGTAATGAATGCAAGACCGAGTGCCAGCACCGGTCGTTGTCAGTCTTAATTCAGGCAACCGGTGCTCTTTCGCCAGCGTTTCACCAGCAAGAGTGTTGTTGAAGCAGGAACGCAATACAGCACCTTTCCTCGCTCAATTCGGTGTGATTCCGGTTTCTTTGGCTATGGTCTGACGCGTTGCTCGAAGTCCGGATGTCGATAGCCAATGCCGCGGAGGTAGATGATCTGCGCCTCGACCGCCTGCAAGTTTCCGGTCAGCACATGGGCAGCGACAAAAGGGGCCAGAACGGCGGGGTCCCGATAGTTGCGCAGGACGGGGGACAGGACATCAATGGCACGTGCACCGTCCTCGCGCGCCAGATCGACCTGCCCCGCACTCAAACGCATTTCGCCGCGCAGTAGCAGTACTTGTGCCAGTGCGGGGCGGCCCGCCGTATCGTCCGGCGCTTGCTCGGACAGGCGCAGAAAGTCGGCGACGGCTGCATCCATCTTCTCGGCGTTTTGTTCGCGCGCAGCGGTTTTGGCGCGAATCAAGGCGTCCAGGCGGCGCCATTCGGGTTGTACCGCCGTTGCGGCAACAAGACTGGCGCTGAGTTCTAGCGCGAGCCGGAGTTTGGCGAGGCTTTTGGCTTGCGCACCGGAAAACTGGAGAATGTCCGCGGACTGCATCAGCGCGTGGGCATAGTCGCGTTGCCACACCCGGTTGTCGGGTTCCAGCTGGACAATTTTGGCCAAGCGCGCAGCGCTTTCATCGATAAGCTGCGCTGCATCGCCGGTCCGCCCCAGATTCAATCTTGTCTGCGCGGCAAGATGCAGGAAATTCGTCAATCGGCGCTCCCAGGCGCGATTGTCGGGGCTGGCCTGGACCAGACGACGCAGCATGCTGATCTGCGTCTCCTGGCCTTGCGCTGCCGCGATCAGGTCTCCGTTCGCCTCCTGTGCGGTGCTGATCCACGACAGGGAGTTGATCAGGCCGTACTCCAGCGCGCTGTCGCCGGGGTTTTCCTGGTGCAATGCCTCCTTCAGTGCCGCCGCACGCTGGAAGTAGTCGATGGCCTGTCCCGTCTCGCCGGTTTTCATCGCGAGTGTGCCGAGGTTGTTCAGTGCGTAACCCAGCTCCAGCCGCCAGCTCTTGTTGTCACCGTCGCGGCGAACCAGTTCCTCGCTGTTTTTCAGGTAAACGAGAAAGTACGTGCGCGCTTCATCCAGCTGCCGCTGCTGGTAGTGGTGGCTGCCCAGCCAGAAGGCCACGGTGCCCTGCTCCAAAATCGCGTCGCTGGATTGCGGGGACAGCGCGATGGCGGCCGCTGCCGCCTGTTCTGCATTGCGGAATGCCGATTCGGCTTCCTTGTGCCTGGCTTGCTCAAGCAGCACTTCGCCTGCGGTGCGCAGGGCTCGTGAACGGTTAAGCAGATCGTCAACCCCCATTGACGAGCGGGGTTGTGCGTCAAACAGGTTCAGTGCCTTCTCGCTGATGCTGCCCAGCAGCTTGAGATTGCCGAGTGGGCGCAGCTTCTCGGCCAGATCGACCAGCATGAAGTCGGACAATTGCAGGGCCTCCTCGCGGCGCCGTTCTGCTTCGCGGCGCGCCTGCGAAGCGACCACAGCGAAGATCGCCGATACGATGGCGGAGACTGCCAGGGCCACTATGCCGGCAGTGCGCAGCCGGCGGCGGTGCTGGTGCTGGCGCTCCGAGGCGCGGATAAAGGCCAGTTCATCCGCGCTCAGGTCGCCAGGCAGTGCCCGTGCCGCTTCCCGCGCCTCGTGCAATGGCCGGCCGGAATTCAGCAGGTGATCAGCGCTGCGCCCTTCCTCCCCCCAGCGCCGTGCAGCCCGCTGCATGCGGGCCTTGGCCTGCAGCAGCTGGCGGTTATCGTGGATCCAGTCGCGGGCGCGCGGCCACTGCCGCAACAAGGCTTCGTGCGCGACCCGGAAGCCGGCTTCGCCATCGCTCAGGTCAGCGGCAAACAGCCGGGCCTTGACGAAGGCTTCTGCCAATGCGCGCGAAGGTTCGTTCAGTGCCTGCCAGGGAATGCGGCGCGCACTGACGGCATCCGTGTCCTGCTGCATCACGATCAATTTGGAGAACACCAGGCCCAGGCTGTCCTGAACCGCTGCACCCAGGTCGCCGAACACTTCCTCGGCGCGATGCGCCAACGCGCCCTCCAGCCCACCGACGCTCCGATACGCATCGAAAGTCAGCATCCCCTCCTCGCTGCGCCTTTCGTACAGCGCCTGCAAGGTGTGCTGCAGCAGCGGCAAGGCATCGGTATGCTCGGTGGCCGCATCGCGCAGCACATCGTCGAGGTGTTCCGCGCTGTGCGGGTCTTCCTCGAAAGTCAGCCCTGCCAGCGAAGCGGGGATGCGGATGATCTGGGCGATTTCGCCAGCGAGTGGCGTCAGCACATCGTAGTGACCTTCGCCCAGCTTGCGTGCCGCAATCTCGGGATAAGTTTCTATCAGGCGCAGGTAGAAGTCGCTGCGGACGATCATCGCCACCATCACCCGCGGCGATTCGCACAAGTGGTGCAATACCGACGAAAACGCCTGACCGTCCTCGTCGCGGCGTGTGGAGCTGGCAACCAGCGCTTCGGCATGGTCTATCGTCAGCAGCAGGTGGGCATGCGGCTGCTCGAGCAGGTCACGCGGCAAAAGGCGGGCGAACGCCTCGTCTATCGTGGTTGTCACGGACTCCGGTGATCGCCGCAGGCATTCGGCGAGATCACTCACCGGCTGGGGAGGAAACACCGGACGACCACCCAGGACCCAGCTGGAAAGTGCGCCGGCGAGGTGCGGCAGAACCCCAACCGCTTCGGCACCGGCCAGATCGCAGCTCGCGACCGCCAACGCACGCATGCCATCGAAACCGCCGTCCTGGCAGAGCAGCGGGATCGCGCCCGCATTGAGCAGTGATGACTTGCCACAGCCACTGGCGCCGACGATCAGGATAAAACGGCGCTGGTTGTCGATTTGCCGGCGCATGGCCGCGAGCAGTTCGGCCGTCGCCCGGCTGCGCCCGAAGAAGACCTCGGCATGACGGCTGTCAAAGGCCGCGAGGCCGACGTAGGGGCTGTCGTGGCGCCAGAGATCCGCCTGCGCGGTCGTGCGCCGGTAATCCTCGGGATAGCTGACCTTGGCGACCAGGCGGTAGCCGCGGCGGCGGATCGTTTCTATATAGCGCGGCGATTTCAGATCATCGCCCAGCACTTTGCGCAGGTTGGCAATGGCCTTGTGGACGGGATTGTCGCCGTAGAAAGTACCGCGCCAGACTTCAATCAGGATCTGCTCGGCAGTAACGACTTCGCCGGCATGTTCGGCCAGTGCAACCAGTACCTCCATCGTGCGTGGCTCGACGAGGATGTCCTTGCCGTCAAGCGTAATGGTGAGACGGTCGGGTTGAACCTGCGCTCCGCCGATACGAAAGCGCGATCGTGTCGCCAGCGTCCTGATGCGATCCGTAGGTAGCTGCATGAGCTGAGTTGTCCCGCTATTCCGGCGACCAGGAATGCAAGTGGGACAGGCGCCCCGTTTTGCACCTGGTAATTATTTCCACATGAGCTATTGCGGGGCAGATAGCCGCGCGGCACGTGCTGTCAGTGTGGACCGCCGCATCGGTAAACACAGCGGGTATTGCCGGGGCGTCGGGCCGCTGCATTCTCGTACGGATTGGCGGCCTCCCCTGTTTTGAGCGCGGCAGAAAATCAGCCCCATGCTACGTCGCGCCTGCAATCTCCGGCGTGCTTCATGCCGAAAACACAGCCCGGCGGCGTCAGCGCCCGACCGATACTGGCGTCGATGCGCTGGCTACCGCCACGGGCGTGGAAAATAACGTACTTTCTACCAAAAGAAAAAGCACAGAAGAGCACACCTGTGCCCGGCGCACCGGTCGTTGCCGCCCTTCAATGCGCGTTATCACGACTGGACGCCAACATTTTCATCGTCGGCGAAGCGTACTCGAACGATTTCGCGCCCCGCTCAGGGTAATACGCACAAGTATTCCAGGATCCGGAACAGCACACACTGGATCATGCCTGCGCTATGCAGGCCTCAATTTCGTCCGCGCCACGCGCAAGCCCCTCGGTCAACACCGGGGGGCCGCACTTGTCGAGCAGAATGTCGTATTGGATACGGATGCCGATCCCGCGCCAACGCTCACGCACACCGGCGTCGTCGGCGCATTCGCAACAACGCCGGTTCCGCGACCGAAGCTGCGGCCATACACATTCACCGACCCGCACCGCTAGCCGCCTTCCGCCAGTACGCCGCGACGATACTGCGAAAGAACTCTGGCACACTCTCGCACGTCATTTCGTGCGGGATTTTGAGTAGGTCATTGCATGCAGTTTTGGGTCGTTTTCTACGCCATCGGCGCCGCGCAAGCCGCGCTGTTGGCGCTGGCGTTGTGGCGTCGAATCTCCAACCCCGCTGCCAACCGCTTGCTCGCGCTCTGGTTGGCCTTGGTCGCGCTCGACCTGTGCATGCGCGCACAGTTTTTCTCTACACCGGACCCGCGGCTTTTCAAAGCCTATCTGTTCGTCACGCTATTCCCATTCCTTCACGGCAGCCTGTTCTATCTGTATGTGCGCACGTTGACTAGCGGGCGCGGTTTGCGCCGTGCCGATGCGCGCCATTTCGCCGGGTTCGCGGTGATTCTGGCCTTTCAATTTCCGTATTTGCTTGCGGATGCGGAGACAACGATGGCGTTGTTTGCGCGATGGCAGTACGGCACGCTGTCGTCGTCGCTATGGCCCTCCGTGTTTTTGTTCGTCTACAGCTTGTCGTATGTGGCCGCGGGTGCGGTGCGGTTGAGTCGCTATCGGCAAGCACTGCGTGCCCGTCGTTCCGACGCGGACCTGCTCTCCCTGCATTGGGTCGATGCGATGCTGGCCGGACAATTGATGATCTGGGGCATCGCAGCAGCGCAGGCGTGGCTGCCGACGCCGCATCTCGATGCTCGCTTGATCTACGGCGCCGTGGCGGCTTGGGTCTGCGCGATCGGTTATCTCAGCCTGCATCAGCCCGCGATGGAAGAGGCTGCGGCCTCTTTGCCCGAGAACGACGAGCCCACGCCCGTCGTACCGAACGAGGACGATTCGCGATTTCCCGAGGTCGAGGCAAAGTTGGCGCTACTGATGCAGCGCGATGCCTTGTATCTCGAACCGGCACTGACCATCGCCCAAGTCGCCAAGCGCAGCGGCTACCCCGAGTATTTGGTGTCCGCGGTGATCAATCGCCGGCTCGGCGGAAACTTCTGGGACTACATCAGCCGTTTGCGCATCGATGCGGTTTGCGCCGCCCTTTCCGACCCGGACGACACACGCACCGTGCTCGACATCGCCTACGCCTGCGGCTTCACGTCGAAGTCCACCTTCAATGCCGTGTTCAAGCGACAGCTCGGGACGACACCGAGCGCCTATCGCGCAGCGCGGCTTCGCGCCACGACGGCCAGCGCAGAATCACCTCGCACACCGCCAGGTTGACCATCCAGGACAACCAAGCTGCGGCGACATACACGGTCATGAACGGCAGATGCAGCACCCCGAGGCCGATACCGAGCATAAGTCGCAACGTGACCGCAGCGGAGGTGAGCGCCAGACTGCGGCACATCCAGCGCCGGTGGCCGGCGAGATCGCCGCGCAGCGCAAGGCGCAAGCCGTTCGCGGTTGTGCCGAACCACAACACCGCCAACAGACCAAAACCGATGCCGGTGACGGCACCGCCATGCGCCTTGAAGGCCATCGAAAACCCCGAGAGCGCGCCGATCACGATTGCAGCCACCGACAGCCAACCGGCCAAGCGGTGCACACGCAGCCATCGGCGCCGGACCCAAGCGCTGAGTTGCAACGGCACCAACGTCAACGCCAGCCCTGCCCCGAAAAAATGCGCCGGCACATCCCAGCCGGACGCAGCAAATTTAGCCTGGAAGGAATTACCAGGCTGAATGCTGTGAAGCAGGAACGAGAAGGCGTAGTACGCCGTAGCAAGGCATGCCAAGGCGAATATCGCGCTCATCGACCATCGCCCGAAAGTTTTCGCTCCCCCCCACATACCGCACCTCATGCTCGTCAAGAAAGGCATGAGCATGGGTGCGAGGCTGTGCAGATTCGTCCCATTCCGTCGGATCGGACGTCCCACTCCACCGGGTCGGACTTCCACAGGGTTTCAACCGCGCGCAGTGACAAGCAATCGGAACAGGGATTCGCGCGCTAACTCTTCCCCTTGCCGGGCGAGTAGAGGACTTTCACCTCCAAGCAGGTGCGCCCTGCCGGGCGCACCAAAAAAACCGCCGGCTTGCGCCGGCGGTTTTAGGTCACTGCTAAGGCCTGCGTGTTACGGCGTACTGGTATCGAAACCGTCCTTGAAGATCTGGTCGAGCTGCGACACCACGTTGAGCGAGAACGGCACCGCAACCTTGGGTTCGTCGGCGTCTGCACCGTTGGAGTCAACGCAGACGAAACCGCGGTAATTGCCGACAGCGAGCGAAGCCGCGTTCGCCGTAACCGTGGTCGGATCCGATTCCAGCAGACCCAGTGCACCCGAGTTCGGCGACGCGCTCAGCCACGGGGCCGAACAGTCGACATTGGTCGAGAAGCTCATCGCCAGCGCTGCGATCGAAGGCGGCGGGCCGGCGACCGGGGTCAGTGCGGTCCAGGTTGCTGTTCCTCCCAGTGCCGTTGACGTGAACGACATCGGCGCCAGCCCATTGCTGGTCGTGGCACGGCCCAATATCCAGCGCCGCGATGTCGCGGTACCCGGCACGGTCGGGTAGACCGTGACCCAGTAACGCACGTTTGCCGCCAGCGCCGGCGGAGCCGGGCAGCCGGCGCTGGCCGCGTCGTTCAGATTGATGCCGAAGTTCGCGCCATCGGTCGAGCGGAACGTAAGGCCCGCACTGTTCGGACCAGCTGGGGTACGCACGCAGGAATAGATTTCACCTGCCGCTCCCGCATCCGGATTGCCCGCCGGGGCGCCGGCGTTGTCCGTATACACCTTGACCGTGATCGCCGTCGCCGTGGCCTGCAAGGAACCGCCGGTGCCCGTCATGAACCCGGCAACTTCGATGCTACGCAACGTCGCGGGATCGGCCGAGACGATGTCTTCGACCTGGTAGAAGCCGCCATTGGCGCCGGTGAAGAAATCCGACGCATTGCCGCGAATGCCATCGTACAGCTGGGTCTGCACGGTCAGCGGAGCCGTACCCGTGTTGTCGACGTCCCAGTTGATGGTCGGATTGCCGATGTTGGCGACATTCAGATTCCGGGTCACCGAGCTACCGGGCAGCACTTCGGCCGTCAGCGACGGAGGTGTCACATCGATTTCCGGCGGAGCGGCACGCAATGCGATCGGCATGCGTGCGACCGGGATCGTTGCGTTGTTCGGGGTCAGCACCAACTCGCCAAACAGTGTCTGCCCTGCCGGGAACAGGGTCGAATTCGCCGACAACGTGATCGCCTGGGTCGCCGCATTGGCCACCGTGAACGAAGTGGGCGAGACCGTGACGCCGGGCAGCGTACCGTTGATCGTCGCCGTCCAGGTCACTGGAGCCGTACGCGTGCTCTTTACGGTGCGCGGGAAAGTACAGGTGCCCACGCAGCCCAGGTTCTGGAAGCTCGCGATATTGAGCTGCGACGGATTGCCGCCGGTGGCCGGATTGGCTGCGAGGTAATTGGCACCCGTTTCGTCCAGGATCAGGCCAGCTCGGCTTGCCTTCGCCACGTCAATACGCCCGGCGCCCACTGAAAACGGAGTAGCTGGCGTAGTGCCGTCGACCTCGAACAGATCGGGCTTGGCTGTGGTCATCAGCGCCGACTTGACCTGGGCCGGAGTCCACGAACGATTCAGCGAACGCAGCAAGGCCGACGAGCCAGCCACATGCGGTGCCGCCATCGAGGTACCGCTGATCGCGTTGACGACCGGATTGAGCGCGACATTCGCCGAACCGCCAAACGGAGCCGGCGCAGCGGCCACCCAACGCGTGTACGCGGCGAGGATCTCCACCCCCGGCGCCGCCACATCGGGCTTGAGCGCGGCAAAGTTGCCCGGGCCGCGCGAGCTCGAATAGTAGATGGCGTCGGTCGCACCCGGACCTACCACCAGCGGCACATCGATACGCGCATCGGCCGCGGCCGGATTGGTCGCCACATGCGCGGCCACGTTGTTCCAGTCGCGCAGCAACATCGAATAGCTGGTGCCGGTGGCGCCAAGGCTCAGCGGCGCCACGTCGACAAAGATGACACCCGAAGCACCCGCAGCGAGCGCGTTCGTACGCCGTGTAACGCTGCCACAGGCACTGGTAGCACCATCAAGCCGGATGACGGCGATACCTTGCGCCCCCCCGCTGTCGGCAGGCCGGCGAAACACGTTTGCCGGAAAAGCCGCGCAGCCGTCTGTTGAACCGTTGCCGAAGTTCGGGCTGACGATGAGCGGCCCCGTGAGGTTGGCTGTAGCGATCGGCGCCCCACCCGGGCGCACCGTCACATTCTGTGTATTGGACGGCAGCGGCAGTGGTGCTGTCATCGAGAAACTAAACCCGAACACGCGATCGTGCATGGTGCCGCCAACCGTCGTGGTCCACGGCTCCTGGTGTCCGACGGTCGCCGGAGTCGGGCCGTTGTTGCCCGCCGATGCGGCAACAATGATGCCGGCGTTCTGCGCGGCGAGAAACGCCTGCGAGTTCGCCTCAGTCCAGGGACTGGCACCACCGCTGATCGAATAGCTCAGCACGTCGATAATGCCGTCCGCTACCGTCTGGTTGATGGCCGCCAGCGTCGCAGCGTTCGGGCACGAGCCGCCGGAAGCCGTCTGGTAGCACACATCGTAAATAACCAGGTTGGCATGCGGCGCTACGCCAGAAATATCACGCGTGATGCCATTGAAGGTCACCTGACGCGCGTTACCGACAGCCGTGCTCGATGTATGCGTGCCGTGTCCGCCCTCATCCTCGAATCCAGGCCCTTCGACCGTCGGAGCCACGGCCAACGCGTCGGAAAAGTCCCAGCCGCCAATCAGCTTGTCATTACAGATGTCGCGCGCCGGATTGTGGTTGGGGTTGGACGGATTGCACCAGCCCAGATAGTTGCCCGGTCCGAGGGGGTTGACGTGCGCGTAGCCGTCGGCCCCCATGGCGGCGTAGGACGGACTGCCAATATTGAGGCCACCGTCAAGTACCGCAACCACCACGCCCGCCCCCTTGCTGGCCAGGTTGCCCAGGGTGCCGGTACCACTCCAGACGGCCGGCGCGTTGATCATGGTCGGACCACGGTCGGTATCCAGCGGCATCTCCCGGTCCGGCTCGATGTGCGCCACACCCTCCATCGCCGCAAGCTGCACGGCTTCTGCGTCGCTCAGCTCCGCGACAAAACCGTTATAGGCGTGCTGGAAGGTCAGCAGCGGCTCGATGGCGCGCCCGACCTTGACGGAAGCCTGTGCCAGGAAAGCCTGCTGACTGTCCCGAAGCTGGGCCACGTAACTCTGCGTGACCAGCGACTCGAGCGCAATGCGCTGGCCTTCGCGGCGCGGAATGCCCGCGGCCATTGCCAGCGGCTGCTGTTTCAGACCGACGATAAAGCGCGAACGCTGCGCTTCATTGCCACTGGCATCACGCACTGTACGCAGCCCCAGGCGCGGCGCGCCGGCTACGGCCATTTCCTCGCCACCGGCGTTGCCCGAACCGCCCGCCGATGCACCTGCACCAAATATCGCCGCCGCGATGGCCGCTACCAGCGCGGATCGTTTGCGCAACTTGCTTGCATTCATGCTCTTAACTCCGCTCGATATCTATGAGTGGAGACGTATATTTGTTGCCAATGCATTACAGCCGGACACAACCATGACAGTGCCCGGTTCACGCTGACACTCATACGGGGCATCGCTGCCCGCAACCCTTTCGTCATCAGCCACCGCCAACACACACCGGCGGCCGCGGACGATCGATGAAGCTCCCCCGACTATGCTTCAGACTTACACCTGCACACCGGCATCCATGCCTTCCATGAACCCCTCGGCTCTGCTACCGCCCCCCGGCCTAGGCTTGCCATTTGATTTGCCCGGCCTTCGGAAACCACCCGACCCGTAGCACCGCCGAACCTATCACGGTTCGGCGCTTGGCACAGCAAGCCATCGGACGATAGGGCGCACCTCCCACTGCGATACGTGCGGGTAGTCATGGATACCGCTGCGTATGGCGTTGGTGGCGGTTCTGCGTCGCCCGGCCCAGCGCAGCCCGACTTCAGGAACTACCAGTCTTCGGTCACGGCCTTCACCACTGCAAATGGCCGGTCGGTCAGACACTCGCCCCCGGTAACGCTTGCGAACTCAGCCATTTCAGATGGCAGAGCTGAAGCTGCCCTACCAGGACGCACAAGGCCCGAAGCAACACTGAAGCAAGGACACCGAAGCAACACCGAATCAAGCGAATCAAGGACACGCACCGAATCGCGAATCAACGCGCGAATCAAGGACACGCACCAACACCGGAACCGAATCAACGAATCAAGGACAGGCAACGAATCAAGGACACGCACCAACACCGGAACGCAATTCGTGGACACGCACGTGCTCGGACCGCGTCAGCAGGCGAACGCCGTACACCCGGACACGCGGTCTCACGCCACCCGAGGGCAGGCAAGCCACAACACGCATCGGAGCGCGGGGAAGCGCTCAGGCAATAACGTGCACTCGACACCGAGCCGCGCGCTGACCCAGGACACCAGGGAAGGCCGGGACCACCATTGAAACATCAGGTACCGTCGTACCGACACTGATGTGATGAAAGGGCACACCAACCGGTGATCGAGCGCGTCACGGCAACGAAACTCCGTGCGCGCCATCTGCTGTCGTGCAAGCAGCTTCGCTTTCAGCCCAATCAGTCGTTATACGCAAGACGACCATGAAACCTGACATTGCCGCGATACTTGGAAAACTGCGCCAATCGGCACGGCTCCTGGGGTACTATCGCGGCGGGGAACTACTGATGAGCACGGAGCCGCAACCCTGCGTTGCGCTCACTCGGAGGATGCTGCGATGGGGAGATCGCCATTTCGCTTTGCCTTGGCCGGACTCTGTCTTGCGCTAGCTGCCTGTAGTGGCGGAAGCAACTCCGGCAGTACTGCCGGTACGTCTCCGCCGCCGAATCCGCCCAGTCCCAGCGACTCGGGCTGTAGCGGCAGCTGCGGCAATGCCCAGTCCTTCCTGACGGAAGACGATGTACGCAAGGTAATCGCACAAGGCGTGGCGGAAGCACGTGCCCAGGGACGACCGGCGACCTTCGTCGTAGTCGACCGTGTCGGCAATGTATTGGCCGCCTATGCGATGGCCGGAGCACCACCGCTGGTAAAAGTCAGTTCGGGCCGCAACGTGGTGGGCGGACTCGAAGGCCTGACCGTACCGGCCGAATTCGCCGCGATCGCCAAGGCGCTGACCTCCGTCTACTTCTCCTCGGAAGGCAACGCCTTCACCTCGCGCACCGCGGGGCAGATCGCGCAGGAACATTTCAACCCCGGCGATCGCACCGCTCCTTCCGGCCCGCTGTTCGGCGTGCAGTTCTCGCAGTTGCCCTGCTCGGACATCAGCACGCGCTTTACCAGCGGTACCGGCGCCGGGCCACACCGCTCCCCTATTGGCCTGTCGCCCGATCCCGGTGGCATTCCCCTGTACAAGGCTGGCGTGCCCGTCGGTGCTGTTGCCGCCGCAGGCGCCGACGATACCTATGGGCTGGATGACAACGCCGGTGACCGCGACCGCAATCTCGACGAATTCGTCGCGCTGGCCGCCACGTTCGGCTTCGGCGCGCCGCAGGACCGCCGCGCGGACCGCATCACGGCCGGCGGACTGACCCTGCGTTTTACCGATGTGGAATTTTCCGAACTCGCGCGCGACCCGGCCACGGCGCCGCCGTTTGCGAACCTGACCCCGGCCGACGGCGCGCTGCTGCGTGTCCCCGGCTATGCCGATCCGGTCGTGCTGCGCGGCCTGGCCCTGGGCACGGTGGAATCCGGCATACGCCCCGACACGGCCGACTACCCCGGCCTCGATGCCTTTGTGCTCGACGACGGCAGCGGCACCAACCGCTATCCGCCACGTGCCGGCACCGACGGTGCTGCCGCACTGACCCAGAACGAAGTCCGCACCATAGTCCAGGAATCGCTCAAGGTCGCCGCCCGCACCCGCGCCCAGGTACGCAAGCCGCTGGGCTCGCGCGCCGGAGAAACCGTCGTCGTCGTCGACACCAACGGCGTGGTGCTGGCGCTGGCTCGCTCGCGTGATGCACTGGTCGACGCGGTCGACGTGACCACGCAGAAAGCGCGCACGGCCGCGTTCTTCTCCGGAACGTTCACCGCCGGCGATATCGCCACGACAACGAATGCACGCTACCTGCGGGCTGCGGCAGATTTCGCCGCCGGCCGTGTCGATTTCTTCACCGTCGCGCAGAGCGCCCCCAACGCCTACGTGCCACTGCTGCGCAACTTCCTCGGCCTGCCTACCGCCTGGAGCGATGGCCAGATCGCGTATTCGCTGCGCACCATCGGCAACCTGTCGCGGCCGTTCTATCCGGACGGCGTGCCAGGCACACCACCCGGCCCGCTGAGTCTGCCGTTTGACCGCTGGAGCCCGTTCCAGGATGGCCTGGAGCTGGATCTGGTCTACAACCAGATCGCCAATCACGTGGCTTTCTACCTCAACCAGAAAGGGCTGGCACTGACCCTGGACGGCGCCGCGCTCGCGCCAGCGCCCACACCGGGCAATCCCGTACCGGTACCTGACGTCGGCAGAAACTGCACCGGCATACCGCGCCTGCCCAACGGCATGACCCTGTTCGGCGGCGGCTTCCCCATCTATCGCGGCAACACCCTGATCGGCGGCGTCGCCGCTTCGGGGGACGGTACCGACCAGAGTGATCTCGTCGCCTTCCTCGGCCTGCACAATGCCGGCGTCGCTCTCGGCACCAATGTCGGCAATGCCCCTGTCGCACTGCGCGCCGACAAGCTCGTACCCTCGGGCGCGCGCCTGTCCTACGTGCAATGCCCGCAATCGCCATTCCTCGATTCCACCGCGCAGTACGTCTGCGAGGGCAAGTGATATGCACCAACTCCGCCTGCGTCCGCTCACATTGATGCTGCTCGCTGCTGCGCCAGGGCTGGCCGCGGCGGATACCAGCAGCCTGGGTCTGCACTGGCTGGAGCTCACCCAGCTGCTGCCGGCACCGACCTACGATCCCTTCGCCTCCGACATTCCACGCCGCCGCCCCGGGCATCCGTATGAGCGCTGGACCCCGTCGCCACCGCAGAACCCGGACAATGTCGATCCGGCTCCGGTGGATCAGGCCGGGGAATTCATTCCGGTGCCGGATCGCTGGCGCATCATGGAGTCGCTGGGCTTCAAGCACCCGTGGTACGACCCGTACAACCAGAACACGCTCAAGGCCGACAAGCCCATCCGCGGCAAGGACTGGTTCCTGAACCTGCTGGGCATTTCCGATACGCTGATCGAGCCGCGCAGCATTCCGACACCCGCCGCGCCGCAATCGCCGACCAACCCGGGCACCAACGATACGCTGGGTGATATCGACCAGCTGATCGCCGCGCAGACCGTTATCGCCAGCGCGGTCTATTACAAGGGCGATACCACGTTCAAGCCGCCGGTCTATGAGTTCAAGGGCACACTGGCCTTCAACTACAACCGCGTGCAGACCGAAGAAAGCCGGGCGCTGACCATCGACCCCACGTTTGGCGAGACCCGCGACGACGGCTTTGTCGGTGTGCAGGAACTGTTCTTCACCTGGGACTATTCCAGCGAACGCCCGCGCTACGACTTCGATGATTTCCGCATCGGCATACAGCCGTTCTCCAGCGACTTCCGCGGTTTCCTGTTCCAGGACAACCAGCTCGGCGTACGGTTCTTCGGCACCCGCGACTCCAACCGCTGGCAATACAACTTCGCCTGGTTCCGCCGCCTGGAAAAAGACCTGAACTCGGGCCTCAACGACGTCACCGAAAGCCCGCGCAAGGATGACGTCTTCGTCGCCAACCTGTATCGCCAGGACTTCCCGGTCAAGGGCTTTACCTCGCAAGCGACCATCGTCCACAACCGCAATCGCGACACGGACTACTTCTACGACTCCAACGGTTTCATCGTGCGCCCCGCCGCCATAGGCCGCGAAGCACCGCGCGAATACGACGTCACCTACCTGGGCTACAACGGCGACGGCCATTTCGGCCGGCTTAACCTCACCGTCTCGGGCTATTACGCGATTGGCGACCAGTCGGCCGGCGTCTTTATCCGCGAAGGTACCGATATCCGCGCCGGATTCCTGGCGGCCGAAGCCTCGATGGATTTCGACTGGATCCGCGCCCGTGTTTCCGCCGCGTATGCCAGCGGCGACGACGACCCGTTTGACGACCGCTCCACCGGCTTCGATGCGATCTTCGAGAACCCCATCTTCGCCGGTGCCGATACCAGCTACTGGATACGCCAGAACGTGCCGCTGATCGGCGGCGGTGGCGTAGCGATCTCGCAGCGCAACGGCCTGCTGCCGAACCTGCGCCCGTCCAAGGAACAGGGCCAGTCGAACTTCGACAACCCCGGCCTGCGCCTGATCGGCGTCGGTGCCGATTTCGACCTGACACCGCAGACGCGCCTGTCCGGCAACATCAACCACCTGTGGTTCGACAAGACCGAAGTGCTGGAGACCGCACGCAACCAGGCCAATATCGGCCGCGGCATAGGCACTGACGTTTCCGTTGCCTGGATCTGGCGCCCGTTCGCGACACAGAACATCGTCTGGCGCCTGTCCGGCGCCGCGCTGCTGCCGGGCTCGGGCTTCAAGGACCTCTACGGTGACCAGAAGTCGCTGTACTACACCGTGCTCGGCAATCTGATCCTGACCTATTGAGAGGGTGTTGACACATTTAGATGACCGGTCTGCGGAGCCGTTGTGCGGGGTGGGCCTTGGCCCACCTTCGCACCGTATCCGTCGCTGCGAAAGGTAATCGAAGCGCCGCACGGCCTTGGGCGCTGATCACCGCCGCAGCAGAGGAACCTTCATGACGGTGGGCTAAAGCCCACCCTACATTCACGGGTATTTGTATACACCCTTCATGGAACCTCTGACTGAGTCGGAATTTGGTTTTGGCATTTGGTGTTGTGGAGACAAGCGGCCAGGTTCAGGAGCCTCGCTGCGGATACATGTTCAGGTCTTCCTTAAGGGGTGCGCTATGGAGAAGCTGGTCGGGAAGATTCTCGGTTGCGGAGTGACGCGGGTACCGTATAGCGATGCCTCGTTGAAACGCGGCACGTTGTCGTCATTGCGCTTCGCACTACCCTTCGCCTTCGCCGCCACCCTGCTGGCACTCATACTGCCTGCCACTACCCAGGCCTCCGGCGAAGCCAGGAAGGTCGAGCGCAGCTACACCACGGCCCCACCCGCGCCTGCGTTCCAGACCTGGCAGCAGGCCGACGCCAAGTCCGCCGGCTGCGTGTCCTGCCACACGGCGTCCGACCGCAAGACCATGCACGCCAGTGAAGCCGTGGTACTGGGCTGCACTGACTGCCACGGCGGCGACGCCACCGTATTCGGCAGCAACCCCGTAGCCGCCAGCGATCCCCCCGTCGGCAACAAGAACCCTGACAAGCACTCCGACACCGGCTACGCCGATACCGGCGCCGCGCCGCGCAACTACAGCGCTGGCTACATGGCCGCGATGGACAAGGCCCACGTGCTGCCGCAATACCCGGAGCGCTGGCCCAACAGCGCCAACCCGCCGCGCAGCTATACCCACCTCACCCAAGAGGCCCCGGAATTCGCGCGCTTCATCAACCCGGGCGACCTGCGCATTGCACGCGAATCCTGCGGCGCCTGCCATCTGCCGCTGATCCAGCAGGCCGAAAAGAGCCTGATGGCCAATGCCGCCATGTTCTGGGGCGCGGCCGCGTATAACAATGGAATATTGCCATTCAAGCATTCCATACTCGGCGAAGCCTATACCCGCGAAGGCAAGCCTTCGGCCGTCAGCAATGGCATTCCCAACGATGCCGCGATGGACGCCGCCGGCATCCTGCCCAAGATCAGCCCCATGCCAGCCTGGGAAACCGTGCCGCCGGCCGACGTATTCCGCGTGTTTGAACGCGGCGGCCGCAATATCAGCAATCTGTTCCCCGAAATCGGCGTACCCAGCGAAACCGGCCAGATCCAGCGCCTGGAAGAACCCGGCCGGCCGGATCTGAAGCAGTCCAACCGCGGCCCCGGCACCGGCAGCCGCGTCGCGATTCCGGTGCTCAATATCCACAAGACCCGCCTCAACGACCCGTTCACCTGGTTCCTGGGCACCAACGACAACCCCGGCGACTTCCGCTCGTCAGGCTGCAGCGCGTGTCATGTCATCTATGCCAACGACCGCGATCCGCGCCATTCAGCCATCCACGCCAAGTACGGCAACATGGGCATGAGCGCCCAGGCCGACCCGACCATTCCCCGGGGCGAATCCGGCCATCCGATCAAGCACGAGTTCACGCGCCAGATTCCGACCAGCCAATGCATGATCTGCCACATGCATCAGCCGAACATGTTCATCAACTCCATGCTCGGCTACACCATGTGGGACTACGAGTCCGACGCGCCCTTCATGTGGCCGGAGAAGCAGCACTACCCCGATGACGAGGAAATCTTCAAGACGCTGAACCGCAACCCGGAAGAAGCCGGCATCCGCGGCAAATGGCGCGACGTGAATTTCCTTAAAGATGTTTCGCTGCTCAACCCACAGCTCAAGGACACCCAGTTCGCCGACTACCACGGCCATGGCTGGAACTTCCGCGGCATCTTCGCGCGCGACCGCAAGGGCAACCTGCTCGACGCCCAGCAGCAGAAGATCGAGGACACCGATCCGGAAAAATGGAAAAAAGCCGTGCACATGTCCTCCATCCATGTCGATGTCGGCATGCAATGCGTGGACTGCCATTTCGCCCAGGACAACCACGGCAACGGCTATCTCAAGGCCGAAGTCATGGGTGCGGTCGAAGTCCAGTGCCAGGACTGCCACGGCACCGTCGATGCCCTGCCGACACTGAAGACCTCCGGCCCCGCCGCGCCCAAGAACGGGCGTGACCTCACCCTGATCCGCAACCCCGACGGCAAGAAGCGCTTCGAGTGGGACGGCGACCGCTTGATCCAGCGCTCCGCCGTGACACCCGGGCTCGAATGGACCATGAGCCTGACCAAGGACGTGTCCAACCCGGCCTCGCCCAGCTACAACGAAAAGGCCACCCGCGCCCACGCCATGTCGCGTGATACCGCCACGCAGAAATTTGGCGCCGACATACCGCTGAACGAACGCGCCCACGGCGAAGACAAGATGCTGTGTTACTCCTGCCACACCTCGTGGACCACGAGCTGCGGCGGCTGCCACCTGCCCATCCAGGCCAACGCCCAGACCGAACGGCACAAATACGAAGGCGGCTTCACCCGCAACTACGCCACCTACAACCCGCAGGTCGCGCGTGACGAGATGTTCTTCCTCGGCGTACACGGCGGCATCAAGGATCACAAGATCGCGCCGGTGCGCTCGTCCTCGGCCCTCGTGCTGTCATCCACGAACATCAACCGCGAACGCATCTATATCCAGCAGCCGCCGGTGTCCGCGGCCGGCTATTCCTCGCAGGCATTCGCGCCACACTACCCGCATACCGAACGCAAGACCGAAACCAAGACCTGCACCGACTGCCATCTGTCCAAGGACAACGACAACAACGCCATCCTCGCGCAGACCCTGTTGCTGGGCACCCGCTTCGTCGACTTCGTCGGCTTCAATGCCTGGGTCGGCGGCGATGGCGAAATCGACGCGATCCGCGTCACCGAATGGGACGAGCCCCAGGCCGTCGTCGGCAGCTATCTGCAGCGCTACGCCTACCCCGACTGGTACGCCAACCACCAGAAAGCCGGCCAGCGCCTGGAAGAAGCCTACGGACACAGTGCCGGCACCGCGAGCTGCCTGCAGCTGCGCGGCGAATACCTCTACGTCGCCGAAGGCAAGAGCGGCATGCGCGTCTACGACGTGGCCAGCATCGCCAACAAGGGCTTCTCGCAACGCATCATCACCTCGCCCTCCTCCGGCCTGGGCCAGGACACGCATATCGCCAGCAAGAACGCGACCTGTGTACAGCTGGCCACGACCCAGCCCGTCTCCTTCGCCCGCAACGAAGCCGCGCGCAAGATCGAGGCCAACCAGGAACAGGCGATGCACGCGATCTACCGCTACGCGTTCATCACCGACAGCGAAGAAGGCCTGATCGTCACCGACATCGACACGCTGGCCGACGGTGAATTCCGCAACAACTTCCTGACCCGCGCGGCCACCTGGAACGAAGGCGGCGTACTCAACGGCGCCAGGCACCTCGCCATCGCCGGCACCACGTTCTATGTCGTCACCGACAAGGGCGTGGCCGTGCTCGACATGAACGACCCGCTGAAACCGCGCCTGCTGACCACCGTGCCCCTCAGCGCCGCCCGCGCCGTGCAGGTGCAGTTCCGCTACGCCTTCGTCACCGCCGCCGACGGCCTGCACGTGCTCGACGTGACCCGGCCGGCACAGGCCCGCGAAATCCCCGGTGCAATGCTGCGCCTCAGCGACGCGCGCAAACTGCACCTGGCCCGCACCTACGCCTATATCGCCAACGGCGCCGAAGGCCTGGCCATCGTCGACATCACCAAGCCCGAACAGCCCCGCCTGTACCAGATGTTCAACGCCGGCGGCAAACTCAACGATGCCAACGACGTAATCGTCGGCACCACCAACGCCTCGCTGTTCGCCTACGTCGCCGACGGCAAGAACGGCCTCAAGGTCATCCAGCTCACCAGCCCCGAATCCCAGCCCAAGTTCTATGGCTTCAGCCCCGATCCCAAGCCGCAGTTGATCGCCTGGCGTGAAACCGCCAAGCCTGCGTTGTCGCTATCACGTGGACTGGAGCGTGACCGCGGCGTGGATGAGAGCGGCAATCAGATTGCGATCTTTGGGCGTATCGGGTCGCGGCCGTTTAATTTGCAGGAGATGCAGAAGCTGTATCTGGATGCGGACGGTAGGCCTTGGGGTGTCAGCGATGTCGTGCCGGCCAACAGCGCGACGAGCAGAACTGCCGGGCCGAAGAAGCGGCCCTGATAAACAAAACCGCAAAAAAGGGGGCTAAACGCCCCCTTTTTTCCGCCTGTCTGTAGCTACAAGGCTAGTGCTGGCAGTAGACCGTACAGAGCATCGTTGCGCCGTTATCCGTACAGGCCAGCAATACCCGCGTACAGACAGGGCCGCCGCCCTCAATCCGATAGTCGCCACCGGATCGATTGGCAACAAACGCAGCCATGTCGCGGGCGTACTCAAAGCCGTTGCGTCCCCAATAGCGGCGGATATTGGTCTCCGTTCCAGATGGGTATTGAACGTCCCACTTGTCGCGCGACCCCACATACTCGGATTTGACGCCGTTCGTAGTCACACTGATCTTGACGCGTGTACACGAGCCGTCGCTGCTGCAAAAGTCCACCGTGAACTCGGAGCCGATGCTACCGAACTGAACACCGCCAGTAGCGCCGCCCGTCCCTCCCTCGATGTACGCCCCCGTGGCTGGCCTGAGAATGCCGTGGATCAGGCGAGAAAGCCGGCCGTCAACCGTAGAGGCGCTGTTGGCGCCGCCCAGCATGTCGTTGACGCGGTCCATGAAGCGGAAACCTTCGCCACTGGGATAATCCCATCCGATGCTCTGCGGATCGAAGTAACGCGGCGCTACGTCGCCGTAGGTCAATCCCAGGTTCGTGATGTCGATGCGGAACTGCTTCGAGAACGCATTCGGATACGTGGCGTTCAAGGCCTTCATCTCGTTGAAGATCGCCACCACATCCGGATCGACACTCATCTCCCATAGCGTGCGAACCGCTACACCGGACGGCGTGTTGACTCTGGCATCGATCGTCGGCTGCGGCTCCACCGGAATGGCATCGAGGACGATGCTAGTGGGCACGTCCAGATACACCTTGAACTTGCGGATCGAGTTGCCTTGCAGGTCATACACAAAACGTATGCCAAGCCCCGGAGTCGACAGCGCAACCTGTTCTTCCTGCGCGCCCGAACAGTTATTGCAGGGGACCGCGGGGACCGCAGCTCCAGCGATACCGGACGCGACAATAGAAATAAGGCCGACCAGGGCGGCCCCCATCACCTTCGCCATATGACAATCCCTTGTGAACAATGCTCCCCTGAGGGGCGGACTATAGCGTTCACAAAGTCGACTCGTCACGCTCCCATTTGCCCTGCAGCAAGGCCCCCACTCCGGCCGGCTTGGTCAAAACTTTCTTTTACCGTATTGTCCAGAAAGTTCACCCAATTCTGAATTCAGATTCCCTGACAACGCGAAAATCAACAGCACTGCGGAGACTCACGATGACGGATGACACCCAGATTCCAAAATTCGACCAGGACGTGCTGGAAGTCCTTTCAAACCTGCCTGACGGCCAGAAGCTGCTGGGCAGCGAAAGCCAGCAGGACCGTCGGCACTACGCCATCGTCAGTGCTTCCGGTGGCTACGACCAGAACTCCGGGGAATTCATAGGCTGGTTCACCTACGGCCTGTTCGAGCGGAAGATCCGGTTCCAGACAACCCGGTTCACGTCCCGCCTGCTGAGCTTCCACGGCGCCGCCGGCTTCCTGAGCGATTCCCTGCCGCTTGAGAGGCTGGCAGGACAAACCGGCACCTTTGTGATGTCCGGGAACAAGGAGATCAGCGCGATGCGGCTATGGCTAGGCAACGAGCTGATATGCACTCCGCTGATTCTTCTTGGGCAGGGAGGGATGGGGCATCATGCGGAGGGGGAGGTGGTGTTTAGGGTGGTGGGCTAGTTGGGAAACTGGCAAGAACAAGAACGGGGCCAGGTTAACTTACTCGTTTGGCATCATGAGGAGCACATTAGTGACTAAGGCCACATTTCCTGGTGGTTCAAAATCACGAGTTACACGCGCTGGTGAGCACATTCGGCAGGGCAACCCGACCCTTACTGACTTGCTTGTCGTCGAGCAATGGCGTGCTGCCCATCGCGGAGTTTTGAATACCTTTCAGGCGATTCTTCGAAATCGCACACGCCGGACGACTGTGTCTGTTGCCCAACGCCACAAACGGAGGATGACGATTTTTGACAAACTACATCGCTTTCCGGGAATGCAACTAGCGAGAATGGATGATGTTGCTGGGTGTCGTCTAATTTTCCCTTCAATCGAAAATCTAGTGGAATTTAGATGCAAGTTCCACAAAGCTACATTTAATCACAAATTACGAAATGACCCAGACAAGTACGATTACATAAAAAATCCAAAACAGACGGGTTATCGTGGCATTCACGATGTTTATGAATACAACGTCAACTCTGAAGCAGGAAAGGCACTTGCTGGCCTCTACATTGAAGTTCAATACCGTACTTTGGTTCAACACGCTTGGGCAACGGCTGTTGAGGTTGTTGGCTTCGTTACAGAGAGCCAGCCAAAATTTCAACGCGGTGACAATCGTTACGAGCAAGCGATGGCTCTAGCCAGCGAGTTACTTGCCAGGGCTCACGAGAACCGAACCGGCCCGTTTCCTGACACACCTGATCGAGAGGTGCTAGACAAGTTTTTGTCTCTCGATAACGAGCTACATCTCATGCAAACACTTCGAGGGCTCAATAGTGCTAAGAGTGACGTTACAGACAAACGAAACTCAATTCTCATTTTCTCGAAAGAAGGTGAACTAGAAGTTAAAAATTACCGCGACGCAACTGACGCGCTCCGAGCACTCTTTGATTTTGAAAAGAAGATGCCAGATCGAGACATCGTATTGGTGCGCGCGGAAACCAGCGAGGATGTGCGTTTAGCATTCCGGAACTACTTTTCGGATGCGAGGGAATTTGTTCGGTTCGTTGATGAAGCTTGCACGGAACTAAGCGGGACTACCGCAAAACAGGAGCGAAAACGGCAAAGTCAATGATATCCAGCCGGTGCTGAAGAACGGGTTGCGGTAGTGACGCCGGTTACCCGGAGCACCCCGCACAGATCCGTACGTGCAGCATGACCGCATACGGCTCCTGCCTGGACGAAACCAGGACAACCACTTTTAGGAAATTTCCTAGCTTCCCGCAAGCCTTTCTCCGATGCCCGAGCCGCACCGCGTAGGAAAAAGCATGCCCCCTTCGAGCAGACAGCATCCGCGTCACACCGCGCCCACATCAATATTCTTCCTACCGATGCTCGCGCGGCCGCCACTGGTGTCTTAGCGTTGCCCCAATCACAACATAAGGGACAAATCCGCACCCTTGACGCACCCCACCCCCCGGTGAACAATGCGCCCGTTGCCGCCAATTCGGCAACCGGGTCTGGCAGCCCGAACGTCACAGGCGCACACAGCGCCGCACCGAAAGCCGGCGTTTTTTTACGCCCGAAATTCGTGCGGCGTGGTCTGCCGATTTCTGGCGGCGGTGTGCGGGGAGCCGCAAGGCTCGCCGGTGCCTGTGCCCGGTCCTGCCAGCCCGCACACCGTTCGCCACCCTTTCGCGGTTCCGGGTGGCGGCTCCACGCAAAGGGAGTTGTCTATGGATAGTCGGTATGTGTTTGGCGGCACCGGGCGGAGCCCCAGTGGCCTGGTCCGCGTTGGCGGCGTGGTTGCCTTGTTCCGGAGGCACGCGCCATGAGTTATCAAGGTTCGTTCTATCCCCTGCGCCGCGATGCGGCCTCAGCCGAGCCAGTGATGTTTGCCTATGTGCTCGATACACCGGCACAGCGCGAGGCCTTGCAGGAAGAAATTCTGGACCGCATCGCCGCCATCCAGGCGCTCAGCGAAATCGTGGCCACGGCGCAGCTCGAAGCGCCGGACTCGCGCTCGCACGGTGGCATCCTCGACGCCCTCGCCATCCTGTCGCGCGATGTGCGCGGGCTGATGGAAGCGCGGTTTCATCCGGGGCCGTAAGTCCCTATGGCCGGAGCGGCGCTGTGCCGCTCCGGTCTTCGTAGCTGCAGTGCCATTCAGGTCAGCCCAAGAACGGGACCGTATCAACTTAATAAACAAAGCCACTAAGTCAACCTGCCCCCTTTTTTTCATGGCTACTGCTGACAGTGGACCGTACAGAGCCTTGTCGCTGCGTGGTCCGTGCAGGCAAGGACCACGCGCCGGCAGATCGGGCCGCGTCCGGTTATCTGGTAATCGCTGCCATTTCGATTGCCGATGAAGGCAGCCATGTCACGTGCGTACTCAAACCCTTTGCGGCCCCATTCGCGCCGTATCGGACGCTCGCTCATCGTTGGATAGGGGGCATCCCATTTATCCCTCGAACCCAGATATTCCGCTCGGATACCGTTGGCGGTTACCGCCACCCTCACCCGAGTACATGAGCCGTCGCTGCCGCAAAAGTCCACGGTGAATTCAGAGCCAATGCGACCGAACTGGATACCGCCAGTAACGCCGCCGGCTCCTCCTTCGACGTACTCGCCTGTGGCTGGCTCAAGAATGCCGTGGATCAAGCGAGAGAGCCGCCCGTCGAACGCTTCGCGTTCTGACTCAATGCAAGAGCCGGATGCGTTAGTAGCGCACGTCCGGATCTGCGCGGGGGGCACCGGGTAACCGATCCAGCATGTACCATTCGCTGACTCAAGGGGCACATTCGCAGCAAGACCGATTCGCGGGGCAACATGGACACGATGGTATCCACGGGCGCGGCAGAGGCGCGGATGATGCAGGGCTCGGCATGTGTGCGCCGCCGGCTATCACCATGGCTGGTGCTGCTGGTCGTACTGGCCCTGAGCCCGAATGTGCAGGCACAGCAGCTGGTGGCAGAAGACTTCACCGACTACGCCAATGGGTCGTTGTCGGGCCAGGGAAGCTGGGTGGGGCTGAATGTCAGCAGCCTGGCGTTCCATGTCGACAATGCCGCACCCGTGCCCTATGCCTGCTATGCCGGCGGCAATGGCGGGCGCTATGCAGCGCCCGCGGCGGGCGGCGCACCCTATAATCAGCGGCTGCGCCGGAACACCGACTCGTGGATCGCGAGCAGCAATCAGACGTTCTACACGGCGTTCGTGATCAATGTATCGGCCGCCGGTAGCGACCCCGAGGCGCATGTGCTCGGCCTGGGCAGTGAGTTCAGCGGCACCCGCTACGAATTCCTGCGCGTGCACGTGCGCAGTGCCGGCGCCGGCGTCGTCCATTTCGGCATCTCCAAGGGCAACAGCGCCGGCCTGGGCGGCAATGCCGACGCCGGCATCGAGTGGAGCACGTCGACATTCGCGCTTGGCCAGCCCCATCTGCTCATAACCCGCTACAGCTACGTCAACGGTGGCGGCGCTGCGGGCGATGCGTTGCACCTCTGGGTCAATCCGGACATTGCCAGCGAGCCGCTGGCTGCGACGGCTGCAGCAATCATTCCGCCCGGTGCACGCGGCAACGACACCCTGTTCGATAGCGACACGGTTCGGAATATCTATCTGGCCTCGCGCGATCAGGGCGGCGTCAGCCCGGCCTTTGCACTGGACGGGCTGCGCCATGCGCGCGGCGCGACGTCGGCGCAGGCGTGGACCCAGGTCGACGCCGGCCAGGCCAACACCGTGCCGACGATCAGCACATCCGCGTCGCCGGTGACCGTGCTCGGCCCGACGTCATTTTCAGTAACCGTAGGCGATGCCGAAACACCGCTGGCCGCGCTGGGTCTGACCGCGGTGTCCGCCGATGCGGCGCTGATACCGCCGTCGGGCATCGTGGTGCAATCCGGCGGCGGCGTGCGCACGATTACCGTGACACCGGCGCCAGGACGATCCGGTTCAACGACGATCACGTTGACGGTAACTGACGGCTGCGGCGGGTCGGCCAGCACCACCGTGACAGCGACGGTGCCCAGCTACGGAGTGACGCCCAGCGCCGGCCCCAACGGCAGCATCAGCCCCGATACGGTGCAGACCATCGCCCATGGCAGCAGCACGCAATTCAGCGTGATGCCGAATGCCAACCACACCGCCCGCGTCACCGGCTGCGGCGGCACGCTGAAAGGCAACACCTTCACCACGGCACCGATCACCGCACCATGCACGGTGCTGGCGGACTTCGTCTTCAACAGTTTCTCGGCAAGCCCCGGCACGGTCGACATCGGCAACGTAATTGTCGGCGAGCACCGCAGCGTGCAGATCAACCTGGCCAATTCCGGAAACACCGCGCTGGACGTCACTACCTTGTCGTCTGCATTGCCGCCGTTCGTGCGCACGGACCAGGGCAGCTGCAGCAACACCCTACCCTTCACCATCGCAGCTCAGTCCAGCTGCACGTTGAACTACCGCTTCGCACCGGCTGCTGTCGGACCCGTGCAGCAGGTCTTCAGCGTTCTCGCCACAGCCCCCCGCGCGAGCGAATTCGTACTGTCGGGCAACGGCGTTGGCGTCGAGGATCGTGTGTTCGCGAACAGTTTCGAGTAGCGAGATTAGAACACCCGAGAGTAGGACACCCACAATGCCGATTCTTCCAACGGGGTGTCCTGAGTTTCACCCAGCGCAGATTGGACAGGTCTATGGGTGTCCCGATCAAACCGGCGCAGGACTATTCCGATGAGTTCATACGCCAGCGCTACAGCGTTGTGGCATTGGGGCGTCGCTGTTCGGCAACTGCACGGGGTTGCGCACGGGCGCAACGGAGTTCGACACCACGGACAGCAGCACCAATACAAGCGTCGCACCAACTCGCCGCAATAACATTCGGCGACAGAAGGCGATCACGGCAAGTCTCACACCGTGAGCCGCTGCGTGCCTACGTGCAAGCCGCTTCTCCCAGAGCGCTAGGAAATTTCCTAGGAATGGATGCAGCAAATTCCGATGCCACACTCGGAATTTCACCGATGCGCCCGACCTGGGCGTACGTCTAGGCTGGGCAGCGCAACGCGCGGCAAGCCATTCCGTCCAGTCTGCAACGCCGCACGAAGCCCAGTGGCGGGGCCGAACCTATAACGGTTTTTGACGAATACGGCGCGTTCGCTGCAGTCGCGCTACGCCAACGGGATAAAGCGGGCTGCGTAAGCCACACTGGGTCTGTGTGGCTACTATGTTCAAGAACTCCAAGGGAGTCTCCACATGACTAACTTTTCCGTGACAGGACTAGCCCGCCGGCTTGTTCTGCCAACGGTCGCCGTAATCAGCCTCGCCCTGCTGAACGTACCGGCACAGGCACAGACCGCGCCGCCCACCTATCCCGGCGTATCCATCCCTGCAGCATTCGTGCAGGGCGGCGGCACGGCGGATGTGCCGGTGTATGTGGAATACAACAAACGCCTGCGCGCTTCCGAACAACTGTCGGCGCTGGGCTCGGAACTGTTCGGTGATGAGGTCTCGCTGTACTCAGGCCAGACTTCATTTCGCCAGGTTGATATCGATCTGCC
>JAEUPP010000051.1 GCA_016790075.1 Rhodanobacteraceae bacterium | reverse complement strand
CAGCGATTGTTGAACAAGTAGAGAAGAACGCGAGTCGCTGGCCGATGCGGGTCAAGGCCATTGGCTCACGTTACTGGCGTGTTGTAGGCGAGGCGCAAGACTTGGCCGATACCGCCAGAGCGCTAGGCCAGCGCTGGCTGCAGGGTATTGGATTTGCGAGGTCGCTAGGAAAGGTTCGGTGATCCCGACGGTCGGGATTCTTGAAGCGCGCAAGCGAGGATCGACTGTGGGTGAAGAAAACTGTTTGCTCGTCGAAACGACTAAGACAAGCCCACTATTCCGCCGTAGAGCAGCAGCGGGGTAGCGCGAGAGAAAGTTATGTGTGTCCGAGATTGATTACCATCCGCACCGGCACTAACGCTTGCACGGAGTTAGCCGCGCGCCTGCGCCTGAGCACATGACTCCACTGCGCCAACGTCAGCGCGTTGAGGCCATGCTTCTGACCGTATTGCTTCTGCGTCAAGCCGCTCGTTCGCCAGCCTTCAACGTGGCGTTGCCAGAACTGTTCTGCTTTTGTTGATTGCATGCATGCCGTTCCAAGGGGATGAGCGGCGGGGGAATGTGGCGGGGCCGGGCGCTTACCCAAAGAAACCTTCTTTTCCTAACAACACGTTAAGCGAGCGCTGGCCGACAAGGTATCAACAGGCATCGTAGCAAATCCCAGCAGCCCGCCTGAGCGCACAGTTGGGTGCCATCAGCGCGGAAACTCCAAAATGCTCAGCGAATCCAACACCACGCACGATCTGGAGATTTCTGCGTAATGGATGCCTTGGGTGCTGGGCGTTGCGGGCGCTTGACAGCAGCGCACCACCGTTTGGCGTTACCCCTGCAACAACGCCGCCACAACCCGGGGCACCATTCACTGCGTGTCCTGCCCCATAATGTCGCGCACGCCGTTACGCCGGAACGGCTGCGCCAACTGGGCAAAAAAACCGACTGCGATGCGCCCATGGATGCCGATGTCCGCGGGAGGCCGGCGCGACGGGTTGTAATATGTGCCGAACAGCAAATCCCACAACACCAGGTTCTCGCCGTAGTTGCGATTCCCCTCCTCGATCCGCTTCGAGTGATGCCAGCGGTGCAGGCCCGGCGTGGAGAACACCCAGTCCAGCGGACCCGTGCGCAGTACGATGTTGCAATGTGTCAGCAGTCCGGTCACCGCGGTGACCGCGCTGATCCAGAGAAAAACCGCCAATGGCGCACCGAGAAAATACAGCGGAATCTGCCCGAGCACCGCCTTGAAGCAGGTATCGACGATATGGAATCGGCCGGTATTCACGACCCACAGGCGGCGCACACTGTGATGCAGCGCGTGGAACCGCCAGAACAGCGGCCACTCGTGGGCGATGCGATGCGCGAGGTAAAGACCCAGTTCCGCGATGACCAGCCCCAGCACGACTTGCGCAAACAGCGGCCACGCCGCCGGCCACAGGCCGCTCGCAGGCGCCACGGCTGGCTGTACCACCAGGGCCGTGCCCATACCCAGCGACGCGGCCAACGCCGCACCGATCTGCACCAATCCCTTGGTGAACACGGTATGCGCCAGGTTCGCCGCCGTATCGCCGTCATCTTGCAGCCACTGCGGCTCGAATGGCATCAGCCGCTCCAGCAGAGCAATGACCACGAACAGACCCAGGTAGACCCCGTTGAAGGCGAGCAGGGGCCGCGAGCTGCCGAGCGCCAGATACGAACCGAACAGGCCCAGCCCGTACAGCGCAGGCCACAACAGCCACGAGAGCCAGTCCGACCATCGACCCAACTGCATCGCTCACCCCCTACCCGGCCAATGGCTGGTCCGACGCGATGCTTTCGCGTCAGTGGCGCCGCGTCAACCGGAAAAGCTTGCTCGAAGGAGTCGAGCGGTCGTGCGATCACGCACGACGGCCGCGGGCGGCAGCGCAAAGTGCGTGTCCAGTACATCGCCAAGAGTGCGTGTCCCGCCAAAAGTGCGTGTCCAGTACGTATCCATCAGCATCAAAGTGCGTGTCCAGTACGTCGTGTCCCGTGTCCCGCCAAAAGTGCGTGTCCAGTACGTCCGCCAAAAGTGCGTGTCCAGTACGTCGTCCTCCAGTACGTCGTCCAGTACGTCGCAGTACGTCGCGTCGTCAGTGGTACGTCGCATCAGTACGTCCGTCGGAGTTATTGAGCTCACGCGCAATGGCCTGCATCTGGCCAGCACTCAGACCCTCGGCATTGGCGACGACACTGGCCGGATTGCCGGTGAACCGCCGCTCGGTGGACGCATCAATCTGATAGACACACAAGGTAAGCGCGAAGAGTCAGCTCCTTGGAGATTCATGAGCACGATTTTTGCTCGATCGTGTCGCGGCAAACCGAAGTGCAGCGGCAAATTCACGATGCGCGCGCGCGCCCGCGATAAACCACGCATAGTTTTCTGCGCATCAAAATGACAGATCAAGGCAACCGGCATGTTTCAGGCCGCGGATCGCTGCAGTTGTCTTGTCGGTGGGTCCGGCACAGCGCAATATGCGCAGACGAGCCCGTCGTCGGAGTGACGGCGTGCCGGCTACCGTGCCAGGCAGTCGATACCAAAGATTCGGCACGGATACGACATCGATTTCCAGGGCCAATGGGGGGGACATGCCGGGGAGTCGTTTAGACGCGTTGGCACAATGGCGGCCACTGGTGGCTATCCGCAGTGGGTTTCTTTCCTTGCTGCCACTGCTGATCATCCAGGGGGTTGCGCTAGCCCTGGCGTCGACGTCCGCCTCGCTGCTGGTCGACAGCGCGGAGCTGCCGCCGCTGGTGGCGTTCCTGTATGCGCTGCACAATTTCATCATCACCCTGATGCCAACCTTGGCGGTGATTACCATCGCCTACCATGCCGCCAACTTGTACGGAACCCATCGGGGCTACGCTGCCGTCTTCACCCTGATGGTCTACCTGCTGATGGTGTTCGGCGTCACACAAGAACCCGTGAACCTGGTCGGCGAGACATCGCTCGCCAGCAACCTTTTTTGTCTGCTGCTCGGGCCTCTGGTGCCATGGCTTTTCGCGCGGGTCAGCGGCATCGGAGCAATGCAGCTGTTCCGGGGCGGGCACTACAACCCATCGATCCGGCGCATGCTCAACTCCATGCTGCCGACGCTGTTGATCCTGGCACTGTTCGTGGCACTGGGGGCCCTGTTTACCACCAGCCTGCCGGCCCTGCGCACCTGGATGCCAAGCGGCGATTCGACGTGGATGGACACCCTGCCGGGCCTGCTGGCCTGCGAATTCGGCATCAATCTCCTTTGGGCGATGGGCGTGCACGGCTCCGTAGCGCTGACCCCGTGGGTGCAGGCCCTGCACAGCTCAGGACAGGCGAACCTCATTGCGGCGCAGCAGGGCCTGGCTATGCCGCATGTAGGCACCAACGTGTTCTTCGATGCTTTCGTGCACATGGGCGGCAGCGGCATGACCATGGGTCTGATCATAGCGGTGCTGCTGTATGCGCGTTCGCGCAACAAGCGCCTGATCAGCTATTCGGCTCTGCCTATAGCGCTGTTCAACGTCAATGAAATCGTCCTGTACGGCCTGCCGGTGATCTTCAACCGGTTCCTGATCCTGCCGTTTGTGCTGGCGCCATTGGTGGCCACAACCACCACCTGGCTGGCACTGACCTGGGAATGGGTGCCTGTGCCCACGCAGGCGACGGGTTGGACCACACCGCCGCTGCTTGGCGCCTTCTTCGCCACCGGCGGGGATTGGCGCGCGGTGGCGCTGGCTGGCCTCAACCTCGTGTTGTCGGTGCTTGTCTACCGTCCGTTTCTGCTGCGCTGGGAACAGACGGAGCAAAGCCTGGGACAACGCATCGCCGAGTTCCGCGAGCAGTTCGCCGAAGCGACCGGAGGTGAGAAGGTGCACCTCGACGATAGCCGCGAACACGACGTACTCGCCCCCTCCGGTAACGATCTCGAACTGGATATGACTCTGGAGCGTCTGCGCCGTGGACGGCTTGAGCTGCATTACCAGCCCATCATCGACCTGCGCAGCGGACGTCCGGTCGCGGTAGAGGCCTTGCTTCGGCTCAACGATCCGGAGTGCGGCCTGCGCCCGCCGACGTTTCTGCGCTTGCTGCATGCGGCCGGCCTCATGCCGGAAATCGACCGCTGGGTGATAGACCGGCTGATGAGCGACTGGCGCGAATGGAACGTAGCGGAACATCCGCTGCCTATCCTGCATGTGAACGTCTCGCCCGATTCGCTGTTGCGGCAACCGTACGTGGCGCGACTGGTCGAAGCCAGCCAGGTGCTGCCTATCGTGATCGAAGTGGTCGAAGACCACCTGCCATCGGATATCGATCGTTTCGTCGCGACGGTGAAACACCTGCAGCGTTCGGGCGTGAAATTGGCGATAGACGATTTCGGTGTCGGCTATTCGTCGCTCTCAAGAATTGCCCAATTGGGAATTTCCCATATCAAGCTCGACAAGAGCCTGCTCGATGGCGTGGACTGCAGTGTCACCGGGTCGCAGTTGTTCGTCGCCGTCATCGCACTGGCCAAACGGCTGGAGCTGTCAGTATGCGTGGAGGGCGTGGAACGCATCGACCAGCTGGCGCTGTTGCTGGAGCAGGATGTCGACAATATCCAGGGCTATATCGCCGGCCACCCCGCCCCCTGGACGCAGATGCGCGGCATCTTCCTGCGGGAACGCCCACTGCTGGATATCGTGGCTCGACGGATGCCGCAGTAGCACCTGAGGAGGGATACAGCAGCCGCAATCCCGCAACGCCGGCCCGGTACCATGCATGAGCGGGAAATGGCGGAGGAACCTGTCGCTGAACGCTTGTTTGTATGGCGGCCCCGATACGATTCGAACGTACGACCTTCCCCTTAGGAGCCGGAAGATCACAGCTTGTTTTGAGCTGCATTTGTACTCCGGGGGAAAATCTGGGGAAAATCCGGAAACATAATCCCCCGGAGCCGCCGTGGCCCGTACGCCCTCGTTGAAAGCCCCCGGAGTCTTTGAACGGCGGGGCACCGCCTGGCAGGTCAGGATTCTGCGGCGCGATGCGGCGGGCGTACAGCACCGCATCAACCGGACCTTCCCGTTCGTGCTGGATGTTCCTGCCGCGCACCCCCACAGCCGAACCAGCCGCTTCCACGAAGCGCAGGCGTTCGCGTCCGCCGAGCGCGCCTCCCTGCGCCTGGAACGTCGGGCGCTGCCCGACGCGACCGACAACCAGACCCTGGGACAGTGGCTGGACCGCTACGAGCGGGAGGAAACGCCCAAGAAGAAAACGGCCGATCGCGAAGCGAGCACGCTGGAACGCCTGCGGGCACTCGCCCCCGCCCTGCTCGCCCGCCCCGCCTCGACGCTGCGCCCCAAGGATTTCGTGGGCACCGAGGCCAACAGCCTCGAAACGATCATGGACGCGAACCACTACGCGCCCGCCACGATCCGCCGCTACCTCAACACGCTGGGGCACGTCTTCACGGTCGCCCGGAGCCGCTGGGGCTACGAAGGCAACCACCCGCTGCGGGGCGTCGAGAAGCCGTCGGCCCACGACGAACGCGACCGGTTGATCAGCGTCGACGAATGGAAGGCCATCGAGGGCGCCTGGGGCGACACGGAGCCGGCGACCGTAGCCGCCCTGCGGTGGCTGCGGTGGACCGCCGCCCGCCGCGGCGAGGCCGTGGCGCTCGACTGGTCCGACCTCGACTGGTCCACCAGCCCGCCCACCGCGCACTTGAAGAACACCAAGGCACGGCACGACGCGCCGGCGCAGAGCCGGCACGTGCCGCTTTGGGCCGAGGCGGTGGCGGCGCTGCGTCCGTTGCGCGGAAAGGCGTGGCCCACGGAAGGACCCGTGTTCGGCGGACTGAAACCGGACAGCCTGACTCGCGCCTGGGCGCGCGCCTGCTACCGCGCCAAAGTCGAGGGTGCGCGCGTCCACGATCTCCGGCACACGCGGATCACGGAACTGGCGCCGGCGCTGCCGCTCCAAGTCCTTGCGCGCATCACCGGTCACCGGGAGCCGGCCACGCTGATGCGCTACTACAACCCGACCGGTAAGGACGCTGCAGCTGCGGGGCGAGCCTTCACGGCCTACACCGAAAAACAGCAAGCGGCCAAGAAGAAGACGAGCGGTCGGAAAGATCGCGAACCGGCGAAAGGCAGGGACACTGAGGCAGCTGCAAACGGCTGAAACGACACGCCCTGGTTGCACCGACGACTCCGAGGGTGGAGTGCGGTTGCAGAGTTCGGGGCCGCTCAACGAAAACCCGTGCGCCGGACGTTGGGTAACCAAGTGGCAGAGCGCTGCATTCGATCAAGAAGCCGGAACTACCCGGCGGCAGGTGCCGCCGGCGTCCGTCCTCGGTTGGCTAGGTCAGTCCTCGTCCGGCGCCAAGATGGTCGCCACCGGCTCCCTGTGATCGCCGGGCCCCACGTGCAGCGACAGGGTCGTCAGCTCTGGCGTCCGACCGCCGCGCGGCACGACGTGAAGCTCGAAATTGATCCGCCCGCCCTGGCCCCGCCTGGCGGCTGCGCGGGCAGCCACGGCGGCCATGAACAGTACGTCCCACAAGCGTCCGCTTTCGTCCTGAACGGCGGCCTCGGTTTCCGGCCAGTAGACGCACTCTGAGAACACCCTGGCTGTCAGAGCGAGCGGGATCGTAAACCCCGCCTGCTTCGCTGGATGGGATACATCGACCAAGACACCATCCTGGATGGCGTCGTCTCGCGTGTAGGTGTGAACCACATCGTCGGGGGTAAACATCGCATCGCTCCTTGTCCGTTGGCTCGGTCCCGGGCATCGGGGTCCCGATGACCCGGATGGGAACCACCCGCCCGGAGGGAGGCGCGGTCAGGGGAACGGGCGCAGCCCGAAGGCCCACGGCTGGCGCGGGCGGGAGCGACCGCAGGGAGGGACGACTCGGGCCGTGGGCCGGCCCTTGACCGGGGAAGCCGACCGTGAGGGTTGCTTGTGCTCCCAGCCTCGGCGCTTTGGCGTTTCTTACTGCGTCGCCAACGCCGCCAGTTCCACGGTCCGCTTTTGGGCGGCAACTTCCTCCACGCGCTCGGAATACCGGTCGGTCAGGGTTGCCGCATGCGGGCGCAGCAGCACGGTGAAACGCACCAATTCCTCCATCACGTCCACGATGCGCTCGTAGTAAGGCGAGGGGCGCATGCGTCCGTCCGCGCCGAACTCCTGGAACGCCTTGGCCACGCTCGACTGATTGGGGATGGTGAACATGCGCATCCAGCGGCCCAAAAGACGCAGCGTGTTGACGGCGTTGAACGACTGCGAGCCACCGGACACCTGCATCACCGCCAACGTGCGGCCTTGCGTGGGCCGGACGCTGCCCAGGCTCAGCGGCAGGTGGTCGATTTGCGCCTTCATCAAGCCGGTGATGGCCCCGTGCCGTTCGGGGCTGCACCACACTTGCCCCTCGGACCACAGCGACAGTTCGCGCAATTCGCGGACGGCCGGGTGGTCGTCTCCGGCCACCTGGTCGGGAAACGGCAGGTCGCTCGGGTCGAAGATGCGGGTTTCGGCACCGAAATACTGCAGCAGGCGGGCCGCTTCCTCGACGGCCAGACGGGAGAACGACCGCGTGCGCAACGAACCGTAGAGCAGCAGGATGCGGGGCGGGTGGCCTGAGGCATCGAGGGCGGAGCCCGGCGCACGGTGGGCCACCGTCGTGTCGAGCGCCGGGAGGTGGTTGGGGTCAGATAGGGTGCGCAACCTCATGGGGCCGATGCTCCTGCAGACGACAGCGGTTGAACCGGCGCGCTGCCCCGCTCGTACCAGCCCCGCGTGCGCTTCACGAGCGCGACCACGGACAGCATCGCGGGGACCTCGATGAGCACCCCGACGACGGTGGCGAGCGCCGCCCCCGAGTTCAGGCCAAACAGGCTGATGGCGGCGGCCACGGCGAGTTCGAAAAAGTTCGATGCGCCGATGAGCGCCGACGGCCCGGCCACGCACCACGCCACGCCGAAGCGCCGGCTCAGGACGTAGGCAAGCCCGGCGTTGAAGTACACCTGCACCAGGATGGGCACGGCGATGAGCGCGATGACCATGGGCCGCTTCAAAATGGCCTCGCCCTGAAACCCAAACAGCAGCACCAGGGTGGCCAGCAACGCGACCAGCGTAAGGGGCTGAAGCACCGAGAGCGCCTTTCGGTACGCCGCCTCGCCGCGGGCCAGCAGCGCGCGCCGCAGCGTTTGCGCCACCGCGACGGGGACCACGATGTACAGCGCCACCGACAGCAGCAGCGTCGGCCACGGCACGGCGATGGCAGACACCCCCAGCAGCAGCGCGACCAAGGGGGCAAAAGCCACGACCATCACCAGGTCGTTCAGGGCCACTTGGCTCAGCGTGAAATTCGGTTCGCCGTCGCACAGGTTCGACCACACGAACACCATGGCCGTACACGGCGCGGCGGCCAACAGAATCAGTCCTGCCGTGTACGAACCGGCGGCGCCCGCCGGCAACCAGGGCGCGAACAACCACCCCAGGAACACGGCCGCGAGCAACGCCATCGAGAACGGCTTGACCAGCCAGTTGATGGCGAGCGTGATGCCGACGCCCTTCCAATGCCGGCGCACGGCACCCAATGCGCCAAAATCCACTTTGATCAGCATCGGCACCACCATGAGCCAAACCAGGGCGGCGACCACCAGGTTGACGTGCGCCCACTCCAGGCGCGCCCCGGCCGCGAACGCATGAGGGGCGGCGTGGCCGAGGGCGATGCCCGCGGCCATGCACAGCGCCACCCACAGCGAAAGAAAACGCTCGAAGAAACCCAGCCGCGGCGGGGCGGCGGACACAGAAGCGTCGGTCATGTCGGAATCAGCCGTGCTCGACCGGGGCGTTGGCCGTACCGGCGTCTTTGCCGATGCCGTCCAAGCGAGCCGCCAGCGTCGCGCGGTCCAGACGGTCCAGCGGCAAGGCCGCGAACGCTTGGATGCGGTTCTTCAGGTATCGAAAAGCGGTGGCGAACGCGCGCGCCTGCACCACGCGGTCGCCCTCGACCGACGAGGGGTCTTCGATGCCCCAGTGGGCGGTGATGGGCTGACCCGGCCAGATGGGGCACACCTCGCCGGCGGCGCCGTCGCAGACGGTGAACACGAAATCCAGGACCGGGGCGCCGGGCTGCTCGAACTCGTCCCAACTCTTGGAACGAACGCCTTCGGTCGGGCAACCGAAGCGTTCGAGGGTTTCGACCGCGAGCGGGTGGACCGCGCCCTTGGGCTGGCTGCCTGCGGAGAACGCGCGAAAGCGGCCGGTCCCTTCGGCCGCCAGTATTCCCTCGGCGAGGATGGACCGGGCGGAATTGCCGGTGCACAGAAACAGGACGTTGAACACGCGTGACATGGGGAGGTTCAGCAGCAGGGGGAAAGTTCGGCGACCAGGGGCCCACACAGTTCGGGCCGGCCGGCGCAGCAGTCCTTGAGCAGGAAGACCGTCAGCGCGCGAAAGGCGTCGAGGTCGGCCCGGTAGACGATGGAACGGCCCGTCCGCTCCGACCGGGCCAAGCCAGCCTGGACCAGGATGGCGAGATGACTGGACGAGGTGTTCTGGGGCACGCCCAGTTCCTGGGCGATCTCCCCGGCCGGCAAGCCGGTGGGTTCGTGCCGCACCAACAGGCGGAAGGCGTCCAAGCGGGTTGGCTGGGCCAGGGCGCTCAGGGCGGCGATAGCGGCATTCGTATCCATATATCCAGAATAATGGATATATTAAAACCGATCAAGCCTCGTCTTCGACGTGGGGTGACCAAGCACAACGACATGAGACGCGGCCCGACGCCGCTCAGAAACCGAGCGACTTCAGATCGTCCGCAAGCAAGAACGCATCTTCTCTTTCAATTGTAAAAAGGTATTCCTTCACACCATCTCCCTTAAGGCCTATGGCTACAAGAGTTCCGGCGCTGCGAATCCTCAAATATTCCGCACTCTCCTCGGTAATGAGGATGCGATCATCAAACGATGACGGATTCGCATTTCCGGAACGTTTCCGCTGCAACTCTGCCAAGTCCGCTGACGCGCCGCAGTCAGACAAATATTTACTGATCCGAACCCTGAAGTTTCTCGCCTCCTCTGCAGTCCACCGAGTAACTACTATTCTGCCCCCCCTCTCCTCAAAGGCTATTTCAGCTTTTGATTTCCCTGAAGCATTGATTGTTCGACAACGGACGACACGCTCCATGCCAACCTCCGCACCTGCACGATGTTTGCCTTGTACACAGATTAACCGTTGCGCACCCAGGACTACAATCGTCGGGGACTGCTAGCAGGCACAGCGGAAAGCGCTCTTTTCAAGTCTCCATGGAGCAGCACCGCGCGCATCAGGGATGCGAGCCTATCCCGACCGTTTCGTACCGCGGCGGCGAGGGGTGTGTCCAAGGCGCTGTCGCAAGCTGCAGGATCCGCTCCGTAAGCCAGGAGAATCTCTCCAATCTCAGCGTCCAACGGTTCGTACCAGTAAAAGATCTGACTCAGCCAGTGCAAGGCGGTCTTTTGCTCGCGGTCGCGTTTGTTCGGATCGGCTCCGTGATTGACCAGTAACTTCACCGATTCTAAAACGTTCAACGGAGTTCCTAACTTGGAGCTCAACAACGTCAGCAGAAGTCCACGGCTACCGTCCCACGAGACCACCGAGGCGTGCTCGCATAGCCAACCTCGAATGGAGGTCACGTCCGCGACGGCCACGATTCGATCGATCACCGTGTCTTGTTTGCCCGGCATTGGATCCTTCAAGGGCCACACTGGCCGCGGAATCGACGCCATGGCGGACGGGGTGAATTGGGACATCAGATCCCAGTAGTACATCCACGCCCTGGGGCTTCGCAGGTGATTGAGCACCGCCATTGCTGTCGCGCCTTGGACCGTCTCGCTCTCGCCCAGGAACCCATCGACCCAAGCCTTTTCCGTTTTCGAGTAACTGCGCGCATTGTTCAGCAGATGAAGGATCCAAGCGCGCGGGGCACGGTCCCGGCTCGGCAAGCCGCGGATGCAGCAAGCCCAATGCGCAGGGGGCGGGCATGCAAAAGTTACCCCTGGAGGGTTGCAGTCGATCACGTACCCGCGCTCCAGCGCGACGCTGAGGCGGCGAGCCGTTCTGGGCAGCGTGCTGCCTGCTTTCTTCGCTTTCGTTGCGACGCCAAACTCTCTACTGAGTTCAGCATGGCAACGTTCGGTCACTGATGGGGTTGGCGAGAAGTCGGAGCCAGCACAGAAGGCATCAGGAGCAACGTCAAGTCGGCGACAGGAGGGTGCATCGGTGTTCACGAAAAGACGTGCCTGGCTCCTGAAGGTTGGCCACCAACCTAATCGGGTTCCACTCTTCGTCAAGCCTTGACTCGGCGCTCACCGCGCTCGCCGAGGCGGAGCGGGGGGATGTGGCCGTGTGTCCATTCGCCCCGTAGCGCCGGCGGTTGAACCCGTCCTGGCCGGCCGCAACTAGGACGCCTTGCCGCGAGTTCGGCACCAACCAAGCGTTGGACGCGTATGCGATTTGCGTTCAGCAGCACAGCTACCCCGGCCTCACCAAGAACAAAGAACTCCAGATCGTCCACCACATGTGTTTGGTTCTGGATGTGCTTTCTGGCGCGC
>JAEUPP010000032.1 GCA_016790075.1 Rhodanobacteraceae bacterium | reverse complement strand
GGCTGGAGCCTGGAGCAACTCAACACCTACAACCGCGAGCGCTTCGAGGACCTGATCTCAGCGTCGTGGGATCTGGTCATCATCGACGAAGCCCACCGCATGGGCGGCAGCACCGAGCAGGTGGCCCGCTACAAGCTGGGTGCGGCGCTGGCCGAGGCATCGCCCTATCTCTTGCTGCTGTCCGCCACACCGCACCAGGGTAAGTCCGATCAGTTCATGCGGCTGATGCAGTTGCTGGACCGCGAAGCCTTCCCGGACGAGAGCAGCGTCAGCCGCGACCGGGTGCGCCCTTTCGTGATCCGCACCGAAAAGCGCGCATCGATCAACGCCGAGGGACAGCCGCTCTTCAAGCCGCGAGTCACCCGGCTGCAAGCTGTGGCATGGCAAGCGCGGCACGGGTCGCAGCAGCGCCTGTACGAGGCGGTGACCGACTATGTACGCCACGGCTACAACCAGGCTATGACGGCCAAGCAGCGCCACATCGGCTTCTTGATGATCCTGATGCAGCGGCTGGTGACGTCCAGCACGGCAGCCATCCGCACCACGCTGGAAAAACGTCAGGCTCTGCTTGAAGCACCGCAGCCGCAGGCGAACCTGCTGCTGGGTCCATCCATGGACCCAGCCCCTGCGGGGCCAGCCTGGCGGCTGTCCAAAATCGCTCCCGGCGATTTTGTCGAGAGCACCAGCGCCGACGAGTGGGCAGACCTGGACGGCCAGTCCCAGGTGGATCTGGCCATGCAGTCCAGTGGCTGGGAGCTGGAGATGTCGGAAGTCGAGATGCTGCTGGAGTTGGCGCGGGAAACCGAAGCCGCAGGCACCGATGCCAAGGCAGAGGCGCTGCTGGAGCTGATCTACAAGCTGCAGCAGGAGGAAGGCGACCCGGCGCTGAAGGTGCTGATCTTCACCGAGTTCGTGCCCACCCAAGCGATGCTGGCCGATTACCTGGAGAGCCGTGGCTTTTCGGTGACGACGCTCAACGGCAGCATGGATCTGGAAACCCGCACCCGTGCGCAGCAGGCATTCTCCAAGGATGTGCGCGTGCTGATTTCGACGGATGCCGGTGGTGAAGGTCTTAACCTGCAGTTCTGCCACGTCATCGTCAACTTCGACATGCCGTGGAACCCCATGCGGATCGAGCAGCGCATTGGCCGGGTGGACCGTATCGGGCAGAAACATCTAGTCCGCGCCATCAACTTCGTGCTGGAAGACACCGTGGAGCACCGCGTGCGCCAGGTGCTGGAAGAAAAGCTTGAGGTCATCGCGCAGGAGTTCGGCGTCAACAAGGCAGCCGACGTGATGGATTCGGTCGAAGCCGACCCGATCTTCGACGAGCTGTTCGTGCACGGTCTGCAGAATCCGGATGCCATCGAACAGGAGTGCGACGCGGTGGTGTCGCAACTGCGATCCGCCCTGGCGGAGTCTAAGAAGAACAGCGACATGCTCACTACAGAGCACGATCTGGACGCCGACGATGCCCGTAAGTGGCGTGACCATCCGGCGCAGTTCTGGCTGGAGCGCGCCATCACCATCGGGTTGGCTGCGCGCGGCGGCTCAGCAGTGAAGGTAGGCAAAGCGTGGCGAGTGAAGTGGGCGGACGGCAGCGAGTCGGCACAGGCTTGCTTTGACGCCCGCACGGCGGATGAGAACCCGGGGTTGGAATGGGTCACGATGGAAGACCCACGCGCCCGTGCAGTAATTAGTGAGCTGCCACGCTTTGTAGCCGGGCAGCCGCTGCCGATGATTCGCGTGACCGGGCTGCCGGTTTCGGTACGCGGCATCTGGTCGCTGTGGGAAATCAGCCTGGTGGCCGAAGGACTAAGCCGGAAGCGCTTCCTGCCGGTCTTCATCAACGAGGAAGGTCGCCCCTTCGTACCGACCGCCAAGCGCGTCTGGGATCTGCTGCTGACTGAAACGGTCGACGTGCGTGCCGTTACCGGTGCCGAGGAATCGGTGAAGTGGTTCGAAGCATCCCATGCGGCTGCCAGTACCCAGGGTGAACGGATCTTCACCGAACTGTTGACCGAACACCGCGCCCGGCTGAAGGAAGAACGCGAGCGTGCGGCGTATGCCTTTGAGGCCCGAGGCCAGGCGATCGGCCGAATCGGCCTGCCCGCCGTGCGAGAGCACCGGCGCAAGCGACTGCAACAAGAACACGATGCACGCATGGCCGCCCTAGACGACATGGAGGCCAGCGTGCCGGATTTGAATGCCGTGATCATGGTGCGCGTCGGAGGTGATGCATGAGCCTTTGGACGGAACGCATCCTGAGCCACTTCACGGCCGACCTCACCCGGCTGTGGGTGGCGTGCGACCCTGACGATGTGTTGCTCGACGAGAAGCTGTTGACCGAGCTACGCGATCGCGGCTTCGAGCTGATGCTGTACGAAGACCCGTTTGCCTTCCGCGCTGAGTACGAGGAACGCTACCGCGCGGCATGGGATCGAGGTGCGCCGGGGCCAGCGCCCTCGCTGGTAGTGCATCTGCGCGGCGCCGACGCGAATGCATTGCCGTGGGATATCGTGCACCACAGTCGAGTAGTGCGCCTCAGTCTTGCTGACCTGTTCCCGAAGCTGGCTTATAGCACGGTGCAACAGGTCGAGCCGGAGCATCTCGCCGGGCTGTTTCACGCCCACCAGACAGAATTGCAGAATGTACGTGGCGAGAACGAGTCGAAAGACTTCATCCTGGAACACGTCTACCAACTGGCGCCGAGATCTATTCGCAATCCAGTGGACTTCTGGCGAGAGCTACTGCGGCTGCACTTTGCCAACCGCTCGTTGCCGCTCCTGTTTGCTCAGCACGCGGCAAGCATCGTTCACGCCAAAAGGCTGTTCACCGACCAACCTGTCTTCACATGGCTGGCATCCAAGAACGCGCTGCTGCGTGTGGTCCAGGATGCGTGGTCTCGCTATTTGAAAACCATGGGGCTGGATGGCCTGCGCACGGGCGAACCACCACCGCCAGACTACGTCTCAAAGATCGAGATTCCATTCGGCCACTCCGATGTGCAGGCGCTGGTCGACTCCATGCTCCTCGACGGCAGCTTGCATCCGTTGGCAGTGCACAGCGTCCCAGCGGGGATGCCGAGCTGGATCAGGGTCGGCATAGTTCAGGACCGGGCGGCATTGCAGGCCCTGGTGCTCCAAGGCATCGATGGCCTGATAGAGACAACGCCGTCGACTGCCTCTTCGCACAAGGACTGGAGCGAGTTCGCCAAGCGCTACAGCGAGATCCTGGCCCGCACGCACGGCCTGCTCGGCAAGGAAGGCAGCGAGCACTTGCCCGTGATTCGAGAGCGGATCAAGACCTTGCAGGCGCAATCAGACGAGCATCTTCAAGACTGGGTCGCGGCCAGGCACTACGCCGACCTGATTCTGCAGCCGGTAACCAAAGGCCCGGTGATGGTTCACCACGTGCCGCGCTTCTTGCGCCATCGGCGATCCGCAGGGGAAACCAAGGTGGCTCTGCTGGTCTTCGACGGCCTGGCCCTCGACCAGTGGGTGCAGATCCGGGAGCGCCTAATTGCTACCACCAAGCGCTTCGCGTTTGACGAAGGAACCGCGTTCGCATGGCTGCCGACGGTGACATCGGTGTCGCGCCAGGCGCTATTCTCCGGCCTGAAACCGCGAGAGTTCGACGACTCCATCGACCGGACGGACAAAGAGGAATCCTTGTGGAAGACGTTCTGGCAGAACGAAGGCGTCAGCTCGAATGAGGTGATGTATCGACGCGCGCTGCGCCAAGTCGATCAACTAGAAGTGCTTGAGGCGGACTTGAACGACCGGCGTCCGAAGGTGGTGGGCCTGGTCATCGATGAGGTGGATGATCGACTCCATAAGGAGCGGTCGAAGAAAGACGTGGCGATGTGGATCGACAACTGGTTGTCGACCGGCTTCGTCGATCGGCTGCTCTCGCTGCTGCTGGACAAGGGTTACCACATCTATCTCACGGCGGACCACGGCAATATCGAGTCCACCGGCGTCGGCAGACCCAACCAGGGCGTCATTGCCGAGACGCGCGGCGAGCGCGTTCGGGTCTACCGGAGTGAGTCATTGCTGGCCGATTCCGCTGCGGCCTATCCCACCACAGTTAGGTTGGACATCGCCGGACTACCCGCGAACTTCATGCCCCTATTCGCAAGCGGACGAACCGCCTTTGTGCCGGAGGGCGAGCAGGTGGTGGTCCACGGCGGGGTATCGGTCGAAGAGTTGATCGTGCCCTTTGTGAAAGTCAGTTATGTGATTGGTACCGAATGAATTCGTCAGCCCCAAAAATAGGTTTTGATCGGCTCATTCGGCTTGAGTGGGCGACTGCGGCACTGGGCATTCGTGCGGGCGTAGCTGGGCTAGATGATCTGAATGCACTGCTTGATGCAGCCGAGCTTGGCGCGGAAGCCAAGAAAAAAACACGCACGGTACTGAATCGGCTATGGCTGGAGCCACGCGCTGAACTGGTCGATTTCGCGGATCGCGGCGTGGCCATCCACATGGCACAACCCGACATTCCCGTCTCAGCACTGTGCTGGGGTATTTCCGTGGCGACGTATCCGTTCTTTGGCAAGGTGGCCGAGCTGGTGGGCCGCCTGTCCGCTATTCAGGGCGACTGCGCGTCCGCCGAAGTTCATCGCCGTATGAGCGAAACCTATGGAGAGCGCGAAGGCACCCGGCGCATGACCAACATGGTCATTCAGAGTCAGGCGAGCTGGGGAGCCGTAGAGCGGGTTGAGAAAGGCAAGCGTGTTGCTCGGCTCGCGCCTACGGAGATCTACAACGACGAACTGACGGCATGGCTGATCGAGGCAGCCGTGTGCTACGCCGGAAAGCCCGTTTCAGTGCCCAGTCTGAACTCGCTGCCTGTACTTTTTCCGTTCAACTTGACGCGCCCTCTCGCCTACGTGGTGTCGAACAGCCCGAACCTCGATCTCATGCCGGCAGGCCCGAGTAACCACTCCGTCGCTCTGCATGCGCGCGCTTGAGGAACGGACAGCTGTTGCGGCTCTGCGTGCCAGACCACACGAAGAAGATGCGTTCTGAAGGAACACGAACAGAATCGAAACCGAGCGCAAAACTGGCGCGAAACTTCGGCGGAGTGCCAGAAGCTGTTTGGTACATTTATGCCTTCTTGACGCGAACTATCAACAAGTCAACAATCCCACCGTTGCCGCCAATTCGGCAACCGGGATTAGCGGCCCGGACATCGTAGGCGCACACAGCGCCGCACCGAACGTCGGCGTTTTTTTTCGTCCGGCGTTTTGTGTGGCGTCGCCTGCCGATTTCTGGCGGCGGTGTGTGGGGAGCCGCAAGGCTCGCCGGTCCTACGCCGGTCCGCTAACCCGCACACCGTTCGCCACCCTTGCGTGTAGTTCCGGGTGGCGGCTCCACGCAAAGGGAGTTGTCCATGGATAGTCGGTATGCGTTCTGCGGCGCCGGACAGAGTCCGTGTTGCTTTGTCGCCGTTGTTTGCGTTGTTTGCGTTGTTGCTTTCTTCCGGAGGCACGCGCCATGACACCGCAGGGTTCGTTCTATCCGCTGCGCCGCTACGTGTCGTCATCGGCGCCGGTGATGTTTGCGTATGTGCTCGATACGCCGGCGCAACGCGAAGCGCTGCAGGAGGAGATTCTGGAGCGCGTCGCGGCGATCCAGTCGCTCAGCGAGACGGTGGCGACGGCCCAGCTCGAAGCACACGATGCGCGGTCGCACAGTGGCGTGCTCGATGCGCTGGCGATCCTGTCGCGTGACGTGCGCGGTTTGATGGAAGCGCGGTTCCATCCGGGACCGTAGCCGCTTGCGGCCGGGGCGGCGAGCGCTGCCCCGGCTTTGCGCGGTGTTTCTGCTGTCGAGAGCTGCTGGCAGCGCTGCGGGCGTGATCGCGATGGCGGTCATCCATGACCGGCGGAGCGCAACGGTGCCAGGACGTCGATGACATTTCCGGCAATACGTCACCCGCCGGCCGGAGATGTTTTCCCCGCAACGCACACCCTGCGGTCTGCACCACACTTCCACCGCACGCCGAGCCCTACCATCCACGTTTGCTCTTGCCACGACGCGACCGATGAAACGACGCCATTTTCTCACCACCCTCGGCCAGGCACTCGGCGCGACCTATGCCGGCGGCACGTTGCTCGCGCGCTCGCCGGCCGCGCAGGCGGACGCACTGCGCGGAGACGACGTGGTCTTCGCCAATGGTTTCGAATTCCCGGGAATCGTGACTGACACCTTCAATGTGACGGGTTTCGGCAGCAAGTCGTCGACGGCATTCCTGGAAGATTTCGAGACCCAGGCACCGGGTGCGGCCGTTTCGCCGGTGGGACGCATCCATTTGTCCAACAGTACCGGGCAGACGATTTCGACGACGCGCGCCTTCAGTGGCACCCGCTCGCTGCAGAACCTGTATTCGACGAATGACTTTCCCAAGAACTACGTGACGCTGAGCGGTACGCGTCCCCGCTTCTACTTCTGCTGTCACCTGCATTACAGCGGTTCGCTGGCCGGCAGTCGCATCTGGAAGCAAGGCCGCATCGGTTCGGGCGATGTCTACGGTGGCGTACCGCGTGCCGGGGAATCGTGGACCTCGGCCAGTTCGATGCCGGACGGGTTCGGTGGCGAGATCGTCAATAGCGACGGCATCACCTCATGGTCGGCGCACAACGCCGCAGCGGCGAATGCGGAGGCGATCTATGATCGCGACCGCTGGATGTTCTACGAGTTCGAGCATTACTCCGGCACCGTGAACAACGCGGATTCGATCACACGGGCCACGGTCGACGGCGTGCCGGTGCTGATCTGGAATCAGCGCCCCTATCGGACCAGCGCCACGCCCACGCTGCCGGAGTGGTTTCTCACACCGGTCAATGGCCTCGATGGCGGCCCACCTCTCACGGTGAATATGGATCTGGCCTACGCGGATGAATCGCGGGCGCGCCTGATCTTCACGAACGCCGCGAGCTACGCTGCCTCGACGCTGTTCAACGTGCAGCCCATCCTGAGCTACGCCGACACGCAGCTGGTCACGCAGCGCGTGATCCCGAGCTTTCTCGCCGGACAGGCCGTACACGTGCATGCATGGACAGATGCCGGGGTCTATCACTATCTCGGAACACGCGTGCTGTAGCCGGATAGCGGAAATTTGAAACGGCCCACACAGCGTGGAACGCGTCCGCGATGCGTGGGGCAGTCGGTCAGCGCTTCGTGGCGCGCCTCGTCAAGGGTGTCTCGCGTGTTCCGCCACGGGCAAGCCCGAGTCGACGACGTGTGCCGCGCCCAACGCGGACAGGCTGAGTGTGGCGCCGTTGCATAGGTCATCGTCGCCGTCGCTGGACTTATGCCCAGGCGCATCGATACCACGACGGCATCGGTGCCGATGACCACACCGCCCGATTGCAGCCCAGCGCCGGCGTGCGTGATGCGGCGGTTGTACGCCGCATTTGCCGTACTTCCCGCGGAGAATGCCTTGCCCCCGCGGCGAATACGGCTTCCAATCTCCGCATGAATAGCGGAGAAGGCCGACACGTCTGGCAGACCGATGGGTGGCCCCGCTGGCGCTATGACTTGTCCGCACTGGCGGGATCGCTGACTGAGGTCAGTCGCGCTCAGGGGCTGTTGCTGGGTCGCCTGGCTGATGCACATCAGGCGCAGCGCGATCAGGCCAGCCTTGCGGCGTTGACCGAGGATGTGGTCAAGACCAGCGCGATCGAGGGCGAAGTGCTGAACGTCGAGTCCGTGCGCTCGTCCATCGCCCGCAGGCTGGGCGTCGAAATCGGCGCCGTAGCACCTGTGGACAGGCATGTTGAAGGGGTGGTGGAGCTCGTCCTCGACGCTACATCAAACTGCACCGAACCGCTCACGGACGGGCGCTTGTTTGGCTGGCACGCAGCGCTGTTTCCCACTGGCTACTCCGGCATGAGCAAGATCACCGTTGGTCACTGGCGCGACGATGCGGCTGGGCCCATGCAGGTCGTATCCGGTCCGGTGGGGCGCCGAAAGGTGCATTCCCAGGCACCACCCGCGGGGGTACTCGCCACCGAAATGGCCCATTTCCTGGCGTGGGCGAATGAAGCATCCGGCGAGCCTCTGCTGATCAAGGCAGGACTGGCGCACCTGTGGTTCGTCACGCTGCACCCCTTCGACGACGGCAACGGCCGTCTCGCCCGGGCCGTAGGCGACCTGTTTCTGGCGCGCGCCGACGGCAGTCCGCAACGCTTCTACAGTCTGTCGGCGCAGATCCAGCGCGAACGCAAGAATTACTACGATGTCCTGGAACGCACCCAGAAAGGCACGCTCGACGTGACCGGCTGGCTGTCCTGGTTCCTCGCCACGCTCGGGCGGGCCATCACCAGCGCGCATGCCACGCTGGATACCGTATTGGCCAAGGCGCGCTTCTGGCAGCGCTGGGCCGGCACGCCGTTGAACGCGCGGCAAGTGAATCTGCTCAATCGTCTGCTCGATGGCTTCGAGGGCAAGCTCACCAGCAGTAAATGGGCTGCAATCGCCAAGTGCTCCCCCGACACCGCGCTGCGCGACATCACGTCGCTGCTGGACATGGGCGTGCTGAAGAAATCGCCCGGGGGTGGGCGCAGTGCGGCGTATGAACTGGCGGACTGATTTGCGTCGCGCAGCGCACAATCCGCGGCGCACTTCAGCGGCGTATCGGCGGCCTCGCTACGAATGGGTGTGAAAAGGCAGGCTAGAAGCGGCGGCGCACCTTGACGAGAAATTGATCGGCATCTCGCAGTGACAGTGCATCGCTCAGCAGGTCGTCGAAGTCCTCGCGGCGATCCGTCTCGACGAAGCCACCGCGCCCGTAGACAGCGAAAATATCCGACTGCGGGGCAAACTCGTAGCGGTAGCGCAACTGCAAGCCGAAGTTGTTGACGCTGAAGTCGTCGATACGATCATCACTGGGCATCGCGGCGCCAAGGCGGTCGACGCGCACGCTGCGTGCATTTTCCGCCGCGATTGCAAGCCACTGCAGCTTGACCCGCAATTCGTGCTTGGGTCGCGGAAACCAGTTGATGTTCAGGGCGCTGTCGACCATACGGCGTTCGAACCGTCCCAGCAGATTGCCTCGTTGCCACACCAGCCAGTCCGAACTGTCGGTGGCGAAAATGTAGCCATCCAGTGACAACTGCTCGCTGGCCGTGTAGGTGGCTTCACCACCGATCTCAAGCGCGCGTCCGCCGAGGCCCTCCTCGAACGGCCTTAGGTTGAGTTCGAACTGCCACCGCTTCAGGCGCGGCGAGCTGTATTCGAGTCTGTAGGACTGGCGGAACGGCATGGCGACATTGCCGTTGCCGCGCGTGATCAGGTCGTTGACGCCACGGGTTTCCAGGAAGGCGTTCAAGGATATCGACGCGCCGCTCCGGTATTGCCAGTCCCGGTCGAAAATGAAAGCCCCGGGAATGCGCTCGCCACGATCATTGGTGCGCCATTGCCATTCGCCGCGCCAGGTCGCTCCGCGGAGCAGCTGGTGATCCAACGTCTGCTGATACTCGGCGGTCCACTCGATCTCGTTGAGGCTGGCGCGGCGCTGGAAACCCATGTCGTTGAAATTCAATTCGCGGTCGAAGTGCGTGATCTCCCACTCTTGCCGAAACGATGGCCGCGGCGTGTAGTCGATGCGCGTCCAGATGCCGGTACCACGGCTGTCCCTCTCGTCGTCGATATCCGATGCCAGCACCTGCCCCGTGACCTGCCAGCGATCGTTCGCGCGCCATGTGGCATCGATTGCATGGACCGTTGCCTGACGATCAAGAAAAGGCCTGTCGACCAGCGTGCCCAGATAGCCAACACTCAGTTGCTCTCCGGTGCGCAGTACACGCTGGCCGTAGAACAAGCTGCCCAGGTCGTCGGCATAGTCCGATTCCTGTGCTACCAGCGCGCCGTAGTCGAACCCCAGGGCGCTGCCGTTGGCCTTGACCGCCGCGTCGATCTCGTTCGCCAGCCCGGAACCATCGTCACGCGGACCACCGATGCGCCGGGTATAGATCAACAAACCGCTATCCGGTGTGCGCAGATCGAACAGTCCCTGGTTTTCCGTAAAAAATGGGCGCCGGTCAGAGAAAAAAGTCTCGATCGCGTCGAAATTCACGACCAGTTCGTCGGCCTCGACTTGACCGAAGTCTGGCGCCAACGCCGCGGTCAATTGAAAATCTCCGCTTGGTTTCCAATACAGGTCAGCGCCTGCGTTGAACGTCTGTCGGTCGTTCTTCAGATCGGCGGCAGCCGTTGCATACGGAAAAACACGAAACAGCGACTGTTCGTACTGATCGATTTCGATACGCACGAACTCCGATACGTAGCGCGGGCGCCGGAAGGTAGCCGCCGGATAACCACTGCGCTCGGCCTGGGCGCCCAGTACGCGATCGAACATCACGGCTACCGTGCGGCGCGGTGTCCCGCTGTTTTTCATTGCGGCCACCGTCCAGGGCAACAACATCTCGGCCGACCAGAAGTCCTCGCCCTCAAAGGCCGCGTGCTGCCAGTCGCCGTCCCAGTCGGTGCTGAACTGGTTTTCGTTCGTGATGGTTCCGTCCTGGACCGAACCGGCCAGCGAAACCGTAAAGTTGTAGGCCACCTCACCATCGGCGTTGAAGTCGATGTACGCGTTGACCCGGTCCCCGGACATGTCGGAATCGCGTGCGGTCAGCTCTCGCTGCCGTGGCACACCGCGTGGCTGCACGTTGTAGAAACCGATTGCGATGCCCTCAGGCAAGGCCAAGATCCGGACAGTGGTCGGGTAGCTCGGTGCAGCGCGCGTGAACGGTTCGACGACAACGAACTCCTCGAATACTTGCGCACTCTGCCACTGACTCTCGTCGAGCCTGCCATCGATGGTCAGGCTCGCAGCTGCCAGTGGCATGGACATCAACAACAGAAAGAGCCAGACGAATCGCATGCTGCCACCGAAACCAGAACAAGGCCGCGAAGTCTAATCGCAGAGGAAGGCGGCGTGCGGGCGAGTTGAGCCAAAACGGTGGCAGCATGCGCCGCGTCGCGCGGAACAGGGCTGGGGCAACCATGGGTCGACCGAAAGTCCGGCATCACGCTCCGGCGGACATCGGCACCAGCATGCTGACGAAACTGGTGCGCCGTCTGTACCCAGAGCCTGCGCCCTCGTGCCCTTGAGTGTCACGGTTGCGTGATAGCGCCCGGCCATTACCGGCGCCGAGGCATAGCGATTCGCCAGCAGCCGCGCCGCCCCGGCGATGTGTGCGGTAAGCACCACCGGCGCGGCAAAGCGACGCGGACCAGGTTCCTGCACCGAGGCGATTCCAGCAGGACAGCAGCGCGGCCTGCATCAGTGGTGCGTTGGCGATTCCGCGTTCAACTTGATGCGACGCCAAGGTACGGCAAGCGTGTCCGATATCGCTGCCTGGCCGTTCAAGGGCTGCCATGGCAACGGAAACGCTGGGCGAATGGTTTTTCGCCTGCTGCATTCCTGTTTTAGCGGATCGGGCGGAGAGTATTGCGATCAGAGCAAATTTTGTATTGAACGAAATTGCGGGAGCGCCAGTCGCTCGCTCGGCCGCGCATTGCCACGCCGGCCTGGCGCTGGTCTGGCGACTTACCCCTCGAAGCCGTGCGTGTGAATCCAATCACGCGAATACAGGATGGCATTCAGCAGAATTTGCAAATTGTTTCCGGGACTGAGTGCATTCGGCTGATACTCGCCGGGCTGATACATCACCACCTTCCCGGCCCAGTCCGGCTGACGATAGACGTACCCAAGCACATGCGTGCCATCACCAAGCGCATAGTTGCTGGCAAACAGGATCTGGTGCCGACCGCTTCCCGGAAGTAGTGTCAGCTGCGGGTAACGCTCATCCGGGGCATTGTTGAAGGCCGCATAGTTGCCCGCACCAATGCCTAGCCCCAGGTCGGCGAAAGCGACCTGCATGCTGTAGCTGAGGCCGTTCTGGGTGATGAAATGCGAGGGGGCGACATTGATCACGTTCTGGCCTTGGAGCGTGTTCCAGAGCACCTCCCCAACAGCTTCGCCCCCGAGCACAGACTGCATGGCCTCTTTACCAGGCAGACGGTAAATGCCATGGTGAAAACTGATCACACCGCCACCATCGCGCAGAAACTGCTGCACCGCCGAGACAAACGCGGTCTGCAAGCTGGCGGCATTCGGCAAGTTCGGAATTCGATGCGAAAAATAAATCAGCACGTCATAGGCCGTGGGGTCGCTGCGCGCCCGGGTCAGGCGCGACGTAACCTGATCCAGGCTGTCGGTCGGCAGCTCCAGCACCGATTCGGGCAAGGGTGAGCGATTCAACGCCGCAACGGTGAGCAGGGTCGCCGAAAGCTCACCGGGTTGCGTTAACTGCGCAGCGCTCAAGCCATGTGGATTGACCTCGTCACTGACGATCAGAATGCGCATGGGCGCATGTGGCGGCAGAACCTGCGCCGGGCTCGGCCCAGACAACGCCGCAGCGCACAGAATCAAGACGGCGGACCGGTGCCGGACAAGGTGCCGCAATGTCATCAGCACGATGCGCATCATCATCTGGCTCCTTCTCGTACGGCCTTCGGATCACACGCTGGTGTTTGCCGATATTCGTTAGCGCGTACGAGTGTTTACATGGATTCTTCGCGACAGGTCGGTAGCTCAAGCACAACGCATCGGTGCTATTTGCGCGGCCCGGCCTTTACCTCGAACGTCGCCTTGGCGATGGCGTTCTGCCAGATAAAGAATCCGATCAGCGCAGGGCTAGCCCCCTTCTCGACAGGCAGCTTGTCCACTTTTAGCGCGTGCACGGTGTATACATAGCGATGTTGACGTCCGACTGGTGGGCAGGGACCAAAAAAACCGGGCTTGCTTAGATCCGTATTGCCTTCCACCGCACCGGCGGGCAGCGTGCCACCATCAACGCCACCCGGCAGCATGGTCGTGTCGGCCGAGATGTCGTAGGCCACCCAGTGCCAGAAGCCGCTGCCGGTAGGCGCATCCTTGTCGTAGAACGTGACGGCGAAGCTCTTGGTACCCGCTGGCGCACCGTGCCAAACAAGGTCGGGCATCACGTTCTTGCCCGTGCAACCGAAGCTGTTCCAGTAGTGCTCGGCGGAAAGCGTGGCTCCCGGCTTAACGGACTTGCTTGTCAATTGAAAGCTGGCTGCATGCGCCAACTGAGCGGAAAAACTCAAAGCAGCGACAAGCGAGATATGTATGGCGCGATTCATGGCATTCCTTTTGAAATGGAAAAACTTAGCGTGGCATGGTTCATCAAGAACCTTAGGGAACGATTTTTCCAGGCGATCAAGTGTATGTGCCGGACGGCGAGCCCACCGGCGCCCCTACTACCATCCGGGCAGGCACTCGCCCGAATAGAAGTACATACTGGAACGCCGCACTGCAATCGGCAGCTCGCTGCCGCAGCGCCGGAAGAAGTCGGCTTCACTGCCGGTGCCGACGCTGGCCGCATTGGAGCAGATCACCAAGGGCAGCGGCGAGCGGGAAATCTGCACCACGAAGGCCTTTGTCCGCGGACATAATCGCATATGCCTTCTCCACCGGTGTTGCATTGAAGATCAGTGATGCGGCCGGTGCGGCAGTGACGGCAAAAAGAATCAATCTAGGCAACATGACCATGCCACCCGGACTGATCGACATGAGGCCAAGGTGCCGGGCCGCGCATCCAGACGGCGGCCTACGCGCTCGGCGCCACTGGCGGAAACATCGATAGACAAGAACTATCGAAACCAATCAAACAATCCACTTCCAACTATCACAGGAGAGGCGTAGGTTGCAGGGCATGCGGCATCCGGCCGCGCCAGCGCCACCTCATCCCCCTTCCCCGCCGTGCACATCCTCACAGGAACCTCCCATGTCCACCGAACCGAAGTGCCCGTTTTCTTCCGGTAACCGCACAAACGCCCAGGCCGGCCACGGCGGCAATGCCGCGTGGTGGCCCGAGCAGCTGAAGCTCTCGATCCTGCATCAGCATTCGCCGAAGTCGAACCCGCTCGCCGGCGACTTCGACTACCGCAAGGCGTTCGCGGCGCTCGACCTCGATGCCGTCGTCGCCGACCTCAAGGCGCTGATGACCGATTCGCAGGACTGGTGGCCGGCCGACTACGGCCATTACGGCCCGTTCTTCGTCCGCATGACCTGGCACGCCGCCGGCACCTACCGCATCCATGACGGCCGCGGCGGCGGCGGCCACGGCGGGCAGCGATTCGCGCCGGAGAACAGCTGGCCGGACAACGGCAACCTCGATAAGGCGCGCCGCCTGCTGTGGCCGATCAAGCAGAAGTACGGCCAGGCCCTGAGCTGGGCTGACCTGTTCATCCTCGCCGGCACGGTCGCGATGGAGACGATGGGCTTCAAGACCTTCGGCTTCGCCGGTGGCCGCCCGGACATCTGGGAGCCGCAGGACGACATCGACTGGGGCCCAGAGACGGAATGGCTGGGCGACAAGCGCTACCGCGGTGACCGCGAGCTCGCCGCCCCGCTCGGCGCGGTGCAGATGGGCCTGATCTACGTGAATCCACAGGGTCCGAACGGTAACCCGGACCCGGTAGCCTCGGCCCGCGACATCCGCGAGACCTTCGGCCGCATGGCCATGAACGACGAGGAGACAGTCGCGCTGGTCGCCGGTGGCCATACCTTTGGCAAGGCACACGGCGCCGGCCCGGAGAGCCATGTCGGCCGCGAACCCGAAGGCGCGCCGGTCGAGGCACAGGGCTTGGGCTGGGCCAACAGCTTCGGCAGCGGCAAGGGCAGCGACACCATCACCTCGGGCATCGAGGGCGCGTGGAAGCCGAACCCGACCACCTGGGACAACGGCTACTTCGACACCCTGTTCGGCTACGAGTGGGAGCTCACCAAGAGCCCGGCTGGCGCACACCAGTGGAAGCCGAAGGGCGATGCTGGCGCCGGCACGGTCGTCGACGCGCACGACCCGGCCAAGCGTCACCAGCCGATGATGACCACGGCCGACCTCGCACTGCGCTTTGACCCTGCCTACGAGAAGATCTCGCGACGCTTTCACCAGAACCCGGCGGATTTCGCCGACGCCTTCGCCCGCGCCTGGTTCAAGCTCACGCACCGCGACATGGGCCCGCGCGCCCGCTACCTCGGCAAGCTCGTGCCCAAGGAGGTACTGGTGTGGCAGGACCCGGTGCCGGCCGTCGACCATGCCCTGGTGGACGCCAGCGACATCGCCGCGCTGAAGGCGCAGGTGCTGGCCTCGGGCCTCGGCATTCCGGCGCTGGTCGGCACGGCGTGGGCCTCGGCCTCAACCTTCCGGGGTAGCGACAAGCGCGGCGGCGCTAACGGCGCGCGCATCCGCCTCGCCCCGCAGAAGGACTGGGCGGCGAACAACCCCGCCGAACTCGCCAGGACGCTGGCTGTGCTCGAGGGTGTGCGGAATGACTTCAACACCAAGGCCACGGGAGGCAAGAAGATTTCGCTCGCCGACCTGATCGTGCTCGCCGGTGGCGCCGCCATCGAAGCCGCGGCGAAGGCCGCCGGCCAGTCGGTGACCGTGCCCTTCCACCCAGGCCGCACCGACGCCGGGCCGGAACACACCGATGCCGCTTCGTTCGCGGTGCTCGAGCCGCACGCCGACGGCTTCCGCAACTTCGCCAAGCCAGGCTGGGAGGCCAAGGCCGCAGAACTCCTGGTGGACAAGGCGCAGCTGCTGACGTTGACGGCGCCGGAGATGACCGTACTGGTCGGCGGCCTGCGCGTGCTTGGCGCCAACACCGGTGGCAGCACGCACGGCGTGTTCACCAACCGCCCCGGCGTGCTGAGCAACGACTTCTTCGTGAACCTGCTCGACATGGGCACGGCGTGGTCGCGCTCGGCCAGCAACCCGAACGTGCTCGAGGGCCGCGACCGCAAGAGCGGCGCCGTGCGCTGGACGGCCACCGTGGTTGATCTCGTGTTCGGCTCGAACTCGCAGCTGCGTTCGCTGGCCGAGATCCATGCACAGAGCGATTCGGCGGCGAAGTTCACCGCCGACTTCGTGGCGGCTTGGACCAAGGTGATGGAGCTGGACCGCTTCGATCTGCGCTGATCGAGCCGCCGCATTGAACGCAAGCGGGGGGGGCTGGCGGACACTGGCCCACCCTGTTTCGTTACTTCCCTCAGATGCCACCCGTGGACTGGCAGATGCTTCACAGCCGCGGCGGCCTGTCGCGAACGGCTTGCCGCTATGGACATGAAGATCGCTGAGTGCCGTCGACGCATTGGCGCGCCTTTGGCCTGGATCAAGCGCCCTGGGCACGGTTGCGTCCACCGGCTTTTGCACGGTAGAGCGCTTGATCGGCGCGACTGAGTGCAAGTTCGCCGCGCTCCTGGGTCTGGATCAGGGTGTACCCAAGGCTCAAGGTGACCGTGCCCCCGGGGGCTGATGGATGTTCGAGTGCCAGCGCTTCGACAGCCGCTCGCAGGCGCTCGGCGCGGTCACTGAGTGCGGCGAGATCGGCGGCAGCGCACAGCACCACGAATTCCTCGCCACCGAAGCGCGCCACCAGACGCGGATAGGCCTCCGGAAACCCCGCAACCGTGTGGCTGAGCGCATCCGCCACGCTGCGCAGACAGCGGTCCCCAGCCTGGTGGCCGAAATGGTCGTTGTATTTCTTGAAGTGGTCGACGTCGATCAGGATCAGGCCGACCGGCGCCGGCCGCTGCAACACATCCGCCAGCGCCTCTTCCAAACTGCGCCGGTTCAACAGGCCGGTCAGCACGTCGGTGCGGGCCAGACGCTCGAGTTCCGCGGTACGCTCGGCGACCGCGGCAATCAGACGCCGCCGCTGCGCGCGCAGCGAACGGATGTGAAGGGTGGGCAGCAAGGCGATCAGCGCGATCACTCCCAGGCCCAGCGCAAGTTGCACGTCGCGCCGCTCGAGCGGTCGCGGTGCGATCTCGAACGCGTAGCTCAATCGTGCTTGTTCCGTCGCAACGCCGGCCACCTCGGCTTCAAGATCGAAGCGGTAGCGTCCGGGCTGCAGTGCGCCGTAGATCGCCTGGCCTTGGCTCCGATCAGGGCGATACTGGTCCTCGACCGGATGCAGCCGGTAACGCAGCCGTGCCGATGCGCTGCGTGCGGCCGGGAGCGCGGCGAACTTGATCGCAACGCGGCGCGTCCCGGGAGGCAAGATCACGCCCGTTTCGGCCGCGTAGCTGCGCACATCGTCTTCGATCCCGCTGAGGACGAGACGCAGCGGAGACAGTGCCGCATCGGCGTCCGCTCCCCCACCCACTTGGCGCGGGTCAAGCCGCGTGACGCCACCGGTGCTGGTGAAGAGCAGACTGCCATCGGGTTCGGCCAGCATCGACTGGTGTCCGCCCTCGAATTCGGTCGACGGCAAGCCTTCGCCACGTCCGAATACGGTGGCGGGCAAGGTTGCACCGGGGCGCGCCGCGCTCAGGCGCCGGCGCGAGAGGCGCAACAGGCCCTCGTGCGACGTGATCCAGACCCCGTCGCGGTCATCACCCCACATCGAGAACAAGGTCGCATTCGGGCCCTTGTCGGTTCGCAGCGGCAGTTCGAAATAGCTGTCGCGCGTGTACACACCGAGTTTGCTCCCGGTAATGAACAAGCGCTCTCCATCGCGCCAGAAGCCGTGCGCCGCGCGTTCCGGCCCAACCGCTTCGAGGCGCTCACCATCGCTACGGAACGCGCCGTGGCTGGTGCCGAGCAACAGGCCGAGTTCGGCGTCCTCGTGCAGCGTGCGCAGTGTGGCCTGGCTCGGCCAGCGCCGCGCTGGATCGCTGCCATCCGCGGCTTGGAACATGGCTTCGAAGCGTCCGCCGCGATACCGATAAAGCTGCTGTGCCTGGCCGACCAGGACGCCATGCCGGGCTGAGTGGAACAAGATCGGCGCAGGCCAGTTGCGTTCCTCCGCCACGGGTCGAAACCTTGCCGGCGGCTGGTAGTGAAACAGACCGCGGCGCGTGCTCAGCAAGAAGCCGTCGTCGATCTCGACCATGCCCAGCACGGTGCTGGCCTGACCAGGGCCCGGCGCTCCCATCGGAACTTTGATGCCGTCGACCAGTTGCGCAAGGCCTTGGTTGGAACCAATCCAGAGCCGGTCGCTGCGGTCGCGAAGCAGGGAATAGTGAAAGCCACCGCGCTGCCCAACGGCATCGGTGAAGTTGGAGAACGGGCTTGGCCACAGCCGGTTCAGGCCCGCGCCGGCCGTGGTCACCCACAGGACGCCACGTTCGTCGGCGGTCACCCAGGTCAGGGTATCGCTCGACAAGCCGTGCGCGGTGTTGAACACCTCGACCCGGCGATCCGGCGAAACACGCGCCAGGCCGCCGCCGGCGGTGGCCAACCACAAGTGCTCGCCGACCTCGGCCACCGCGCGAACCACGCTGTGCGGCAAGCCCTGTTCCACGCCGATGCGTTCGGCCCCGTCAGGACCAAGAATGACCAGACCCAGACCACGCGTGGCGACCATCAAGCGCCCGCGCCGATCCACATGCAGCGACCAAATGTGGACGCCGCTCAGCCATGGCAGTACCGGGCGCGCCTCGCCCTCGTGCAACTGCACCAAGCCCCCGGCGCCGGCGGCGTACAGCTTGCCGTCGGGGGTTTCCGCGACGCTCAGAAACGGGGTTGGCGGCGACACGCGGCGCACCCGGCGCGTGCTGTCGAGCGCAACCCGAAACACGCCCTGCGAGCTGGGCACAAGCAAGTCTTGCCCCTCTTTCCCCAACACGATGAGCGCAGGATTGGCGTCGTCAGGCAGCTCGATCTGCTCGGTGCCGCTGCGGCCGATGCGGTGCAAGCCGGTGCGCTGGCTGGCGACCCACAGGTCGTCGCCCACAGCGGCGGTGGCAAATCCCCCATCGAATTTGGCCGGCGCTGTCGCGTCGCGCCACGGCGCCTCAAACCGATAGCCGTCGAAAATGCGTGGCTCGCCGCGCACGCCGACGATCGCAATCCGGCCATCGGCCAGGCGCGACACATGCAGCAACGATTCGGAATCGAGGCCGTCGACGGCGGTGTATTGCTCAACCCGATAGCTCGCAACTTCCGGCGCTGCACCGGTTGCCATTGCGGCATGCAAGCAGGCTGCGGCAAGTACCCTAAGCACGCTTTTCCCGGGTCGAGCGTTGGGTCCAGAGTCTGGACGAAAGTGGCGCCGGCTCGCAAGCCGGAGACGCTCGATCGTCGAAGCGCAAGGCAAGGCTCGCGCGTTCTGCTGACGGCCCCGGCCCTGCGGCGAGATCGATAGCCGCTTCTGGCTGATTGCCGGGCGCGCGAAGTAGCGGCACAAGCGTTCGAGCTTCTGGCTTTCATGCGTCTCGGCGGCGAGGTCGGCGTGCAGCGAGAACCCACCGACCCTGCCTGCCGCGCCATCCTGTGAAGCCGGTGAGTGCCTGAGGGAACCGTCGGCAGTCAGAAAGCTGGAGTGCATCCAACACCTGAACTGCGCTTGCCAGCAAACCTCTACGACTGTTCGATTCCTTCCGACATTGCTCTCACTGCGGAATGTTGCGCGGAACCCGGACCATGCAGCCGTCGACGTCTGCAGGTCGACAGATAATTTTTTACATGTCGCAGAAAGAAGAAAGCCGCCATCGACGGCTTTCTTCTTGGCGGCCGTTAACACGGCCGAATGCGACTAACAAGTCAAAAAGGGAGCCCCTGGCTTAGCCGGGGGCTGCCTACTACGCCGCAGGATCGAATCCGTTGCGGAATATTGCGTCGGTCACGCTGCTGCAACCTTGCACGACGATATCGTCGACATACCAACCATGCGGCTCGGACCCGAAACCTCCGTCACTGGACACGCGGAAGCGTAGCCGCACCGTCTGCCCTGCGTAGGCGTTCAAATCGACCACCGATTTTAGATAGGGCCGGACTCCGCACCACATCGGCATGCCGGCAGCTGGCCCATCGCTCGCCAACCCGGTATAGGGGTCGGTTAGCAAATTGGCACCCGGCACTTGCGTCCAATTTGCGCCGTTGTCGGATGAGATCTCAAGCAATCCACCGTCCCAGCATGCAGTATCACCGTCCGCTTCCAAATTGAGATCGCTCTGAAAACTCAATGTCAACGGATTCTGTCCCGCAGGCAAGGCAATCGGCGGCGATATCAGACGTTGATCTGATGTGCTGGAAAGATCAACCGCTAGCCACGACTTGCTTCCACCAAACGGACGCGCCGTACTGACCGACCATGTGGATGCCCCGGTACTGCCAGTTGTTGCCCACGCACTGGTATCCCCTTCCACGTCGCTGCTAAACACCGGGGTAGCAACCTGACCCACGTCACAAGCACCCTGGGCGGCGGCAGTCCGGAAGGTGAAAACAGCCGAATTGACGCCAAAACCGCAGGTATTTTGTGCTCGCACACGCCAGAAATAGGCCGTGCTCGGGCTAAGTGGCGAAGTAATTGCCACGCTTGTCCCACTCGCGGCAAGTGTCCTAACAATATTAGAAAATGTGGAGTCTGTCGCTATTTCAACAACATAGCTACTGGCCTGAGCAACTGGCGTCCAACTCAACACAGCCGCGACACTGACGCCTTGGCTGTTATTGGCCGGCTGAAGCAGCGTTGTCGCAACCGGCAACTGCGTGGCGACGTTCACCGTGAGGTTGAGAAGCTTGCTTTGTGCACCGGCTGTTCCATTGACAGCCATAACGCGTGATCCGGCTGCGGCAGTATTGGCTACGCTCATGGTCAGTGTACTGGCACCGCTCGGGGCCACTACCGACGGTGTCAATGTTCCCGAAAACCCTGCTGGCAATGCATTCGCAAATGCCAATGAAACCGGCGTTGAAAAACCCCCAATGGCATTGACGTTTACGCTCACCGGCGTCAGCGCCACGGTCCCCGCTGCCGTGCAAACACTTTGTTCGAGGTTATTGGCGTTAAAAGTGAAGCTCGGCGTACCACAACCGTCAAAGCGAAATGCCCCAATACGGGTTCCTTTGTTGACTCCCGGCATGTACTCACCGGTAAACCAGAATGTGCAGCCATCGACCGGATCGACGCTCATCTGGAAATAGTCACCCCAACGCTCGTTGGGATGATTGCCCGCACCAGCGACCAAGGTCGTTTCGGCCGTAGTCATTGTTCCCTGTGGTTCGCCGTCACGGCGCCCGACATAAGCTAGTGATGGGTATATCGCCGGCACATCGCGGACGATCGCATAACCCATAGCGATGTTGCCGGACTTATCCATCGCGATACTGCCCATCCAACGGTCAGCCCCGTCCTGCGGATTCGCGGACCCGGCCCAAGTTCCTTGCTGGAACAGTTTCCAGGCTTGAGCCATCCCTCCGGTACGACGCAGCTCGAACCAGCGAATGCCTCCGGTATCGTTTCCATCAATATCCGTAGTCATCGTACCGACGATGGATTCGTAACCACCGAAGTTGCGGTAGGCAACGCGGTTCATCAGTGGCTCGCGCAGCGGATCGAGTTTCTGGCCGTTGGGCTGGGGGAACGCGTTAAAGACCATCAACCCATTCAGATTTGAGCTGAACTCGGCGATCGGAAGTGCAACGGGTCCGGTCAATACCGTATTGGCTGGTGTCGCGAAATCGACATGGAGTTGCCACAGGTCGAGATAGTCGCTATCCGGGTTGTTGTTGGAAGCGTTATGTACTTCGTCATCACGATGCCGGAGGAAGATTCCCGGTGAACCCGCTGGCGGCGCTACCGAGCCATCGACATCAGCCGGGGTGACCAACTGAAATCCAAAGCCCGCGAGATTTGGCACCGTAAGGCGCTGAAAGCTCGCCGGTTGACCCAGCAACATTTTGGTTCGTTCCAACGCATAGACCGGCTTTGAGTCATTGGTGGCGTTTTCGTTCGCACCCACATAGTAGGCATCCGACCAGACCGCATATTTCGGGTAATCCGGGAATGCCGGCATCGTAAACGTGTACTTGTACCAAGTAACCGTTGCCGCTTCGAGATCGTCGGTATCACTTACATACACACAGAGCGAATTTCCCGATTGCGTCGAGAATTCGGTAAATACCCAGCGATTGGACAACTCGTCGAACAATATGATCGGATCGCCGAAGCCAGAACCACATGCACCAGTCCCGCCCAGGGAAGCGAGCGAAAAACTGCGTACAAAACTTCCGTCGGCTTTACGGTAGATCCGGATGTCCGAGCCATTGCCGTTGACCGCCTGCACAAAATGTAAGGTGCCTACATCGCCCGACGGGTCTGGTGGCGACGCTTGCGAGGTACTGCCATCGATATTGATGATTGGTGCCGTAAATGTCCTATCACTGCGCAGGGAGTGCACGAATTGCAGCGGCACCAGCGGGTCATCCACGGACGTCAAGTTGACCGGTTCTGGCGCAGCGTTGGGTTTCAAGCCCCAATGAATACGGGGTATTTCTACCAAAGGATCACCGGGCTTCCAGTTAGCTACCGGCGGCAAATTTGCCATGCTGACTTGCACCACTTCGGGTACGACAATACCCAGCGACGTGGCACCTCGGGTTTCAGTTATTCCTTGTGAGTTCACACTGGTCAGCGATGCACCGCCCCTCGCGAAAGCAAGGCCGGGCAAACATACGGATAGTGCACAGAGAATATTTACAACGAAGACATTCACGTATAGGATTCCTACGCTGAATTTGTACCAACCGGCTTGAACCGGGCAGCATCGTTCCAGAGTCTCTTTCCGAGACTGCCCGCCCTGAGAAACATTTGACGTGCTGCCCTTTTTTGGCGATTCGGGCAGACGAATAGCATCGGCCGGGAAGCGAATTGGAACTAGTGCATTCCGCACGCTACGGTAGCGGAATCGTTCTAGCTAAATGATTTGCTGCGCTGTCGGATGCGACATTTCACTGTGTTCACCGCCTGATCCAGCAGATGGTCTGCTGGCGCTGCGACCGCGGCCAGCACTACTGTGCGAGCTATGCCCTGTCGGCGCGCCGTGAGGATTTGCGGGCTGCAGGCACAGCGCTACCAACACACCGTGCAGGATTTCTTTGCCAGTCTCCCGGCGCACACGAACCCGGATCGGGCACCAAAGCCCATAGGCCCGACTGGAAGCACGGGCCAGGCTTTGGCGTAGGGGCTACCGGCACCGAGTAGCCCGCGAAGACGCTGCCGGTCAGTGCTTGCAGGAAGCGCCGGACACTGCGCTCACTGCAGAATGTTCCGCGGAACCTGGACCATGTAGGCATCGACGTCGGTGTCGGAGGTACTGCCCCAGTTCGAGGTGAACAGGACGCGGCTGAAGTCGCGGCTGACCGAGGCATGTGGCTCGGTCCAGTAGCCGTTTGCGGCACTGTGGTGATGGGCGAGATTGATGATCGAGGGAGCAGGCGACAGCTCTACCGCCATGACGCGTTCGTGCAACCACTTTTCGGCACCGACGCGGGCATAGGTCGACAGCAGGAACCAGCCGGGCTTGGCAAAGTTCTTCCCGGAGATGTGGTAGGCCGTCGCGGTGCCTTCGATATAGGTCGGGAACAAGGCAGTGCGCGCACCCGTGTCGACGTTGACCATAGTCAAGTCACCGCCGTTGCTCTGGTAGTCGACAAAGACGAAATAATCGTCTCCGGTTGGCCCGAGTGCGAGATCCGAATGCTCCGAACTCGTATGCAACTGTCGCGAGGTAGTAAACGTGCGGTTCCAGGCCACGGTGCCGCCCGCGCCATCCAGGTTGGAAACCACGCACCAGCGGCCGGAAGCGGACATACTGACGTGATCCGGACGTGCCGTCAGCGTACGCGTGCCGAGAATCTGATTCGTCTGCAGGTCGTAGGTAAACACGCCGCGAATGCCAAAGCTCGACGTCTCCGCCTGGAAACACCAGTAGCGGCCATCGGCGGACGGGCTGCCTTCCGATTTTGTCCAGATGTGCGCGACGCCGGTCCACGGCAAGCGCCCAGTGAAGTCCGCGGCTATCGTCGTCTGGTTGGTTTCGACATCCAGCCGATTCAAGCGGGTACCGCCATTCGTCGGGATGTAATAGAGCTGGCGTGGATCGGTGGGATGCCACTGCGGCTCCGCATCACCGGCCGGGCCGCTCAACACGCGCACATGGGCCAGGCTACGCGCGTCGTACAGATGCCAGAAGCCGTTCTCGGAATAGACGATGAAACGACTGTTGTCCGCATTGAAAGCCTGACGTCGCGAATAGTCGTTGCGCGAGAAGCCCGAGGGCGGTTCCGCAGCGTGATTGGTGGCACGGACAACGCAGGTGCGGAAATTCGGGTCCTGCAGCGGCACGCCTTTGGCAGGACGCCCAGACTGCGGTGAACTGGCTGTGACCTGGCCCGCTACCGGAGCAAATCCGGCGGTGTAGAAGCCCGCGCAAGGCCCCTGCATGTCGCTTGCCTCGAACTCCGCCAGCATGATGCGATCTGCGACGAATAGCGAAACGCCTGCGCCACTGTCCGCCTTGACAGGTACCACCGGCAGCAGGATTCCAGCGCAACCAGCCAGTGCCAAGAACACACGGGCTGCAAAGTTTCCCGTGTCGAATAAAGCCATTACTACTCTCCCTTCGGCTTCAACGCTGGATCGATCATCGATCTGCTGGTGAAGGGACAGTAAATTGTCAGACTAAGCCAAAGTGCGAATGCCGTCACAAAACCGGCCTGCCTCGATACCGCCCAGCAACCGGAAAAAACCGGTTGAATGCGGATTGCTCGCGAGCAATTTCTGGAAGATGTCAACCCCTGGGGAAATAGCAACAATTCCTGCTTGGACTCAATGTGCCCTTCGCAACAGTCGTGCACGCAGTCCTGCCCAGAGCCAGAGCAAATCGGGTTGACGCAATACGCCGGCAACGACGAGAGTGGTTGCCCCTACTCCGGCCGCCGCGGCAATTGCCACCAGGGCAGCCATTGGTCTTGCAGGCAGGTCAACGGGCCAGACCCAGCCGCGTACCCACAATGCGAGGGCGAGCATCAGTCCGCTAATCAGCACCAGCCGCAATAGCTCGCGCGCAAGGCGCACATGCCAACGCAATCCGAGAACCCAGGCCGCGGCCAGCAAGGACAACAGCGCCGACTGCAACATAGACAGCGACGCAGCGAGCGCAACGCCAGGGGCGCCATACGCCTTGCCCCAGAAGGAACACAGCATCAGATGCGTCGCAACGCCGAGGAGTCCTATGCTCACCTGCAACCAAGGTTTCAAGGCCGCATGCAATACGCGGTAGTTGAAGAACGCGAACGCACGGAAGATCAGTCCCAATGACAACGTCGCGGTGAGTTGCGCGGTCAGCGCCGTGTCCTCGGGGCGGAACGAGCCGCGCTCAAGCAGCAACACCATCAGCGGTTCGGAAAATACCGCCAGCAGTACGGCACAGGGCAAGGTCAGGAACAGCACGAAGCGTACGCCCTCGGCGAAACTGTCGGCAGCTGCGGCCTTGTCGCCCTGGGCAAAATGCCGTCCCAGCGCCGGATAGAATGCGGTAATCACCGCCTGCGCAAATACCTCGACCGGCAGGAAGGCAAACATGCCAGCGTAGGCCATCGCCGAAATCGCACCTTCGCCGCCGTTCGACAGAAAATACTGATTGACCAGGCCGGTCGTTACCGAGCCTGCCGACCCGACCAGCAGCGGCAACAGATGCGCGGCGGGTGCGCGAAAGTCGGGATGCCGAAACGCAAAGGCGGGACGGACATTCTCGCGCAACATCGCCCAGTTGCCGCGAATCAGAACCAGCGCCTGCAGGACGAAGCCCGCCAGTACGCCATAGGTCAGTGCATCGACGCCGAGCGATCGGGCGAACGACACGGCAAACAGCATCACCGTAATGTTGGTGATGACACCTTCGAGCGCTGGCAGCAGAAAGCGCTCCTTGGCGTTGCTTATCGCCGACAGAATCGCCGACAGCGTGAGCAACGGCACGCAGGGCAACAGCACGCGTGTAAGTTGAACGGCTTTGGCGTGGGTACCCGGCGCAAGCCCGGGAGCAAGCCAGGCGACCAGTGACGAGGCATGAATGCTCATGCTCACCGCCGCGATCAGCGACAGGGTGAAGATCAGCGTGAACAAGGTATTGGCGCCGCGCCAGACCTCCGGCCCGCTGCGCCCCTCAAGACTGCTCATGAAACGCGGCACGAAGGCGACGGTAACGACGGTCGTGAGCAAGGCTGGCAGCAACAACGGCAGCGAGTACGCCACCCAGAACGCGTCCAGTGTGGCCCCTGCGCCAAACAGAGCCGCGATCAGCATGGTCTTGCCCACAGCCAGTACCTTGCTGATCAGATTGAGCGCCGACAAGCTCAGAGCGCTACCCTGCGCCTGGCGACTCATGCGGCTACCGCCGTGGGGGAAATCTGCATCGACTGGTTCTCTCCCAGACGCATTTGCGCATAGCGTTCCAGCAGCGCCGCCAGCGCCCAGAACACGCCCATCACCGCGCCCTCGGTGAACGGACTGCCATAGATATTGCCCAGGGCCATGCACAGCGCCGCGACGCGAAATCCCTGCGCCAACGCCATGCCTTCGCTGTCCAGCGCCGCACGGACCAATCTGCCTCCGTGACGCCAGATCGCAAACATCAGCAAGAGCAGACTGACCAGTCCTTGCACGCCCGATTCGGCCAGCGTGAGCACATAGAAGTTGTGCGCATCCTTGCCGGCGTAGCTGGAATAGCCACCGATCATGCCCTTGAACCGGTTCAACCCGATGCCGATCGGATTCTCGCCCCACATGGCAACGGCGCCCGCCCAGATATCCCAGCGGCTTTCCGTACTTTCATCGAAAGCCTCCTCGCCATGTTTGCCCACCTGCTGGGTTTCCTCCACCCGTTGCGTAGCCCCTTCCGGCAGGAACGGCAGGATTACCAGGAAGGCCGCCAACCCCAGCGCTGCCGTACCGAGGCCGCGCCTGATCGACAACAAGGCAATGCCCAACAAGGCGATGAAATAGGACTGGCGTGAATAGGTGAACAGCACGGCACCGGCCAGAATCAGCACGCCGCCGAGCGACATCAGCCGCCACAGCATACGTTTCTGCAGGAACAGGACCGGGGCAAAAAGCACTGGAATAAACATGGCGTAGAACACGCCAGCACGATTGGCCGAACGAAAGTCGGGCCCGAACGGCCCTGCGGCGCGATGGCTTTCCACATAGCTGCCGATACCATAGGCCATGGCTTCCGACCATGCCTCCAGACCGGCGATCACGGCGATGGCAAGAATCCCGAGAATCAGTTGCCGCGCCGTACGCAGATCGCGCACAGCGTAATAAAAAAGAAAATAATACAAAGGGTAAAACATTACCGTTTTCAGATAGGTAATGTCCTCCATGACTACCTTGGGTCGCACTACCAAGGCTATTAGCGTGCCCAGGGTCATCATGGCGAAATAGACGCGTATCGGAGACCCGAGCCGCGGCGCAGTCAAGCCGCCCCAGCGTCCGGCCGATACCAGGAACAGGATGGCCAGCAGAAACAGCAAATTGACGACGTTGAGCCCTGGCAGCCCCAACTCGGACGGAAAATGCAGCTGATTGGGCGTATACACAATCAGCACGGCGAGCAGCAGCCTGAGCATCAAGGCATGCCGGCGGCATCAACGAAACGGCGCGCCCACAGCTCCAGGCACAGCGCTTGCCACAGCGGTTCCGCATGATCGGCGTTACCGCAACGATGCGCCTGCAACAGCGCGTCAATCGCCGTCGGAGCCAGCCAGCCGCGCTCGCGGAACACACGGCTGGCGAACGTATCCCCGGCCATCTGTCCGAGCGAACCGCGGAACCATTCGGGCAACGGAATCGCAAAACCCTGCTTGGGTTTGTCCAGTACATCCGACGGCAGCCAGCGTCTGGCGACTTCGCGCAACAGGTGCTTGCCGCGGCCGTCACGGATACGCATCGATACCGGCAGGCGCACGGCAAACTCGACCACACGATGATCAAGCAGCGGCGCACGGCCTTCGATCGACGCGGCCATGCTCATGCGGTCGAGCTTGACCAGGATATCGTCGAGCAGATAGCTGCGGATGTCGGCATCGACAATGCGATCCAGCACCGGCCGCGGGTCAGCCGGGTCGAACAGCGGATGCAGCGCGCGGTAGCCTTCGCTGGCGGAGGTTCCAAGCATTGCTGCCATCTGCTCTGGACGTGACAAGGCGACGCCACTGAGGTAGCTGTCCGGGAATCCCTCACGCAGGCGCTGCGCGATGCGGCGCAGGCGAAACCCGCGCAAACCCGGCAAGACACGGCCGGCCACCGCGAGCCCCAGCGCGAGGGGTTTCTTCAGCAAGCCCAGGCGCTCGAGCTGCAGGAACCGCAGATAACGATCGTAGCCGGCAAAGGCCTCGTCGCCGCCGTCGCCCGAGAGCACCATCTTCACGTGCTGCCCAGCCAGCTCCGACACGAGGAAGGTCGGCAGTGCGGACGAGTCGGCGAAGGGTTCATCCAGATGCCAGACCAGGTTTTCGATGAGGCGCGTCGCATCGGGTTCGACCACGAGTTCGTGATGTTCGGTGCGCAGATGATCGGCGACACGCCGCGCGCCGGAGAGTTCACTGTAGCGGGCTTCGCGAAATCCGATCGAGAAGGTCTTGACCGGCTGGCTCATATGCCGTGCCATCAATGCGACAACGACGCTCGAATCCAGCCCTCCGCTAAGGAACGCGCCGAATGGCACGTCCGCGACGAGTCGATCCGACACCGCGCGCGCCAGCAATTGCGCCAGTTGCTCCTGGGCCTCGGACTCGTCACCTGCAAACGTCGGCGAAAAGTCCAGCTGCCAATAGCGCTTGAGTTCTAATTTTCCACTCCTGTACAAAGCATAATGCCCCGGCGGCAGCTTGCTGACATCACGGAAAATCGCCCGCGGTGTCGGCACATAACCAAAGGCCAGGTAGGCCGGCAGCACCGAGTGATCAACCTCGCGCGCAAACCCGGGAACGACCAGCAGTGACTTCAGCTCACTCGCAAACGCCAGGTGCTGGCCTGTCTGCCACAGGAACAGGGGTTTCTTGCCGAGGCGATCACGTGCCAGCAGCAGGCGTTGGTCACGACGATCCCACAGCGCGAACGCGAACATGCCCTCCAGCCGGGCAATCGTCGCCTCACCCCACTGCAGATAGCCGCGCAATATGACTTCGGAATCCGAAGCACTGTGAAATACATGGCCCAGCTTCAACAGCTCGGCGCGCAGTTCACGGTAGTTGTAGATCTCGCCGTTGAAAACCAGTTGCACCTGGCCGTCGTCGCTATGCACAGGCTGATGGCCGCCGGCGATATCGATGATGGCGAGACGGCGCATGCCCAGCATGGCCTGGTCGTCACGATACAGACCACTGTCATCCGGCCCGCGATGCACGATCGCGGCGTTCATGGCCTCGCCGATGGCACGAGGTGGAACGGGCTGTACGCCCGCACTGACGATTCCGATGATTCCGCACATGCGTTCAACAACCTCCCTGTCAGGCGCTACGCGAATACAAGCCGAGCAGTCGCGTCACCACCGCATCCAACGAAGCGCGGGCCAACACGTCACGGCGCGCCGCCGCCCCCAAGGCACGACGCTGCGAGTGGGGCATGTCGGCCATATCGCGCAGCGCCGCAGCCAGACCATCCACATCGTCGGGCTCGAACAGCCAGCCATTGTGAGCCGGGATGATGAAGTCCTCACTGCCGCTGATGCGCGACACGATGCCCGGCAGTCCGGCCGCCATGTACTCGAGCAAGGTGTTGGACAATCCTTCAAAACGCGACGGCAGTACACCGACGTCTGCCTCCGCGAGATGGCGCTCGACCTGGGTGCTGGCACCGACGAAGTCGACCGAGCGGCTGACGTCGAGGCTGTGCGCAAGCTCACGCAGCTCCGCTTCCTGCGCACCAGCACCGACCAGCCGCAGGCGCCAGGCGCTGCTGCTGTCAAAGACCCGCGCCCAGGCTCGCAGCAGCGTATCCAGGCCCTTCTCGACCACAAGCCGGCCGACGAATACCACGGTGTTGGGGCCGCCGCCGCTGTCGGGTCTTGAAATGTCCTCAAAGCGAGATGTGTCCACCCCGTTCGGTACGCAGTGTATTCGCGCCGACGAAAAACCAAAGCGACGCAGATCGGTAGCGAAGCGCTGGCTGATCGCCTGTACCGCGCTCGCGCGACGCAGCATCCAGCGCGCGATACGCGCCCCGATGCCACCGCGTGGATTCAGGCAGCCCCGCTCCAGCTCCCACCAGCCGGAGAATTTCACCACCACGGGTTTGCCGAGGATGCGTCCCATCACGGCCGCCACCGCGCCCATGTTATGGGCGATGTGAACATGAATCGCGTCGTAGCGTTTGCGCCATCGCCACAACAGCAGGAGCAGGCGCGCCAGCATGGCCAGCGTACCGACCACGCGCCAGCGCGGGTAACTGATCCGGTACAGGGGCAACCGGCCATGGCGCCCTGCCCCTGCGGCATCCGTGTCGTTCAGGCGCGGCAGGACCAGGCGCACGCGATGGCCGCGCGCCTGCAGGGCCTGGGACAAGGTGGCAAGCTGGCGCTCAGCGCCACCGACTGCCGGAAAATGCCCTTCCAGCAGCATCAGCACGCGCAGCGCAGGTACAGATTCAACCATCGAGATGGCGCCTCATCCACAATTCCAATATTGCCAATTGCCACAACGGCGCCGAATAGTCCCAGCCGCCGGCCACATGACGGTCGAACAGGGTGCGGATGAAGCCGGGCTCGAACCAGCCGCGCTGTGCGCTGCGATCCGACAGCAGCAGATCGTGCAGCCAGTCGCGGAAAGCGGGTCGTTCGGCCATCCAGACGCTGATGGGCAGGCCGAACCCCTGTTTGGGTTTCCTGAGTATCACCTCGGGCAGAACCGTCTGCATGGCCCGCTTGAACAGATGGCGTTTATCCAGTCCGCGCACTTTCCAATGCGCCCTCAGGCGCCCCGTATAGGCGACAAGATCGGGGTCGAGGAAGGGAAAACGCACGCCTACTCCGGCATGCCGGCAAGCGCCGTCGACCTTGATCAGGTCGTTCTGCGCAATAGCCATGTCGAGATCCAGTGCCATCAGGCGATGCAGCTCCGCACGGGCATCGCAGCCGGCATACAGCTCGCGCATAAAGGCCAGCGACAGGTCCGGCTGCAGCGAACGGGCGAACGCGGGATTCAGCAACGCATCAAAATGCTCTGAAGCAAAGGCATCGTCAGTGTAGAAGCGATCCGGATTGGGCAGGCTGCCACGCCGTGCGAAATTGTCGATGCGATTGAACAGGCGTACCCGTCCGCCGCCCAGCACCCGGCCCAGTGCGCGTCCTAGCGCCTTGACCGGTGACGGCAGTCGATAGAACGACTGCATGATCAGATCTTTCGCGTAACGCTCATTGCCGCCGAACACCTCGTCGCCGCCGTCGCCGGCCAGCAGAATATGGCGGCCATCCTGTGCGGCCATGCCGGCACAGGCGCGCGTGGGCACTGCCGATGCATTGCCGAAGGGTTGGTCAAACAGTTCGGTCAGGCGCGGCAGCACCGCCAGAGTCTCGGCTTCGTCGACGCTGCCGAAGTGTCCCTGCGCACCACACGCGTCGGCCGCGATGCGTGCGAAGCCCAGCTCATCGTAACCGGCTTCGGCGAAACCGATGGAATAGCTGTGCACCGTGTCGTCGGCGTGCTGCCGGGCCAGGATGCTGACCACGCTGGAGCTGTCGGTGCCACCGCTGAGGAAACACCCCCAGTTCGCGCCTTTGGCCGGGCGGTAACGCTGCACACTGGCCACGATGCGCTCGCGCAGCTCGCCGGCCAGCGTTTCAGGGTGTCCATCCAGGTCTTCTGCATAGGGCGGGCGCCACCAGCGTTCGACGCTGACGTCGCCGCCACGCCAGCGCAGCAGCCCGGCCGGCGGCAGACGCCGTACTTCGGGCACCACGGTCAACGGTGCGGGAATGCAGGCAAAATTAAGATAGTGGAAAAGTGCCGCCGCATCCGGACGGCGTGCACACCAGGGCGTGCGCAGCAGCGGCGCCAAGGTATTGGACAGCAGCAAATTGTCCTGATGCCGGCTGTAATAGAGCGGCAAGGTCGCGAAATGGTCACACACCGCGAGCCATTCACCACTGACCGTGTCGTATTGCACGAAGACAAAACGTCCGCGCCATTTTTGCCAGGGGGCAACGGCGCCCGGCTGGCACAGTTCGGACGGATCGCCTACCACCAGATCGAACAGCCCGGCGACAACTTTTCCCCTGTCTTCAAACTGCCGCACCGAGTCCGCCGCCCACAACGGCATGGCGCCTGATACACCCCGCAGCCCTGGATCAAGTTGCCCCGCGTCCACACTCGGTGACACACCGGTCAGAAAACGCCCTACGGCCGCCGATGGCGTAGTCCGCTGGCCGAGGATGTCGCGCAACGCGCGGGTTTCGGAACTCATGGCAACGCCTCCACGCGGTTGACGCGACGTTGCACGCAGCGGTCGTAAATACTCAACGTGTGCCGCACCATGGCCTCCACCGTAAATCGTTGCTCGACTCGCTCCCGCGCAGCGCGCCCCAGTGCCTCGCGGGCCGCGGCATCACTCGCCAGGCGTCGCAGCGCCTCGGCCAGCGACGCTGCATCGTCATTGGCTACCAGTTTCCCGCTGACACCGTCTTCGACGAGCTCCGTGCTGCCGCCGACCGCGGTCGCGACCACGGCAAGCGCGCTGCCCATGGCTTCGAGGATCACGTTGGACAGCCCTTCCTCGCGCGAACACAGTACGAGCATGTCCGCGGCGCACATCAACACGGCGGTGTCACTGCGTTCGCCCAGCAGATGCACGTCGCGCTCCAGCCCCTGCGCGCGGATCGCATGCTCCAGCTCAGCCCGTTCCGGCCCTTCGCCGGCCAGCCAGGTCAGCGGGCGCTGTGCGCTTGGCAACAGAGCCAGGGCGCGCAGCAGCAGACCGATATTCTTGGCCGCGACCAGCCGGCCGACAAACAGCAGCAGCAGCCGCTGGGGCGGTAGCGTCAGCGTTGCGCGGGCCTGGGCGCGCTGCTCGACCGATGGCGGCGGCGGCAACGGCAATCCGTTGTGCACGACGTCGATCGCCTGAACTGGTATCCCGCAGCGTTGCGCAACCAGTTCGGCACCTGCGCCGCTGTTGGAAATTACCGCAGCCGATCCGCGTATGACCCAGCGCCGTGCACGCCAGTGCCAGTCGGGACCGTCCAGGCCCAGGCCGCGAACCGACGAGATCAATCGGGTATGAGCGACCGCAGTCAATGCGAGCCGCACCCACATTTCCGCCGTGATCGAAAAACAGTGCACGACATCGAACCGGCCAGCACGCAGGAAGCGGATCAACCGCCACAGGAAGCGCAGGTCGATGCGGCCTTTCTTGTCGATCTGATGCACATCGACTGCCACTTCGCGCAGTGCATCCAGCAGAAATGACGGCCGGCGAAAATACAGCAGGCTCGCGTGGCGGCCGCAGGCCTTGACGCCACGCAGCAGATGCACGATCTGACGCTGGCTGCCGCCGACCTCCATTTCGTCGGTTACGACAAGAATCCGCTCAGCGTGCATCAGCGCCACTTCTCCATTTGTCCACAGTTTTTCGGAACAGCGTGAGCAACCGCGCCGCTTCCGTCGAGGCATCGAATTCCGCTTTCACCCGCGCGCGCGCCGCCACACCCAGCCGGCGGCGCAGATCCGCATCCGTCAGCAGGCGCTGCAGCGCATCGGCCAACGCAGTCTCGTCACCCGCCGGCACCAGCAGGCCACTGACGTCATGCTCGATCAGTTCCGGAATCCCGGACACGCGCGTGCTGATCACCGCCGCGCCACTGGCCATGGCTTCCATCAGCGCCACCGGAATACCGTCCTGGTTGCCTTCGGGCGTCAGCACGCTAGGCATGACAAAGACACAGGCTTGCGCAATCGCCGCACGTACCAGCTCCTGCGGCTGCGCGCCGGGCAGTTGCAGCGCCGCTTCCAGACCCAGCGCCGCACGCTGTGCTTCCAGCTGGCTGCGCTGCGGGCCTTCGCCGATCACCGTGCATTCGAACTCGACGCCGCGTTGACGCAACTGGCCGAGCGCCGGCACCAGCACGTCGAATCCCTTGATGGGATCAAGACGGCCGACACTGACGATACGCCGGGGCATACGTCCCTCGATCTGCTCGGGCAGTTCGGCAAAGTCCACACCGCAATGGATTACCTGCAGGCGCTCGCCGAGTGCCGCAGCGCCCCAGGGTGCGAGATAACGCACGTTGTACTGCGAGATCGTCACTGCCAGCGCCGCATCCGAGAGCTTGCGGCGCAGCAGGTGATCTTCGACAAAGATGTCGTGTGCATGGCAGGTAAACGAAAACGGCAAGCGCAACAGGCGCGCCAGGGCCCAGGCCACGGTGGAGGGATAGGTCGCCCAATGGGCGTGAATCAGCTCCGGACCAAACGCACGCAGGCTGGGCAGCGCAGCCAGTCCACGCCATAGCGCGACCAGGCTCTTGCCCAGCGCGACCGGCTGCGACCAGAGTCCGCCGACCAGGCGCAAGACACTACCCAGTACGCCCACGGGCTGGCGCAAGCTTTCACCCACGACCGTCGGCAGTTCAGCCAGCAGCCCGCGCGGGCCGATGACCCTGTCCATCAGCGCGGCGGCACGCGCCTGCACCAGAGGTTCACTGGGCGGCTTGAGCGACAGGATGCGTACGTCGACGCCGCGCGCCACCAGTTGCTCGATCTCGCGCACGATGAAGGTTTCCGACCAGCACGGAAACAGCGAGACCACATACAGCACGCGATGCGGCGGTTGGGACGGAATGCTCACGGTTTTCCCTCGCCCGAACCAGCCGCGGCCGATGTCTGCCACAGATGCGCATCACGCTGCCTGAGGAAATCGATGAAGCCGGCGAGCGCGTAGAGATTCATCTCGACAAACGCCGCCGCGAGCCGCAACGGCAACTGACGCCGCAATGCCGGCAACGCTATTCCGGCCAGCGCGCCGATGTAGGCCAGCACCTGCGCACACAGCAGGGAAAAGTATAAAAACCCTGCACGGCAAAGAATCACGTTGGCGACAAACGCTGTGACCAGCGCCATCGGCATCAGCAGGCGCAGAAATTTGTGGCTGAGAAAGCGCCACCACAGCGGATGCCGCCCGGGCATCAGCAATCCCGGCCACAGCCTCAGCAATTGCCAGTTGCCCGCCAAGGTCCGGCGCTTGCGCGCCGCTTCCGCCGACGCGTTCTGCGATGGCCGATCCCAGGCTATCGCACCCGGTTCGATATCGACCCGGCCGCCGCGCGCGGCTATCTGCATGGGCACCCATACGTCATCCAGCACCAATCCGGGCGGCGGCAGCGGCATGTCGTGGCGGCGAACGGCATAGATGGCACCGGTCACGCCAACCACCGAACCGCTGCGCGCCTCGTTGCGACGAAGCGCGGACTCGTAACGCCAGTACGCATCGACCGATGCGGCGTAGCCGTCAGCCGATTCAAATCGCAACGCGCCGCTGACGGCCTTGACCTCGCCGCTGGCCAGGGCGGCGCACAGCGCGCGCACGCTGCCCGGTTCGAGGCGTTGGCGCATGTCGGTGAACAGCAGCACCTCGCCGGTAGCCGCCTCGATGGCCCGCCGCAGGCAGGCCGTCTTGCCGCGGCGCTGCGGCTCGATGATGGCCTGTACACGCGGCCCCGCACGCGCTTGCAGATGCTCCGCACTGCCATCCGTCGATCCATCGGACACCACGATGATCGAGAGCCGATCCGCCGGGTAGTCGTGTCCGAGCAGACCATCGAGTTTGCGGTCGAGTTCAGCCAGACCGTTGTGCATGGCGATGCACACGGTAACTGTCGGCTCCCAGGGGACCCGCTTGAGTGGGCGCGGACGCAGGCGCGCCAGCAAGGCGATCAGTACGGGATAACCGACATAGGTATAGGCCACCAGGGCGAGCGAAATCCACAACACCGCTACGGCCAGCCACTGGCTCATGGCGTCACCGATGCGCGGCGCGAAAGCAAGGCTTCGCGCAAGCGTTCGTAACCGCGGTCACCAAATAGCCGCTTGGCCAGCGCCAATGCTGCATAGCGTGTCCGCAGTCCGCGCAATGCAGCGGCCCCGCCCTGGGCCCAATGCAACACGCTGGCGACGTCATGCGCAGCTGTCAGCGCCACACGCGGCAGGATCCGCCCATCCGCGAACGGCGGCATGGCGACACCCGGCACCGATCCAAGCACCGTGCGATAACCCTGCGCCTGCGCCAGCGCCGCGAGACCCCGCGGACAACGGCCACCGGGCGGTGCGAGCAGCGTCACGGGTTGCGCGATCTGCTCCTCGATCGCCGACTTCGACCGGCGCAGTTCATCCGTCAGCGCACGGCGATCGAGATGGGTGAAATAGGTATGGGTCATACCATGCGACTGAATGCTCATACCGGCATCGGCCATCTCGCGCAGCTGCAGCCAGGTGCAGAACCCCGGCCGCCCCACGCGTTCCGGATTGACAAAAAAGTCCGCACTCAGGCCGCGTTCGAGCAGCGCCGGAAACGCCTCGGTGTAGTTGCTCAGGTCGCCGTCGTCGAAGGTCAGCACCACGTCGCGGGAGGTTTCCGGGCGCTCGCGATCACGCAGGCAGCCGACGCCGAAACCGGCAGCGGTCAAGGCATCCAGCTGTGCACAGAAGCGCACGGTCGGCAGCGTGTAGTGCGGATCGGCCGATTCCGGCGCCGCATGTCTTCCGGACAGTCCGTGATACATCAGGACCAGGGTCTGGCTCGAGGGCATCAGTGATCCTCAGCGCACATAGCTGATCGATACGACCAGCCGGTTGTCGTCGTACGGTTGCGTGGGATCGGTACTGCGGCGCACGCTGCGGCTGAGTTCCGCCGACACGCCGAGTCTGCGCGACCAACGCCAGTTGCCGAGCAGCCCCAGACGCGTGTCGCGATCGTCACGGCCCAAGGTGTCGAAGTCACGCCACTCGGCCGTTGCAAACAGGCCCAGGGACAGATTCGTGCGCAACTGGCGCGTCATGGCGGCACGCAGGCCGCGCGAGGACTGGTCCAGTCCACCGCTACGCTGATACGCCTGTTCACGCCGATACCCGTCCAGGCGCAGGTATAGCGATTCGCTGCGCCGGGACAGGCCCAGGCTAATGCCCGACTCCTCGAAGACATCAGCGCTCACGGCGCCGCTGCGCAGATCCGGTAGCCCGATCGGCAGATCGTAGTCCTCGACCTTGGGTGCGCTGTCGAGCAGATCCTGTGCCGCATCGCTGGACTGACGCTGCAACGAGGCCTCGATACGGCTGATATCGGTCAGTTCGAAGCTCCCGCGCAAGCGCAGCAGCGGCGATGTTTCCGTACCGGCCGCATGGCTGGAGGTCGCGTCGAAACGCAGCCGCGTCGCTCCGGCGTCCATCGACCACTCGCCGCGACTGCCTCGCTGGTTGTAGCGCATGAAACCATCATGGCGACGGTAGTCGCCGTTCTGCCGCGACGGTGTATCAAAGCGAATATCACCTACTTCAATATTCATCGAAACGACACGGCGCGGACTGAGATTGAGCAATCCACGCACCGCGGCATTCAGTCGATCGCTATTGAACTCGGTGGTGCGCTCGGCGTGGGTATTGACGTAGCGCAGCTCGGTCAGCAGACGGGTGCGTGGCGAAGGTCGCAGGGCCAGGGTCGGTCCGGTGACCAGTACGTTGGCACGCTGGCGGTTATCCGGCTGATCCGCGGCGAAGCTGTTGATCGGCTGATCGCTGACGACGTCTTCAAACGCCCAGGACAAGCGCTGCGGAACGATATTCCAATTGCCGCGCAGGCCGGCACGTGCGCGCAGCTCGGGCCCGAAGCTAGCATCGAGATAGCGTCGGTATTCCAGATCACCCGCGGCCTGCAGGGAGAGCGCTTCACTATCCTGCGTAACAGCGAACCCTAGCCATGGCGCCAGCACGGTATCCGAGACCGGGGTTGTCGACGAACGCGCGATGTTGTCGCTGTGCTCAGCCGAAAGACCAAGGCGGTAGTTCAGCCGCGCCGCATGCACCGACGTGTTCAACGCCGCGGCGATGAACACTGCCAGCATCAGGTGTTTCGTAGCCACCGGGGCTTGCATGCTACGGAACACGATTGAACACCACACCAGCCAGGCGTGCACGATCCATGACACCACAGGATTCGCGCACCGCGTCCGGGGTATCGCGGCCGTATCCAGCCACCAGCACCGAGAGCTCGGCCAGATCGGAAAGAATACGTGCATCGGGTGCCGACGCGACGGCTGCCGAATCCAGCACCACAGTGACACCAGTGGAGTCACCGCGCAGCGAATCGAGCAGAGCGCGCATGCGCGCTGACCCGAGCAGGTCGCCGCTGGCTTCGCGCCGCGCTCCGGCAGGAACCAGGTACAGGCGCGGAACACCCGTTGCGTAGACGATTTCACGCAAGGCACCGACACGGCCTTCGAGATAGTCCACCAGTCCACCACTGGCCGGCTCGACGCCGAGACGTTCATGCAATACCGGCGAACGCAGATTGCAATCGATGAGCACTGCGCTGCGGGTCTCGTCAAAAGCCAGCGCAGCCGCCAGATTGAGCGCAACATAGCTGCCGCCGCTGCCGCGACTGACCGGCGCCACCAGGGTGACCACGCTGGCGCCATTGGCACGCGACAGCAGTTGAGTACGCAAATCGCGGAACGCGTCGGCCGGACGCGGGTCCGCCATGTCGTGGCGGACGATGCGGCGTACTTCGAGCTGCGCCGCCGACAGCGGTCGCACATCGCTGCCCTGCGGCACCAGCGCCTGCTGAGGGCTCTGCGAGGCGTCGTTCATGGCAGGAAACTCCCACGACTGGCCGCGACCATTGCGTAGACGGCGAACACCACCAACGTGATCAGCCCCGCTGCGCCGAAGCGGAACAGATCCGCACGTCGGTCCGATACGGTGCGGTATTCGGGAATGCTGACCAGCACCGGTACCGGCAAGACTTCTGCCAGCACGTGCGCGCTGCGCGCACGCGGATCGACACGCAGCACGGCAATCAGCAGCCCGAGTGGAATCATGCAGCCAAGCACCAGCCCGCCCAGGGCAAAATGCATCAGGCGCAGACCAGTAGGCTGCAGGGGCAGCGCAGCCGGTTCCTGGATACGGAAAGTCAGGCCACGCCTCTCGGCATCCAGATTCATGGAGACGCGTGCGTTCTCGCGCCGGCGCAGCAGGTCCTGGTAGATGTCGCGATTGACTTCGTGGTCGCGCGTCAGCTCGGCCAGGGTCGATTCGGAGTCCGCTACACGTCGCCCCCGGTCCAGCTCGGCGTTGAGCAGGGCTTCGTTCTCGCTGATGCGCGCACGCAAGGCAGCCATATCGCCGCCGACCTTGGCCAGGTCGGCGCGCAATTGTTGGTAAAGTGGATTTGTTGCCACCGCATTGCCGCCAGCCCCCCTGTTGCGGGCCTCTTCGAGCTCCTCGCGCTGCAGCGCTGCCTGCAGATCTTCGATCTGGTGACGTGTGCGAACGACATCGGGGTATTCGTCGGTATAGTCCAGACGCAGCCGGTCCAGCTCGGACTGCAGTTCGCCCAGGCGCGCGCGGTACTGCGATGAACGGCTGCGCACGTCCGAAATCTCGGCCTCACCGCTGATCTGGCTGTTCAACGCGGTCTGGCGCATCTGCAGCTCGGCCAGCTCGGTGCGCGAACGTTCGATGCGCGAGCGAATCTCGGATACGCGCGTACGCACATCGGCATCGCTGCCCGGACGCGCTTCGAGATTCTCGCCGCGGTATCGCTTCAGTTTGTCTTCCGCGTCAGTGAGCTTGCGGTGATACTCCTCGACGCGCGAGGCAATGAACTCGTAGGCCTCGCGGCTTTCGTGTTCCTTCGCGGCCAGGCTCGCCTCGATGAACAATTCGGCGTAGCGCCGGGTCACGTTGAACGTGCGCTCGGGACGCGAATCGGTGTAGCTGATCTTGATCAGATTCGCGCCCGGGCTGCTGATGGTCGTGCGCTGCTTGATCTCCTGAATCGCCCGCTCCTGCGCGAGCGGGTCCGGATAGGATTCGGCCCAGCCTCCGGATTTCAGAATCTCGCCCATCAGCTTGCGGCTGAATATCACCTCACGGGCAATACGCGCGCGATCAGCGACCCCGGTCGGCACCGCCCGGCCCTCCATCAGCGGCGCAATGATGTTGTCTTCGCCAACCAGGATGGTGGTGGAGGAAACGTATTTTTTTGGCCACAGAATGCCGACCGTGAGAATCGCCAGTGCGATGACCGCAAAACCGATCGACAGCCCGAGTACCCGCCGCCGCAATTCAGCACGTACTACCGGCAGAAGGCCCAGCAGGGCCGCTGTCGGATCGCGCGACGGGCCGGGCAAGGCGCTCATGTTCACAGAGCGCGCTCGGGCACGGTGATGACGTCGCCAGGCTGCACGTCGACGTTGGTATCGAGATCACCATTGCGCAGAATCGCGCCAAGGCGAACCGGCAGTGTCTCAGTCTTGCTGCCGGGACGCTTACGGTAAAGACGGGTGCGATCGGCGGCCGCGAAATCGCTTACGCCACCGGCCTGGAGCACCGCATCGAGTACCGTCATGCCCTGCCGATACGGAATGGATACAGGTTGCCGCACAGCTCCCGTGACGCGCACGCGGGAGATGAATTCATGACTGCGCAGTTCCGTCAGAATGACCACGACCTTGGGATCGCGCACGTAGACCGCCAGCTGACGCTCGATATCGGCAGCCACTTCGTGCGGCGCGCGGCCACCAGCAAGTACATCGCCGACCAACGGCACCGAGATCCTGCCGTCCGGGCGTACCGGCACCGTGACGCTCAGATCCGGATTGCGCCAGACCGATACCTGCAGGCGATCGTCCACCCCGATCCGATACAGCTGTTCGCCCGTATTCGCCGCTTCCGGCGATGTGGCCGGTGCCGCCGGTTCCTCGGCCTGGACCAGCGACCACGGGAACACCACAAGCACGGCAAGCGCACATCGCAACAACCAGGACAAGACAGCCTCCTGCGAGACAGATAGGACGGTAGGGTCGGTTTGACGACTCACATCCAGGCAGGATGCGTAGTCTTGCGGACGAGCCGCAGGGCGGGCTGGAATCATAGTGTAGGCCCGCACATAATGAGAAGTCCGTCACAGTTTTTCGGCTGGTCCAGGAGAGTTCCGCGCCGTGTCGTCCAGTCCAGCAACGGATTACCTCGCCGACTACGCACGCCTGGGTGTCGCACCGGACTGCACGCCCACAACGCTGGAACAGGCCTGGCGTCGCGTGATAAGTGCCTCGCATCCGGATCGCGCGAGCGAGTCATTCCCGCAAGCCGCGGACGATCTGCACGAGGCAACGGCCGCATACCGGCGACTGCGCGCGTTTGAACGTCGATACGGCCGGCTGCCGGGACATGCGAACCCGATACCAGCGCCGCACTCTTTCGCAGCGACCGCATCGACAATGCGGGAAAAACGACACCGCCCGGCGTACCTCGCGGTAGGACTGTCGGCTGCGCTGATCGCGCTGCTGGTCGCGCTACCGTGGACCACCAGCGAAATCCCGTCGGCAGAACCATCCGTTCCTGATACGCCGGAGAACCTCCTGACATCGGGTACGACGCGGGCGACCGCCACTCTGAAACAAGGCGACAGCGCCGATCAGGTTCACCGCCTGCTCGGCCCACCGATCTTGCAAAGCCACGAGGTATGGGAATACGGCCCCTCGCATGTCCGCTTTGCACGCGGCCACGTGGTCGACTGGTACAGCTCCCCGCTGCGCCCCTTGCCGGTGGCGTCGGAACGCGCGCCGGTACGGCACCCGTAACCGTGCGCATCAACGCGCGCCTTTGCCGAACAGTATGACCTCGACGGTTTGCAGCAGTACCAGCAGATCGAACATGAAGCTGTGGTTCTTGACGTAGTAGAGGTCGTACTTGAGCTTTTCCCTGGCGTCCTCCACGGAGGCTCCGTAGGCATAGCGCAACTGGGCCCAGCCGGTAATTCCCGGCTTGACCGCATGACGCAGCGCGTAGTACGGAATCGATTGGGACAACTGGTCGACAAATGGCGGCCGCTCCGGCCGCGGCCCGACGAAACTCATTTCGCCGCTGAAGACATTGATCACCTGCGGCAGTTCGTCGATGCGTAGCTTGCGTATGACCCGCCCCACACGCGTCACGCGATCGTCGTTGCTGCTGGCCCAGCGCGCGACGCCGTCTTTCTCGGCATCAGTACGCATGCTGCGGAACTTCAAGACTTGGAAGCAGCGGCCGGCCTGGCCGACGCGCTCCTGGCGGTAGAAAATCGGACCGCGGAAACCGCTTTCCAGCAGGATCAGGAGTGCGGTGAGCAGCATGACAGGCAATGTCAGCAGCAACAGTATCGCCGCCGCAGTGACATCAAACAGACGTTTGCTGGCTGCCCGTACGGCACCACTATCGAACCCCTCGGCGAACAGGACCCAGGACGGATTGACCACACTGAACTGGATGCGGCCGGTTTCGTTTTCGAGAAAGGTACCGACCTCATTCAGCACCATGCCTTCCAGACGGCATTGCATCAGGTCGTCCATCGGCAGGGTGCCGCGCCGGTCATCCGGCGCGATCACCAGTTCATCGATGTCGAGGCTTCTTGCCAGCGCCAGAATGCCGTCCGGAGCAGCGATCTGCTGCTCTGGTGCGATGCGCTCCGCATCACCCGCCAAGGGCACATAGCCGAGGATGGTCATGGTGCGCCAGCAACGCGTGCTGCCGAGTTTCGATTCGATCAGGGCAGCCTTGTTCCCGGCGCCAATAACCAGTACACGCCGCTGCAGCAAGTCTGCGCGCACCCCCCACGCGGCCAGCATCCGCATCAGCACGATCGCACAAAAGCCCAAAAACAAGGCAGGAAACAATACGCCACGGCCGATAGGGTTGAAGGGCATTGCGTACTGCAGTGCAATCAGGACCAGTCCGCCGCCGACGAAGGCGACCAGCGCCCGCACGGCATATCCATTCAGTCCTTCGCGGCTGTGCGCCACGTACATGCCCATCGCGACCATCGCCGCGACCTGTATCGAGGCAAAGACCAGCGCTCGCTTGCCGACATCACCAAAAGCCTGAGCCATCAGCTCGGTATCGCCAAGAAAGCGCAACCAGGCGGCAGCGTAGAAAACCAGCAGCAACACGACCCACTCGGCAGCAGCCAACAGCACGATCCATCGCCGGGTCGGGTGAAACGCATCACTTAGCGAGCGCATCTAACAAAATCCTATGTCTATATGCCGCAGTCCCCCGCCGCCCGTTGGACGGAGAGATCGGCCTGGTGAATTACGGGGAAGGAGAAGCGAAAAATACGGCAGCGTACTATCATGAGGGTTTTGGGTGCAAAAATCCGCTATCAATGCATCAGTCCGCGGCAAATCCGCTGCTAGACTGCGCCGCCTTCAAGGGAGTGATCGGCAATGAACACAGAAATTTCCGGCAGCATCACCGTCACCCGCATCGGGATTATCGGCCTCGGATATGTCGGTTTGCCGCTGGCGGTCGAGTTCGGCCGGCAACTGCCGACGCTGGGTTTCGACATCAATACGCAACGCATCACCGACCTGGCCGCCGGCAAGGATCACACGCGAGAGGTAGATCCGGAAGAACTGGCTGCAGCAACCCAGTTGAGCTACAGCGCGGATCCCAAGGCGCTGGAAGCCTGCAATGTCTATATCGTGACCGTGCCGACGCCGATCGATGCCTCCAAACGTCCCGATTTCGGCCCCCTGCTCGGCGCCAGCACGACCGTAGGTCGCACATTGCGCCGCGGCGACGTCGTCATCTTCGAGTCGACCGTGTATCCAGGGGCAACCGAGGAGGTCTGCATTCCCGTCATCGAACGCGAGTCGGGGTTGCGCTACAACATCGACTTCTTCGCTGGCTACAGCCCGGAACGCATCAATCCCGGTGATCGCCAGCACCGCCTGCCGGATATCGTCAAGGTTACCTCTGGCTCGAACCCGCAGGTCGCCGACTTCGTCGACGCGCTGTATCGCCGCATCATCCGCGCGGGCACGCACAAAGCTTCCAGCATTCGCGTGGCGGAAGCCGCCAAGGTCATCGAGAACACCCAGCGCGACCTCAACATCGCACTGATTAACGAGCTGGCACAGATTTTCGCCAAACTCGGCATCGATACGCTGGAAGTACTGCAGGCAGCTGGAACAAAGTGGAATTTTCTACCTTTCCGCCCTGGACTGGTCGGCGGACACTGCATCGGGGTTGATCCCTACTACCTGACCCACAAAGCACAGGAAATCGGCTACCACCCGGAAGTCATCCTCGCCGGGCGGCGCATCAATGACAGCATGGGCTCACATGTTGCGCAGCGCCTGGTTCGCCTGATGACGCGCAAGCGCATTCACATTGTGGATTCACGCGTCCTTGTTCTCGGACTGACCTTCAAGGAGAACTGCCCCGACCTGCGCAATACGCGCGTGGTCGACGTCATTGACGCGTTACGCGACTATGGCGTCACGGTGGAGGTGTACGACCCCTGGGGCGATCGCGAGGAAGCGCAGGCCGAATATGGCCTTGAGCTGCTCGAAACCTTGCAGGACGGCCGCTACGACGCCGTGGTGCTGACGGTTGCACATCGCGATTTTGTCGACATGGGTTCGGCGCGTATCCGCGCGCTGGGCAAACCGGGCGCAGCGCTGTTTGATGTGAAGCATGTTCTTCCGCGTGATGAGGTCGACGAGCGCCTCTAGGCGCGGACTTGCAGAAGAGCTGCCAGGTGGACTTCCGCCGCTCCAAGCGATTTCTGCATGGAATACACGCCGCCCCGGAAACTGTGATGTGTTGCGCATTTTCTGCTGATCTACCGATAATTCGCGATCGCAAGCATGAGGATGGAGGGCACGCTGCTCCCCCGGGCCGACACTCAGCCGCCGAGACTGCTTTCGTTCCATTGCCCCAGCAAGAAGGATTCTCGCAATGCGTGTCTTGATCACCGGAGCCGCCGGGTTTATTGGTTCCACCCTCGCCCATCGCCTGCTCGATCGCGGCGATGAAGTGCTCTGTTTCGACAATCTCAACGACTACTATGACGTGCGCCTGAAGCAGGCGCGCCTGGACCGGCTGCTGGGGCGTGAGGGTTTCCGTTTCATCAAAGGCAGCCTCGAAGACCGTGACGCCCTTGACGCCGCCTTCGCCGGATTCGCACCGCAACGGGTCGTCAATCTCGCCGCCCAGGCCGGTGTGCGCTATTCCCTGGAAAATCCGCGCGCCTATATCGACGCCAACATCGTGGGTTTTCTGAACGTACTCGAATCTTGCCGTCATCGCGGTATCGAGCATCTGGTCTACGCCTCGTCCAGCTCGGTCTATGGCGCCAACCGCAAGCTGCCGTTCGCAGTCGAAGACAGCGTCGATCACCCGGTCAGCCTGTATGCGGCAAGCAAGAAATCCAATGAACTGATGGCGCACACCTACAGCCATCTGTTCAATCTTCCAACCACGGGCCTGCGTTTCTTCACCGTGTACGGCCCCTGGGGGCGTCCGGACATGGCGCTGTTCCTGTTTACCCGCAAGATCCTCGCGGGCGAACCCATCGACGTCTTCAACTTTGGCAAGCACACGCGAGATTTCACCTATATCGACGATATCGTCGAAGGCGTCATCCGCACACTGGACCGAGTGCCCGGTCCCGATCCGGCCTTCGATCCGCTCAACCCCACACCCGCGACCAGCCGGGCGCCCTATCGCGTGTACAACATCGGCAATCATCGACCGGTCGAGCTTTCTCTCTACATCGAGCTGATCGAGAAAGCGCTGGGCAGGAAGGCCGAAAAACGCCTGCTGCCGCTGCAACCGGGTGATGTACCGGATACCGAGGCCGAAGTCAGCGCGCTGATGCGCGACACGGGCTACAGCCCGGAGACCACGGTGGAAGTCGGGGTCGAACGATTCGTCCGGTGGTATCGCGAATTCTACGCGGTCTGAACCCGGCAGGCAGGCAAATCGTCAACACCCATTATTTAAATTTTTAATTTTATTTTTTTGCATAAGTTTCTCGATGCCCGTGACGGGTGTCGTGTTTCGTAAAGGGGATCCGCTGGTTACCCGGCGGCGGGGGTTGTGACGAACATGACAGGCGCATTTGACGACATCGCGGCGGGCGAATCGCCCGCCCTTTCGCATTGGCTGATGCGCGCAGTGCGGCGCTGGCCGGACGGCTGCGCCTTGCGCTGGTCCGACGGGGAAATGAGCTATACGGCACTGGCACACGAGGTCGTGCAACTGGCGGAGCGTATCGGCCGCGCCGGGTTGCAGCCGGGCGACCGGATCGGCATCGCGGCAACACGCTCACCGGGTACCATCGTTGCAATCCTCGCGGCGATCCATGCGGACGTGGCCTACGTCCCCCTGGATCTGGCCTACCCCGCCGATCGCCTGCGCTTCATGCTCGACGAGAGCCGGCCACGCGCCGTGGTCGGTGAAACGTCGGCGCTTGAGGTCGTGCTCGGCCCCTTGCCGAGCCTCGACAGTCCGGCCGCGGCTGAGCCCTCGCCCTTCGCCGCCGCGGACGATCTGCGCTACGTGCTGTTCACCTCGGGGTCAACCGGCCGCCCCAAGGGCGTGGCCATGGGTGAGCGACCGCTGCGGCACCTGATCGCCTGGCACGCCGCCCACCCGCGACTGGGCACAGCCGCACGCACCCTGCAATTTGCACCACTGTCTTTCGACGTGCATTTCCAGGAGATTCTTTCCACCGTCGCCTGTGGCGGTTGCCTGGTGCTGCTCACCGAGGCACAACGCCGCGATCCGCAATTGCTGGCACAGTCCTTGTGCCAGCATCGGCTGGAGCGGCTGTTCCTGCCCTATGTCGCCCTGCAGATGCTGGCCGATGCCTGTGCCGGGCACCCGCACCCGCCTTTGCGTGATGTGATCAGCGCCGGCGAACAGCTGCAGATAACGCCGGCAATTAGAAACTTTTTCAAAAAGTTGCCTAATTCTGTATTGCACAATCACTATGGCCCTACCGAAACCCATGTCGTCACGGCCTACGAACTCGATGGCGATCCCGGCCGCTGGCCGGTCATTCCCCCCATAGGCCAGGCACTGCCGCATGTACACATCCGCCTGCGCGCCCTCGACGACGGTGATACCGACGAGGGTGAGCTGCTGCTCGGCGGCGACACACTGGCGCATGGTTATCTCGGCCAGGCCGAGCTGAGCGCCGAACGTTTCTGCGTGCAGCAAGATGCACCGGGAGAGCGTTGGTACCGCACCGGGGACCGCGTTCAACGCAGCGCGGATGGCACGCTGGTTTACCTCGGCCGCTGCGACCAGCAGCTCAAGATCGACGGTTATCGCATCGAACCCGGCGAAATCGAAGTCGCGCTGCTGGCGCATCCGCAACTCAAGGATGCCGCCGTCGGCGCGGTCGAACTTGCGGGTGCAGGGCGCCAGCTCATGGCCTGGATCGTGGCCAGTCCAGCGACTGCGCAGGCTGACCTGGACACGCTAGAACAGCGTTTGCGCGCCGATCTGCGCGAGCGACTGCCCGACTACATGCAGCCGGTCCGCTATCAGCGTCTGGACCAGCTACCCCTGACGCCCAGTGGAAAGATCGATCGGCGCGCATTGCCTTTGCCGCTGATCGACGAGACCACATCGGCCACCGCTCCGCTCGCGCCTCATGCGCAACGGAATCTGGTCGGCGAGCTCTGGCGCGAACTGCTAGGACAACCCACGCTGTCGGATCGCGCCAACCTGTTCGAGGCCGGCGCCCGCTCTCTGCTGGTGTTGCGTTTTCTGGCGCGCCTGCAGCAGCACGGCATCCGCCGGCTGAGCGTGGCCGACGTCTACGACCACCCCACCATCGCCGGCCAGGCGATGCTGTTTGAATCCGCCTCCCCCAGAGCCAACCCGCGCATCCGGCCGGATGGCGACAATGACGCCATCGCCATCGTCGGAATGGCGACGCGTACGCCCGGTGGGGACTCGGTCGATGAGTTCTGGAGCAACCTGCTCGACGGCCGCGAGGGCATACGCCACTTTGCTGCTGACGAACTGGATCCATCGGTGCCAATGGATCTACGCCAGCGACCCAACTTCGTCGCAGCGCGTGGTGTCCTCGCTGCCGCCGACCGATTCGATGCCGAGTTCTTCGGCATTCCGGCGCGCGAGGCCACCCTGATCGACCCCCAGCAACGCGTGCTGCTGGAGCTTGCCTGGACAGCACTCGAACATGCCGGAGTCGACCCGCTCGACGCGGACACGTGTATCGGTGTCTACGCCGGTACCGCCAACAACAGTTATCTGGGCGCCTTACGTGCCGCGCAGCCCGAACTCATCAGCCAGAGTGGCGAGTTCGTGGCCATGCTGGCCAGCGAGAAAGACTACGTCGCCACGCGAATTGCCCATCGGCTGAACCTCAACGGGCCCGCCGTCAGCGTACACACCGCTTGCTCCACCGGCCTGGTCGCGGTGGCTCAGGCGGCGCAGGCATTACTTGCCGGGCAGTGCGATGTCGCTCTCGCCGGCGGCGCTACCGTCATCGTCCCTGAGGCGGGTGGCTACCTGCACCTGGAAGGCGGCATGGAATCGGCGGACGGCCATTGCCGGCCTTTCGATGCCGATGCCAGCGGTACCGTGTTCTCCAGCGGCGCGGGCCTGGTCGTATTGAAACGGCTCGCCGATGCACAAGCCGATGGCGATACGGTGTATGCGCTGATCCGCGGCATTGGCCTCAACAACGACGGTGGGGAGAAAGCCAGCTTTACCGCGCCCAGCGTGCGTGGCCAGAGCGCGGCGATCCGCATGGCGCTGGACCACGCGCAGGTGCGAGCCAGCCAACTGGGTTATGTGGAAGCCCACGGCACCGGCACCGCCCTCGGCGACCCGATCGAGGTCGCCGCACTGACACGCGCGTTTGAGCACGACAGCGCCGGCCACGGCTATTGCGTGCTGGGATCGCTGAAGGGAAATATCGGACATACCATCGCCGCTGCCGGTGTACTGGGGTTGATCAAGGCAAGCCTTAGCCTGCACCACCAGATCATTCCGCCGACGCTGCATTTCCGCCGCCCCAATCCACAGATCGATTTTGGCGCAACACCGTTTCGCGTCAGCGCGCAAGCGGTGCCGTGGCCGCGTACCGAAGTGCCGCGCTACGCCGCAGTGAGTTCCTTCGGTGTCGGCGGTACCAATGCACACCTGGTGCTGCAGGAAGCACCGCCAACGCGCCCGCTGGCGCAGCCCGCCCACGGCGTCGAGCTGCTGCCGCTGTCGGCGCGCACGCCGGAAGCCGCGCTACGGCGTGCGCAGGATCTGGCGAACTGGCTGGAACTACACCCGGAACAGAACCTGGCGAGTGTCGCCGCCAGCCTGATACGCGGCCGCGCCGATCTGCCGCATCGGCTGTCCGTGGCCGCGCGTGGATCTGCCGACGCCGCCGTGGCGTTACGCGCCCTGCGCAGCGCCACTCCTGCCCTGGAGGGACCGCGACTTGTGTACTTGTATCCTGGCCAGGGCTCGCAGCATCCGGGCATGGCGACCGGGCTCTATCACGAGATCGTCGCGTTTCGCGCCGCACTCGATGCGGCGCTTGGCGCCTGCGAACCGCATGTCGACGTCGACCTGCGCCGCCTGCTGATCGACTGCGCCATCGATGATGGCGATGCCGCTGCGCTGCTGAACCAGACCCGTTACGCGCAGCCAGCACTGTTCTGTGTGTCGTATGCATTGACCGCATGGCTGGATAGTCTGGGCCTGGTTCCGGCAAGCCTGATCGGTCACAGCATCGGTGAATACGCAGCAGCGTGCCGGGCCGGCGTGCTGTCGCTGGCCGATGCGGCCACCGCGGTCTGTGCGCGCGGGACGGCAATGCATGCGCAACCGGGCGGCGCCATGCTGGCGGTACGTGCGACCGCCGAGAGCGTTTCCGCCTGGCTGGACGGCGATCTCGAAATCGCTGCCGTCAACGCGCCCGAATCGACCGTGGTCGCCGGTTCCGTCGCTGCCATAACCGCATTGGCCGAACGGCTGGGCAACGCGTCGATTGGCTGCAAACGCCTGCAGGTCAGCCACGCTTTCCACAGCGCACACATGGACGCTGCCCTTCCCGCCGTGGCGCAGACGCTGCTGCGCCTGACGCTGCAGGCACCGGGTATTCCGCTGTACTCCTGCGTCAGCGGCCAGCATCTGCGCGCCGACGAGGCGGTCGATCCGGACTACTGGGCACGTCAGGTCCGCGCCTGTGTCCAGTTCGGCCCGGCGATCAGCGCCGAACTGCAGCACGCGGATACGGTCTTCGTCGAAGTCGGGCCAGCTCAGGCACTTTCCGCTCTGTTGCGTTCACAACGTGATGCGCAAGGGCGACCGGCTCGTTGCATCCCGCTGTTGGGGCGCGCGGACCAGGCCAGCGACGCGCCATGGCATGCGCTGAACGCACTTGGTGCCGTGTGGCGCGCCGGCGTCCCGCTGCGCTGGCCGCTGCCGCGCAACGCAGCCCGTGCCTCGTTGCCGACCTACCCGTTCGCCGATACCCGCTTCTGGTTCCGCCGCCCCGCAGCGCCCGCTGCAACGATCCAGTCTCCACTCCAGTCGCATGATGCCGTCGCTGTTGCGTCGGCAGAGGAATCCCGCGTGAGTGATCGTCGTCCCCTGATCGAACAGGAAGTGCTACGCCTGCTGAGCAATGTCTCGGGCATGTCCAGCGCTGAAATCAACCGCGATCAGGGCCTGATCGAACAAGGCTTCGACTCCTTGTCATTGACCCAGGCCAGTCTTGAGCTGGAGCGTGTCTTTGGCATCAAGCTACGCCTCCGGCGCCTGATGGAAGATCTCGATCGCGTCAGCCGGCTTGTAGCATTTTTCCATAGTGAACTTCCACCGGAACGGTTTGCACCGGCTTCCACCACACCGGTGCCGCTACCTGCAGCGCCAGCGTCGGTCGTACATGCAACGACAGCGGCCAGCGCAGCACCGCTGCTGGCTGGCAATCCCCTGGTTGAACTGATCCAGCAGCAGACGGCGCTGATGGCGCAGCACCTTGCCCTGCTGTCCGGCCAGACCGCCGCTCCCGCCAAGGCGGTGGCGACTGCGTCAGTCTCCGCACTGCCCACCGTTGCAGGCACTGCTGCGGCACCTGCGGAAACCACGCCTGCGGAAACCACGCCGAACCTGCGTGAAGCGCCGTTCGGCGCGTCTGCGCGTATCACAGTCAAACCGCAGTCGGAGCTGAGCCCGGCGCAACGTGCCTGGCTAGCCGACTTCACTGAACGCTATCTCTCGCGCAGCGGCAAGTCACGCGCGTTCAGCCAGCAGCATCGGGCGCGCATGGCCGACCCCCGCGTCGTGACCGGCTTCAACCCGCTGTGGAAGGACCTGGTCTATCCGATCGTCGTGCAGCGATCCGACGGCGCGCGGATGTGGGATCTCGACGGCAATGCCTACATCGACCTGCTGTCGGCCTTCGGTGCCAATCTGCTCGGCTATCAGGTGCCGTCCGTGCGTGCGGCCATGCAGGCGCAGCTGGAGGCGGGCATCGAGGTCGGTCCGCAGCACCCGCTCGCCGCGGAAGTGGCAGAGCTGCTGTGCGAAATGACTGGCATGGCGCGTGTCGGTTTCTGCAATACCGGTTCCGAAGCAGTAATGGGTGCGATGCGCATCGCCCGCACAGTTACCGGGCGCAAGACCATTGCCATCTTCACCAACTCCTATCACGGCATTTTCGACGAGGTGATCGTCCGCGGCACGCGTCAGCTGCGTTCGATTTCGGCCGCACCCGGCATTCTCGCCAGCGCGGTGGAGAATGTGCTGGTTCTCGACTACGCGAGCGACGATTCGCTGCGCGTACTGCGCGAGCGCGGGCACGAACTCGCGGCCATCATGATAGAGCCGGTCCAGAACAAGTATCCAACCCTCCAACCGAGGCAATTTGTACAACAGCTGCGCGAGATCTGCGACACGGCCGGCTGCGCGCTGATCTTCGATGAGGTGGTGACCGGTTTCCGCCTCGCACCGGCTGGCGCACAGCAGTTCTACGGTGTGCGCGCTGACATCTGCACCTACGGCAAGATCATCGGCGGCGGCCTGCCTTTCGCGGCTATCGCTGGCGCGGCGCACTGGCTGGACGCACTGGACGGCGGCCACTGGCAGTACGGCGACGATTCTTACCCGGAGGCCGGCGTCACCTATTTCGCCGGTACCTTTGTGCGCCATCCCCTGGCCCTGGCAGCGGCGCAAGCCACCTTGCAATACCTGAAGCAACGCGGACAGGCCTTCTACGACGATCTGAACGCCCGCACTCAGCGGCTGGTCGACCGGCTCAATGCCGCATTCATTGCACGCAACGCGCCGGTCAAGGCCGTGCACTGTGCGTCGCTGTGGCGACTGATCTGGGACGACGAGCAGAAATATGTCAGCCTCTTCTACTATCTGGCGCGTTATCACGGCCTGCACCTGTACGAGCAGTTCGGCCACTTCGTCACCGAGGCGATGGGCGAGGCCGAGATAACCCGCATCGCCGACGTATTCATCGAATCGCTGGGCACCTTGATGGCGCGAGGCTTCATCACGCGCCGTGACGGCCTGCCGCCGCCCGACGGAACTCCGGGTGACGAACCCGGCGCGGACACTCAGGGGCCGCTCACCACAGGACAGACCGAACGCTGGCTGGCGGCGAGCTACGCTGCGGATGCACTGCGCGCGCTCAACGAAACCCTGTGCCTGAGCCTGCAGGGCGACATCAATCTGCCAGCGCTGGAGCAGGCTCTGCACGATGCAATGACCCGGCACGATGCATTCCGGCTGGGCTTCGACGCGAGCGAACCACTGCAGCGCGTGGACAGGCGCATTACGCCACGGTTCAAGGCGATCGATCTGCGCGCACAGGCAGACCCACAGGCCGCGCTGGAACGCTACTGCCATGAAGCCGGCCAACACCGCTTCCAGCTCGATGCAGCCCCGCTGATCGAGCTGAGCCTGCTGCAATTGAGCAGCAATCGGGTGGCGATCCACCTGGTCGCCAGCCATCTGGTCTTCGACGGATGGGCGTCCAGCGTTCTGCTGCGTGAACTGGCACAGGCCTATCGCGCGCGCTGTCAGGGTCAGGCGCCGCAGTTCCCCGCCGCACAGTCGCCTTGCGTCTTCGCATCAGACGAACAGTCGCGTATGGCCGGGCCACAAGGCGAAGAATCGCTGCGCTACTGGCGCCGGCAATTCTGCGACGTTCCGCCAGCGTTGAACCTGGGGGACCGCAGCCCGCCGCAACGCCGCGAGTTCACCGCCGATACGCGCAAGACGCCAATCGACGGGGAGCTGTATCGCGCCCTGCAGCAGCTGGCACGGCAACAGCGTGCGACCCTGTTCCAGCTGCTGTTGTCCGCGGTAGCCACGATGATCCGGCGACTGAGTACACAAAACGATTTTGTACTGAGTGTCCCATTTGCCAGCCAGAGCCTTGGCCGTTACGAGGCACTGATCGGCGACGGCGTGCTCGATCTGCCGATCCGGCTGCGCTGCGCCGACGCATCTGATGTGCTGGCGCTGCTGCCGCAGGTGCGCGCCCAGCTGATGGATGCGCTGGAACACCCGCTGATCACGCAAGGCACGCTGGCGCGCGCGCTGGGCCTGCCCAGCCACGGCGATCGGCCACCATTGACCGGCGTCTTCTTCAATCTCAACCCGCGCATTGACCTGAGCCAATTCGCGCCGCTCGCCGCAGAGATTCATGAAACCCGCAAGCCCGGCCTGCTCAGCGAACTGATCTTCAATTTCTACGAAACCGCCGACACGCTGACCCTGGATCTGCACTACAGCACCGAGTTCTTCAGCCCACAACGCGCAGACGAACTAGTCAATGCGCTGCGCGACGTGCTGACTGAACTGACAGGTGTTCCGGTCGCAACGGTGGCACCGGCAGCCGTGCACGATGACCGCGACGCGCGAACTATCGCCCAATGGAATGCCACCCAGGTCGCCTACGAATCGCCACTGCGGCTAGGCGATCTGTTGCAGCGTGGCGCAAGCCAGCACGCCGCATCGACGGCGCTGCGCTTCGAGGGGCGGTCGGTTACTTATGCTGAACTTGATCGCCTGGCCTGGGCCATCGCGCACCGGCTGCGCGAGCGCGGCGTCGGTCCTGGCGTGCTGGTCGGGGTTTGCCTCGAACGCAGCGTCGAACTGGTCGCCGCGCTGCTAGGCGTTATCTACAGTGGCGGCGCCTATGTGCCGCTGGATCCCAGCTACCCGCCCGAGCGACTGCAGGGCATGTGCGAGGATGCCTCACTGGGCGTCATCGTCACCCGCGGCCTTGAACACAAACGCGCCGGCGACGCGTTTCCGGCGGAGGCATGGCTGTTGTTCCTGGACACAGCGCCCGAGCTGGACGAACACCAGGCCATCGGGGCCGAGGCGCTGGTTGGCAGCGCCGACGACATGGCCTATGTGATTTTTACCTCCGGCTCGACCGGGCGGCCCAAAGGTGCGGCCAATGCCCATCGCGGCATCGTCAACCGGCTGCAGTGGATGCAGCAGGAATACCAGCTCGGTGCGCGCGACCGCGTGCTGCAGAAGACGCCTTACAGCTTCGACGTTTCGGTCTGGGAGTTCTTCTGGCCGCTGATGAGTGGCGCTACGCTGGTCATCGCCCGGCCGGAAGGACACCGCGACAGCAGCTACCTGGCTGATCTGATCGCGGCCGAGTCCATCACCGTGCTGCATTTCGTGCCGTCGATGCTGCGCCTGTTCCTGGAAGAGCCCGGCCTGGAGCGCTGCCGCAACCTGCGCCGCGTGATCTGCTCGGGCGAGGCCTTGCCTATCGATGCGGTCGACCGTTTCTTCGCCTGCCTGCCCGGAGTCCGCCTGGCCAACCTGTACGGGCCAACCGAAGCGGCCGTCGATGTCACGTTCTGGGAATGCCGTCCGGACGATCCGCGGCGGATCATCCCGATTGGTCGGCCGATCGCCAATACGCGCATGTACGTCCTCGATGACGCGCAGCGGCCGGTTGCAATCGGTGAGGTCGGTGAACTGTATATCGGCGGTGTACAGGTCGGCCTGGGCTATGTAGCGCGACCGGAACTGACCGCCGAGCGTTTCCTGCAAGATCCCTTCGTTGCCGACGGACGCCTGTACCGCACCGGTGATCTGGGGCGCTGGCTGGACGACGGCGCCATCGAGTATCTCGGCCGGGCCGATCAGCAGGTCAAGGTCCGTGGCAATCGCATCGAACTCGGCGAGATCGAATCCCTGCTGCTGACCCATCCGCAGGTGCTGCGCTGCGTCGTCAATGCTCACGCCTTCGATGCCGCCGACGTGCGCCTGGTGGCGTATGTAGTCGCGGCGGGCGACTGCCCCGGACTGAATGCGCTGCGCGCCCATCTGGCGCAGCGCCTGCCGGACTACATGCTGCCCCAGCACGTGGTTGCACTGCAGGAAATCCCGCTGCTGCCCAACGGCAAGACCAACCGCAAAGCCCTGCCCGCACCGGATACGGATGCCCCGCCCTATGTCGCCGCGGCAGCAGCATCCCCTGTAGCAGCGGAGACTCCGCCACAGGACGACCCGGTACAGATCGTCGCGCGCTGCATGGCCGAAGTCCTGCGCCGCTCTCGCGTCGAACCGCACCAGCATTTCTTCGAGCTGGGCGGGCACTCGCTGCTGGCCGCCAAGTTGTCGGCACGCCTGAACGAGGTGCTGGGTGTGCGCCCGGGCCTGCGCACGATTTTCGAGGCAGCCACGCCGAACGCGCTCGCGGTTGCCTTGTTCGGGCCCAAGGCAGCGAGCAACATCAGTACTCCGCTGGAACCGATTCCACGCCGCGCCGACGGCACCACCGCACCACTGTCGATGATGCAGCAGCGCCTGTGGTTTCTGGAACAACTGAGCCCGGGAACCATAGTCCACAACGTTCCATCGGCGCACCGGCTGCGTGGCGACTTCAACCGGCCAGCCTTTGAACGTGCGCTGCAACAGCTGCTGCAGCGGCAGGACGTGCTGCGTACGGTAATCGAGTCGGATGCCAGCGGCGATCGCCAGCGCGTGCTGGCATCGGTCGAACTGCTACTGCCCTGGAGCGATCTCTCGGCGCTGCCGCGCGACCAGGCCGAGGCAGCGTTGCAGGCTTACATCGCCGAACAGCTCGTAGCTCCCTTCGATCTTGCCCGTGGCCCGTTGTTCCGCATGGCGCTGTTCCGGATGGCGCCCGAGGAACATGTGTTTTTCTTCATGGCGCATCATCTGATCTGGGACGGCTGGTCCTTCGACCTGCTGTACAGCGACCTGGCCGCGCTATACGACGCATGCCGGCAGGACAGGCCGGTCGCACTGCCGGAACTGCAGGTGCGCTACGGCGATTTTGCCGCCTGGCACACCGACTGGATGAGCGGCCCCGAGCTGGCCCGGCAGATGGCGCACTGGCGCAAGATGCTCAGTCCGTTGCCGCCGCCGCTGGAACTGCCGCTGGACCGGCCACGCCCGCCGGCGATGTCCGGTCGCGGCGCCTCGCACTATGTCCATTTCGATCGCCACACGCTCGATGCATTGCACGCGCTCAGTGCACGCCAGGGCAACACCCTGTTCGTGACGCTGCTGTCGGTTTTCGCCTTGCTGCTGCATCGCCTGAGCCAGCAGGACGACATCATCATCGGCACACCGGTGCGCGCGCGCGAACGCCCGGAGCTCGAACCGGTCATGGGCTTCTTCGTCAATGCGCTGCCGCTGCGCTCGCGCTACCAGCCCGAGGCCACACTGCGGGAATGGATGGCCAGTACACGCGGCATGGTGGTCGATGCCTACGCCTGTCCGGACGTGCCAATGGAACACCTGGTACGCGAGCTGAAGATTCCACGCGACAACAGCCGCCCAACGCTGACACAGGCGCTGTTCTCGTTCCAGGATGTGCGCGAACGGCCGACCCACTGGGGCAATCTGAGCCACGAACGCGTGACCATTCCGCTGCACGCCGCGGCCCAGGACCTTTCCCTGTGGTGTGTGGAAACGGCCACGAAACTCATCGCCGTATTTACCTTCAATACGGATGTGCTGGAGCCCGCCAGCGCCGCGCTGATCGCCGGCCGATTCCAGACGCTGCTGCACGAAGTACTCGCCCGCGCGGAGACGCAGAGCCAGCCCCTGTGCAAGTTGCCGTTGCTGTCGCCAGAGGAACGCACGCGGCTTGAATTGCTGAGCCAACCAGCCTTGCAGCCGAACCCGGACGCCGAATGCATTGGCAACCTGCTCGCTGCGCAGGCGCGGCAGCAGCCCGACGCGATCGCGATCAGCGCCGGGGACGAACGCCTCAGCTATGCCGAACTGGAAGCTGCTGCCAATCGCCTCGCCCGCGCGCTGCGCGAACGCGGCATTCAGCGCGGCGCGCTGGTCGGCCTGTGCCTGCAACGCACGCCGCAGATGCTGGTAGCCGTGCTGGCGACCCTGAAAGCCGGCGCCGCGTATGTGCCGCTGGACCCGACTTATCCGCGTGAGCGCCTCAAGCATATGGCGCGGCACGCACAACTGGCGCTGCTGATCACGGAAACCGCGCAGGCCGATGTCGTCGCCTGGCCGGCCGCAGCTACGCTACTGCTGGATCAGGACACCAGCTACCAGACACAGCCCGCTGTGGCATTGCCGCCAGACCCCGCACGCGATGCAAGCGCGGAGGATCCGGCCTATGTCATCTATACGTCCGGCTCCACCGGCCAGCCCAAAGGTGTGGTCGTACCGCATCGTGCAGTAGTGAACTTCCTGCGCAGCATGGCGGTGGAGCCCGGCCTGAAGCCCAGCGACACCCTGGTCGCCGTGACGACGCTGTCATTCGATATCGCCGTTCTGGAATTGCTGCTGCCGCTGTACTGCGGCGCCCGTGTGGAACTGGCCACGCGCGAGTCGGCTGCCGACGGCGCAGCCCTGCGCCGCGTGCTGGAACACACACGCGCGACCGTAATGCAGGCAACACCCACCACCTGGCGTCTGCTGATCGACGCCGGCTGGCGCGGCTCGCCCCGTTTTCGTGCGCTGGTCGGCGGCGAACCACTGGCGCCCGATCTCGCACAAGCCCTGCTCAAGCGCGCCGGCAGCGTGTGGAATCTGTACGGCCCGACCGAAACGACGGTGTGGTCGACGCTATGGCGTGTGGAAAATCCGTCGGCAGGCATACGCATAGGGCTTCCCATCCGCAACACGCAGGTCCATGTGCTCGACCGCTACCGTCAGCCCTGCCCCATCGGCGTGCCAGGCGAAATCTGGATCGGCGGCGACGGTGTCAGCCTGGGTTATCTGCACCAGCCCGAACTCAGTGCCGAACGCTTTATCAGCGATCCGTTTCAGACGGGCGAGCTTGCAGCAGGCAGGAACGCCCGCCTGTATCGCACCGGCGATCGCGGCCGCTGGTGCCATGACGGTCAGCTCGAACACCTGGGGCGGCTGGACTTCCAGGTGAAATTGCGTGGTTTCCGCATCGAGCCCGGTGAAATCGAGGCCTGCCTGCTGACTCACGAGGCCGTCAGCAACTGCGTCGTCATGCTGCGGGAAGACTCACCCGCGGACCCGCAACTGGTTGCCTACGTCGTCGGCACACAGGGCCGGACGCCCAACGACGCGTTCGTGCGCGCGCACCTGCGTGACCATCTGCCTGGCTACATGCTGCCGCAGCACATCGTCGCGCTCGAATCCTTGCCCCTGCTGCCGAACGGCAAGATCAACCGCCACGCATTGCCTGCGCCCGCGGCGCAGACAAACGCTACGCCGTCCATCGATCCGTGCCAGTTGGACCCACGCGAGGCCTTGCTGGTCGCGCTGTGCCGCGAGCTGGTCGGCCACGCGTCAGTCGGGCCAGATGACAATTTCTTCGATGTCGGCGGGCATTCGCTGCTGGCGTTGCGGCTGCTGACGCGCATCGAGGCACAGACCGGGGTTCGCCTGAACCTGCTGAACCTGGCCAACAACAGCCTGCAAGCTCTGGCCAATGAACTGCCGGCAACCGCAACGACCTCACCGGCGCCCGAACAGGTATCGCGCGGCGGGTGGCGTGGCCGCCTCAGCCGTCTGTTCGGTCTGCAAGGTAGCCCCTCCTGATGCGGCAGATACCGATGTACCTCAACGCCGGCGGAGAAAACCTCTTCGCCGTGCTGCAACGCCCGATCGAGGCGCCGCGGCAGGCCTACCTGCTGTGTCCGCCGATGCTGCATGAACACCCGCGCAGCCATCGGTTGTTTGCTTTGCTCGCCCAGTCGCTCGCTACACACGGCATCGCCAGCCTACGCTTTGACTATGCCGGCAGCGGCGACTCCAGCGGTGACAGCCAGTCTCTCGACTTGGACAGCGCTGACACCGATGCGGAATTTGCGCTGGCGCATTTGCGCCAATTGCTGCCCGATATCCCCGTCACCATCATGGGTATTCGCGCCGGCGCACTGATAGCCGCGCCGCTGGCCCGGCTGCAGCAACTGCCACTGGTGCTGTGGCAACCGGTCCACTCCGGCGCCCAATGGCTGCAGGTCCTGCAGCGCCGCGATAGCGAAGAACGCCGTTCCACGCGGCGCTTCCCATTCCAGCGCAGCGGCACGCAACGTCCGGTTGCAGCCGGCAGCTTGATGGGCTTTCGCCTTGGTCCGACGTTCAGCGCCAGTATCTACCCCCGCACACTGGCCGAATTGCCTGCTGACTGCATCGTGCTGGACCGGTCCGTACCGGAACCGATCGAACCGGTGCGAAACATCCCGCTGCCCGCGGCACTGGCGGACTGGGCCGATCAAATCGACATCAGTGCACCGTTTCCGGCCCAGGCGATCGCCGAGATCGCAGCAACACTGGCGCAGGCCGGGAGATCCGCATCGTGAACGAACAGATTCTCGATCTGGGCGGGCAGCGCTTCGGCTTGCTGCATCTTCCACAAGACAGACGAAGCGATACGGCCCTGGTCCTGCTCAACGCCGGCATGATTCATCGCACCGGGCCTTTTCGCCTGTACGTGGAACTCGCCCGCCGGCTGACCGCAGCTGGCTATGTGGCTCTGCGCTGGGATGCGCCCGGCATCGGCGATGCCCTGGCCGCCGCCGACCGCACACGCCACGAGATCCACACTGACGTCCTGGATCGTGTCCAGGCGGCAACCGGCTGCACGCGCTTCGTGCTCGGCGGCATCTGCAGTGCTGCTGACCATGCCTGGCAGATCGCCGGCACAGATGCACGCGTGCAGGGGCTGCTCCTGCTCGACGGCCTCGCGCGACCGGGTTTCTGGTATCGCGTCGGACAGTTGCGTCTGGCCGCACTGCGCCCGCCGTCACGCTGGTGGGCCATGTTCAGGCAGCAGCTCAGTCCGCCGGCAGCGGCAGCCCCTCGTCCGACCGTGAACGACTACCGCGACTGGCCCGCCATCGGCACCGAACGCGAACAACTCGCGCAGCTGCTGCAGCGCGATGTGCGCCTGTTCGCGCTCTACACTGGCGGTGCCGCAAACTACATGCTGCATCGTAGACAATTCCACACTACGTTCGGTCCGCAATCCGGCGATGAACGGATCACCCTGCAACACTGGCCGGAATGCGATCATCTGTTCTTCGATCCCGACGACCGTGATCGCCTGATCGAGTCCGTGCTGGCCTGGGTTCAGGCGGCGTTTCCGAGGCCAACACATGGCTGATTGCACGCCACAGGCAGGACGCTCGCGTCTGTTTCCCGAAGTCGCCAGCGCACCGCTGCGTGTGGTCGTTGTGTTGAGCGGCCAGGACACGGGTCCGCGTTGGCTCGCTGAAAGCCTGCACGCCTTGTGCGACTGCGAATTCCTGCAGCTCACCTGGTGCAGCACTGATCTGGCCCCTGCCCCGGATTCACACGGTACCGGGGCCTTCGATCGCTACCTGCGCTGGGACCAGGCTATCGCCGGACCATTACGCCAGATTCTGCAGCCCGCCCCCCTGCTGCCCACTGGTGCCGCGCTGCAGCGCGTCGACGGCATCACGCTGGCCGCCGGTCGCACCGCCGCCACCGACACATTGCTGAAATTGCTGGATGACCTGCAGCCGGATCTGCTGTTGCTGGTAGGCCTACCGCCCCCCGATGGCCGTTTCGCCCGTGCCGCCAGATTCGGCGCCTGGACTCTCGAATCCGACGCAATGTCGTCGCTGCGCTGCGGCAGCTGGATGCTGGAGGACTTCCGCGCCGGACATTCCAGCGCCACGACCGGGCTGCGCGTACATGACAGCCAGGCCGATGCCTGGATCCTGCTGGAACCCGGTGAAATCTCCGTAGCTCAGATCAGCTTCACCCGTCACCGCGCGTACCAACTGCAAAAAGTTCCCGCCCAGCTGACGCGCGCCTTGCGCCGTCTGGCCAACGGGCAGATCCGGCGCCAGACCCCGGCACAAAGCGGGTTCAGGCCCGGCGCCCTAGGAACCCTCTTGCTGGGTCTGCGCGTGCTCGCACGCGGTGTCCGGCGCCACCTCGGCCGGCCATTCCTGCGCGAGCACTGGCACATTGCCGTACGTCGAGCCGCACAACCGCTCGATCCGGCTCGACCGACACCCGGCAGCCTGCGCCGGCTGCGGCCGCCGCGTGGCTGGTTCTGGGCAGACCCGGCACCGTGGCGCCATGAAGGGCGGGATTTCGTGCTGGTCGAAGCCTATGACTACGCCACCGGACGCGGCGAAATCCAGGCGCTGGAGCTCGACGGACAACTCGATGTAGCGGCGACTCACACCGTGCTGCGCCAGCCCCATCACCTGTCCTATCCGCACTTGCTCCACTGGCAAGGCCGGACCTTCCTGGTCGTGGAGTCCGCTCTGGCTGGCCGTGTTGACTTGTGGAATTGCGAACATTTCCCAAACCGCTGGACGCACTCGGTCACACTCCTGCACGGCTGGCGCATGGTCGACCCGACGTTGTTCGAACGCGACGGACGCTGGTGGATGTTCGCCTGCGTCGCGGAAACGCCGTTCGATGACGAAGGCCGGGAATGGAACGAACTGTTCCTTTTTCATGCGCCCTCGCCCGCGGGGCCGTGGCAACCCCATGCCCAGAACCCCGTGTGCACGGATGTGCGCCGGGCGCGTCCGGCCGGCCCGGTGTTTGAACACACAGGCCGCCTGATCCGCCCCGGCCAGGACTGCGCCGCGGAATATGGCCGTGCCATCGTCTTCCACGAAATCGTGACGCTGACACCAGACCAGTACCAGGAACGTCCTCTGGGTGTGCTCGAACCCGACTGGGCACCCGGCCTGCGCGGTTGCCATACCTATGCCCGGCATGCCGATCTGGATGTGCTGGACGGCAAATACCTGGCATCGCGCTGGTCGACCTGAACCGGCGCCTCATGAACGAGATTCGACAATGAAGAAACATGCAGTCCTGGTCACTGGCGGCGCAGGCTATATCGGCAGCCACGTCGTTGCGCAACTGATCGAGGCCGGCGAGCGCGTCGTCGTGCTCGACAACCTCAGCACCGGCTTCCGCGAGGCTGTCCTCGGCGGCGAGCTGGTCGTGGGTGATGTCGGCGATTTCGCCCTGGTAAGCGATCTGCTGCGCGCCCATCACATCGAGACGGTCATGCACTTCGCCGCGCGCACCATCGTGCCCGAATCAGTCGCGGATCCACTGCGCTATTACGGCAACAACACCGGCGCAACGCGCAACCTGCTCGCGTGCTGTCTCCACAGTGGGGTGAAGCAGGTGGTCTTCTCCTCCACAGCGGCGGTCTACGGCATTCCACCTGGCGGCAGCGCCAGCGAAGAAAGCCCGACCATGCCGATCAATCCCTACGGCACATCGAAACTGATGAGCGAATGGATGCTGCGCGACCTTGCCGCCAGCTCCGATCTGCGCTATGTCGCGCTGCGCTATTTCAATGTCGCGGGCTGCGATCGTCGGCAACGCATCGGCCAGTCGACGGCAAAAGCGACCCTGCTGATGAAGGTCGCCGCGGAGGCGGCCATCGGTGTGCGTCCGCATGTGTCCATCTACGGCACCGACTATCCCACGCCCGACGGCACCGGCGTACGCGACTACATCCATGTCGAGGATCTCGCATCCGCCCATCTGGCCGCGCTGCGCTATCTGCGCGACGGCGGCACCTCGGCCGTACTCAATGCCGGCTATGGCCATGGTTACAGCGTACGCGAGGTGCTTGCAGCGATGACCCGCGCACACGGCACGGCGGTACCCTGTATCGAAGAACCCCGCCGTGCGGGCGATCCACCGGAACTCATTGCACAATGCACTCGGATCCGCCAAGTGCTGGGCTGGAAACCGGAACTGGATGACCTTGATCTGATTGCGCGCAGCGCATTGGCCTGGGAACACCGTCTGACGGCCCGACGCAATGCCTGATTCGCCAGCCAATCGGCACCGGCAGGCGGCTCCGCTCACGCGGCTGGCCATCTTCATCAGTGTGCTTGGCTCGCTCGGCTTGCTCGTTCCCCTGAGCGAAAACCCCGAATGGCAGCCATTGTTAAATTTTTTACATATACCTTTATTTTGTCTTGTAGCCTGGACATGGACAGCGACCTTGCGCGCTACGGGCCGCTCGCGTCTTTTTTCTGTGGCGATGGTGTTTGCCATCGGCATTGCCGTCGCGGTGGTATCCGAACTGATACAGATCTGGGTTCCCGGACGTTATGCGGACTACGACGACCTGGCCCGCGACGCCGTCGGGCTACTGCTCGGCGTCATGGCCGGTGCGCTGTGGCCACGCCTGTCCAACGCCGCATGAACCTCGCCCACCAACACTATCGACACATCACAAGGAGACCGACATGTGCGGCATCGTAGGAGCTGTAGCGAATCGCGAGATCGGGCCCATCCTGATCGCCGGGTTGCAGGCATTGGAATATCGCGGCTATGACTCCGCCGGCCTCGCCGTACTGGAAGGCAATGCCCTGCACCGCCGCCGTACCAAAGGCAAAGTGCGTGAACTCGAACAACTCCTGGTCACCGAACCGGTAGCCGCCAGGATCGGCATTGCGCACACACGCTGGGCAACACACGGTGTCCCCAGCACGCACAACGCGCACCCGCACGTATCCGCCGACCGCGTATCTGTTGCACACAATGGAATTATTGAAAATCATGTCGAGCTGCGCGATGAGCTGACCGCCAAGGGCTATGAGTTCACTTCGGAAACCGACAGCGAAGTCATCGCCCATCTGATCGATTCGCTGCTGGAATCCGGCCTGTCGCTGATTGAAGCCGTCGTCAGCGCGACCCATCGTCTGCACGGCGCCTATGCCATTGCAGTGCTTTCCCTGGCGCATTCTGATCGCATCGTCGGCGCCCGCCGCGGCAGCCCGCTGGTTGTCGGCATAGGCCTGGGCGAGCACTTCCTCGGATCGGACGTACAGGCCCTGCTTCGCGTTACCAACCGGTTCGTCTATCTCGACGAAGGCGATATCGTCGAAATCAGCCGCGACGGCTACCGCGTGATGGATGCGCAGGGCAAGCCAGTGAACCGGGCCGAGCGCGAAACCGACCTTACCGCCGATGCGGTAGAACGCGGCGAGTACCGGCACTACATGCTCAAGGAAATCCACGAGCAGCCGGAAGCCGTTGCCCGTACGCTGGAAGGCCGTATCGCCGAAGCGCGCATCCTGCCCAACGTATTCGGCGTCGACGCGGAAGCGGTGCTGCGCAACGTCCGGCATGTCCACATCGTCGCCTGCGGTACCAGCTATCACGCCGGTATGGTCGCCAAGTACTGGATCGAAGGCCTGGCCAACCTGCCCTGCGCCGTCGAAGTCGCCAGCGAATATCGCTACCGCAAGACCGTCGTCCCCAACGGCACGTTGTTCGTGGCGGTGTCGCAATCCGGTGAAACCGCCGATACGCTGGCCGCCCTGCGCAGCGGCCGCGACGAGCGTTATCTCAGCGCACTCGCAGTCTGCAACGTCCCCGAGTCATCCCTGGTGCGCGAATCCGATCTGGTGCTCATGACCCGCGCCGGTCCGGAAATTGGAGTAGCTTCGACCAAGGCTTTTACCACCCAGCTCGCGGCGCTCGCGCTGTTGACGCTGGAGCTGGCCCGGCTCAACGGTATGCCCGAGGCCAAGTACCAGCGCCTGGTCGCGCAGCTGGCTACACTGCCCCGCGTCGTCGCCGATGCCCTGGCGCTGGAACCGGCCATCGCCACCCTGGCCGAGCGTTTCGTCGACAAGCACCACGCGCTGTTCCTCGGGCGCGGCGCGAGCTATCCGATAGCCATCGAGGCAGCACTCAAGCTCAAGGAAATCTCCTACATCCATGCGGAGGCCTATCCCGCCGGCGAACTCAAGCACGGCCCACTCGCGCTGGTGGACGAGGACATGCCGGTGATCGCGGTCGCACCGAACAACCAACTGCTGGAGAAGCTCAAGTCCAATCTTGAGGAAGTGCGCGCACGCGGCGGTGAACTGTTCGTCATTGCCGACCGCGACGTGGAGGTCAAGCTGGACGACAAGCGCGGTGCCGTGCTGCATGTCGATGCGGGCGGAAATTTCATCTCACCGATCGTGTTCAATATCCCATTGCAACTGCTGGCCTACCACGTGGCTGTTCTGAAGGGCACCGACGTCGATCAACCGCGCAATCTGGCCAAGTCGGTAACGGTCGAGTAGTCGAAGCGTAACCACCCCAGCGAAGGCAGGAATCCGGACACGGACAACGCTCCGTCCGGCGGGCACAGCGAAGCCAGCAAGAGCGACCGCCGCCACTGCAGCGGCGGTCGTCCTGCCCATCAGACGTTTCAGTCCGCGCAGGCCACATCTTCGGCTACTGCGACCAGAGGCTCTGCATCGAGCAGCCGCAGCTGATCAACAAGTTCGGCGCGTGCGGCGGCTGGAAGTCCGCCGAGGGTAAAGCAGACGTCGAATTCGCCTTCGCGCCCCCAGGGAGAGACCACGCGTTGCGCAGCCACGCCCCAGGTATGCTCGAACTCAGCAACCAGGGTGTTGAACTGCATGACCGACGGGTAGGACACGCCCTCGCCGATGCTGATAAACGAGACAACGATCGGATAGACAGTGGCAGACCGCACCGGCGGCGCAGCAGTCGGCGGCGTATGCGGCTGGCGCGCATAGGCGCCCGAGGAGAACACGGTGAACAGCAACAGGCACAGCACATGACGCAAGTTCATAGCAAATTCCTTTTGGAAAATAATGGACAAGAAACCGGCTTGTCATCGACACGCCGGCAAAGTCCAACGCAACACCAGGCCGCCGGGGTTGAGCAGGGGCCGCACCGCGACATTCCGCCGCACAACCGCAATGACAGAAGCCGAGGATCTGCTGTGGCACCCGCCGGCCCCGGTGCGGTTTCTTCCAGCATGAACAACTTGGGCAGCGTATACATGCGTGGTGCTTTGACAGCTGCCGAAGCACCCGATAAACACACCTGCAAACGGAAATCAGCAATGAGTCCGAGGTTTCGATACCAGGGCTGAACTTGTCCAGCGGGAGGACTGTGCCTTTGCGCGAAACGTCAGCGGTTCCGTAGAGAACGCGTTTCAACCACTTTCCCTGGCTGAACCGAATTTGCAGACCAGATTCACTCTTTTCCGCCTGCTACTTTGTTCCGCTCGGAGTACGATCGGACCACGCCCACGTCCTGGAGACACAGCCGATGAACATGAAACAGGTCCTGAAGGGCTGTCTCGCTGCAGCCCTGCTCGCCCTCACCACGAACGTGTTGGCGGGACCGACGATAGAGCTAAAGGACGGCAGCCGCATTGAGGGTGAAGTCCTGAGCATCGACCACGGCGTGTACATCGTGCGCTCGCCCGTCCTCGGCACCCTGCGTATCACGCAAGAGAACATTGCGCAGATCGTCTACGACGGTGCTGCTTCCACGGCGGCGGGCTCGCCCGGGAATTCGTCGGCGCGTGGCGATGCCTTGACCCAGGACATCCAATCACTACAAAAGCAACTGATGCAGGATCCAGCGACGCTGCAATCGATCATGAGCCTGCAGTCCGACCCGCAGATCCAAGCCATCCTTCAGGATCCCGCTGTTCTTAAGGCTATCCAGGAAGGCGACTACACCAGCCTGCTCGGCAACCCGAAAATCCGGGCGTTGGAAAACAACACACAACTGAACCAATTGGTACGGCAGCAAGTGCGTTGAGAAACCGGAAACCAGGGACAAGAAGCCTGGAAACCTGGGACACTCAGGAAATCTGGGAAGAAACCTGGGACACTCATAACTCTATCCTCCACTACCCCGCGATTGTTCTACGACGGGGCAACGGCCTTTTCGGCGCGTTTCAACGAACGGAAAATTTCGCTTCGCCCACAGTAGATCCTCGCTTGCGCGCTTCAAGAATCCCGACCGTCGGGATCACCGAACCTTTCCTAGCGACCTCGCAAATCCAATACCCGGCAGCCAGCGCTGGCCTAGCGCTCTGGCGGTATCGGCCAAGTCTTGCGCCTCGCCTACAACACGCCAGTAACGTGAGCCAATGGCCTTGACCCGCATCGGCCAGCGACTCGCGTTCTTCTCTACTTGTTCAACAATCGCTG
>JAEUPP010000028.1 GCA_016790075.1 Rhodanobacteraceae bacterium | reverse complement strand
TCTCTGCCATGTCTTCACCCAACTGCCTCGCGCTCAGTCGCTCACCGACTTTGAGGCTCTCTTGCCTTGGCGCGTCTCTGCTACGGATCTCAACAGAGTAGTTGATGCTTGAGTAGATGTAGGTTGCGGAGCGCTTACCGTCGCTGTCGGACGTAAGAACTGGATGTTTGCTGGTTCCAAAGCCGCCGGCGAACGTGCCGCGGCGATCATGAGCCTGATCGCCAGCGCCAAACAGAATGGCCACCAGCCGTATGCCTGCCTCAAGGATGTGCTGACCCGCCTGCCGACACATCCCAATCGCCGCATCGCCGAGTTGCTGCCGCACCGGTGGCTGTCCGTGGGGTGATGATCAGCGCCGATGATCAGCGGCGGAAGATGACAGCGCCGGACGGTTACCCTGCGCAACGCTTCTATGCGTCACAACCTTAGGCAGGAGTCGTATGCGGTAATCCGGCTCGTACGGATCTGTGCGGGGGGCGCCGGGCAACCGGCGTCCCTACCGCAACCGGAGTTAACGCTTACCGCACAACGGCCGCGCCTCCCCGGTCAACACGCGCTCTCAAGCCGCGCCCCCGTCGCCATTCACCTGGCGCGCACGAACCACGGCAGTCAACACACCACCGGACACTGCCTCAGCGGATCGGCCAGGCCGCACCCCGCAAACCCAAGGCGCTGACCGAAGGATGGCTCGAGTGGCAGCAACCGCATTAGCCGCATTATTCATATGCATTTCTTGCATATGCAACATCACATACAGGCGGACAGACAACGCGCCAAGTTGGAAAATTCATGGCGGTGTTTCAAGCGATTCCGTGTAACCAAGTTACAGACGCTTCTAATTTTTCTCGAAATAAAGAATCAAACCGTCGCAGCAGCGCCGACCATGGCAAGAGAACAACCAATCACTGCATACACGCCCGTCAGCGGGCGTCACCAAGCCGCAGGAAGCACGCCAAGCCCCAGCCACTACCGTACAGCACGGGCTTGCAAAGAGCCGACTCACACATCCATTCGCCGACCGAAACCGTCAACACCACTGGGAAAACCCCGCACCAAGAAGCAGGAAGTCGGGAGCACCCGCCCTGCCAGGGCGCGCACGGAAAAGCCTGCGGTAATGACCGGAGAACGCCCCAAGAAAAAAATGCCCTTGCAATAAACTGTAGTCCAGTTCTCTAGTTTTCTATGCACCAGGTTAACGCGCAAGCCAATTTTTTCGACGTAACAACCGCCTTCGCCAGCAGTGATATGCACTTGTTGAAGGATGCGAGATAACTGACTAAATAACATGAATCAAATGACTTCTGTCTTCCCGCAGATATCCTGGAAATTTGGCAATCGGCGGCACGAACGACGTGCCAGAAATCGTATGGCTGAAAATTTGGCATTTTTAGTCAACTTTACTCAAAAATTCAACAATCAATCGCAAGTACCAGAAACTTCCAAAAAGTTAACAAAAAATGTGAAAACAAGCATAAGAATAGTATCACCACAAACACTTCTTCAGTTCATTCGCATAGGTGTGAAAAAGCACGCCGCATCAAACCCTATTCGCGTAAGTAAGCAACACCAAACCGCGAGAAACCCTTCCTTTCTAATCGAACGCGGCACCGCTTGTTTCTACTCATGGAGAAGCGAATGAAAAAATTATCCGTCGCAACGAGAAGTGCTCTCGTCATCGCGTACCTGTGTATGTCCGGAATTTCCTATCGGACATCCTACGCGCAAGACTCACTCGAAGACGCAGCTGATTATCCTCCAAGCAACATTCCACGACACACGACGGACTGGATAGACGGTAATCACGAATGGATCATTGATCTAACGTACAACCGAATTTTCGATTCAAGAGCTGTAGTTGGAGTAGGGTGTAGCGGGACGCATTGCAGCCGTATGAATTTGCTCGTTACGGGAACCGAATTCAAGTCCTACGGGCTAGAAGAAACCACCTGGAGCAGAGAGTTTCCGCGATGGGACGGCACCAGCAGTGGCATGTGCAACGGAGCGGATACCCTGATGACAGGGTTGAGCTGCAGCGGCACCAACAGAGATTGTCAAGTCCTCAACATTCAATGCTCAAAGTTCTATGGACTTCGCCGTGACGACTGCTACTGGCGACCAGCGTTCTCGGACGAAGGCGCAGGCCGTGACATCTTGCCACCACAGCAATTTGCAGCCGGGCTGCGTTGCAGCGGGACTAGCTGTGACAACGTCGAAATCTTCGCCTGCAGTGTCGGCTCAGGGAGTGGAACGCGAGAGTCACTTAGTGATGTCGTCAAAATCATGTCTGTGCACAGCCAGCAGTACTTTGATGTCCAGGGCGCCGGCATGTCGTCCGGCGTACCCGTAGTCCAGAATTCACTTAGCCTGTCATCAAATCAGGACTTCGTACTCCATCCGGCATCAGATACCAATGTAGATGACGCTTTCCTTATACGCCCTATGCACTCAGCTCTCTGCCTGGAAGTAGCAAACGCCAGCATGGCCAATGATGCGGGGCTGGTTCAGTCAGCCTGCGATGTCCGCCGAGAAAATCAGCATTTCTCTCTACGGGAACTTTCCGGCGGAACGTTCCAGATCGTGGCAAGACACAGCGAAAAATGCATCGGAGTGCTGAATTCGTCCACAACCAGGGGCGCGCAATTCGTCCAGTCCACGTGCATCAACGGAAGAGTCAGTCATCAGTTCAAATTTTTCACGTCCTACTAGGATCCTGTGCCGGCAAGGCCCACTCTAATTGACCTTTACTGTTTCTTCTGACCGCCGTCAGATGAAGAAACATGGAAAATTACTATTTCAGAGTACGGTTTCCAGAATTTCTGCAATGAAAACTGATCGTCACTCTGCCAACCCAAATAGACAAGGCATTTCCCTGCACTCCAGACATACAGCCAGTGTCCTTACTGGTTATTTTCATACTTTTTATAAAATTCAAAAATATGTCGTTAATTCACTGACATCAGAAACCTGAAGTTAATTGTCTGATGATAGTTATTGACCACGAATTTCACGCTGCCTAAGTATCGTAGTGCGTATTGTGCAGCTAACTGCACCGAGTGATTAAGCGCACTGCGCGCCAGAAATGACTTGGTGTAACACATACAGTCAACTGCGAACGAAACCAAAAAGAGATCTTAGTCATGAAAATCTCGTTGCGACAGATGATTCAACTCGCTGTCCGCTACAACCCGCTAGCCTTGGCTTTGTTCTGCGGAGTTGTATGCGCACAACCAGCAGAAATATCGGCTCATGAGCGTGCCGCCTACGCCAAGCGCGTTGGTTTCAGCCAGTCCACTCGTGGCGAGGCTACTGACAGCTTTATTGTTTACTACCACGGCATGGAAAAGAGGCTACCGCAGAACAAACGCGGAAAAATGGCGCGCTCAGAAGCGGAGTCGGCAAAAGCCATGAACCTTGCAGCCGAAGATGCGGTTCGCGCAAGCAAGCGCTTTGGCCTGTCCTTCAACGTTGTGCGCGAACTGGCAACCGGCGGCATATTGATCCGCGCTACGCCCGCCACCGGAGAACCGGCACGCGCACTCGATGTGGCGCGCGTAATGATGGAAATTGCTAACAACCCTGACGTGAGCTGGGTAGAGCCGGATTCCCGCGTCTATGCCCAGTTCACACCAAACGATACATTTTATCATTCACAATGGAATTTATTTGACAAAGTCGGTGGTATCAATGTTGAACATGCGTGGGAACAAACGCTCTGGTCGAATGCAGATCCCGTCGTGATTGCCATAGTAGACAGTGGTATTACGCCGCATTTGGATCTCGCCGGACAAGTAGTGGCCGGCTATGACTTCATTTCCGACGCGGTCACCGCTCGTGACGGTAACGGACGCGATGCTGATCCGAACGATGAGGGCGACTGGCAGGCACGGAATAACTGTGCGTCCTCAGGCCCGGGTTCTGAGCCAGCTCCGTCGAGCTGGCATGGCACGCACGTAGCGGGAATAGCCGCCGCAAGAAGAAACAATGCTTTAGGAATAGCCGGAGTTGCACCCGGCGCTCGAATATTGCCCTTGCGTGTTTTAGGCCGCTGCGGTGGCAACATGTCCGATATCGCCGATGCGATTATCTGGGCGGCCGGAGGCACGGTACCTAGCGGCGCACCCGCCGCGCTCAATCCTACGCCAGCGCGAGTCATCAATTTGAGTCTGGGTGGGTTAGGTCCGTGTACGGCAACTTACCAGTCCGCTATCGATACTGCACTTTTGCACGAAGCAGTTGTTGTGGTCGCAGCTGGCAACGACAACGTCGACGTCTCAGGTGCCGTGCCAGCCAACTGCGCCGGCGTGCTAGCCGTCGCCGCGACAACAAAGGCAGGCAACCGCGCGTTCAACTACTCGAATTTCGGCTCTGGTATTGACGTAGCCGCCCCTGGCGGCATTGGCGCTAGCCCGAGCGACGATGTAGCCGACAATCCACGAACAGGTGATATCCCATCAACATTTCAATGGGGTTGGAAGGAGCAGCGGCGGGAGTCTTACGCCAGCATAGCAGGCACTTCCATGGCGGCCCCGCAAGTAGCGGGCCTGGCAGCGCTATTGCTAGCCAGGAGACCAACATTGACAGCTTCGACGATCAGGAATCTCATCAAACAAAACACACGTCCTGTGCCGCCTGATTGCAACTGCGGCACAGGCATCATTGATGCCGCTAAAACACTTGGTGCGATAAGCAGCGTAATGTTCCCTTCTGTTTACTTTGACGTCTCAACCAACGGACGTACAGCAAAATTCGTCGCGCGAACATCGCCAGAAACTGTAATATCCCGTACCTGGTTTTTCGGTGATGGGTCGTCCTCTTCGGCGGTGAATCCCACCAAGACCTACAAGTCGAATGGTACCTACAGGGTGGCGCTGCGGATTCTTGATAGCAATAGGCTTATTGGTTACCAAGAGCGAGACGTGGTCATCACCAACGCGTCCGGCGTGGACAACATCCCTCTCCAGAACGGAGTCGCCGTATCCAGCGCAGACGGCCAGGCCGATTCGCAGCGGACTTTTGTCATGGAAATTCCCCAGGGCGCGACAAATTTGCGGTTCTGGACGAAAGGCGGAACCGGAACACCCGATCTATATGTTCGGTTCGGCGATCCAGCTTCGCAGGACAATTATGACTGCGTTGCGCGCTACCTCGGTGTCGGAGGTAATGCATGTATTCGCACAAACCCACCCGCTGGAACAGCGTATGTGATTTTAAGAGGAAATGGCCCCTTCAGCGGTGTCTCTGTGGTTGGTGAGTACACTTTGCCTGCAGTCACTTCGGCTCCATAGTCACGCAACCGTGGCGCAATGCAGGGGGCGGCGGCATGGCAACCACGTTGCCGTTGCCATGGCGCCGCCCACACCTGATTTATCCTTGCTTCTCAACTCTACGAGTGACCGTGAATATTCCGGGCCACCCGAGACGGTGTTTGCAAATTCAAGTCGTCAACTGAAGTGGTGTGGCGCTGCCTGTCATTGGTTGAAACACCGGCAACCGGCAGCCTAACTCAGCCACGGCTCAAAGCGGGGGCGCTGCCGGCAGATCCGCAAGCACCGGTTCTCGCCCGCGCAGGACGCGCGCCGCTTCGTGTTGCTCCGGCATCGTCAGTACCTCGAGAAACACTACCTCTCCCGCCGCCAGCGCCGCGATTGGCAATCCGTCGCGGTACAACACACGATGACCGGGAATACGTGCCACCTTGTCGCCGGCAAGCACGCTGCCAAGCAGGTTGGCCGGATCAGTGGCAGCCACAACGATGTACTGGCCATCCATTGGTTCGCGGCGTACGCGGCGCAGGGTCGCAACAGCCTCGGGCAGTGCGAACTGCTCACCGGGGACACCCGTGATGAAGCGGCCACCGCGAATCTCACCACGCGCCTCAAGACGCTGATAGACACGTACCAGTTCGCGCCAAGGCGGCAGCCAGGCCGCTTCGCGTTCCAGCAGGCGCCAACAGATCACGCCGTAGCGGCGCAGCAGCATGCGGGCGACGTGTTCAAGGTCTTCGGATTGTACCGGCTGTGTCGGCGTGCGGATCAGCGCCCAGCGCCCGGCATCGCGGATGCCGAACAATACCGGCTTGCGGCGGCGCTGGCGCGAGCTCGCTCCGTCGCGCTTTGATGCGGGCACGAGCAGCGCACGCAATCCGCCAAAGCTGTCGCACTGCGCGCGGCCACGCACGACGAGTGTGGCTAGTGCCTCTTCGAGTTCGGTACGCAGCAGACGCGTGCCATCGGCGATCTCGTCGAAGAACGAGGCGCCGTGTTCGTCGAGGTAGTCCACGACTTTCTGCGCGCGCGAACCCAGATCCAGCGCCTCGTCAGCGCGCGACGCAAGGCGCGTCCACACGGGCGCGGTGCGCCGCGGCAGCAGAAGGATAGGCGTGCTGCGCAGCGAAGCATTGCCGCGCCCTGCCCCATCACCCGCATTCGGCCGCAGCCGCGTCCACAAAGTGCGGCCGGCCGTGCACAGCTCGTCCAGCCAGGTAATCGAATAGTCGCGCACGCGTGCCGGCAGCAGGTCCGCCTCCCACGCGACGGCCGGTGCCTCGAAGCCTTCGAGCTGTCCGAGCACAGCCGCCAGCGCTTCCGGTCCGCGCGCCCGTTCACCGTCGCTGAGGCGCTGCCAGTCGAAAAGAAAACGCTGGAAGTCCCGCGGCGAAACCGGCTCAATCTCGCGGCGCAGGTGCCGGAGTGTATAGCGATGGATGCGTGCCAGCAGATGCCGCTCGCACCATTCGTCCGCAGCCACGTCCGGCGTGAAGCGGCCTTGCATGACATAACCCTCGCCCCGCAGCGACAGCAGGGCGACCTCGACCTCCGCGACTGCCACAGCGAGCGACTGCGCCAATGCAGCGGCCTGCACCGGCCCCAGGCAGCCCAGACGCGCGCGCAACAGCTCGCACAGAGCCGTTTCGCGCGACCACTCCGCCTGTGCATATTCCTCCGGCACATCGACCTCGGGCGTACAGACAGCTGCGGGAAACAGCGCGCGCAGCAGCGGCAGCTGCTCCGTCGCGGCGAAAATAGTACTTGTGGAATAAATAACATGAGGAACAATTTCAGTCGCACGGCCGTCGACGGCCAGCTCCTGCAACCAGTCGCGCCAGCCTGGGTTCGAGTCCACCTCGGCGCTGGTGACCATGCCGATGCCGGTGAGCGCCTCATGCATTTCATCGGCATTGCGCGGCTGCGGCCAGGCTTCTTCGCGCACCAGGTCGATCGCCGACGCGTCGAGCCGGCCGAGTTCCTCGGCGGAGTCCGCTTCGCGGTACAGACGGCTCTGCACGGCCTGGGTGCGCCGTTCCTCCAGCGGTGCATCATCAAGGAACGCGTACGGCCGCGCGTTGAGGATTTCGGCGGCGAGCGGCGACGGCGCGGGCAGATCGCGCGCGATAAGCGTGATTTCCCCTCGTTCCAACCGTCGCAGTAGCTGCAGCCAGCCCGGTGCATCCATGGCTTCGTGCAGGCAGTCGTACAACGTCTGCGCGACGAGCGGATGATCTGGGACTTCACGGTCGCCGACAAGGTTTTCCTGGCATGCAACCTGGTCGGGAAACACCGTGGCGAGCAAATCCTCGGATTTCATGCGCTGCAGCTGTGGCGCGACTTTGCGCCCGCCGACGAAGCGCGGCAACACGAGCGCCGTGGTTGCCGTCCAGCGCCAACGCACGCCAAACAGCGGCGCATCGAGCAGCGCCTGCACCAGCACATCCAGCGCCGTGGCCGAGTGCAGATAGCGCGAGACATCGAGCAACGGGAAACTGTGGCTGGTCGACAGCGACAGGATGATCGCGTCCTCCGTGGCCGCGGCCTGCAGCTCGAAATTGAACTGGCGGCAGAAGCGCTTGCGCAAGGCCAAGCCCCAGGCGCGATTCAGCCGGCTGCCGAACGGTGAATGGACGATCAGCTGCGTACCGCCAGATTCGTCGAAGAACCGTTCCAGCACGATACGCGACTGCGTAGGCACCGCGCCGAGTACCACCATCGTCTTGGCGAAGTAATCGACGATCTGCTGCGACGCGGTCTGGTCAAGGCCGAGTTCGTGCGTGAGCCAGTGCGTGCCGGCCGCTGGCCCGCCGTCGCTGATCGCCGCAGCGACCGCCTCACGCAGCCGCGACACACCCAGCGACAGCTCGTCGCTACGGCCTGGCGCCTCACCCAGCCAGAACGGAATGTTCGGCGGCACGCCCTTGGCATCCTCGACACGCACGCGGCCCGGTTCCACGCGCAGGATGCGATAGCTGGTGTTGCCGAGCTGGAACACATCGCCGGACAGGCTCTCGATCGCGAAGTCCTCGTTCACCGTGCCGACGGTATGCGCTTCGGGTTCCAGCACCACGGCATAGTCACCGGTATCGGGAATCGTGCCGCCGGACATCAGCGCGGTCATGCGCGCCCCCTTGCGTCCGCGCAGGCGGCGGTGCACAGCGTCGCGGTGCACATAGCCGGCGCGCGCACCGCGGCGCGTGCTGAAACCATCGGCAAGCATGCGCACGACCGCGCTGTAATCGGCAAACGGCAGCGCCGCGTACGGCGATGCACGACGCAGCAGTGCATAGAGCGCATCCTCGTCCCAATCGCTGCACGCGGTCTCCGCCACGATCTGCTGGGCCAGCACGTCCAGCGGCGCCACCGGGATGCGCAGGGCATCCAGCTCGCCACGCCGCACACAATCCAGCAGTGCGGCGCATTCGACGAGTTCGTCGCGTGACTGCGCAAACAACCGCGCCTTCGGCACTCCGCCGACCGCATGCCCCGAACGCCCCGCACGCTGCAGGAATGCGGCGATCGAACGCGGCGAGCCTAGCTGGCAGACCAGGTTTACATCGCCGATATCCAGCCCGAGTTCCAGTGAAGCCGTTGCCACCAGCACGCGCAGCTCGCCTCGCTTGAGCCGCTGCTCCGCGTCCAGGCGCAATTCACGCGCCAGGCTACCGTGATGCGCAGCAACGACGTCCTTGCCCAACCGTTCGCCGAGATGCCGCGCGGCACGTTCGGCCATGCGCCGCGTATTGACGAAGACCAAGGTGGTCGAATGCGCCCGCACCAGTTCGGCCACACGGTCGTAGACCTGCTCCCACTGGTCCTTGGACATCACCGCCGCAAGCGGCGTCGGCGGCAGCTCCAGCGCAAGATCACGTTGCTTGCCATAACCGATATCGACGATTTCGCAGTCCGGCAAGGCAATGCCATCACCGGCGCCGACCAGAAAACGCGCAACCGCGCCGATCGGCTTTTGCGTTGCCGACAGTCCGATACGCACCAGCGGTTGCTCACACAAGGCCTGCAGGCGTTCCAGCGACAAGGCCAGATGGCTGCCGCGCTTGCTCGCCGCCACCGCATGGATCTCATCGACAATGACCGTACGTACCGTCGAGAGCAGACCGCGGCCTGACACCGAACCCAGCAGCACGTACAGCGACTCCGGCGTGGTGACAATGATGTGCGGCGGCTTGCGGAACACCTGCTGCCGCTCCGCTGCCGGCGTGTCGCCGGTGCGCACGGCCGTGCGGATCGCTACGTCGGCAAGACCCAGCGCGGCAAGTTCCTCGCGGATGCCGGCCAGCGGCGCTTCCAGGTTCAGGCGAATGTCGTTGGACAAGGCCTTGAGCGGAGAGACGTAGACGACCGCAGTCGCGTCCGCAAGACCGTCTGGCTCAAGACCACGCCGGACCAGTTCGTCCAAAGCGGCAAGGAAAGCCGTGAGTGTCTTGCCGGAACCGGTCGGCGCGGCCACCAAGGTGTTGCGCCCGGCACGGATCAATGGCCAGGCAGCACGCTGTGCCGGCGTGGGACTGGTAAAGGTTCGCTCGAACCATCGGGTTACGGCGGGGTGGAAGTTGGCGAGAGGCATGGGCCCAGACCTTACCTCAAGCAGCGGCGCTGCAATCGCGAAGCTTGATGCAGGGTCGCAGTCTGTTTCACTGACCCGCCCGCAACGGGCTGGCCCTAGCCGCACCGGCCGAGCCCCTTCCCGGGGAGCGAAAAACGTTTACATTGAAAAACACGACAATTTATATACTTTTAGTCACCCAGCACATCATCCAGGCTGTAGCTGCCCGGCTGTGCCGCTGCCAGCCATTGCGCGGCGAACAGCGCGCCACGCGCGAAGAGCTCACGATTCGCGGCGCGATGGGTGAATTCCAGGCGTTCGTCTTCACTGACGAAGATGACCGTGTGCTCGCCGACCACGTCACCGCCGCGCAGGGCGTGAAACCCGATCTGGCCCGCGGGCCGCGCGCCGGTCTGGCCGCTGCGGCCATGGGCGGCGACTGCCTCCAGGGCAATGCCACGCCCCTCAGCCACCGATTCGCCCAGCGTCAACGCCGTGCCGGAAGGGGCATCCGCCTTGCGCCTATGGTGCATTTCAACGATTTCGCAGTCCCAGTCCGGCAGCACCTTGGCAGCAATACGCGCGAACCGCCGCATCAGGGCCACGCCCAAACTGAAATTCGATGCCCACAGCACGGGAATCACGGCAGCCGCGCGGCGCAGTTCAACCAACTGCTGCAACGATAATCCGGTAGTGCCACTGACTAAGGCGACGCGCCGTTCCAGCGCCAGGGCCAGCGCCGCGTCGAAGGCTTGCGGCCCGCTGAAATCCACAATCACATCGACCGGTGTTTCCGGGTCCAATGCAGCGCGGAACTCAAGCTCACCGGTGCCGCCCCCGAGAACCCGCCCCAAGGGTGTGTCAACCAGGGTCGAGCCTGGCCGTACCAGAGCGGCCGATATGGCCAGCCCCGGCTGCTGCGCCGCTGCACGCAGCAACGCATGCCCCATGCGGCCGCCTGCACCGTGCAAGGCGATCTGAACCGTGCTGTGTTCCTGATTCATCGAAGCATCCATGACTGCCGGGAGCTTCGATTGTCGGTGTCACCACGCGCAACGGCAACGGGATAAGACGCAACGCCGGCTTGCCGGCGCTGCGCTTCCCCTATTCCGTCGTCTACCAGTGCACACCGCGCATCAGCGCGGCAACCGCGATCTGCTCATTGGTTGGCTGCTCAAGTTCTGCCCGCCCCGCCATACCCTTGGCCGCGGCCGAATCCGGGAACAGACGGAAGGCCGAGTTCATGATGATCTCGTAGGCACGCGGCGCCAGGGAATACAGTATCGAGGCGAAGATGCCCAGCCGTGTTGCGATACGTACCGGGCGCTTGATGATGGCCTCGACAACGAGATCAGCGGCTTCCTCCGGCGACAGGGTGGGCACATGATCGTACATCTTGGTCGGCGCGATCATCGGTGTCTTGACCAGCGGCATATTGATCGTTGTGAAGCTGATGCCAAGGTCGGAGTACTCGGCCTGGGCGCAGCGCGAGAACGCATCGAGCGCCGCCTTGGAAGCGACGTAGGCTGAGAAGCGCGGCGCATTGGTCAACACGCCTATCGACGAGATGTTGATGATGTGGCCACGACGCTGCCCGGACATTACTGGCAGGAAACCCATGATCAGCCGCAGCGCGCCGAAATAATTGAGCTGCATGGTGCGCTCGAAGTCGTGGAAGCGGTCGAAGCTGAGCGCGATGGAGCGGCGTATCGAACGGCCGGCGTTGTTGACCAGCACATCGACCGCGCCATGCTCGGCCAGCACGCGTTTGACGAAATCATCGCAGCTGGCCATGTCCGACAGATCGACCACATAGGTGAAACAGCTTCCGCCCGCCGCTTCGATGTCTTTCTTGGCAACGGCGAGTTCTTCCTCACCACGAGCACAGATGATGATCTTGGCTCCGGCGGCGGCAATCTTGAGTGCTACCGCCTTGCCGATACCCGACGAGCCGCCCGTGACCACCACGACGCGATTCTTGACCTTGCCGCTCAGCGAATGATCGACGAACAGATCGGGGTCAAGATGCCGTTCCCAGTAGTCCCAGATACGCCAGGCGTAGTCCTCGAGCTTGGGCAGCCTGATCTTGCTTCCCTTGAGCGCGCGTTCGGTTTCGCGGCAGTCAAAGCGGGTTGGATAATTGATGAATTTCATGACCTCGCGCGGTATGCCGAAATCGCGCAGGATCACATTGGTAAAGCGCTTGATCGGCGGCAAACTGCTCAACGCCGCGCGTATGCCCTGCGGGATGAACGCAAACATGCGCGCGTCCAGACGCATGGTCATCTCCGGCGCATGTCCCGCGCGCGCAAAAATGTTGAGCACCTCGCCAATGCGCCGCGGCGCCGGATCGGTCAGATGGAAGCAGTGGCTGTCGAGGCCCGGCTTGTGCGCGATGTGGTCCATCGCTGCCGCAACCCAGTCCACTGGCACCAGATTCACACGCCCGCCCTCAAGCCCTACCGTGGGCACCCAGGGTGGCAAGGTCTGGCGCAGTTTCTTCAGCAGCCTGAAGAAATAATAGGGGCCGTCGATCTTGTCCATTTCGCCGGTCGTGGAATTGCCGATCACGATACCCGGACGGTAGATGCGCCAGGGGCGCGAACATTCCTTGCGCACCAGCCCTTCGGAATCGTGCTTGGTGCGGAAGTAGGGATTGTCGAGCTCTTCGGCCTCGTCAAACATGTCTTCGCGGAATACTCCGGGATAGAGGCCTGCTGCAGCAATGGAGCTGGTGTGATGGAAGCAGCCGGCCTTGACCGCATCGGCGAGCTCCATCGCGTGACGTGTGCCGTCCATGTTCGCGATGCGCTGGCTCTCCGCATCGGCACTCAAATCGTACAAAGCTGCAAGGTGGAAAAAGTGCTGAACCTTGCCACTGAGCGTCTTGATCAGCGCTGGCGACACCCCCAGGCGCGCCTTGGCCAGGTCACCGGTTACTGCGACCAGCCGCTTTTCATCAGCTCCCAGGCTTTGCCGAAGCTGCTCGAACTTGTCAGTGGAACCCTTGCGCACCAGGCAATAGATCGTGCCCTTGCGCTCAAGCAGCTTGGCGACGAGATGACGACCGATGAAGCCGGTGGCACCGGTGACGAAATAAGTCATTCGTATCCCCTTGCGAAATCACGCCGGGACTGCGGCGCGTCTGATCGGGCGTGTCGCCCCGCTTTGATGAGCGACCGGCTGCACAACGGACAGCGGCAGTACTTGCCGGCCTCCGCTGCGCATTCCTCTCCCTCACGGCTCTCCTTCCGGTGCATAAGATAGTCCCGCTACGGGGCGCTTTCCAAGCGGCTTTCAAACACCTGATCGAGGCCCTTGCACATCGCGTTGACCGTCCCGGGGACGCGTGATACAAGCTCGCACTCACCGCACGCGCCGATGCGGAATCCGATCCCCCGAGAGCGAACCATGTCTGACCTGACGAGCAAATTCGAGGAAGCGGCGAAGAAGGCCATGAATCTTCCGGAACGCCCCGACAACGACACGCTGCTGAAACTGTATGCGTTGTACAAACAGGGGTCAGCAGGCGATGTTTCGGGGCCCAAGCCAGGCTTCTTCGATTTCGTCGGCACCGCCAAGTACGAAGCCTGGGCCAAGCTGAAGGGAACCAAGACCGAAGATGCGATGCAGAAATACGTCGACCTCGTCAAGAAGCTAGGCGGCTGAATGCCTAGTCCTGTTTTGCGCGGACTGCGCGGAGATCGTTGATGGCCCGGCGTACGCGCGAGCGCATCCTCGAAATCGCCCTGGTAATGTTCAACGCCCAGGGCGAACCCAACGTTACGACCAACCATATTGCCGATGAGCTGGAGATCAGCCCTGGCAATTTGTACTACCACTTTCGCAACAAGGACGACATCGTCGAGCAACTGTTCGCCGCGTACGAAGCCCGTATGGACGAGGCGCTGCGCGTGCCGTCGGAGCGACTGCCCAACCTCGAGGACATCTGGATGCAGTTGCACCGGGTGTTCGAATGCATGTGGGATTACCGCTTTCTGTATCGCGACCTGGTCGACATCCTGTCGCGCAACCGCAAGCTCAAGCTCCATTTCGGCCGCATGCTCAACCGCGCCGCGAACAGCGCCTCGGAAGTGCTCAAAGGCCTCGCCCAGGCCGAGATCCTGCGCGCAACGACGGATGAAATCCGGGCCAGCGCCGAGAACGTACTGTTGCTGACCACGTTCTGGCTCAATTTCAATGCCGTGCGCAATTCCCGTGCCGATCCGAACCAGGAAGACCTGAATCAGGGCATCTACCAGGTCATGCTGCTGATCGCGCCATTCCTGCGCGATGCCGAGCGCCTGCACCTGAATACGCTGGCCCAGGCCTATCGCCGCTAGCCAGCATTTCTCACACCCGTTCGTAGCGAGGCCGCCGAAACGCCTCTGATGCGCGCCGCGGACTGAGTGACGGCGCAGGCGTAGCCGACACTACGTCGAGCCAGCACGATTGAGCAGCGCGTGGCAGGCCGAGCGCATCAGCGGCCGCCGTAGAAGGGGTGTGAGAAAGGCGGGCTGGCGCCGATCCGGCTCAACCGGATTACACACGGGCCGGCTCGATCAGGCCGCCGTCCCGAACACGGTGGCGGCCAGCGAGCGCGCATGATCGCGCACATCCGGCGGCCATAACGCAGTGAATCTCTCGAACCCGGCGGCATCGCTGGCGTAGAGCGCTCGCAGCGCCTCCTCAAAACCGGGGGCGTCGCCAGCCAGTGCCGTCATGAAGCGATGTGCCGACTCCTGAGCGCGTCGCCTCGCAGCGCCAGTATCCGCCCGCCGCGCATCGTCGACGAGCCTGCGCAAGGTAACGGAAGCACCGCCACGCTGCTCGGCCAGCCAGTCCCAATGGCGCGGCAGCAACGTGACTTCACGCGCGACGACGCCGAGCTTAGGCCGGCCGCGCCCACCAACCGCAAGGGGCACCGGCTCAGCCGACAGTCGAGCCACAACATCCTCAGCTGTTCCACGCCAGTCGACGTCGATGGGTTTACTGGTTTCGGCGTCGAATACCTGCACTTCAGCAGCACGTTCGCCGAGTTGTTCGCTCGTCGCGCGCGCAGCCTCGGCAAGCGGTCCCGCCGCAATGCGGCGGGCATGGTGAAACACGATGCAATAAATAGGGCTAAGAGGATGCATACAGGGGCTCCGGCAATAAGTCTGTAAAATTTACCCGGGTTTTATTCAGATGACAATATCACCCGGGTATTTTTCTGACTATGGCGTTACCGGCCTGACCGGCTACCCTCGCCCACTCCGCCACTTCGGACTACGGCTACAGCATTTGCAAATGCTGTCAGTGCTGCTATGCTCGCGCGTCTTTGTGCAAGCTGTTTCGAGGAGCTCCCCCCATGAAAGTACTGAATTCGCTGAAGTCCGCGAAGCAGCGTCACCGCGACTGCAAGGTCGTGCGCCGCCGCGGCAAGGTGTTTGTGATCTGCAAGAGCAACCCGCGCTTCAAGGCGCGCCAGCGCTGAATCCACAGCGCCAGCTGATCAGCACACGCAAAGCATAAGGGCCGCGAAAGCGGCCCTTATGCTTTGCGTGAACCTTGCCCCGTTTCGATACCGCGCTGATGCTAAGACATGCGGAACAGACCGAGTTCCCGCGGATCGCCATAACCCGGGAAAACCTGCTGCAGCGCCGTTTCACCGCGGCGTTTGCGTAGAAGCTCACCCAGCACCACGCGGTAGTCGGTGGTAATAGCCAGATCCCCTTCGGCGAGGTCAGCCTCTCCCAGCCCCGGCCAGTCCGCGTAAACCGTACCACCGACCACACCGCCGCCGAGCACAAACAGGCAATTGGCCGTACCGTGGTCCGTACCGCCTGAGGCATTGGGTACGACGCGGCGGCCGAACTCGCTCATGCTGACCAGGGTGACGCCATTGATGGCCGCCCCCAGGTCGGCGCGGAACGCGGCAACGGCCTGAGCAAACTCAGCCAGCAAGGGCTGTAGCTGGCTGAGCTCGTCCGCATGATGGTCCCAGCCACCGATATCGACCGTCGCGACTTCCAGTCCAACACCCGCCTTGATCAGTTGCGCTATCTGCAGCAGGCGCCGACCGAACGGCGTCGATGGATAGTCCGCCCCATTGGCCGGCAGGAACTGCTCCGGATCTGCGCCGCGCAACTCACTCATTGCACTGAAGGCCGTCTGGGCGACGGCATCAAGCCCGCTGTTTCCCGGATGCAGCAAGCGCAAGGTCTCACTCAGTTCATCGGCCCGCGCCGTATCGGTGTGCAGGGCAAAGTCATCGAACGCATTGATGCCCAGTACTGGCGCCGCACCGGACAAGGAGCGCGGTACCGCAGTGCCAAAACCGATCCCCTGAAAGTCCGCTGCGGGTCCGCGTGCGACGAGGTGCCGATTGAGCCAGCCGCTGGCATCCCCGGAGCCGTCGAATACGGCACGCTCCATCAGGTTCTGGGAAGAAAAGTGCGAGCGGCTCTGGGTCGGCGCTCCGCTCGCGTGAACCAGCGCCAGTTCGCCGGCCGCATATGCCGGCAGCAAAGGCGCCAGCGCGGGATGCAAGCCAAAACGTGTCTGCCCGGACAAAGCAAGCACATCGGCTTCGGCAATGGCAACACGGCCGCGCCGATCATAGTAGGCGGCATCACCCGCGGGCACCACGGCATTGAGCCCGTCCAGACCACCACGCTGAAACACAACGACCAATACATCACGCGCTGTCGCTCCATCTTGTGCGAACACCAGCCGCGAGGACAGCAGCGGCAAGCTGGCCGCCAGGCCGGCAAGCTTGAGGAAACGACGACGGGATTCACAGTTGAGCATGGCGTTCTCCTCAGCGGTACTGCGCATACGGCGACGCGAGCAGCAGCGCGCCGAGTTCACGTGATGTCGCATCGAGCTGGCGCGGCGGCAGCGCGGCGTCGGCATCTCCACCCGCCGCGGCATAACCGATAAGCAGGCTGCGTGCCTGCTCAGTCAGAGGACGATGCAGCAGACGCTGGGCAAGCCGGTCGACCAGCGCGGCTGGAGTCGTCGCCGTACCGCGCAGCGCCACCACGTCGACAGCCAGCGGAGCGTTCGGCCCACGCTGCAGCAGGGCCAGCACGAAATTCCAGCGCGCCAGCAATGCAGCGGTGTTTAGCCAATAGCCTTGTACGTCCGGATAGCCGTTGGGCGCCGGCCAACTCAACGGCTCCTGCCCCTGCACGGTCAGTGCCGCATTGACGATGCGCAGTCCCACCTCACCGTTCATGCGCGCCCCGCTCGCACGCAGACTCGCTGCAATATATTCCGCAGGCCGCTTGAACTTCCGATCTACGCTGGCGCGGAACTCTGCTGATTTAAGAATCGCTGCAAGCGTCGCGCGGATGTCACCACCACTGGAGCGGAATACCGTCGCGATGCTATCGACCAGCGCCGCAGCAGGTGCGTCCTCGACGAAACGAACCAGCAGCTTGCGCGCAATGAAACGCGCGGTTGAGGCATGTGTCGCCAGCAGATCAAGCACGGCAAGACCGTCTTCCTCGCCGCGATTGGCCGGCAGCGACAGACCGAGCACCTGCTTGGCGCCAAAATCGTGCCGGCTAGGAAAAAAATAATACTCGTGGTTTCGTATACCCCAGCCCGTAAAACAGCGGGCGACTTCCTTGACGTCAGCCTCGGTATAGCCGCCGTCGACGCCTAGCGTATGCAGCTCCATGAGTTCGCGCGCATAGTTCTCGTTCGGTCCGTCGACGACGTTGCTCGCATTGTCCAGATAGGCCAGCATGGCCGGACTGTGGGCGCTTGCGCGCAGCAGATCGCCGAAACGGCCCAATGCATGACGCCGGATCACATCGCGATCATCGCTGGTCTTGTAGTAACGGCCGCGGCCCTCCGTATGGGTGATGTTGAAATGGTTGGACCAGAACTCGACCATGACCTCGAGCAGCTGGCGCCGGCTATAAAGCTGGCGCAGCACAGTCGCGCTGCGTAGCTGCATCAGCGGAATGCGCCGGGCTTCAGCACTTCCGGCCGCGTAGCCGCGCATGATCTGCGCGTTGCTGAGCGGCAGGGTTTCCAGGCCAGCCAGCACCGCCTCCACGGGCCCGTCATCAAGCAGCTCCGGGGCCAGTTGTTCATCGATATAGGCGTCCGCGCCGATTGCACGAACGCGGGCCAGCGAATCTTCAGTAAGGCCGAAGCTGGTGCGGCCGAGCAGATGTATGGCCGCATCGGGCAGCGGCAACGTAGAGGATTGCGCCGGCGCGGCCGCGAACAACGCGGTCAGCAACGAACGTCGGGCGAGTTGTGCCTGCATGGCGACTCTCCGTTACGGATGAAAAGCGAAGGATGTCCGGCCCACAACCCGGACTCCTCTCCCTCGACCCAGCCACGCAGGGTGTCTTACAAATGCTCGCCCCCTACTCGCACCAGATCGATAGCTCTGTGGGGCAGCGCACTTTGCTCCCACTGCCCACGACCAACGCAGACGATGCCGATAGGTTGACGCGCAGCGACCTGAACCAAGCGCAAGCCAGTTCATGGAAGTTCGCGCAACCTTCTGTTAAAACGCGGGTCGCCGCATCTGGTCCCTGACCGAGGAGAACGTCATGACATTTCGCCTTTCCGCGCTGCTCGCCGCTCTGGGCCTGGCCGCCATTACCTCCAGTGCCGCCGCCGACACCTTGCTGATGGAGCGCACACAGAAAGAAGCAACCATGGCACTGCCTACACGCGGTATGTCGATGGCGCAGGTCGAGAGCCGTTACGGCGCTCCGGTCGCCAAGCTCGATCCGCGCGGTGGCAACAGACCGCAGCATCCGGTCATCAATCGCTGGGAATACGACAATTTCATCGTTTATTTCGAACGCAGCCACGTGATCGATGCCGTGGTCAAGCGCGCCGACGCGAACGAACTCGGCGTCAAGAAGACGCATTGACGCCAGCCCGCGGCGCGCCTGCGCGCGCTGCCACTGCTTCGTTGCAAGCCCTTGTCGTACAAGGGCTTGGTCCGCGCCTCCCGCTCCGCTATGCTGCGCGATTCTGCGGCGCGGCTCAGCCTGCGTTCGGTCGCCCGCGCATCCCCTGTTCTGAAGGAATGCCTTGGTGACGTCCACATCCGCATTGCGCCTGCCCGCCGAATGGGAAGCGCAGTCCGCCGTACTGCTGGCCTGGCCTCACGCCGACACCGACTGGGCTGAGCGTCTGGCTGAGGTCGAGACTACCTATACCGCGCTGATCAGCGCGATCACGCGCTACCAGGAAGCCATCATTTGCGTCGCCGACGCGGCTTTGCGTTCACACGCCGAGGCGCTGTTGCAGGCAGCCGGCGCGAACCCGGCGCGGCTGCGTTTCGTCGAGATTGCCTATGACGATACCTGGCTGCGCGATTCCGGGCCGATCACGCTCAGCGATGGTAAGCATTTCCAGCTCACCGATTTCCGCTTCACCGGCTGGGGTGGCAAGTTCGCCGCCAGCCGCGACGACGAGCTCGTGCGTGGCCTCATTGCACGCAAGGTGTTCGCGCCGGCCGCCCACCGACGCATAGACTGGGCGCTGGAAGGCGGCGGCATAGAATCCGATGGCGCCGGCACCATCCTGACTACCTGGCAGTGCCTGCACCAGCGCCATCCGCAGCTGAGCCGCGAACAGATCGAGACCATGCTGCGCAGCAGCCTCGAAGCCCAGCGCATCCTGTGGCTGGATCACGGCTACCTCGAAGGCGACGACACGGACGCGCATATCGACACACTGGCGCGCTTCGCTCCGGACCAGGCCATCGTGTATCAGGACTGCGACGATCCGGACGACCACCACTACGCCGAACTCAACGCGATGGCCGAAGAGCTCGCCGCATTACGGACGGTAGATGGTCAACCTTATCGCCTGCATGCACTGCCCTGGGCACGACCGATACGCGACGGCGAGCGCCGCCTCGCCGCTTCGTACGCGAATTACCTCATCGTCAACGGCGCCGTGCTGATTCCCGCCTATGGCGACGCAGCCGACGGCGAGGCTGCGCGGGTCATTGCCGCAGCACATCCCGGCCGCCGCATCGAGCAGATTCCCTGCCGTCCCCTTATCTGGCAGAACGGCAGCCTGCACTGCGTGACGATGCAGTTGCCCAAAGGAGTTCTTGCATGAAATCGCCAAGCCTGCGCGTTGCGCTGCTGCAGGAAACCGATCACGGCAGTGTCGCCGCCAATCTCGACGCCATTGAAACGGGTTTGCGCCAGGCCGCTGCCGCCGGAGCCCAGCTTGTGCTACTGCAGGAGCTGCACAACGGCGCCTACTTCTGCCAGCACGAAAACGTGGCCGAGTTCGACCGCGCCGAAGCGATTCCAGGCCCAAGCACGGAACACCTGGGCGCCCTGGCCGAAGAGCTGAACCTGGTCGTCGTCGCTTCACTATTTGAACGCCGCGCAGCCGGGCTCTATCACAATACGGCGGTTGTCTTCGATCGTTCGCGCGCCATCGCCGGACGTTATCGGAAAATGCACATTCCCGACGATCCCGCGTTTTACGAAAAGTTCTATTTCACGCCGGGTGATCTCGGTTTTGAACCCATATCGACCTCGGTCGGCAAGCTCGGCGTACTGGTCTGCTGGGACCAGTGGTATCCCGAGGCCGCGCGCCTCATGGCGCTGGCCGGTGCGGAACTGCTGCTCTATCCGACAGCCATAGGCTGGGATCCGCAGGACGAGGACGCGGAAAAGCAGCGGCAACGGGAAGCCTGGATCACCGTGCAACGCGGCCATGCGGTCGCGAACGGCATTCCGCTGCTCGCCTGCAACCGTACCGGGTTTGAAGCCGCCCCCGGCGGCAGCGGCGGCCTGCAATTCTGGGGCACGAGCTTCGTCGCTGGCCCGCAGGGCGAATTCCTGGCCCAGGCCAGCAGCGAGGCACGCGAGCTGCTGGTCGTCGATATCGATTGCGCACGCAGCGAACACGTGCGCCGCATCTGGCCCTTCCTGCGCGATCGGCGTATCGATGCCTACGACGACCTCCTGCGCCGCTTCCGCGACTGATCCCTCCCCATGACCACTGAAGACCCTCGCCCGGAAGAATTCGGGCCACCCGATCCTTTGCAGGATCAGCCGATACGCCACGTCACGCTCAACGAAACCGAGTTCGTGCTGCTCGGCACTGCGCATGTTTCCCGTGCCAGCGTGGCCGCAGTACGTGCATTGATCGAGCGCGAGCCTTTCGACGCGGTCGCAGTCGAGCTCGACTCGAACCGCCACGCGTCGATGCGCGATCCAGAACTTTTGCGCAAAATGGACCTGTTCCAGGTTATCCGACAGGGCAAGGCCGGGCTGGTAGCGGCCAATCTCGCCCTGTCGGCCTATCAGCGCCGCCTCGCCGAGCAATACGGCATCGAGGCCGGCGCCGAGCTCAAGGCCGCGTTTGAAGCAGCGGAAGAGCGCTCGATTCCGGTCTGGCTCATCGACCGCGACATCGGCGTCACGCTCAAGCGCGCCTACCGCAGCGTCGGTTTCTGGGACCGCATGGGCATACTCAGCGGCCTCGGCGCCAGCGTGATATCGAGCGAGGAAATCGGTGAGCAGGATATAGAAAAACTCAAGCGCGGCGACATGCTGGAAAGCGCGTTCTCGGAGTTCGCGAAAGAGTCCGAGCCGCTTTATCGCAGCCTAATCGCCGAACGCGACAGCTACATGGCGGCACGTCTGCGGGAAGAACAGATCAAGACGCCGGCACGACGTGTACTCGCCGTGGTCGGCGCAGGCCATCTGGCCGGCCTTGAACGCGAGCTGCGCGAGCAAAAGGCACCGCCAGTGCCCCTGCGCGCGACCCTGGACACCGTACCACCGGGTGCACGCTGGCCGAAATGGCTTGCGCTGATCCTGTTCACTGCGATTGCGCTTGCGGTCGTGCTGCTGTTCCGGCGCGACGCCAGCCTCGGCGCCGGCGCACTGTTGCACTGGATACTGCTCACCGGCGGGCTCGCCGGACTCGGTGCACTGCTGGGCGGCGGCCATCCCCTGTCTGTGCTCGCCGCCGCCGTCGTCGCACCACTCAAGCCATTCCGGCCCGGGATCCCGCCGGGCGTGGCCAGCGCCGGCGTCGAGATCTGGCTGCGCAAACCCCGCGTGGCCGATTTCGACAGCCTGCGCCATGACGTCAGCCATTGGACAGGCTGGTGGAAAAATCGAATTTCGCGCACCCTGCTCGTTTTCCTGCTGACGAATTTCGGCGGCATGATTGGGGTATGGCTTGCGGGATTTCATATTCTCAAGAGCCTGACCTGATGCCACGCGCCCGCCCCGGCGCCGACTGCAGCCACAGGCGCTACCCACTCGGCAACGAACCGGAACAGCGATCCGGGCCGATCACATCGGCAATCGCGACACGACTTCAGAGGTCTGCTGCGCAATGAAACTTGCCCGTTTTCTGTTCAAACCCCGTTGGCAAAGCAAAGACGTCGCGACGCGGCGCGGTGCGGTTGCCGAACTCAATGACGCCGAACTCGTCGCCTCCCTGCCGAGCATTGCGCGCAACGACGCCGATGCGAGCGTGCGCCTGGCCGCCCTGCGCCGATTGAATCACTACGAAGCCTGGCGTGAGCGGTCTACCGCCGATCCCGACCGCACCATCCGCGAAACCGCGCGGGCTGCCTATGTCGCCATGCTGACAGGCAACAGCAGCGGCCTGCCGCCGCTGGAACGCCGTATCGCCGAACTCGACACGCTGTCGGGCGAGGAAATCGAACGCGTCGCCACACAGGGTCTTGATCCCGCGCTGCGCAGTGCGGCGCTTGAACGTGCGACCCGGCCTGGCCTGCTTATCGATATCGCGACCTCGGACGCCGATCCGAAACTGCGCCTAGTCGCGCTGTCACGCATCACCGACGCCGACGCTCTCGCGCGTGTCGCCGAGCGCACGCGCAAGACGGACAAGATCGTCAGCCGCCTTGCCCGGGATCGTGCCGAAGCCGCGCGCATCGCAGCCGGCGACATGAGCGTCATTGAACAACGCGCGCGCCAGCTCTGCGAACGCATCGACGCGCTGCTGTCACGGCCACGCAGCGAACGCGCCGAAGAGCTGGCTGCCGTCGGCGAGGCCTGGGACGTGCTCGGCGGCAAAGCACCGCGCCAATACAGCGAGCGTTTCGAGTCCACGCGCGCGTTTCTGCGTTCCGATACGGAAGAAGCCGCCGCAGAACGTAGTGCACTGCGCGCCTTGCGCGGGCGCATCGACCTCGCCCTGGGTTCCACGAGTTCCGATACGGCCACACTGGAAACACTGGCCCGCGAAGCCGCCGAGGCCATAGCGCAAAGCCGCCACGAGCTGCCCGAACGCGGGCGCGTGGAAGACCTGCTGGTCCAGTTGACCCAACGCCTCGCCCAACATGCCGTGCAGGCGCGCGAAGTTGCGGCGGCGGCCGCTGCGCCGCAGGAGACAGACACACGTCGCGAGGCCGCCCTGGAAGAACTCGCCGCGCAGGCGCGCTTCGACGCTGCTCTGGAGCGGGCGCAGGCGGACAAGGACAAGCAGCGGGAGCAGCACCAGGCTTTACGCCGCGATCTCGACAACCTGGTGATTGAACTCGAACAGCAACTCGAAGCCGGCGACCTCGGCCATGCCCTCGCGACCCATGCACGCATTGGGAATCTGCTCGAAGGGCTGCCCGCGCTCGCCCGGCACGACAAGCGTCTGCTCAATGCCCAGGCGCGCCTGGCCGAACTCAAGCGCTGGCAGCGCTGGTCCAGCAACGAACGGCGCAAGCAGCTGTGCGAAGTGATAGAAGCCTTGCCGGCACAGGGCCTGCACCCCGATGCTGTCGCCACACGCGTACGCGAAGCACGTACCGAATGGCAGCAGCTCGACGCCCTCGACGGCGAGCAGGACGCACGCAGCAGCCACGGGCTGAGCCGCCGCTTCCAGGCGCTGTGCGCCCAGGCACTCAAGCCCGCCCAAGGCTATTTCAACAAACGCGATGAACTGCGCAAGTCGAACCAGGAAGCAATCGAAGCGCTGCTCAACGCCAGCGAAGCCGACGATGTGAGCGCCCTGGAAACCACGCAGCTGACGAAACGGCGCCGCGAACTCGCCGACGCGCTGCGTGCGCTGGACGGCGTCGATCCGCGCGCGCGCAAGGCGCTGGCGCAGCGCTTCAAGAACCTGCTCGCGCGTATCGATGCACAGCTCGATGAACAAGCCGCCAGCGTCGAAGCCGCCAAGCGCAAGCTCATTGCGGAAGCCGAACAGCTGGCAGCGAGTACGGATGCCGCAGCGGCCGCACGCGAAGTGCGTGATCTGCAGACGCGCTGGAAGGCGGTCGGCAATGGCCGCCGCCGTAGCGACGAAGCCCAATGGAAGCTGTTCCGCAGTCATTGCGACGCGGTATTCGCCCGGCTCGATACGGCGCGGCGTGAACGCGAGGACGCGGAAACGGCTGCACGGGCACGGGCCGAAGCGTTGCTCGCGCAACTCGCGCAGCTCGCCGAAACCCCGATCGACACACAACCGGCCCTGCGGCGTGAACTTGAGCAGCACTGGGCTGCACTTGATCTGCGTGACCGCGAATTGCCGCGCCGCTGGCAACAGCAGCTCGAAGCGCTGGATGCCAGTCGCGCAGCAGCCCTGCGCCGTCGCCGCAACGCCGCACTGGATCAGGCACTGACGCGCCTGGCACTTTGCGAAGCGGTGGAACTTGGCCAGCGAGAGGCCACCGCTGCGCTTGCGGAATGGGGCGACGCCAGCAACGACACCGGTTCGCTTGCGACGCTCCTGCAGCAGCGCTTCGACACAGCCGTCAGCGGAGCCGCAGCCGGCGACGAGGGCAGCAACGAGGCGCGCCGCGAGGTACTGGTCACCCTGGAATTTCTGGGCAGTATCGAAACACCGGCCGAGGACAAGGCCTATCGTATGGATCTGCAGGTCGTGCGCCTGTCGCAGCGCATGAGTGGCTCAGGTGCGGCAGCCAGCATGCGCGATGAGTTCAGCGCCTTGCTGCAGCGCTGGATCACACTCGGTGCCTTGCCTGGCGCTGCCGCAACCGCATTGCAGACTCGCTTCCGCCGTGCCTGCGAGGCTGTGCTGGCCCAGCTGGACTAGAAGCATTCGCCGCCATGGCCCATGACGCTGCCCCGTTGCAGCCGGAATTGCAGGCAGCAAGGTATTCCCATCTTGCTGCCTGTGCCAAAAAGCCCGGCTAAAGCGCGGTGATGCCCTGCTCTGCCTGCGCCAGAAATGGTTTGGGGTCGGCCAGGCGGAAAGCGCTGTTTGTCGGAGTAGCGGCCCTGATGCGGTCGACCCGGAAATAGCGCACTGCCCCGCGCAGCTTGTCCCAAACGAGCAGATACCAGACCGGCACATTCAGATAAAGAAAGTGCGGTTCAATTTCCCTTTCGGTGACAACACCGTTTTGATCAGCGTACGTGATCGCGATACAGCGCATGTTGAAGAACGCCTGCGCAATGCTGGGCAGGGCCCGTGTCGGCTGAGAGAACGATGCCAAGACCGCTGCTGATGCGGGCTCTCCGACCAGAATGCGCTTGCGCAGCGCGCGAATCTTGCCTTGATAGCCTTCGCTGAACGCCCCCACGATCTTGCGCTTGATGGGCGCCAGTTGCTGCAGCAACAGCGGCGAATTCATACGCTCGGCTATGGCGATGCTCAACAGCAAGTCTATGGCTTCCTCGGCGCTCAGATGCACCCGGCCCAGCGTCCATGCCTGTTGCAACCGCAAGCCGCCGCCGCGCCCCCGGTCGGATTCAATCGGCACACCCCGCTCACGCAGCACGTCCAGATCGCGATTGAGCGTCCGCAGGCTCACGCCCATTTCTGCCGCCAGTCCCGCCGCCGTCGCATGCTCACGCGATTTCAGCAACCCTTGCAGTTGCTCCAACCGGTCAAGCCGGGACGTGTCGGCGCGTTTTCCCATGCCATTAAATATGCCATCAAACGGCATATTCAGAAATAAGCTGGCGTCTCCTCAAGCATTGTTCCGGAGATTCCATGGCCGCGACGACTGGAGCGGTTCTCCGCATCAAGCCGGAAACCCTTTGCGCTATCAGTGCGCGGCTGCGCCAGTGCCTTGGCTGCAGGTTTATCCACTGTCATGCCGCGGGGGAACAGGCATGAGTGCTGCGGCGATCAAGGATCTGTTCAATCGTTCGCTGCTGCGCGAGATTGCGGCCGAATTGCAGCGCGCCCATCCACCTTTTGACGCCGCCGCCTTCGTCGCGCGTTCCCTGGACGGCCTTGATCAGCTCGAACTGACCGGGCGCACGGCGCTGATTGCCGAGGCGCTGCAGGAATTTCTGCCACAGCCCTTCGCCCGCGCAGCAGCCGTCATCGAGGCTGCGCTTGGCCAGGAGATACCCGCGACCGGCGAAAACGGCCTTACGCCGCTGCGTTACATGCCACATGTTGCATTTGTTCAAAAATACGGAATTGACGACTACGAGGCCGCGATACGGACGCAGGCGGAACTGACCAAGCGTTTCACCGCGGAGTTCAGCATCCGCGCCTTTCTGCAACGGTATCCGGAGCGAACCTATGCCCAGATGCTGGCCTGGGCACAGGACGACAACACCCATCTGCGCCGCCTCGCATCGGAAGGCTTACGCCCTCGCCTGCCATGGGCACCACGGCTGCGCGCCTATCAGCAAGACCCGCGCCCGGTGCTGGCCGTGCTGGAACTGCTGAAAGACGACCCCGAGCGTTATGTGCAGCGTTCTGTCGCCAACAATCTCAACGACATCGCCAAGGACCATCCGGCACTTGCCGTCGAAACCTGTCGCCGCTGGGCGCAGGATGCACCAGCGGGGCGTACATGGGTAATCCGCCATGCCCTGCGTTATCTCGTGAAAGCCGGCAATCAGGAAGCGATCCACCTTCTCGGCGGCGCCGAGCAGCCTCGCGTGAACGTGAAGCACGTTCACATCAGGCCAGAGCAGGTTTCCTTAGGTGGAGCCGTACAGCTGGCATTTGAAGTGCAGAGCGCGGCGCAGGCCGCACAGCACTTGCTGATTGACTATGCGGTGCACTTCGTGAAGGCCAATGGCGGAACACGTGCCAAGGTATTCAAGCTGCGCGCCCTCACCGTGCAACCGGGCGAAAAGGCCAGGTTCAGCGCAACTGTATCCCTTGCCACCATGACAACCCGCCGCCACTACGCCGGATGGCATCGCGTTGAAGTCCTGGTCAACGGCCTACCACACTCACTCGGTGGATTCGAGGTGACGGCCTGACGCGCCTGGCAGTGTGGCAATGAATGAAGGGTTTCCGCGCGAGGCTGGCGAACTCCCGCTGCAACTACTCAGTCCAGTAGCGCACACGATCGCGGCGGCAATGCTCGATGGTCTGCGGCGGCGCACGTGGTGAAAACCGCAGGCGTATGCAGCCAGCCGTCGCCGTGTTGACCAGGGTGATGCCGCGCTCGTGATAACGGGCAACCACTTCCGCATGAGGATGACCGAAGCGGCTGCGGTAGGCCGCCGAGACCAGCGCCTGCTGCACCGTCAGCGAATCCAGCAATGCCGCACTCGACGAGGTCTTGCTGCCATGGTGCGGCACGACCAGAACCAGCGGCTCGTGGCCAGCGGCGACGGCAACGGCGGGTTCTACCCGGGCGCTGATGTCGCCAGTCAGCAGCACTCGCGCAGTGCCACTCTGCACGAGCAAGACGCAGGATTGGTCGTTCTCACTGCCGCTGGTCTTGTCCGCCGGGTGCAGCATGTGAAACTCAACCGTATCCCAGATCCAGCGTTGCCCTGCACGGCAAGGTCTGCCGCGTCCCGGCACGATGCCCGGATCACCTAGCCACAACGCTTTCGGCGGCAGCTGGCGCAGTATTGCGTCAACGCCACCCGCATGGTCGTTGTCGGCGTGACTTACGATCAGGCCGTCGAGCGTACGCACGCCAAGTGCATGCAGTGACGGAACAACAACCGCCTCACCAAGATCGAAACCTGAAGGAAAACGTGCGCCCGCATCGTAAAGCAAGGCATGACGCTGAGTACGCACCAGTACGCTTAGCCCCTGCCCGACGTCGATCACGCTGAGTTCGAAGTCACCGGGTGCCGGGCTACGTGGCGATGGCCATAGCTGCGGCAGCAACAGCAACAAGCCCAGCCCGCGCAGCGGTACCGCACGAGGCAACAACAGCCATGCCACGCCCAAGGCAGCCGCACCAAAGGCGAGCACCGAGGTTTCCGCGAAATACCACTGCGCCAGCGGCCAGCTGGCCTGCCACCGCAGCAGCGCCCATTGCGGATCAAGCAAGTTCGCCGCCAACCACAGCAGTGGTGCACCAATATGCGGCAGCGGCACCACGATCAGCGCTCCTGCCAATGTCACCGGTACAACTACCAGGCTGATCCATGGCACTGCCACCAGATTCGCAATGGGGCCGACCAACGAACTCTGCGCGAAGAACCAGACCGTCAGCGGCAGCAGGCCCAGGCTCATCGCGATCTGCGCTGGCGCAAGTTCGCGCCACCAGGCACGGCGTCGAGGTTCGCGCAACGCATAAACCAGCAACGCGACACCGGCGAATGACAGCCAGAAACCCGGCGACAGAATCGCCAGCGGATCGGCCGCGAACAGCACAAGCAATGCCAGCGCTAACGACTGTGTTACCGGCAAGTGGCGGCGCAACAGCTGCGCCAGCGCGAATACCGCCAGCATCAGCAGCGTCCTCAGCGTAGCCAGACCAAAGCCGGCCAGTGCGGTGTAGACGCTTGCCGCCAGCAGCGCGAACGGTGCTTCGAGCACTGCGCCGGGCCAGCGCAAAACCAGCCGTGGACAGCAGCGCCACAGCCAGCGCGCGCATGCGGCAGCGGCCAGCGCGAGCATGCCCACGTGAAAACCGGAAATCGCTATCAAATGTCCGACGCCAGTCGCGCGCAGCACCTGCCAATGGGCGTCGTCCAGTCCGCGCTGGTCGCCTACGGCGAGTGCCCGCAGCAACGCGGCAAGGCGCGTATCGGCCACGCTGCGCTCGATCGCGTGAGCAATCCGCTCACGCCAGGCATCCAGGCAGAAGCGCGCCAGGCCGAGTTCACGCGGTGTCACTTCGGTGCGCAGGTAGCCGGTGGCCCGAATGCCAAGCTGCAGCGCATGCCGTTCCATATCCACTCCCCCGGGATTGCTCGCACCACGCGGACGTTTGAGCCTGGCCCGCAGCTGCCAGCGCGAGCACGGCCGCAGCGGCGGCGTCTCGCCATACCAGGCGACACGAATACGGCCGCTCAGCGCGACCGGGCGCCCGTCCAGCATTGCGTGCTCAACATCAAGGTCGAGCCGCGTCGAGTCGCCGCGCCGGTCCGGCAGTTCAGCGAGCTGCACCTGCAGATCCAGATCAGCGCCTTCCAGTTGTTGCGGCAGGCGTCGCTGCAATGCCAGATCCGCCCACCAGCCGCACCAGGCTGCGCCCACTAACGGCAGAGCGATCCAGCGCAGCAACGGCCAGCGCCACAGCACCAGTGAGACGACGAAAGTCACCACGCAGACTGCCGGCGACGGGAGTCGTGGCAATAGCGGCAACACGGCCGCGCCCGCCAGCACCAGCACCAGCGCCAGTGGCGCAAACGCATGGCGCAAGCGACAGGCGGAACATTCCCGCAGGCGAACTAGCGCAACACTGATCCGATGCATCGCGGGCATCCATGCCGTAGCGTTGCCGCCAGCATGGCGCGACCAGCGACGCAAGCACAGCGGTGATTGCCGCGATCTGAGCTAGGAATTTTCCTAGGCTGAGTACCTGGCAACACAGGCACTGCGCCACCGGAACACAACCGCCGCTGGTTGCAATGCGCCGGATTTGCATCACAACTCCGTGCGCATATGTCACAGCTGCCGTAAGCCAGGCCGCAAGCTAGTGACAACTATTCTGACGCGGTGGAACGGTTTCCCATGGAGCAAATTCCGGTAGCGCACAACTGGCTTCACATCGTTCGGAACGATGGCTACTCATGCAGGGGGATGTCCATGTAACCCGCCAGTTCGATCAGTCCGCTGGTAGTGGGCCAACTGATCGCATCAGTCCAACGGTGGTCGGAGCGAGTTTGAACCAGCGCCGCCCGCCCTGTTCCTTCAGCACGGCGAGCTTCGTCGATACGCCGTCAACAGACTCCTTGTGTATCTGCGTTCGATCGGGTTTTTCGTTGCGCGTCAGGAACGCCGCATTGAGCATGTCGAACGCCGGATCGACTGCATCACGCAACAGCTGCCGGAAACGGTCGCGATTGGCGACATGTACGGCCCAGAGTGCCAGGCGGGTATCACGATCGCCGGCTTCGGCGATGTCTGGTGCGGTGTAAGCGAATGTCGCTGAGGTCAAGAATTGCGGGCGGGCGCGGCTACGGCCATCGACGCTGATGCGATCTTCTATCTGCAACTGGATAGAGAGCTTGAGCTCTGATGCGCTGGCATTGAAGCCGAAGCGTGGTTCGAGAACCATGACCCGCTTCTGCGGCGGTCGATCGCGACGCGGGTAGATGGTACCGGACGGCAGCACAAGCATTTCAATGGCAAGTTCTGGCGCGAACGTGTCGCGGTCGAGTTTGCGCGCCGCGGCATCCGCGATCATCGCGCCGAGTTCCAGCTCACCGGCGCGTTCTCGTAGCAGCGCGATGGCTTGCTCCGCCGCCTTGACGTCGCCAGGGCTGAAAGACGGCACCGCAAAACCGCCCGAAAAGACCACACCCGCACGCGGCAGAACGTCAATAGCAAGCGCCGGCTGCTTCACCACGATCTCGACCAGCATATGCTGCGAGAGCGGCAGGCTCGCCTTGCGGATCTCACCGCTTTGCATCTGTGCTGCTGACGGGCCGCTTGGAGCAATCAATGCGAGAAAAAACAGATACAACCAGTGTTTCAGCATGAGAATACAGCTCAATCGCAATAGTCCAGAACAAGTGTGCCTGACCGTGTAAGCACCTGCCAGGTCGGCAATGAAACGTCACGATCAGGCCCGGACCTGACGACAGTGTCCTGTTACGAAGCTATTCCCTGGGCACTCTAAAGTGCCTACGTCCCAGTGACTGTTCCAATCGCTGGATGTCCTCGAACAGGACTGTCTGTATCCTCCCTGCCAATCCGCAGCCCGGCGCCGCATCACATGTCGCGGCCAACGGCTCAACCTCAGATCAACGGGTGACATGGCAAATTCTTGCTTGCTGGCCGGCGCTGGGCTAAGTGCTGCTGCAGCCCTGATCCACGTCGGCTGTATCGTCTTCGGCCCGTCCTGGTATCGCTTCCTTGGCGCGGGCGAGCAGATGGCGCAACTGGCTGCCGCCGGCCATAGAGCCCCTACCCTCATCACGAGCGGAATTGCCGCTGTACTTGCCATCTGGGCGACCTATGCGCTCTCCGCTGCTGGCGTCATTGCGCGACTTCCACTGCTTCGTACCGGCTTATGTGTCATCACGGGAATTTACCTGTTGCGTGGCCTTGGCGGACTCGTTCTCGCCGCTGCTGCCCCGGGTGAAAATGGCGTTGCGTTCTGGTGCTGGAGTTCGCTGATCTGCATCGGCATCGCCGCACCGCATCTTGTCGGCACGCGTCAGGTCTGGCCTGTCTTGTCCCGAAGCCCAGCCTGACCGTTCCTCCGGGCCTTGCAGCGGATAACGGCGCCTATCGCTGTCCATCGTGTTTGCGCTTTTCGCTTTCGGTTCTTCCTGCGCCACATCTCATCGGCGGCTTATCGCCCGACGCCACCGGCGCCAGCCGTAGCGCAAGACCAGGGCCGAGGCGACGATAATGGCCAGTAGCTTGAAGATCGGCAGTTTGAGTTCGCGCCAGAGTTCGGCATAGAGGTTGGTAGCGTAGTCAGGCGGCGCCGCCTGAAGCTGGCGATCAACTGGCGCGGCACCGGCAAAGAACGCCTGGAGAATTGGGGCGATGTCCGCATGACTGAGCCACAGATCGTCGTCATGCAGTGCATTGGCGATGACCAGGTGGCCTGCCTGCGACAGCGTTGCGGCCAGTGCTTCGGCATTCGATGGTGGCGTGCGCAAATCCAGATCGCCGCTGACCAGCAGGATCGGCGCCGAACTGTGCAGCGGCGCGCGGAAAGCATCGTCGAGCTTGCGCAAACCAAGCCCGTCGCCGATCTCTGGAAAAGGGAAATTGAGCGCATGCCCGAACAAGCTCTGCGTTGCCTCAGCCTCGATCTGCTGGAGTCGCGCAGCGCTCACACCGGAGGCGTAGTCCATCGCCAGCGGCATCGCCCGAAGTTGATCCTCGCGCAGGTCGATGGCGTAGACGAATTCTGCAAGCAGACTGTCGTCGCCCTGGCGCGCCGACTGCACCATCAGCGGTACGCGGCGCGCCGAGCTGCGATGACCGAGGCTCATGGCGATGGCGCGTTGCGCTGCGAATTCGGTAAGCAACACTTCGCGAGTGCCACCTGGTCGCCAGCGCGTCGCTGTTCGCGGTGCTGCGCGCAAGTCGGCCAGCAGTGCGCGCGTGTCGCCGACGAGATCGGGGAACTGAGAGCGCAATGCCGGATCGGCCGCCAGGAGTGCGGCGTGACGTTGCAGCATGCGGTCGACGCTGAGCGGGAGTTTGAGTGTGTCGTCCGGCCCTTCAACACCCATCAGCACCGCGCGCGCAACAATCTCGGGATAGTCACGCAGTACCGCAATCGACAAATGCGTGCCGTAGCTCATGCCCCAGAGCTGAATTTTCGGAACGCCATACGCCTGCTGCAACGCCTTCAGATCGGCGGCGCTCTCCCGCGTGGTGTAGCTGTCAAGATCAATGCCCGCATGCCGCCACTCCTCAACACAGCGGCGTGCGATGGCCTGCGCGTCGAGGCGTGCGCCTTGCAAATCCATAGCCGTTGGTGAGGGCTGAAAGGGACAGGGCGGCGGCACATCGGACATTCCTGTCCCGCGCTGATCGAAGAGCAACACGTCGTGCTGCGCGCGCATCTGGTCGAAGATCGGCCAACGAGGTCCGCGCGCGCTGCCAACACCCGATCCACCCGGACCGCCGGCCAGATAAACAATGGGTGCTGCACCGGCCAGCGGTCGGCGCGCCGCGAGACGAACCACACGCAGCTTGTAGCGCGGACCGTCGGGCTCGGCATGGCGTCTGGGAACCTCGAAGAACCCAACCTCCGCGTCGTGTGTGCCATGCGCCTGGGTCTCGAACGGATAGGGCTCGAAAGCAATCGTGGCGTGGGTGGGGCCGGCAACCAGCGCCAGCACTGTCAACAATAGACCTCGTGGAATCGACAACATGCGGAGCTCCGGTGCAAGCAGAGCGCAAGCTTGCTCTGCATGGCAGCAACGGACGCAGCGGCGACCGCTGAACGTCTCCAGGAACAGGTCGAACTGCATTGAGCAGGGCGTACTTCCCGGTAGCATGTCGGTCCATGCGCTGGCTACTTCAAACCACTGTCTTGCACGTTCTGTTGGCCGGACTGGGCCTGATGTGGCTCGTGGCAAGCGGCATGCACCAGGAATCGGCGTGGGCCATGCAGCAGGCGGAAATGAGCGCTGCGCCCGCCGCCGATATCCGGTCTGCGCTGGCGTTGCCCGAGGATGCCTGGCGTCCTCTGGACCAAGCCGAGCTCGCGCGCTGGCACGGGGAATACTGGTTGCGCTTCCGCCTCGAAGCGCCGGAATCGGCGCAACGGGAAGCCTGGTTGCTGACCATGTCTTTGCGTGCGGCCAGCACGGTCTATTGGGATGGCCAGTTCATCGGCCAGAACGGGCAGCCAGCGGCTGAACGGCCCCAGGAAGTGCCCGGACGTATCGATAGCCAGTTCCTGCTGGATCGCTCGCTGGCCGGCCCAGGTCCGCACCGCGTGATGATTCATGCCTCCAGCCATCGCGCCAGCGCGATGGCCAGCGCCGAAGCCGGCATCCGCGTACTGAGCTACCCCCAGGCGCGCCGCTATGCGTGGCGCTGGCTGGTTGTGGCGCTGGCGCTTGGCGCCATCGTCAGCGCGCTGGCGTACTGGTCGATTGCCTTGCGCACGACGCTCGCAACACAGACGCGCGATGCTGGCCGCCCCTGGCTGCTGGCGTTGGGCATGGTCGGTGTGTTGTTGCCGCTAGCTGAATCCTGGCGCCCACTGTTTGGCTATGACTACGACTGGCATGCGCTGCGTCTCAGCCTGATCCTGGCCTTGCATGCCGCGACCGCACTGCTCCTGCCCGGCTATTTGATCGCTCGTTTCATCGCAGCCCCACACCGCTGGTTTGCAACCCTCGGCATTGCCTGGCTGGCGCTCTCGTCGCTGGTTCTGGCTCCAGCAGGCTTCGACGCACGCAGCTGGTTAGTACAGTTTGGCGGGCTCGTTCTGGCGCTGACCATCGCCAGCCTGCAATGGCGAACCCTGGAAGTGCGCCCACTTTGTGCGCTGTTGCTCAGCAGTATCTTTGTCGCCCTGGCCTGGCCGGCAGACTTTCTCGACGGGCTTTATTTCATCGCGCTGGCGCTGGTGATGGTCTATCTGATGCTCGACGATGCCGCCCACGCGCGCCGCTTGGGCGAGCTGCACGAGCGGCTCAGCGCAGAGCGCGATCGTCTCCGGCTGCAATTGCTGCACCGGGCGATCCAACCCCATTGGCTGATGAACAGCCTGACCTCGCTGCAGGAACTGATCGAACAAGCGCCTGCGCACGCGAGCCGGCTGGTGGAACTGTTGGCCGAACACTTCAGCCTGCTGCGTGCGCACAGCGAGCGCGATCAGGTATCGCTGTCCGAAGAAATAGCCCTGTGCCGAGTACAGCTCGATATCGCCGGGCTTGCGCAGCAGGGCTGCGTGGCGTTCCGCGTTGAGGGCGACGTTTCCGGCATCGATCTGCCACCCGGCGTCTTGCATTGCCTGGTGGAAAACGCGCTCACCCACGCCGGATTCCGCGCCTGCGCCGAACAGGGATTCACATTGCGCGTCGACCGCAACGCGGGTCGCGTGCATCTCGAATTGCGCGCACCGCTGGCACCAACACGATCCACATCCCTGGCCGACGGCGGCACCGGCACGCAATACGTTCGCGCCAGCCTGGCACGCAGGTCGCCGCAAGGCGCGTCCTTTGCCCACGGCGCGCGTGCAGACTACTGGTGCAGCACCATGGAGTGGCCATGCGTGTCCTGATCGTTGAAGACGAGATTCTGGTGCGCCAGCGCTTGCTGCGCCTGGCGAGCGAGCACACCGGCGGGCGAATGCGCTTCGATGCGGCATGTGCTCTGTCCGAGGCGGAAGATCGCCTCGCGCGAGCCGTTTACGATGGCGTCCTGCTCGATCTCAACCTTGAAGGCGAGGACGGCTTCGAGCTACTGCGGCGCTGCTGCGCGCGCGCCTTCCACACCATCGTGGTCTCGGCACACACAGACCGTGCGCTGGAGGCCTTCGCCCACGGCGTTCTGGATTTTGTCGCCAAGCCGTTCAATCAAGAGCGCCTGGGACTGGCGCTCGATCGCCTCGCGGGCGCCGCGCAGCACCGGCCCGGCGCCATGCGTTGGCTCAACGTATGGCGCGCCCGTGGCACAGCTCTGGTCAGTCTCGACGACGTACTTGCCATCCGTGCCGATGGCGACCACAGCGAGGTGATGCTCGCCGCGCGCTCCGAACTGCATGACAAGCCGCTGGGGCGACTAATCAGCCTGCTGCCAGCCGATTTTGTGCGCTGCCACCGGGCCTGGCTGGTCAACCTTCGCCACGTTCAGCAGTTCAGCGCACTATCCGGCAGCCGCTGGCAGCTGCGCCTTTCCAACGGAGCCAACGTGCCCGTGGGACGCGGATTCGTATCAGGGCTGCGAGCGCAACTGCTGTAAGCCCGGGAACGATCGCAAACGGGTGTTCCCTATTGGCCACTCAGCGCGCCGGTCGTGATGATCTTGCCGGTCAGATTACCGCTGGTGTCATAGGTTGCTGAAACGTAAGCGCTCCACAACCTCCATCTACTCAAGCATCAACCGCTCTGCTGAGATCCGTAGCAGAGAGGCGCCAAGGCAAGAGGGCCTCAAAGTCGGTGAGCGACTGAGCGCGCGGCAGGTGGGTGAAGACATGGCAGAGATAGGTGTAAGGTTCGTGGCCGTTGGCTTTGGCGGTTTCGATCAGGCTGTAGAGGGCGGCACTGGCATGAGCGCCAGCGGGTGTGTCGGCAAACAGGAAGTTTTTTCGTCCGATGACAAAGGGGCGAATGGCGTTTTCGCAACGGTTGTTGTCGATGGGCCAGGCGGGGTCTTCGACGAAGCGGGTCAGTTTCTGCCAGTGGGCCTGCAGGTAGGTCAGCGCTTTGCCCAGCGCGCCTTGCGGGACGATCTCGGAGCGCATGCGG
>JAEUPP010000045.1 GCA_016790075.1 Rhodanobacteraceae bacterium | reverse complement strand
CCCCCACACCACGCGCTTGCAGCGCACCGGCCAGGCCTCGTGCGCGCGAATCCAGCGCAGCGTAGTCGATGGACTGCTCGCCCTGCTCGATCGCAATCGCCGCCGGCGTGCGCTGCGCTTGTGCGCTGAAGGCTTCGTGCAGACTCGGCAAATCGTAGGCGCGCGCAGTCGCGTTCCACTCCCGCAACTGTGCCCGCTCGTGTTCCGGCTGCACGTCGATCGTGCCGAGCCGGCGTTCCGGCGCAAGCACTACGCTGCGCAGGAACTCGACATAGTTCGCCGCCATCGCTTCGATCGTGCCGCGCTCGAACAAGTCGCTGTCGTATTCGAGCACGCCACGCAGGCCGTCGCGCTCCGCACGCAAACTCAAGGTCAAGTCGAGTCGCGCGAATCCGTCGATCACCTCGTTGTCGAGATGGCGCACTTCCAAGCCGTCGAACGCCAGTTCCGGCATAGGCGCGTTCTGCAGGATCAACATCACCTGCGCCAGCGGGCTGTAGCTTAGGCTGCGCTCGGGATTGACCGCTTCGACCACGCTTTCAAACGGCACGTCCTGGTGCGCAAATGCGCGCAACGTGTTGTCGCGCACGCGGCCGAGCAACGCAGCGAAACTTGGATCGCCGCCGAGGTCGGTACGCAGCACGAGAGTATTGACGAAGAATCCGATCAGTTCCTCGATCTCGCGCCGCGAGCGGTTCGCCACCGGTGTCGCGATCGCGACGTCCTGCTGCCCAGCATAGCGGCCGAGTAGCGCTGCAAGTGCCGCGAGCAGCGTCATGAACAGCGTCGCACCGTGCGCCTGGGCGAGACGCTGCAGCGCCGCGGTCGTGTCGGCCGGCACATGCAGGCCGACATTTCCGCCGCGGAACCGCTGCTCGGCCGCGCGCGGGCGATCCGTAGGCAGCGTCGACATCGGCACGAGGCCGCTGAGCTGCCGCTTCCAATAGCTGAGCTGCTGGCGCATCGAGTCGCCCGACAGCGCCGCGCGCTGCCAGCGCGCGTAGTCGGAGAACTGCAGTGGCAGCGGCACCAGCGTCGCATGCCTGCCACGGCAATAGTCTTCGTACAGCGCCGCAAATTCGCGGAAGAACACGCCTAGCGACCACGCATCCGACACGATGTGGTGCATGGTCACGACCAGCACATGCGACGACGCGGATTCGCGCAACAGGCGCGCACGCAGCAGTGGCTCGTGCGCAATGTCGAACGCATGGCCGCGCTCGGCACGCCAGATCGCTTCAATGTCGGCGGCCGAGTGCACATCTTCCGGCGTCAGCTCGAAGCGGTAGGGTGCCTCGACCGCGAGCGTCGCGCCCGACTCGCCCGAGCGGAAGCGCGTGCGAAACACTTCGTGCCGCGCCACGATCGTCTCAAGCGCACGGCGCAGCGGCTCGCGCTGCAGCGCACCGGCGAAATGCACGGCGAAATACATGTTGTAGACCGCGTGCGGCCCGAGCAGCCGGTCGAGCAGCCACAGCCGCTGCTGCGCCAGCGACAGTGGCTTCTCGCCGCCGCCGGCTTGGATAGGCGTGGTGTGGAAGTCGCGCACGGCCTTGCGCTGCTGCAGCTTGCGCTTGAGTTGTTCGCGCGCAGACAGCGCCGGCGTCGCGGGTTCCTGCACGGCGTCGTCGCGCTCAGTCATGGTCGATCGATCCGATCAAGCCGGCGTCGAGCGCCGCGTCTTCGCCTTCCAACGCCTGCAGTTCACTCAGCAGGCACTGCACGTCTTCGTCCGACAGCTCGTCGACCACGCTCTCTTCCGCCCCTTGCAGCAGTTCCAGGCGTTTCATCTGCAGCGCCAGCTGGCTCAAGCGCGGCGCCGCGAACACATCTTTCAGGCCGACCACGACGCCGCACTGCTGCGCGATGCGCGCGACCAACTGCGCGACCAGCAGCGAATGGCCGCCGAGTTCGAAGAAGTTGTCGTCGCGGCCGACACGCTCGCGCTGCAGCAGGTCGGCCCAGATCGCCGCCAACGCCATTTCCTGCGGACCCTGCGGCGGCGCATACGGCGCCGCGAGTGCCGCGCCGTCGACCGCGGGCAAGGCCTGCCGATCGAGTTTGCCGTTTGCGGTGCGCGGCAACGCATCCAACAGCAGATACGCGGACGGCTGCATATACGCCGGCAGCGCATCAGCGAGTCTCTGTTTCGCCGTCGCGAGCAGTGCATCCGCATTGCTGGATGTCGCATCAATCGGCACCAGGTACGCCGCGATGTAGTGATTGCCGCCTGTGTCCGTGCGCACGGCGGCGGCAGCATCTTTCAGACCATCGCACTGCGCGAGCACCTGTTCGATCTCACCGAGTTCGATGCGGTAGCCACGCACTTTCACTTGCTGGTCGTTGCGGCCGACGTATTCGATGTTGCCGTCCGCGCGGTAGCGCACCACATCGCCAGTGCGATACAGACGCGCCCCACTAGCGCCGGCGAATGGATCGGGCACGAAACGTTCCGCCGTCAAGCCGGGCCGCCCGAAGTAGCCTTGCGCCACGCCATCGCCGCCGAGATAAAGCTCGCCTAGCGCACCGGCAGGCAGTAGCTGCATCTCGGCGTCGAGCACATAGGCGCGTGTGTTGCGCAGCGGTCGACCGATGTCGACCGACGGACCGTCGACGCAACGCAGCGTCGACCAGATCGTGGTCTCGGTCGGCCCATACATATTCCACAGTTCGCCGACCTTGCCGTGCAGCGCAAGTGCCAGTGCCGGCGGCAGCGCTTCGCCGCCGACCAAGGCCTTCAGTCCGCGCGCGCCGGGCCACTGTGCGTCGAGCAGCAATTTCCAAGTGGAGGGCGTCGCTTGCATCACGTCGATGCCGCGAGCAAGCCGGCGCGCCAGCGCGGCGCCGTCGAAGATCTCGTCCGGCGCCGCGATCTCGACCGTCGCGCCGCAGGTCAGCGGCAGCACGAGTTCCAGGAATGCGATGTCGAACGACAGCGTCGTCACTGCAAGCAAGCGCGCGCCGGACGCGATGCCGGGCTGTGCAACAATCGATTTGCAGAAATTGATCAAGCTGGCGTGGCTGACGCCGACGCCTTTCGGCTTGCCGCTCGAACCGGAGGTGTACAGCAGATACGCCAGCTGTTGCGCGTGCGTCACGCCGGGTGGCGGCGGCACCGCGACGCCGGAACGCAACACGCTGCGCAACTCGTCCAGGCGCATGCGCAACGCGCATTCGCCGGCCTCGCCGATCAGCAGTTGCAGCTGCGCGTCCGCCGCAACATATGCGCTGCGTGCAGGGGGCAACTGCGGATCGAGCGGCACGTAACAGAATCCCGCCTTGAGGCAGGCAAGCACCGCGACCAGCATCTCGTACGAGCGCGGAATCGCGAGGCCGATGCGCGCGCCGGCGCCGAAGCCTCGCCGCACGAGCTCCGCCGCAAGCGCGCCCACAGCGCGGTCGAGCGCCGCATAGGTGTAGCTGGCGCCGTCGCTGACCAGCGCGATCGCGTCCGGCGCCGTGCGCAACCACGGCTCGATCAGCGTATACAAGCCGCACTCGATGTCGCGCGCGGTACGTGGCGAGTTCCAGTCGTGTAGCTGCTGCAGGCGTTCGGCGGGCGTCAAGAATTCGAGCCGACCGACCGGCGTGTCGGGGGCGGCCACGACTGCTTCGAGGAGGCGCCGATAATGCACTTGCAGGCGATTGATCGTGTCTGGCGCGAACAAGGCGCTGTCGTACTCGGTCGTGACGACCAGACCGTCGTCGAACTCGGCCAGGCTCAGTGCCAGGTCGTAGCGCGAAACGCCGTCGGGCTCCTCATCGTCGATCAAGCGCAATTCCACGCCGTCGAGCGCGAGATCCTTAAGCGGATTTTCGATCAGCGAAAATGACACCTGGAATAGCGGCGCGTGGCCGGTGCTGCGTTGCGGACGCAGTTCCTCGACCAAGTGCTCAAACGGCAGATCCTGGTTGCGGTACGCATCCAGTGCTCGCACCTTAGCCGCGCGCAGCAGCGTGCTGAACGGCTCGTGCGGCGCGATGCCGAACCGCAGCACCAGCATATTGACGAACAAACCGACGAGGTTCTCGCTGCCAGGCAGCGGGCGATTCGAGATCGCACTGCCGATGGCGAGGTCGTGCTGCCGCGCATAGCGCGAAAGTAGCACGGCGAACGCCGTGACCAGGCCCATGAACAATGTGGCGCCATGGCGCTGCGCCACGCTGCGCAGCGCGTCCACGGTCGCACGCGCAATCACCGTTTTGCGCGTCGCACCGCGATACGACTGTTCGGCCGGGCGCTCGAAATCGAGCGGCAAATCCAGCGTCGGCGGCAAGTCGCGCAACGCTTCGCGCCAGTACGCGCGCTGCGCCTGCAGCGACGGCGTGGCAAGTTCGCGCTGCTGCCAGGCAACACAGTCGGCGTATCGCAACGGCAACAGCGGCAAGGTCTCCGCCATGCCGTTGTAGTGCTGCGCCAGTTCACGCAGCAGGATCGCCAGCGAATGGCCGTCGCAGACGCTGTGGTGCACCGTCACCTGCAGCACATGGCGCGCGACGCCCTCCCCACTCGGAGCCGCGATCAAGCTGAAGCGATACAACGGCTCAGCGTCGAGCCGGAAACAATGGCGGCGCTGCCGTTTGAGTTCGGCCTCGAGCGCGGCGGCGTCGGCGACACGCGTCTCTACCAGCACATCTGGCGCTGGCGCGTCGAGCGCCACCGTGACCGCGCCGTCGACTTCGATGAAGCGCGTGCGCAAGGCCTCATGCCGCGTCAAGGTCGCATCGATCGCGGCGCGCAAGCGCTGCCGATCGACCACACCGCACAATTCCAGCGCGAGCGAGATATTGAATACCGAGTTCTCGCCTATGTATTTGTGCAGGAACCACAGGCGCTGCTGCGCTGGTGCTAGCTGCGCTGGTTCATGCGCGGCAAGCGTCGGCGCAGACGCCGACGGCGCGGCCGCACGCTGCGCCACCAGTGCGGCGAAATCGCAGAGCACCTGGTGATCGAGCAGATCGCGGATGCCGAGCGTGACGCCGCACGAGTCGCGCACGCGCTGCACGACGTGCAGCGCGAGCAGCGAATGGCCGCCGATCTCGAAGAAGCTATCGTCGCGGCGCACGCAAGCGACACCGAGCGCGCTGGCCCACAGCGCGGCGACGCGCGCCTCGAGGTCGGACCCATACTGCGGCGCTTCGGCGCTCGCGTTCTCGGCGCTCAGCACCGGCAGAGCGCGCCGATCAAGCTTGCCATTGGCGCTCAGCGGCAGCACAGCCAAGCGGCCGAATGCACTCGGCACCATGTAACGTGGCAGAAGGCGCAGAGCGAACGCGCGCAGCTCCGCGACGTCGACGTCCGCGCCGCGCCGCACGGTGTAGTGCAGCACCAGCTTGCGCTGTTCGCCCTCGCCTTGCACGCTCGCGACGGCCGCCTGCAGTGCCGGATGCGCGGCGAGCTGCGCTTCGACTTCGCCGAGTTCGATGCGGTGACCGCGCAACTTGACCTGCTGGTCCCTGCGGCCAACGAATTCGAGCTTGCCGTCGGCGCGGTAACGCACCAAGTCGCCTGTGCGATAGAGGCGCGAACCAGGCCGATCCGGGTCGAACGGATTCGGCACGAAACGCAGCGCGGTCAGTGCGCGGTCGCCGGCATAGCCGCGCGCCAGGCATTCGCCCGCGATACAGAGTTCACCCGCAACACCGCGCGGCAGTAGCTGCAGATCCTCGCCCAGCACATAGCCATGCACGTTGCTGAGGAAGCTGCCGATCGAGACATTGCCGCTGCCGTCGAGCGTGCCCGAGGTGCAAGCGATCGTGCATTCGGTCGGTCCGTAGGCGTTGGTCAGCGTGCAAACGCGCGACCAGCGCTGCGCGAGTTCCTGCGGGATGGCTTCGCCACCGACGCTGAGCGAACGGTGCCGTGCGAAATCGGCCGCATCGAGCACGCTGAGGAACGCCGGTGGGATGTAGCCGCGGTTAACCGCGTGGCGCTGACTGTAGGCACGGAACGCTTCCGCGTCGGTAAGGATCGTGCTTGGCGGCAAGTGCAGGATGCTGCCCGAGCACAGCGAATTGAAGATTTCGGCGCTGGCTGCATCGAAGCCCAGCGGCGCGAACTGCAAGTTGCGGCATTCGCCGTTGAAGCCACGGCGCGCAATCGAATCCTGCACCAGGTTGGACAACCCGGCGTGCCGGATCATCACGCCTTTCGGCTGTCCGGTGCTGCCGGAGGTGTACAGCCAATACACCAGGTTTTCCGGGTGCAAACCAAGCGCTGTCGGCGCCAACGAAGCGTAGTTTTCAGTGTTCGAATAACCGTCGAATGCGTCGCGCAGATCGAACCGAAGCGCCGCCGTGCCGATCTCCTGCGGCAAATCGGTGTCAAACAGCAGCGTGTGTACGCCGGCATCTGCGAGCACGAACGCCGTGCGTTCCGAAGGATGGCTGGGATCGAGCGGCACGTAGCAGGCGCCGGCCTTGACTGCGGCGAGCACGCCGATCACGCAGTCCAGGCCGCGCCGGCAATACACGCCGATGCGGTCCTCCACGCCGACGCCGCCGACGCGCAGGCGCCGCGCGAGCCAGTTGGCGCGATTGTGCAATTCACGATAGCTGAGTGCATGGCCTTCGTGCACCAGCGCGATCGCATCCGGCGTCGTCGCCGCTTGACGTTCCGCTAGCTGATGCACGAAATCGGCGCTGTGGAACGCCGGCGCCGGTGCCCAGCGTGCGAGGCTGGCGCGGTCGTCCGCGTCGAGCAGGTCTTCGCTGCGGAACGGTGCCGTGTCGTCGCGCGTGATCACGTCCAGGATACGTGCGACCTGCTCCGGCAGGTGCTGGCGCAGGAAGTCCGGCAGCAAGCCGGCGTCAACGTCGAGGATCACGCGCTGCGTGCCGGCGGCGTCCTTTTCGACTGTGAACGCGAACGGATAATGCGTGTGCTCGACGCCGTGCGGCGACGGTTGCGCCGCTGCCGTGCTGCGTCCGGCCTCGATGTAGTTGAACAGCGACGTACCGAGTTCGAGCCCGCTGTCACGACGGATCTGTGCGGCCGGATAGAACCGGTGGCGAAATTGCGTGCGCAACGCGCTGTGCACATGCTGCCCGTTCTCGCGCCACGAACGTCCGCGCAGGTCGCAACGCAGCGGCAAGGAATTCAAATAAGCGCCGAGTGACTCGGATGCCCCCTCCAGTTCCGGCCGCGTGTGCGTCACGCTGTTACCAAGCACGTTGCCCTGCCCTTCGAGCAAGGCCAGCAACGCGGCATAAGTCAGGCACCAGACACTGCGCTCGTGCACGCCCCACGCCACCGCCAACGCGCCAATACGTTCGCCCAGCGCAGCCGGCACGGTGTAGCGCAAACGCTCGCTATGCGTTCGCTTGACACCCGCCCAGCTCGACAGCGTTGCGCCGCGCAGTTCGATCGCCCAGTGCGCACGTGGCCCGGGATCGGCCAGCGCCGACAGCTCGCGCTCAACCAGTGCAGCGTACGAGGGCGGCGCAGCGCGCAGCATTGGCGGCGCGCCTTCAAGCAGCCCAGCATAGGTCTCCAGCAGTTCGTCCAGCGCACGGCGATGGCTCCAACCATCGAGCAGCACATGATGCACGTGCAGCGCGAAATGGAACCGCCTTGCGCTGAGTTGGTGCACGGCGGCGCACCAGGGCGCGGCCGCCAAATCGAGTGCGCGTTCGCGCTGCACTACCGACCAGTCGCGCAACGCCGCGTCTTGTTGTGCAGCATCGAGCGCGCCGAGATCGAACACGTCGAGCCGCAGCGCCGAATCGCGCGCCACCACTTGCAGCGGCCGTTCCGGCGCATCGAGCAGGAAGCACGTGCGCAACCCCGCATGGCGCCGCTGCAACAAGCGCAACGCCTTGCGCCAAGCGTTTTCGTTCCAGGCGAGATCGACGTACCAGCAGAGCAGATTCTCGTACAGGCGCTCGGCTGCGCCTTGCAGCGCGTGATACAACATGCCGTGCTGCAAAGCCGACAGCGGGAATGCGTCGTCGAGTTCCAGCACATCGAGCCGCGAATCGAGATAACCGCGCTCGCTGTCGCGCAGCAGCGCGAACGGCGCCGGCGGACATGTCGGCACCGCGCCGATCTGTACACGCGCCGCGCGCGCCAGTGCGGCGACCGAACGGCATGCCATCACCTGGTCGAGTTCGAGGGAGAGCCCCTGACGCGCCGCGGCGGCGATCAAGTCCACAGCCTTGAGCGAATTGCCGCCGAGCGCGAAATAGTCGTCGTCCGCTGCAACATCCTGCGCCAAGCCCAGGTTCTCGCGCACCAGGGCCAGCAGGCGCGGCAACGTCTCGCTCGAATCGTCTGCGACGGCGGCGACCTCCGCCGCGACCGCATTCGCGTCGCGCACCGTCACACACGCCGGCGCGCCGCGGGCCTGTAGCTGCGCCAGCGGCACGCGATATTCGATCGCATGCGCATCGAGCTGGCGGCGTTGGCGTGAAAAACGCGTCTCGAGAAATTCCTGGATCGGGATATTCTTCGCGCTCAACACCAGTGGGAACACGATCTCGTTGCAATCAAGTTCCTGTGCCAGCAGACACAGGCGCTGCAGCACGCAGTCCTCGACCCGGCGCCCGAGCACGCGGCAACTCAGCAGCCAGGTATCGACGTCCAGCGCGGTGCCGGACTTGCGCACGATGACGACGCCCGTCAGGCCGTAGTCGCCAAAACGGTCGCGCACGCGCAGCACGACGCCGCGCACAGAAGCGTGAGCGAGCAGCGCCGCGAGTTCATCTTCCGAGCGCACGCATTTGCGCAGGTTGAACTGGTTCGTCCGCGCCGTAAGCTGCGCCGCGCGGGTCAGATTAGCGCCGGCGAGCGGCTCGAACGTGACTTCCAGCGCCAGACTGTCGAGGAAAGCGTCGAGGTCCTGGAACTTGCCTTGGTCCGATTGGCGCGCGCGTTCCTCCGCGTACATGCGGTTGCGCCGACCATCCTCGTCAGTCGATGCAGTCGAGTCGAACAGCCATGCGCGATCGAGCCGGCGCTGCAGCGCGTGCTCGTCTTGCGGCACTTGCCACAACATCACGCCCGCATGCGCCGCAGCGATTTCCGCCAGTTCGACCGCGTTGTCGTCGAGCATCACGAAGGAGTCGACCGACAGGTTCAGCTCGCACGCGATCTCGCTCAGATTGACTGACTTCGGCTGCCAATTGACGCGCAGCGCAGCGAAATCGTCCAGGCGCAGTTCGAGGCGCGAGTTCTGCTGGAACACGCGCCGCACGTCGTCGATGTGGTTCTTGCTTACGAGCGCCAGCAGCATGCCGTGCTCGCGCGCTTCGCGCAGCCTACGCTGCAAGCGTTGCTGCGCCGGTGTGATCACAATCGCCGCCGGCTCCTGTTCGCCGCAGGCGCCTTGCCACAGCGTGTCGTCGGCATCGACCGCGAGCAGCTTTGGGCCAAGTCCACGCCGTTGCGCCAGGCGCAGCGCGAGGCGACGTGCGATATGGGCGAAATAGCGTTCGGAATATGGGATCTGCGCGATGGTATCGCGCGTCGCGTCGAATATTTCGTGCGCCGCCGCGACGCAACCGTCGCGCAGCACGTCGAGCACAACCTTGGTCTCGCCGGCGTGCGCACTGGCAATGCGTTCTTCAAGTTCGTGCAACGCGCCGCGCAGCGCCACGCCGGCATTGCGCTCGAGCGACGACGGACACACCAGCAGCAGTGTGTCGCTGGCGCGCGTCGCAGCAAATGTGCGCACGGCTTGCGCGAACGCATCGAAGGCACCGCGCGCTACGGCCGCATCGAGCGCCACGACCTCGCCTGCCGCGAGCGCGCGGCGATCGTCCGCGCCGAGTAGATCTTCGGCACGCACGAGCAGCACATTCGCGCTGCCCGCGGCCACCATCACGGCCGGATCGCCGCCGAGCAGGAGCTGGAATAGCTGGCCGAACGGCGCAATGCCGACTGCCGCAGGTAGCCCGAAGGCCGCTAACTGTGCGCGCAGCGGCGTCACCAGCGGCTGCGCGGTGAAGCCTGCAGCAAGGTATACACCGTCGGGTGCCGTATTGTCGGACGTGCCTGCCATGATCTCGTTCGGCGCCTCGTGCAATATTGCGCCGCCGCTCCCCGCGACAGCTCCGTTCTTTCCGCTGGACGCGCTTACGCGGAAACCGCGTCGGACCCTGCGCCGATGCGCATCGCATCCTCGACAAAGCCGAGGATGGTTGGCGCATGGCGTGACTTCAGGATTTCGTTGTGCTGGGCATCGACCCAGCGCACGCTGAACTCATTCTCGACGAAGCGCTGCCACTGGTACTTCTCGTCGCACATGGCTGCTTCTTCGAGGAAGCCACCGAGTTCGGCCAGCCGCATACTGCGCGGATAGGCGCCGGCGCGGACGTAGTCGATGCGCACGCCATCGATGCGCCGCGGCGGCAGGTAGTTCGCGAGTGAACGCTTCTTGCCCGCCTCTACGATGCCGTCGAGCAGATCGAGATTGACGCGCACGCCATCCGCACCGCCGTCGCTCTGTTCCAGCAACGCGCGCAGTTCCTCGCCCGGCGTCTGCATCAGCTGTACAGCCAGGCGGTCGTAGGTCGCGGCGTCGAGCTTCATCGGCGCGAGGATCGAATCCACGATCAGCGCCGCCATGAAGTTCATGAAGCGCTGATCGTCGCGGAAATGGAAATGCGGGAATGAGTCGACCATCATCAGCATGTCGACCTCCGCGCCCGCGGCGCGTAGCTGGTGCGCAATTTCGAGCGCCACCACGCCGCCGTACGAGTAGCCGAGCAGCGAATACGGTCCACGCGGCTGCGTGCGTTGCATCTGCCGGATCGCGTCCGCGGCGAGCACGCGGATATTGGTTTCGAGCGTCGCCAGCTCGCTGCCGAGTTCGCCGACCATGACCTTGAACTTCGCCTTGCTTTCCGCGGTGAAATCGGCGAAGTCGAATACGCTGCCGTTCAAGCCTGGGAAGCAGAACAAAATTCGCTCCGCCTCACTTGGTTCGAGCATCACGAATTCGAGACTACTCGGTTTCGCGTTCGCCACCGCTGGCGCAGCGCCCGGCTCGGTGCCACGTGCCGAGGGCACGAACGTGAGCTGTCCGGCGTACTCCTTGGTCAGGTGCGCGGCCAGGCGCGCCACCGTCGGGTGCGCGAAGAACGTCGCCATCTTGAGCGATTTGCCGAGGCCGTGCGCGACGGCATTCTTGAGTTCGGTCATCGACAGCGAGTCGACGCCGAGCGCGACGAACTCCAGGTCGGCCGCAACTTCTTCGGCTGCGCCAACACCGAGCACCTTGTTCACCTGCGCCTTCAGGAACAGCTCGAAATTCAGCTCCGCACTGTTGTTCGGATTCTGCGTGAACAAGCGCTCAAGATCGCCGACCTCCTCGACGCCCGCTTGCGCCTGCTGTTCCAGGTGCAGCAGCACCCGCGCATGCCGGCTGGAAGCAAGGCGAGCACCCAGCTTGCACACCACACGCTGCACGCTACGGTCCTGCAGCAGCCGTTCCATCGCGGCCAGCGCTTCGTCCTTGCTGATGAAATGGCTGACATCCATGGCGCGGCGCTCGGCCAGTTCGGCTGCCATGCCGACATCAGCCCAGGCGCCCCAGTTGATGCTGAGGCCGGGCAGGTCATGGCTGCGGCGATAGCTCATCAAACGGTCCATAAAGGCATTCGCCGCGGCGTAGTTGGCCTGGCCGCCGCCGTCGAGCACCGCCGACGTGGACGAGAAACTGACGAAGAAATCGAGTGCCAAGTCGCGCGTCAGCCGATGCAGATTGAGCGCACCGTCGACTTTCGGCGCGAACACTGCGGCGAACTTCTGCTCATCTTGCTGTTCCAGCAGCGCGTCCTGCAGCACGCCGGCGCAATGCAGCACGCCGCCGAGTGGCGCCTTGCCTGCGCTGATCTCGCGCACGATCCGTGCTGCGTCGTCGTAGCGACCAATGTCGCCGCGCACGGCATAGACCTCGACCCCGACCTTGTTGTAGTCGGCGATCTTGCGCGCTACCTCGGGGCTCGGCTCGCGCCGTCCGGCAAGCGCAACGTGTTTCGCGCCGTGTGCGATCAGCCAGTCGGCGCACAGGAAACCGAGCCCGCCCAAGCCGCCAGTGACGAGGTAGCTGCGATTGGCGCGCACCAGTGCCAGCGCGTCGTCGCTGCCACGCTGCGCATCGAAGTTCACTACCACCTTGCCGATGTTCTTGCCGGCCGACAGATAGCGGTACGCCTGCTGCACCTCGACCACGGGGAACTCGGTCATTGCCAGCGGCTTCAGCCGGCCCCGTTCGAAATCCTCGAGAATAGTGACCATCAAGTCGTGGATCACCGAGTTGTCGCCGATGCCGCCGCTGGTTGTGTCTTCGCCGATTTCGAAGAACTCGTAGCCGACGTCGGGCCGGTACTGCGCGGCCTTGGCCTTCGACCAGATGTCGCGTTTGCCGATTTCAACAAAGCGACCATTTGGCGCAAGTACGTCGAAACTGCGCGTGATGAAGTCGCCAGCCAAGCTGTTGAACACGATGTCGACGCCGCGTCCGCCGGTGACCTCGCGGATGCGCTCGGCGAAATCAAGCGTGCGGGAGTCGAAAACGTGGCGCACGCCCTGGCGTTCCAGGTGCGCCCATTTGCCTTGGCTCGCGGTCGCAAATACTTCCGCACCGACCGCCTGAGCGATCTGGATCGCAACTTGGCCGACGCCTCCGGCGGCGGCGTGAATCAGCACGCGGTTGCCACGCTGGATCCGCGCCAAGTGGTACAGCGCGTAGTAGGCCGTCATAAACACGGTCGGGATGCATGCAGCTTCGGCATAGCTGAGCGCTGCGGGCTTGCGGATAACGCGCTGCGCACTGACCACGAAGTCGCTGCTGAGGCAGCCGTTGTGCCACACGATCACGTCGTCGCCGGGCGCGAGATGCGTGATCTTTGCGCCGACGCGCTTGATGCGTCCGGCGCCCTCCATACCGAAATCGAAATCCGTCGCCTGGCGATTGTTCGGGTTGAGGAACCCGAGCACGTACAGCGTTTCCTTGAAATTTAGCGCAGCGCTGCGCATTTCGACCAGCACGTCGTTGTCGCCGAGCAGGTCCGGGATAAATTCGCGCGCGGTGAAATTGTCGAACGTGCCGAAACGCGACAGGCGCACTTCGAACGGTCCGTGCGGCAGACGCAGCTTGCCCGCGTTGCGCGCGGCATCGGCATGGCGCAGTAGGCGCGGCACGTAGCGCTGGCCCGCGCGGTACGCGAGCTGGTCTTCCGGCGTCTCGCCTTGCACCAGATCGGTGACCGCAGCGGCGAGCGACATGTCGGACGCATCCAGGTCGATGCGCACGCAGCGCAGCTCCGGCCGCTCGGCGGCGATGCTATTGCCGAATCCCCACAGCGCGGCCGCGTGCACCGCTCGTTCGTCGACGCCGGCGTCTTCCTGCACGCACTGCACCCACTGCGCGCCGCGCGTGACGATCGCGAGACGCGGCGGCGCCGCGCTGTCGCACGCCGCCAGTTGCTGCACGACGCCGAGCAGTTCCAGACTCAGCGGCAGCGCTTCAGCCTGCTCGCCCGTCGCCGTCAACGGACGGGCGAACACCACGCTATCGATCTCGCCGCCACGCACGCGCTCGAGCACGGCAGCGGTTTCAGCGGCGTCACTGACCAAGCCGCCGCCGAGCCGCAGCATTTCGCGCCCACTCTGCGCCAGCGCGGCGGCGAGCGCGTCGCCGAACGGCTCGGCCGCTCCGAGCAGCACCCAGGCGCCTGCGCCGGCCGGCGCGCTCTGCGGCACCTCGGCTTTTTCCCATTGCAGATCGAACACGATATCGGCGAGCGGATCCTGGCTGCCGATGGAGTCCGCGATTTCCTTCTGCAGATAATGCTCGATCGTCGCAATGATGCCGCCCTGCTCCGAGAACACGGTGATCTCGCCGATCGAATATTCCTCGTCCGCATGCTCGCGCCGCACCGCGTGCACGTAGAACGAGTTCGGTACGGCGTCATAGACGGTGAAATTGCGCAGTCCTACCGGCAGCGTGCCGGTCTGCGAGATCTTCGGTCCGTCGATCACCTGGAACGCGGCGTCGAGCAGCACCGGATGGAACGAATAGGAATCGACTTCGGGATACAGATGCGCCGGCAGCTCGACCAAGCCGAGACTTTCCAACTCGCCTTGCGCCGTCTCGCCTATCCACAGCCGGCGGATCGCGCGGAACGAGGGACCGAAGGTGATGAACTTGAGCGCGTCGTAGTAGCGACTCAGCGGCAGCAACTCGGCCGCCGCGTTCGCAGCGATCGCCGGCATCGGCAGCGTGCCGGGCTTGGCCGAATGAGGCGAGATGCGGCCCTTGGCGTGCAACACCCAGGCGCTGCTGTCGCCGGGCTCGGACTTGCCGAGCGTGCGGCTCAGGATCTCGAACGTGCAGCCTTCGCCATTCGCGGTGGCGATGGTCTGCACCACTTTCTTCACGCCATCGTGCAACATCAGGGTCTGTGCGAAGCGGATATCGTCGACCTTGATCTTCTTGTTCTTGATGAAATGCTTGCCAACTTCGAGCGCGAGCTGCGTATAGCCGGCGCCGGGGAAAATCACGGTCTCGACCAGGCGATGGTCGGCGATGAACTTCGGCGTTTCCTTGTCCAGCACATTCTCGAACACGACTACTTTTGAAGTCGCGACCACGCGCCGGCCGAGCAGCGGATGATCAAGCGGCGCTGCATCCGCTTGCGCCGCGCGCGGACGGTTTAGCTGTTCTTCGTCGATCCAATAGCTCTTGCGCTCGAACGGATACGTCGGCAGCGATACACGTCGACCGCCCGATTTGCCGTATACGGCTTGCCAATCGATCTCGACGCCGAAACAACAGGCCTTGCCGAGCGCGAACAGCACGGCGTCGGTCGCGCTGGTTTCGTCCTTAGCGCGCGGCAGCGTATTGATAGTGAAACAGTCGCGTTCGAATTCATGCTGCCCGGCGAGCGAGCACAGGGTGGAGCCCGGCCCCATTTCGACCAGCACCGAATCCTGCGTAACGAGCGTCTGCAAGCCGCGCGAGAACAGCACGGCCTGGCGTAGCTGCGCTGCCCAATACGCCGGATCAGTCGCTTGCTGTGCCGTGATCCAGGTGCCGGTCAGGTTGGATACGAATGGCAGGCTTGGCTCGCGCAGCTCCGCTTCGCGCACGATGTGCGTATAGGCTTCGAGTATCGGCTCCATCATCGGCGAATGAAACGCGTGCGAGGTGTGCAACAGGTTGGCTTTGACGCCTTCCAGCGCAAGCTTCGCCTTCAATAGGTCGATCGCTTCGGTCGGACCTGAGATCACGCACGAGGCCGGGCTGTTCTCGCCGGCGACAGACAATCCTGCGTCGAGCAGCGGCTGCACCTGCTCCAGCGGACGCGGCACGCTCAACATCGAACCGGCCGGCATCGACTGCATCAGCCGCCCCCGGTGCGCAACCAACTTCAGTGCGTCATTCAGCGAAAACACACCGGCGAGGCAGGCGGCGACGTATTCACCAATGCTGTGGCCGATCATCGCCTGCGGCGTCGCGCCCCATTGCATGAACAAGCGCGCCATCGCATACGACACGACGAACAGTGCCAGCTGCGTGTACTGTGTCTGATTGATGCGGTCCTCGGCGCCTTCGCCACCGCCGAGTGCCGGCAACAGGATGGGCATCAAGTCGATGCCGAGCGCCGATGCCAGGTGCTGGCAGCACTGGTCGACGGTGGCGCGGAAGTCCGGCTCGTCGCGATAGAAATCGAGCGCCATATTGGCGTATTGCGACCCCTGGCCCGGGAACATGAACACGAGCTGGCGCCGGCCCTGGTTCGGCAGCGGAGGCAGCGTCGTACCCGGTTTCTCGCAGGCTTCGATCAGCGCGGCGATGGAATCGGCGACGACGAAACCGCGGTGGTCGTATTTCTGCCGGCCGACGTTGAGCGAGAACGCGACATCGGCAAGGTTGAGGTCGGCCTTGCCGCGCAGGTACTCGGCCAAGCGCTCGCGCATACGCGCGAGCGCACTCGGCGATTTCGCGCCAAACACGAACAAGCGATGATACGGACGCGGCTCGACTTCTTTCACGATCGTCGGCGCCTGTTCCAGCACTGCGTGCACATTGGTGCCACCAACGCCGAATGCGCTCACGCCGGCGATGCGCCGGCCGTTGTGCACATGCCAGTCGCGCAGCTCACAGTTGACGTAGAACGGGCTGTTCTCGAAATCGATCGCTGGATTCGCTTCGCTGAAATGCAGGATCGGCGGGATCTTTTTGTGGTGCAGCATCAGCGCTGTCTTGATCAAGCTTGCGGCGCCGGCGGCGATGCTCAAGTGCCCGACATTGGTCTTGACTGAACCGATCGCACAGAACTGCTTGTCGTTGGTGTACTTGCGATAGACCTTGCTGATCGATTCAATCTCGATCGGATCGCCGACCTTGGTTCCAGTGCCGTGCGCTTCGACGTAGCTTACCTCGCGCGCGCTGATGCCGGCGCGCTCGATCGCCTCGTGTATGACGCCCATCTGCCCTTTTACGCCGGGTGCGATGTAGCCGACTTTCTGGTTGCCGTCGTTGTTGACCGCCGTGCTGCGCAGCACGGCATAGATGCGGTCGCCGTCCTCGACTGCATCCGACAGGCGGCGCAACGCGACCACGCCGACACCGCTACCGAACACGGTGCCCGAAGCATCCTTGTCGAACGCGCGCACGTAACCGTCGCGCGCCGACAGACCGCCTTCGACATACTTGTAGCCGGCGCCCTGCAGGATCTCGCAGCCGCCCGCGAGCGCATAGTCACAGTCGAACATCAGCAAGTGGTTGCACGCTTCGTGCACTGCGAGCAGCGCGGTCGAGCATGCGCTGTACAGCGAGATACTCGGTCCGGTCAGGTCGAGCTTGTGCGATAGCTGCGTGGCGAAGAAGTCCTTGAACGCGTAGATGCGTTTCGCGACTTCGTTCTCCTCCTCTAACGCCGACTGGTACAGGTTGTGGTACAGCCAGTACTTGTGGTCGGCGACGCCAAAATACAGCCCGGTGTTCGTACCCTGCAGCACATGGCCCGAGTCCTCGATGCACTCATGCGCGGCCTCCAGCATGAGGCGCATCTGCGGATCCGCCATGCGCGCCTCGCGCGGCGAGATGCCGAAGAACTTCGCGTCGAACTGGTCGATGTGGTCGAGGTCATAGGTGCGCCAGACGTACTCCGGGCTATCGAGCTTGTCGCGCGACACACCGAGTTTGATCAACGCATCCCGCTCAAGCGGTTGCGCGCAGTCGCGCCCTTCGACCAGATTTTTCCAGAACTCATCTGGCGTGTTCGCTTTCGGGAACCGTAGGGACAAGCCGACAATTGCGATGGCACTTCCTAGATCGCTCATAGCTGTTTCTGCGCCTTTCGGTGACGTTCCATGCTGACTTGATTGATCCGACCAGCACGCTTGCCCGTGCGCGACGGGTCGCTCGCCGGTTCCCATTTGCTGCCGTCGCGCGCGATGTGCTGCGCAAGCTCACCAATGTTCGAATAGACGAACAAGTCGGCCACGTTCAGCTGCCTTTCGAACAAGCCGTTGATTTGTGCGATCACCTTGGCTGACAGCAGCGAGGTTCCGCCGATGTCGAAAAAATTGCTGTTCAGACTGATTTCGGCGGCGGACACACCGAGCACGTCCGACCAGATTGCAAGCAACTCGCGCGTCACACGCGAATCCGCATCCGCCGCCGTCGTGACTCCGGCCGCCGCGGCGCGCGGCGCGTCCTCGAGCGCCGCGTAGTCGATCTTGTTGCCGCTGCCTAGCGGCATACGTTCAAGCACAACCAACGCTTCCGGCACCATGTGCGCCGGCAGCGTGCGCAGCAGCTCGCGCTTGATCTCGATCGTGCTGGTCGGCGTGCGGTATTCGAGATACGCCACCAGTCGCCCACCGTTCGCCGAATGTTCTAGCATCACCGCTGCGGCCGCGACCGGCGGCAGCGCCGACAACGCGCGTTCGACGTCTTCTAGCTGGACGCGGTGACCGCGGCATTTGACCTGGCGGTCACGCCGTCCGGACAAATGCAGACTGCCGTGGCTATCGATGTGGCCGAGATCGCCCGTCATATAGGTACGCCAGCCGGGTTCGGTGCCAGGGCCAAATTTCGCCGCCGTCGCCGCCGCGTCACCGACGTAGCCGAGCGAAAGGTACGGCGTCTCGATCTGGATCTCACCGACCTGGCCCGGCTTGAGATCGGTGTCGCCGCGGTCACGCACATGCACGCGCACGGCGTCGATCGGCGCGCCGACCGGCACGGCTCCGGGACCGTTTTCGTCGGCCGCACTGCAGACATGACAAGTCATGATCTGCGGCGTTTCGCTGGTGCCGTACACGTTGACCACGCGACCATGCGGTAGCTGCGCGCGCATGGTCGCGACGAGCCGGCGGCTCAAGCTCGAACCGCCGACAGCAACCAAGCGCAGTGCATCGAACGCGGTGTCGTCATGTTCGCCAAAAATAAGTTCTGCGATTTGCGGCGTCGCGTGCAGCACGCTGATGCGTTCCTCGCGCACCCAAGCGCGCAGGCCGCCACGGCGGCCTAGTACGTCTTTGCCCGGGACTACCAGGCAGGCACCAAGCGTCAGCGGCACAAACATGTCGCGCAGCAGCGGGTCGTAACCAAGCCCCGACAGCATGCTGAAGCGATCGTGTTCGCCAAGTTCGAAACGCCCTGTGTACCAGGCGATGAAATGTTCGAGCGGAGCGGCCGGTGTGCACACCAAGCGTGGACGGCCGGTCGTGCCGGACGTCGCAACCAGGTACATGCCGATCGCCGACGGCGCCGTCGCGTCAAACTGCATGGTCGACGCGGCACGCCTTGCATCGAGCGCGTCACCTGCCAGCGGTTCGAGCCGATGCAGCGCACGCACGCGCCCACCGGCGATGCGCTCGGCGCGCGTGGTGTCGCCCGCGGCGCTCGCAGTTATCCAGATCACCGCTGGCAGCACTTCCAGCGTGCGCGCGGTGTAGTCCTCCGGCTGATTCTCACCGACGAGATAGAACGCCACGCGCGCCTTGACGCACGCAAGCGCGGCGACGACCAGTTCGGCGCTGCGCTCACCGTCGATCACAGCGATGTCGCCGCCGCGCAGGCGCAGAGCGAGATCGTCGCTCGCGCGATCAAGCGCCGCATAGGCGATGTCACGTCCGCCGCAACGAATCGCGCAGCGCGCACCGTCATGGCGCGCAATCGCGCGCAAGCGTTCGACGATGTCCCAGCCGTTCTGCTCGAGTGACACTTGCGATCTCCCTGCCACGATGTAGCGACACCTGGGACGGCGCAACGACCTACCACCTCACACCACCAGCGGCAAATGCTGCCCCGGCGGCGCTGTGCGCGGTCACATGCGCCGCGCGCTACTCGTAGCGCAGGCTTTTCACCGGGTTCTTCAGCGCCGTACGTCCGGCTTGCGCGGCGACCGACAGGAATGCCAGTACGCCGATCAGCAGCGACGCAGCGACGAAAGCTGCTGCTTGAATCTCCGTTCGGTATGCGAATGTAGCAAGCCAATATTGCATCACGACAAAAGTTGCGCCCGACGCGAGCACCGCTGCAACGAGCACAAGCGCGAGCAAGCCTTTCGATAGCATCAGCACGATGTTGAACACCGACGCGCCGAGCACCTTGCGCATGCCGATTTCTTTTGTGCGCTGTTCCGTCGTGAACGCCGCCAGACCAAACAAGCCGAGGCACGAGATCACTATGCAGATCACGGCGAAACCGCTGGTCAGGCGCAGCGTGCGCGCTTCGCCAGCGTATTGGCGGCGGAGCAGATCGTCGAAAAACGCATATTCGAAAGGATGCTTCGGATCTAAGGTGCTCACCACGTTACGTACCGCTGAGAGCGCCTCCGGACCGGCGCCTGCTTTCAAAGCGACGACCAACGATCGCGCCACCAGATTGCGCTGCACAGGCGGAACGTTCGCAAGATCGTCCTTGGCGAACTGATGCAGGATGATCGGGCCGACCGGCGTGTGCAGCGAACTGAAATTGAAATCCTTGACCACGCCGATAACGCGCGAATCGCCTTGGATGCGTTTGCCGATCGGATCCTTCCAACCCATGGTGCGAACCAGGAACTCGTTCACCAGCACTGACGCACCGACATCGGTCAGCATGCGCTGCGAGAAATCGCGCCCTTGCACGACTTGCAAGCCGACGACCTTGACGAAGTCACGCCCGACCGCAATCTGGTTCACGGTTACGCCCTGCATCGCACCGTCGTTGGTTTCGAGATTGAGCAGCGTCGCATTCACTTCGTCGCCAGGTGCGAACGAGGATTCGGCCACGCCGAGCACGTCCGGCCGGCGCTCGAGCTCGGCCTTCATCACCGGGATCTTCTCGATCACGTCGACGCCACGCAGCAGGAGCGCGATGCGGCCGGCGCTGTCGAAGCCGAGCGGCATGTTTGCGACGTAATCCATCTGCCGATTCATGATCAAGGTGCCAGAAACGATGCCGATCGAGACCACGAGCTGCACCAGCACAAGCGCTTCGCGGAAACCGAACGACGATTTGCGCATGCTGCGCTGGTGTGTGATCGCCGCCTTCGGGCTGATCGCCGACAGGTAAAACGCAGGGTAAGCGCCAGCGACGACACCGATTAGGAGCACGCCGAAAAAGATGCCGAGCCACATCGCCGGCGCGCGGAACAGACTCAGCTCCACGTCCGTGCCGAGCAAATTGCCAATGCCGACCGTGGCGTTGAACGCGGCCAGCATGGCAAGCGCGAGCAGCGCCGCGAGCAGCGCAAAACAGATCGACTCGCCAAGGAACTGTGCGACCAGCTGCAGCGGCGTCGCGCCGAGCACGCGACGCATGCCGATTTCCTTCGCACGCCGCACGGCCCGCGCGGTCGCGAGGTTGGTGTAGTTGATGCACGCCACACCGATCAAGAACAAGCCGATCGCGATGAAGCCGTACACGTAGAGCAAGCTCCCGGTCGGGTTATCGTAGCGGTAGGCATTGTCGAAATGGATCGCGGTCAGCGGCTGACTGAAGAACTCGATGCGCGAGTGCAGGTCGCGTCCCGCCGGCAGCGCGACCTCGTCGCGGAATCGCGCGAGTAGCTGGTCAAACGTCGCGCGGTCCATGCCCGGCGCAAGTTCGAAATAAGTATAGTTGTCGAGGCCGAATAGCTGCTCCGGCGTGACGCTGATGTCGTCGATGCCAAAAGCGCGCAGGCGCTTCATCGAGAGCACTGCGTCGTAGCGCAGGTGCGTGTTCTTTGGCAGGTCCTTGAAGACGGCGGCGATGCGGTAGCTGAATGTGTCGGTGCTGACCGTCTCGCCGACCGGGTTGCGATCACCGAAGTACGCGCGCGCGAAGGTTTCACTGACTGCGATTGAGGACGGATCGCTCAGCGCCGTCTTCAGATCGCCGTACAGCGCCTCATGCGTGAAAACGTCGAACAGGTTCTCGTCCGCGATCCTGACCTTGTCCCAGTACAACGCCTTGTCCTGGTAGCGGAACACGTTGCGCGCGACAGCGAGGTTGCGCACGCGCACGTAGTTTCCGATCTGCGGATAGGCTTTCAGCAGCAGCGGGCCGAGCGCCCGCGACGTCATGGCATAGCTGCCAGGCTGGCCGTTAGTGCTGATCTCATTGACCACGCGCACGATCGAACCGCGCTTGGCGTGCTGCGTGTCGTAGGTCAGCTCGTTCGCAACGTACAGTGTCAGTACGACCGCGCAAGCGATCGCCAACGCCAAGCTGACTAGGTTAATCGACGAATAGATGCGGTCGCGCACCAGATTGCGCAACGCGACTTTGACGTAATGTGTTAGCACGGTGCGCGCCTCAGTGCGCGCCGACAAGCTTGCCGTCGAGCAGGCGCTGTACGCGGTCGCAATATGACGCGTCGTGCTCGGAGTGCGTAACCATCACGATGGTGCTGCCTTCGCGGTTGAGTTGGCGCAGCGTGTCCATCACCTCTTCGCCGTGACGCGAATCGAGATTGCCGGTCGGTTCGTCGGCCAGGATAAGTTTCGGCGCAGAGACGAGCGCGCGAGCAACCGCGACGCGCTGCTGCTGGCCACCCGAGAGCTGCAGCGGATAGTGCTTGCTGCGATGCTCCATTTTGAGCTTAGTGAGCACCGCGGCGACTCTTGTACGGCGCTCCGCCGGCGCCACACCAGCATAGACCAGTGGTAGCTCGACGTTCTCGTACACGCTGAGTTCGTCAATCAAGTTGAAGCTCTGGAAAATGAAGCCGATGTTGTGCTTGCGAATGCCGGCGCGGCGGCGCTCGCTCAGCTGCGCAACCTCGTCGCCGAGGAAGCGGTAGCTGCCACTGCTCGGACTATCGAGCAAGCCGATGATGTGCATCAAGGTCGACTTGCCGCAACCGGAAGGCCCCATCAGCGCGACGAATTCGCCTTCGCGCACAACAAAATCGATATTGTCGACCGCGGTTGTCTCGACTTCGTCGGTGCGGAACACCTTGGAGAGGCGTGTCACTTCAATCACTGCTGCGCGCGCTGCGGCGGATTCTTCGATTGCACGCTGCTGAAGCGGTTCTGCCAGCATACTGCTCAATCCTTGTCAGGCAAAGCATTCCGGAGGGCACGACTTGTGTGTTGCAGTGAACTCTCTCACTTGCGCTGAAGTAACCTCGGGGAAGGCCGCTCCGCATCCCCTGCTTATACGGTTACGTGCTTGTACGGCCAGCTGACAATCGGCGAGCTCGAGCAGGGGTACTGCGCGAGTCTGGCAGTGGTTTTGTCAACCGGTCAGACAACCATGCTACATACTGCATTTCCGCACGTCCGATGCGATCTGCTCCTCGCCGATTGCTTTCTCGCCGCGTGCTTCGTACTACGCGGGCAAACTTTCGCAGATCGCACCGACCACCAGCGCCTTGCGTTCGTCCATAAAAAAATGTCCGCCGTCGAACACGCGAAAGTCGACCGGCGGGTGGAAGTGGTCCTGCCATCCAACCATGTCCGACATGATGACCTTGTCGTCGTTCGAGCCGCAGAACGCCGACACTTCGCAATCAAGTTTCTCGCCTGGATCGCGGTGGTATACGTACGCCGCTTTAAAATCTGTGCGCAGGATCGGTACGAAGATGCCCATCAGGTCCGCGTTCTCGAGCACCAGATCCGGCGTGCCGTTTAAGCTCTTAAGTTCCTGCTTGAAGCGGTCGAGCGGATAGTCATGGATCGGTGCGATGCGTGGTGGTGCATGCGGCGCGCGCCGTGCGGCACAGAAGTAGCGCAGCGGCGGCGGCAAGCCACGCGACTTCAGCGCATGCAGCAGTTCGAAGCTGACGACCGAACCGAGACTGTGCCCGTAGATGAAGTACGGCCGGTCGAGCCATGGCGGAATGACGTCGACAACGGCTTGCGCCATCTCATGCACCGACGTCAGCAAACCTTCGTTTAAACGGTTTGCGCGGCCCGGAAGCTGGATCGCAACGAGTTCGACGTTGTCCGGCAGCAGTTCTTCCCAGGCCAGATAGGCCGTCGCGCTACCGCCGGCGTAAGGGAAACAGAACAGACGGTATTTTGCGTCCGGCTTCGGCTTGGTGACCAGAAACCATTTCGAAGAACGAAAGTCTTTCATGGGTCGTAATGCCAGCTTCCGATTGCTGCATAATCATCATAAAGCCAGAATGATTTTTTATTCAAGCGCCGCGTATTTTCTCGACTGGAAAATCTTGCCTGTGTTGTATTTCCAGAGTAACGCTTTTTTGACTAAAAATACTCGCCAGCCAAGTCGAGGCGCGCCGCGTGCGTCACGACCCGCCCGCCACATACAAATGCGGGATAACGCTGGCCGAAGCGGCGGAGACGGCGCACACCAGCTATGTGGCCGACCGGCGCTCGCGCGGTCTGGCAGCGCCGATATGAGCGGGCACTTGACCTTCCGCCCCCTCAAGTCAAGTGGGTGTCGAACTTGACGGCGGAGTAGCCGATCTCTCATGCCAGATCGAACTGAACCGATTTTTTCCCGTACATGCACTCGGCCTCGATGCCACGCTCGCGGCACGCTTCGACCATCTTGTTCGATTCGACGATCTGGCGCGAATCGTCGTGGTATTCGAGCCCAGTGAAATAGCGGTACCACGGCTCGCGCCCGAGCGCGTAGACAAACACACGCTTCGGCTTGAACGCGAGCGACATCGGGAGCGCACGCGCGAAGTCGCTACCGTTGAGGCGGCGCGAATTCTTCACGGCCTTGCTCACAGGCTTGGTTGTGAGCGCACCGTAAAGCCATGTATACGGCGCGCCGACGCATTCCATGCCGACGGCGAGGATGTCGAAATCTGCGTAGAGGTTGCTCAGCTTCTCATACAGCCTATGTTCGAGATTGGACGAGTCCGCGCCGAAAAAGAACTTGCGCCCGTGCAGCTCGATGTACCAAGCCGCCTTCGAACGGATGTTGAGGTCGCCGTGTTCGCCGAGGAATGGCATCGCCACGATCTTGCCGCCGGGAATCGCGATCTGATCGAGGTCCTCCGCTTCGATCACGTCGAAACCGAGCGCGCGCAGCATCAGCTTGATCGACGGATCGAACAAGCCACCGCCATTGTTCTTCGGCGCGACAATCTTGTTGGTCTTGTAGCGCAGTTGCAGCAGCGTCTCGATGTTGACATGGTCCTGGTGGCTGTGTGTCAGGCAGATGTAGTCGATCCGGGCCGGCAGTTCGCTGAAGCTGATAACGGCATCCGGATTCTCGCAGGAGCGGCTTGCCACGACAGGATCGACCAGCACGCTGACCTCCGGACCTTCGATCAGGAACCCGGCGTGGCCGAGATAGTTCACGCGCACGGCATCTTCGATCGGCGCGTGCAGGTACAGTGGCGGCTGCATCGTGAACAGATCGCGCAAGCCGAGTCCGCCGCAGCTGTCAACGCCGTCGCACAAAGCGTCGAGTTCGGCTTGACTCAGCGGGCGCTCGCGTGCGGCGAACAAACGATCGACGCGCGGGTCGGCGAAGGGTAGCTGCACTTGTAAGTGGTTCTCGTCCGGCAGGCGCGGCGTACTGAACACAAATGGACGCTCATCGACGCGCGCAAGCAGGCCGAAACACAGGCTCTGCAAGTCCGGCCGATAAAATTCGCTGTGGTAGAGCAAAGGCTCGATCAGGCGATACGACGCGCGATGCTCTCCGTCCATGAACAACTCAACATAGCCCTTGAGCAGTTCCGGCACACGCGCGTACAGCGGCTCGATCGATTCCCCGCTAGTGTGCATGCGCAGCAGTTCTTCAAGCTCCCCTATTGCCTGCGACAGTGCGACCAAAGGCGCGCATTCGGCATCGATAGTCTCGATCAGCGCGCGGATGCTCGGCAGCTGGTCTTCGCGGCAATCGAGATATTCGCTGCCGGCGAGATCGCGCTCCTTGTTCGCCAGGATGTGGATCTGGTGGTTGTTGACGAACGACTTCATGATGCGGCGATGGGTATTGACCAGATGCCGCGCGGCGGTCGCCGGCGGGATCAAGTACGGCCAGGCATACCACTGGTTGAACAGCGGTTCGAAATAGACGTCTTCACGCAGATACCAGCACTGTTCGGCGGCGGATTCGGTTGCAGTCATGAGCGGACTCGAGTGCGATGCAGTTAGATTTGTAAAATTTTATCTGCTTTGGGTACGCAGCGCCGTGCTACGATGCCGCCGCACGCGCATCTAAGCAACTGTCTTGGTGCTGCGCGCGTTGCAATTTTTGCGCAATCAGGACGATAAGAAGTTTTGCGATTTCCGACGTTCACGTCAATTACACCGCGAACACGCATTGGATCACGCAGTTGTTGCAGGCAGACTACGTTGACGACGTGCTGATCCTGGGCGGCGACGTGTCCGATTCGCTGGCGTGGCTGGAGTGGACTCGACGCTCGCCGGGCGCTTTCGCCGCGCGTTGCTTGTTCCTGGCAACCACGACCTGGGGGTGCTGTGCGGCGCGATGCTGTGGAATTCGCTGTAGAAATTCGAGTATCTCGGGAGCGTCGTCGAGCGCGCCGGCACATCGAAGCCGGCATCTCGATCAAGCCGCTGTTCGGCTGGTGCGATTAATCGTTCGGCGTGCCGAGCGCACACCCGCATGAAACCTGGATGAATTTCCAAGCTTGCCGCTGGCCGGTCGAATACGGGCCGCCGGAAGTCACGCACCATTTCACCGCGCTGGACGCACCGGCAGCGTCCGCGCGAGGCACGGCCATCACGCTCTCGCATTTTGTGCCGCGCATCGACGTGATGCCGTATTTCATCTCAGCGGAACGGCTTCCGGTGTGTCCAGTGCTCGGCGCAGCGGCGCTCGATGCACAAGTGCGCGCCGCGAATTCGAGCTTGCATGTGCACGGCCACAGCCACATCAACCGGCGCGCCGACATCGACGGCATGACCCACCTCAACAACACGCCCAGCTATCCGAAAGAAACGCGCATCGCGGCCATACGCTTGCTCTGCGTGTTCGAACATTGACAGCGCCGATCGGCGACTTATTGACTGAATCCGCGCACATCGGCCTCTGCTGCTTCCATACCTAACTGGACGCCGCCGCGTAGCTGACAGCGTACGCCAACCGGCCGAGCGAGCCAGCGCGAGCGCACAGCAACAACGCATTCGTTTCGAGCGCGACCGGTGGTGCTACCTCATCACGCGCCCGCTGGTGCGTAGCGTGCTGTCGCCAAGCGCTATCTCACACCGAACGAAGCCGCCGTGGTGCGCGCAGCCACAATTGCGGCAACAGCGTCGGTTTTCCACGTACTGGACGTTGAAGGACTTATACATCAGGACGCGGCACATGGGTTTGTCGCCGCCGATCGAGAGCTTTGAGTTCACACTCAATGGCGGCGGCACCGGTTTTCGCGTGCGCGCTGAGCAGCAGGATTCGACCGCACGCCGACATTTCCGCGCGAGCGCAATCTGATCGCGCTGGACGCCGGGCACAGCGCGGGCGAAACACCGATGCTGCGCGTGCACGAGGTCGTACCAGGCCGCGACGAGTTATGCGCTGCTGCGCACGAGTCGCGCTGAGAAACGGCGGCGACGAACAGGTAGACGCACGTTGCCTCAACGCATGCCCAAGGGCTGCGGGAAATTCAGCACGTCGACGCCGTTGAACGTCTCGTAATCCGACGTCACGATGCGGTCGCCCGGCTTCAAGCCTTGCAGGATCTCGACCGACTGTGGATTCTGCCGCCCGAGCACGATGTTGGTACGACGCGCAGAGCGTCCGTCGCCGGCCACGACATAGGCCCAACGCCCTTGCGTGTAGTGGTAGAAACCGCCCATGTCGACGATGTTCGTCGTCTTCGATTCGCTCAAGTTGAGATCGATCTGCAAGGTCTGACCGCGCTTGATGCCGTCGGGCAAAGCATCGACGAAGGTCATGTCGACCTGGAATACGTCCTCGTTCACTTCTGGATATATTTTGCTGACCTTGAGCGAGTAGCTCTTGCCGTCGAAGTCGAACTTGCCGTTCTGACCCACAGCGACGCGAGAGATATAGTACTGGTCGATGTCAGCCTGCACCTTGAAGCTGTCGAGCTGATCGATCTGGCCCACACGCTGGCCACGCTCGATGCTCTGGCCGACTTCAGCGTTCAGCGTCGACAGGTAGCCGTCGATCGGCGAGCGCACGTCGAGGCTGTCGATGATGCGCGACAACAGCTCCATATTGCGGTCGACGCGCTTGATCGAGGAATCGATCTGCGCGCTCTGCTGCTGCTGCAGGTCGGTCTCGCGCTGGATGCGCTCGCGCAGCAGGGCGCGCTTTTCCTTCAGGTACGTGAGTTCGTCGCGCGTCTTCTCGAACTGCTCCTGCGTCAGCGCGCTGTTCGGGATCTTGATCAGCTTCTGGTAGCGCAGGTAGGTTTTTTCGAGGTTCACGATGCTGTATTCGAGATCGAGCAGCTCCTGCCGCAGCGTCAGATTCGACGTGGTCACGCTGATCTTCGAATTACGTAGCTGGTTGAGGTTGTCGATCAGGCGCGTTTCGGCGTCGATATTCTGTTTCTGCGCCGCCGTGTTCGACAGCGACATAATCAGCGTGCCCTTAGTGATCTGCTGGCCGCTCTCAAGATACACGCGATCGACAATGCCGCCTTCAGCGAGGTCGAGATAGACCGTCGTCCTCGGCAGCACTTTGCCGCTGACCGGCACGTATTCCTGGAACTCACCGGTGCGCACTTCGGAAAAGGTGAGGCGGTTGGAGTCGACATTGAACTGGCTCTTACCCGAACGAGCCAACAGCATCGTGAGCAGGACGACGACAACAGCGGCACCGGCAATGGCGACGCGGCGGGTAGTCCACGAGCGTTTCCTTTCGATTGGTCGGTCCATGGGTCTTTTGCGCGAGCGTGAGCGACAGAGGGTGCGACGCGGCGCGCGGCCGCATCAGGACTGCGTTTCGGGCACGAGTTCGCCGTGCGAGCGCGTGTGCGGCGCGACAAAGCCGGAGAATTCCGCTTCGACGCGGCCGTACCCGTTCCACACTTTGTAACCGAGGCGTGCCTTGAGCCGCTCGGGCATCTCGTCCCACAGCGCAGGCTCGACGCCGAGCATGGCGTTTTCCTGCTGGCGAAATTGCGGTGCGCAATACGTCGCGAGCACGCCGATGCGTTCGGAATCGCCGCTGTTGGCGCCATTGCCGTGCCAGAGGCGTCCGTCGAATACGAGCAGGCTGCCGGCTATCGCTTCGGGCTGCTCAATTGGATACTCGGCCAGCTTGTCCGGATACGCGCCGGACAAATGCGTCCCGGGCACGAGTTCGGTCGCGCCGTTCGTGCGCGTGAAATCGGTCAGCATCCACACTGCGGTGACCGTGACCGGCGGCGCGATGCCGAGCGCTGCATCCGGCGCAATGAATTCCGGTGCCGGATGGCGCGTGATCGCCGACGGCCGCCGATGTGGAACGTCGCGCCGCGCCGGCTGCGGCATCCACCACTGGTCGGTGTGCAAACCCATGCGCACGCAGCCGGGCCGCACGATGTTGGCCGACATGGTCGAGAGCAGGAAATCCTCGCCAAGCACATGGCCGACCAGCTCGTCAATCAGTGGGTGGATGACGAGATCGCGAAACTCGCGGCCCTTGTTGATCAGCATGAAGACACGCTGGTTGACGCCGCCGTCCTTCTCGCTGAATGCGGCCTGCTTGAAGATGCCGCGCGCGTCGAGCACGTCCTGGTTGTAGCCGCCATCGCGAAAAGCTAGGCCGCGCTGCTGTTCGGCCGCAGCCTGTTCTGTCAGGCGCTGTTTCGCTTGCGCGATCTGTGCGGCGGATAACGCGGCCGGCAACAGACAATAGCCGCGTGCGTCGAGATCGCGTTTCGCGGCAACGAGATCTTCTGTATCCGATCGTTCCATGCTCACGGCATTACGCGCCCTTGTGGTTGAAGGATTGCCGACCCTACACGTCCGTGCTGTCGCACGGCACGTGCAGCGTCGAAACAGTGCTGCATGCGCGGTCTCGCTGGATGCACGCGGCCTGCGCGCAAACGGGTCGAAGTATAAAGGCAAACACGGTGCGCGCACCAGCCGCGACGCGCGGCTTGCCGATGTTGTAACGGGAAGCGGCGGCCAATAATCGCTGCGATATCGCGCATGTCGGACTTGCAATTCCATATCCTTATGTAATTACTCCTAAAGGACGGAATTGCCGAAGAACGCAAATGCCAAGTAATGCAGCTAATGTGATCCTCCGCATGAACTGCCGCCGCAACTGTGCGTGCCATCGGCGCCGACGCTGCTCACGGCGGTCAGCAACAGCAAGCCCGTCACGTCGCGCGGATTGTCGCCGATACCCAGGAAAATACGCCGCTGCGAACCCATCTTTTCGAGCCGGTATGAATGCCCTTGCGGCCAGTCCAGCTGCGTGTCGAGTGCGAACAATAAAGGAAGGCGCGGTGGCTTCACGGCGTCGATCGCTTCGAGGCAGCAGGCTAGCCGCCACGTTGTCGCGAGCGACTTCGAGGTCAGGTCCGCAGCATCGCGTTGCGGCACATGCACGACGTTGAAACCGACGCTCGCACGGCAGAATTCCGTGTACGCCTGTGTATCGTGCAGCAGTAGATGCCACACGCTGTCGGCCGCAGCGCTCGGCAAAACGGTCGCGCCGGCTTTGCACGCCGCCGCCAGCTTGACGATGCTGAGGTAGCTGAGCAAGCCGCGATAAGCGAGCGCGAAATCCGCGCTGCTGCGGCCGGAGTACGCGCACTTCCAGCGCAGCTCCAAATCCGGCGGCGGCGGCGTGGCCTGCAGTGCGAGCGCGGCAGCGAGATGCGCCGGCGGATAGCGGCGTGCGTTGGAACGCTGTCGAAGCTGGGCAAAAAAATCCGCAATGGACATGCTGATACACCTCCACAAGATGTCGCAATACGTTGCGCACAGTGACATCGGACTGAGACAGTTTAATGATCGCCGCGTCTTCGCGCCGCCGTCGGGGTGCAAATCGGGCGCGACAGAGTGCATGCGGCTCCGCGTGCCGACTTGTTCGTCCGCCGCGACGACCTGCACGAAGCCGCGTACTGATGCATGATCGAATACAACCAAGCACGCGATCACGATTCGCTCGGCGATCTGACGCCAACCGAGTACCGGCAACGTTTCGTCGGGTTTGTACTTTTCCTCAATCCCCCAGCACACCGCTTCACGGCGCTGGCTGGGCGGCAGGACTTTTGAGCACTTTCTTCAGGATCGGAAGAACCAGGCTCAGGTCCGCATACATCCGCTTGAGTCGTACGTTATCCGCGCATCCGCTGCAACACTGACACCTCCATCCCACCGTACTCCGACCGCCACCGGTAAAACATCGCACCGCTGATCCCGCCCTTGCGCGCCACCTCCATCACCGAACTGCTGGTTCAACCTGCCGGAAACCGCAACCAGAGGAATGCACGGCAGCGCCGGCCTGCTCAAGTACCGAGCCAATACACGCACATAAATTCACCGGTTGCAACACAACCTAGCTCAGCAAGGGTAGGTGAACGCCTGGACCATCCCGTGGATTCGGTCATGCCAACCTGCCAATCTTGGCGCATGACTCGGTGAGTCGCGGGAAGCTTGGTCAGCGCGATGTCGATTCACTCGTGAACGATCGCCTGAAATATCGTCACTTCGATGGCGATGTGCTAACCGGGCGACCGAGGATGTGCCGATGACCGGCGCACGGGATGACACCAGCAGCGGAGAAACAGGATGCTTGCGAACGACATTGAGCAGTCGACGAAGACGGTTGCGGACGATTTCGGGGCCATCGGCGCATCCACGCTCACGGGTAGGCGCGGCCTGTCACGGCGCACCTTTCTGCGCACAGGCATGGGCGCGGCGCTGGGTCTTGCGCTTCCCGGATGGTTGTCGGGATGCGCCACGCTTTCGGGCCGACCATCGCCCCCCTGGGCGGAACTGGCGGCCAGCCTGCAGGGAACGCTGCTGCTGCCCGGCGCTCCGGATTTCAACAAGGTCGCTGCGCCCTGGGCGCTGCAGTACGCATCGCGCCTGCCGCAAGCGATCGCGCTGTGCGCGAGCGAGGCCGATGTGCGCACCAGCGTGCTGTGGTCGCAGGCGCATGCGGTGCCTCTGGTGGCACGTAGCGGCGGGCATTCCTATGCCGGTTACTCTACGACGCCCGGTCTGATGATCAATGTCTCGCAAATGCATTCCGTACAGATTGATCCGGCTACCGGTATCGCGCGTCTTGATGGCGGCGCGCGCAATCGCAATGTCTACGCCGCTTGCCGGCCATACGGACGCGCGGTCACGCATGGGCGCTGCAAGGAAGTCGGTGTGGCAGGACTCGTGCTCGGTGGCGGTATCGGCTTCAATATGCGCGCGCACGGGCTGACCTGCGATGGGCTGAGGGAGACGCGCATCGTGCTGGCGGATGGCCGCGCACTCACCTGCAATGCACGTGAGAACAGCGACCTGTTCTGGGCGTGCCGTGGCGCGGGCGGAGGCAATTTCGGTATCAACACCGCCTTTACCTTCGACACCTTCACGGTGGGCGACTATGTGGTGTTCGAGATCGCATGGGCGGATCGCCTGGCGCAAGTGTTCGATGCCCTGCAGACCATGGCGCTATCCGCACCTGACGCCTTGGGCATGAAGCTCAGCGTGGTCGCCCGAGCGCACGAGCCCGGCCTGAAGCTCTCTATTCTGGGGCAGTTGGCCGGCACCGAAGCGGATCTGCGTGCGCTGCTAACGCCGGTGTACGCAGTGCAGGCACCGTCGGCGTCCACGATCAAGTCGATGGCGTACTGGGATGCGCAGGAATTCCTCTCCGAAGAGGGATATCCGGAGTATTCACACGAACGTTCCCGCTTTGTGCCTGCCTCGCTGTCGGCCGCTGCGATCCAGACTATCCTCGACGAGCTGCGTGCATGGCCAGGCACACATGTCGCGGCAACCTGGAAGTTTTTCCTGATGGGCGGCGCGATCGATCGTCACTCGCCAACCGAAACAGCTTTCGTGCATCGCGGCAACGCGATGATTTCCAGCATCGAACTGGAATGGAACCAGCAGGATTCGCCAGAGCGCGTCAACATCAACCAGCGCTGGCTGGCGAAGTTCCACGATCGCATGGCGCGCTATACCTCGTCCTACTGCTACCAGAACTTCATCGATCCCGCACAACAGGACTATCTGCACGCCTATTACGGCGCAAACCTCGAGCGGCTCCGGGAAGTGAAGCGTCGCTATGATCCGGGCAACGTGTTCGGCTATCCCCAATCGATTCCTGTCTGAGCGATCGGATCGCAGCAGGGCCGCCGGCCACCCGGCGGCCCACGTATAGATCCGGACATACGCTGCCGACGGCATAAGCGACGCCAACTGATCGCCCGTTCGGAGCCAGCACAGCACTCGCAGCTCGAACACAGCGGGCAGTTGCCGGTAATAGTGGAAATGCCGGAGCGACACCGTGCGCGCACCGCGATCCGGCCGCGATCCGGTGCCGTTGACGCTTGAGCCAGGGGCGCTGGATACTCAGCGGCGCGAAGCGCGCATAAGTAAACAAACTGGCGTTTCGGAAAGCCAATCGCAGAGGCCTTCCGCAAGTGCTGCCAGCGGGTGCGGGCGCCGCGCTCGTCGGGTGCAAGGCACGTGACACTCAAGGTGCCGGCACGCCACGCCAATGACACATGGCCTCTTGCCACACAGCGACCGTCGGCGATTCCCGCTATCTCATCCAATGTCAGGAGCATCCAGTGGCCAACGAAAGCCCCAGGCACGTTCACGTCACCCCCACCCCCGAGTCGTTCCAGCGTCCGCGCAGGTCGCCGACGGGGCGAACTACGCTGGTCCGCGTCGGGGATACGGTGCAGATGCTTCCCTACGCGCAGATCGCGAACCTCGATCCGGTGACCGGTGAGGTTCTGCTGGTCCTTGATGTCGCCGGCAACAACACGCTGCAGGGGGCGAACGTCGACGGATACACACCCAAGAGCATCGATAACGAGAACCAGCTCTGGGCGTTCAGCAACGGCTACCTCATCAACCGCATGGGCGGGCTGGTTCTCGACATCTTCCGCGGCAGCCTGACCGCAGGGACGCAGCTCATCACCTACATGTTGCAGACGCCGACGGCGAGCAACCAGCTATGGACGCTGACGGACGGCCTCATCCAGAGCCAGGCCGCCGATCTGGTAGTGGATTTGACGGACACCTCCGCAGGCTCCTCCGCGGTCGTGAACCCGCCGAATGGTGCGGCCACGCAGCGCTGGCAGATGGTGCCCTCCTACCCGCTTCAAACGGTTCTGAGCGCAACACCAACGCCGTTCCCCGCGTTCGACGGAGCGCAGCTCGCGGCGTTCACCGTCATCCAGGCCACCCTCGGCTTCCCGGTGCGAAAGCAGTACGCGAACCTCGCGAAGAACCCGTGGACATTGCTCGCACAGGTGAACGCAGTCATCCGCCCCGACAACATCCCGCAGAGTGACTGGACCGCGGTGACGAACCAGCTCGCGGTCGAGATCGGGATGGTCGCCGATGTGCGCGACCTGTTCGCGCAGTACAACCAGTTCCACACCGACCTGTTTGTCGATCGCGGCGAGCGCGTCGGCCAGCTCATCGCCGATGCCACGCTGGATACCAGCACGACGGTCAGCGGCTTTGCGCTCTCCGTGCTGGAGTCAGTGATGTACAGCGTGCTCTCCGCGCTCGGCCCCGAAGCGTCGGTCCTCGCGAACGTGCTGTCGTCTGCAATCAACGCCGGCCTCACGATCGGCACCGTGTCGTCGGACCCTTTCGAGGTCGCGGTGTCGGACCTGTGGGCCACGCTGGCGGCGCAGTTCGAGGGCGTACTCGCCGGCACGGGGGCGATGGAGGAAACCCTACTCGGCGACTGGGGCATGCTCCAGGCGGTGGATGCGCTGATTACCGCGAGCGGCCCGTCGTCGCTCGCGTGGAGCCCGACGTCTACAGCGCAGTTCGTTGCGCAGGCGGGCCCGGCCTACGATCTGTCCGTCATGGAGATGTTGCTGCCAGCGCGCTTTGAAATCATGCGCTGGTCGCAGTCGGATGACCCCAACATCGCGGTCGAGTGCCTGGGGGCGGTACCGTCCTATGCGATGTATGTCGACGGATTGCAGGACAACTCCAACCTCTACGACGTGTACGTCGTCATCAGCGGGGCGACGTTCCCCAGCCCACAGGCACTCACCGGTGACGTATTCGGCAATGGCGCGTTGCCAGTAACGTTCTTCACGAACAGTGCGATCTGGCCGTTCGCCGTCTCCGAGCAAAACCTGTTCTCGAGCACACTGATGATCTCCCTCATCAATCAGGTCGGCAACGATCTGTACGTCACGGTAACCCCGACGAAGGGCACGCTGCGCGGAAATCCCACCCAGCGGCCGCTGCCGGCCTGGGCACAGACCGTCAACTTCGCGATCAACTCCGACGATGGCGTCGAGGCGACGGTGAAAATCCAGATCGGCACCGGCACCATCATTGGGAGCTTCGTCGTGCAGATGGCCAACGGCACTTTCGAGGGACAGACTCCGACCACCACGGAGGTCATGGCGGTGTCTGGATTTGGGCTGGGTATCGTGGCGACGGCGGGCATACAGCAGCAGAGAGTCCCTGGCCTGCTCAGTGTCACCGTCAACCTGTCCTGATACGTAGACGGCGTCGATCCCGTAAGTCCGGATCGCGCTGTCCGCGACGCAGGGGATCAGCATGACGGAGGGCTGCGCTGCTGTCGTTGCTGGTTAGCGTTGGCACAGGCGCGGCAATCCGGAAAAGCCGGGACGGTTCACCTGCCATGGGACACAGGGTGTTGGTGTGGATGAGTTAGCCGGCCGTCAAGGCGGCAACCGCCTTCGCGGTGTCTCTCACGTTGGCTTCAAGTTCGAACCTGAGGTAACCATGGCCTTTGATCCTACGTCCCACTACGCAAAAGCGGTTGTGACGGTGTCACTCGCAAACAACATCTCGCAATTCAACCCGCCTCGCGTGGTGCAGGCCCAAGACATTGTCGATCTGGTAGCCGCAGCAACTGCCTACGGCCTTAGTTGTCGGGAAGCCTATCAGTCCATTGTGAGTGCAGGTGCCGCTCGAAATTATTCGGCGGCCTATCTCATGGCGCTCGAAAACGCCTACAGCGTACTCGTTGGTGCCCCGGTTGCGATGGTTACTCACATGAGCGACGGCGCCCTCGTCACCGGAATAGTGGCAAGCATCGCTGGGACGGTTGCCCTATTGCACGATCCCATAAACCTAGGCCTCGCCTGGCCTCCCCCAATCGTTGGGCCGACGCCAACCCCAACCCCAACGAACGTTCCCCAGCACCCTCATTGGATGCAGGATTACGATGCGCGTATCTCCCAGCGTACCTTGGCCAGTCTCGTTCTACCGGGCACACACGATTCAGGAACGTACGCGATCGCATTTGATTCCACGATTGCAAATGATGGAAATGTTCCAACCTGGGTCAACTTTGCTTACGGGCTGCCGGTAATAGGACGCACGGTGACCGAAGTCATTGCCAGTTGGGCCAAGACCCAAGCCCTCACGATTGGAGAGCAACTCAACGCAGGCATTCGATTCTTCGACCTGCGTGTGCTGGAAAGCGGGGGCGAGTACTACATGGTTCACACCCTGTTTAGCGCGAATCTCAACGACGCCCTGTCAGACATCGCGGCATTCCTTCGTACGAACACGAAGGAAATCATCATTCTTGATTTTCAGCATATTTATGATGTCGCAAACCAAGACGATCTCTTTGACAAGATCAATTTCTTCCTGGGCCCATGGCTCGCAGCAAGGCCAACTTTTTCGACCACTTCACGCGTGGCAGACCTATGGGCGTGCGCGGCGCGGGTGATTGTTCTTTATGAGGACCAACCCACCGTCAACAGGCATCCGCAACTCTGGTCTCGTGCACTGATCAGGTCCGAGTGGCCAAACACGGCAAGCCTGACCGATCTTCAGACCAAGCTCCGTGCAGAGCTCAACCGACCCAATCCCAGTGCAAATTTCTTGGTGCTTCAGGGAATTCTGACGCCAGACGGCTCAACGATCGCGAAAGGGCTGATGCCCGGATTCCCCGGCTCGATGGCGGCCCTGGCCCCGAGCGTCACACCTACCGTAACTGAATGGATTCAACAGTGGGCAAACAACAACCCTGCCCCCAACATCGTGATCGCGGACTGGTTCACGGCGGACACCGATTTCGTGGACAAGCTCACCCGCTTGAACCTCTGGCCTGGTGCCATGAAATCGAAGTGGAGCTCGTCGTTCACCGCTGCAGGTTCGGGCGGCGCATGGCTCTCCGGGGATATCAACAAGGATGGCGTGGATGAGCTGGTACAAGCCTGGAACAACGGCAGTGATGGACTCGGCTTGACGGCGCTCGGCTGGTCATCAACGGCGCAGAGCCTTTCCATTCTCGGGTCAAACCAATTGGCAGCTGGAGCAGGCGCCTTACGCTGGTTGATTGGCGACATCAACAAAGATGGTCAAGACGAGGTCATACAGGTCTGGAGTGATGACTCGGGCAATCTTGGGCTCACGGCCTATGGCTGGAGCAACAATGCTTTTTCGATCTTGGGAGGCAATAGCCCTGGTACGGGAGCGGCAGGCGCCTGGCTGATCGGCGACATCAACAACGACGGCCAGGCTGAACTCATTCAGTTGTGGGCAAAAGACGATGGAGGCTTGGGCCTCATAGCCTATGGCTGGAGCGCCGCGTCAAGCACATTTTCAATATTGGGTTCGAGTCAACCCGCGAATGTCGGGGCCGCAGCCGTACAGTGGCTTGTTGGTGACATCAACAAAGACAACAAGGTTGAGGTTATCCAGGTATGGGACAAGGATGGCCAACTGGGCCTCACCGCATTCAACTGGACTGGTACGGCATTCGCCGTCATGGGAACGACTTTGCCTCCCAGTACGGGCTCAGCGGGCCACTGGCTTATTGGCGATGTCAACGGAGATGGCCAGGCCGAACTGGTACAACTGTGGAACAACGGCAGCAATCAGCTTGGCATCGCCGCGTTCAAATGGGCCAACGCTGCATTCTCCCTGGTGGCGTCAAGCCAGCCGACCGGTGCGGGTTCAGCCGCAGTCAGTTGGCTCATTGGCGATGTCAACGGCGACGGCCGGGATGAGATCCTCCAGCAATGGGACAACGGCGGAAGTCTGGGGGTTACTGTATATGGCTTCACGGGCGCCGTGATTACAACCTACGGGTCTACCTCCAACATCGGGGCCGGCTCGGGCGCTCTGGCCTGGCTCACGGCTCACGGCATTGGGGGCAACCGTGACGTGATCGTACAAGTCTGGCCTTCTGGATCATCCCTTGGACTGACGCTATTTGACTACGAGACAAGTTGAAGTTTTACCGTGGCGCTCCCTAGCCAGCCCGCTGCAGCGTTCGTGACAACTGCCGATTCGGACTTCCTCAAACAACGAGCACCCAAAGGTGCCCGTTGCATTGCCCTCAATCGATCGTGGATGGTCGTCCGGCTGTGTGCCGTCAATTGGCCAACAGATGGAACGTATGCAGCGGACGCGTCCAGGGTGTCGTCGAGAACGCCGAATTCACGGTTCCATTCGCGGAAGCCGGGAATGCCAGATAGATTGAACCGATGTTCTCGTAGATGGGGCTGGGCGTGTAGCCGGGGCAACTGGGACATAGACCACCGATCTGCTTCACCACGCCGAGCGTTCCTGTATCGCCGAACCCGCCCTGCGAGAACGCCCAGGTGGGCTGCGAGCCGTTGTAGAAATAGTGCAGCGCGAACAGCTGATTGCCGCTGAAGGGAAGCGTGCCAAAGCCCCAGTTGGGATCGGTCGGCACGCCGTCGTTCCAATGTCCGCTGAATGCACCGCCGGTCGGCGTCAACAGTTGATAGTACTCGGTGCGATCCCAGATGCCCGCTGCGTTGGGCGTGTCGAAAAAGTCGAAACTCATCAGACCCGAATTTGAATCGAGCAAGCGCATCTCGGCGCGCCCGACCACAGTCTGCTGGCTGCTGGTGCCGACACGCTCGAATTTGCGGATGATTGTGGAGAAAGTGCCATTGACGACGTATCCCTGGTCGAGGAAATACCACGTCGGCTGGCCACCCGAATAGGTGTACCAGCTACCGTAGTAGCTGCCGTCCGGCGCGCGCCTGAAGTCCCATCCGCTGCCCGCGCGCAGCGGGTTATACCAGGCACCGGAAGTTGGCAAGGTGTTGCTGTACGTGACGCCCCGCTGCTCAAGCGCCACATTGTCGACCCAGGTATTGTCGTTGCAGGAAACGAAGAACCCGGCCACACCCTTGGACCGGATCTCGAAGCGGATGCGGACATCCTGGCCAACGAACTGGAACAGATTCAGCTCACTGCGCTTGAAGCCGTTCTGGACTGTCGAATTCGGCCGCTCGATTCGCCACAGCTCGCGATCGGAAATCGGATCACGGATGGAGACGCCCAGCGTGCCCTCGATACCGAGAAACGTGTTGTCGGTCGCGCTGTCGCCACCCCAATTGAACGTGAGCCAGGTTCCCGGCAGCACAGTGACATCCTGATACATGTAGCCGAACGTCGCGCAACTCGGAAAGCCGCTATGTGTCGCCAGATTGCCGACGCCAATCAGTCGGGCTGCCGGTGCCGGCGCACCGACGAAGTTCACCACACGCGGCCCCTGCTCATTCGGTATTGCCGGCAACACTTGGCTGTTGCCGACAATCAGCCCCGACCAGCCGGTACGGCCGTTGCTGAAGTTTCCGTTGGTGATCTGCTGTTGCAGTTGCGCTGCGGCACCGGGCTTCGTGGAGACAATCGCCGCCTGTGTTGGCACGCTTGCTCGCATCGAGTCGAGCACCGCGCGCGCAGAGCGCAAGCCAAAGTCATCGATACCGAATTGTTCGGGGTGAATCAGTTGGTTGGGTGGCAGATTGATCGATGTTCCAACGGCCTGCAGCAATCCGCAACGAAACGTCCGCCGCCACAACAGGATCTGTTCCGATTCCAGTGTGGATCGGCAACTGCAAGCGCCCGCTCGAACCCGACATTCACCTCCCGCCGATCAGGTCGTGAACCGCATCTGCTTGGATTCGGTGAGTTGACTACCAGGGCCGCAGCTTCGGAGGACGACTGGCCAGAAATGTGAGTCTTAACTCGTTTTTTACGAGTTGATTTTTTTCTGGCTGAAGTTTGTGGTATTTCCCTGCCGATAGTTGGCGGGGAAAAGTGATAGCTATCGCCTAGTGCGTGCCGCGTGGAACCTACGAACTCAATGCGCGGTGACGAAGGATATAGTCGGCATCCGCGTGCCGCCGCAGTACTCCTGGTTTCGACGACAGTCCGGAGCCTTCGCCGCCGGACAGTCCATCGGGTTGCGCATGGCCGGCTGACTCCCTTTCGAATCGCAGCAATGCATGAACCGGATTGGCTGTGTGCTCGGAATCGGGTCATAAGACCATGTGGTCACACTCGTTCTGGCGATATCGGTCAAGAGGAGGCATCAGATTTCGAAACTACCACCAGCGATCGGCGCAGCCTTGGACGATTGATTGATTGGAGCAACAGGCGTCAACTATGACTACCGCACAGAAACCCTCGCACTATCTTCGCTTCGTCGAAGGCCTTGATTCCGCAACCGATACCCAGGATGCGCTGCTGAAGCGATTGATCGCCAGTGGCCGCGATACCGCCTTCGGGCGCGAACATGGTTTCGAACATATCGACAGCTTGGCCGATTTTCGCCGACAGGTGCCGCTGCGGCGTTATGACGAACTGCAGCCCTACGTGGACCGGATCGTCGCTGGCGAACGCGACGTACTGTTTACCGGCGAGGTATTCCGCTTCATTTCCAGCAGCGGCAGCAGCTCAGGCCAGGCCAAGGTACTGCCGCTGCCACGTGCGTATTTCGCCGAGACGTTCAACCCGTTCTACCTCACTTTTCTGGAAGGCGCAGTTCGCGCGCACCCGGGGCTGGCCGCCAGCGCCGACTGCACCATCAACTTCAAATGGGATCCGCTGCGCGACACCTCGATGCTGACCAGCGGTGCACCGCATGTGGGCCTGAGCCAGGTGAATTTGGCGAACGAATTCAGCAGCGACGCCTTGCGCGAACCGGGCACGCAAGGCCCTTGGGCCACGGTACCAGCGGATATCGCCGCCGATCTGGACCGTTTGTACTTCCGTTTGCGGATGGCGGTGGGCCACGACATCCGCCAATTCGTCGGGATCAATCCGGCCATTCTGGCGGTGGTGCCGTATCTGCTGGACAGTAATGCCGAGCGTCTTTTCGCCGATGTCGCCGACGGCACCTTCGCAGGTCGCCCTGTGGCCGCACCCGATCCCGCGCTGGCCGCGCAGTTGGCCGCGCGCCGCACCACACGCGGACGCTTGGTGCCCGCAGATGTGTGGCCGAATGTCGAACGCCTGATCTGCTGGGACGAAGGCATGGCCGGGATCTATCTGCCGCAAGTGGTGCGCGACTATGGCCGCGAGGTTGCGGTGGTGCCGGCCCCGCTGGCTGCATCGGAAGCGCCGCTCGCGCTGCATCTGTTGCCGCACGGCTTGCGCGGTGTGTTGGCGTACAACGCGGTTTTTTTCGAATTTCTCGATAGCCAGGCCGGCCCTCGCCAAACACCGCTGCGCTTGGACGAATTGCGCAAGGGTGCGAGTTACGCCGTCGTAGTCACGCAAGCCGGCGGTTTCTGCCGTTATGTGCTGGGCGATTTGTTGGAGGTCACCGGCCGCGCTGGCGCGGTTCCGACGGTAGCCTACGCGGGGCGTCTTGCGCCATCGGCGGCAGTGCCTGAATCGGCGTTACTGAATTTCATGCGCCGCTACAACGCCACACACGGGCTGCGTCTGCGTCATTTCACCTTTGTCCCGAACGCAAAGAATGGACTGGATGGGCAAGATCGGCTGGACCTTCGGTTCGCCTGCGATGCAGAAAACAACACGCCTTTCGACGAAGCCTCGCTGCGCCACGCCTATGCCGCAGACCATGCTCTGGCCGCGGTACCGCTGGGTGCAGTACAGCAAGTGTCCGCTTCCGATTTCGACCGCGACTGGTGCGCTCGGGTCGCCGCCGGCTTGCGGCCGCCACAGGTCAAAGACCGCATCGTGAGCGCGCTGCCATGATTTTGTTCGTGCTCGGTATCGCCGCCAGCATACTGATCGGGGACATCCTGTACCGCTGTGGCGCCTCGGCCGAATTGGCGCGCAAATCGGTGCATGTGGGCTGTTGCACGCTGATTGCGGCGTTCCCGGTCCTCGGCATCGGTTATCGCGAACTCAGCTGGATCGCAGCCGGCAGTTTTGTCGTGATCGCGCTGCTGCGCAACACCGTCGTATTGCGCGCGGTGATGGCAGTAGAGCGGAAATCCTACGGCGATTTGATGCTGCCGCTGTCGGTGGTGATCGTCTCCACCCTCGCACTTTCGGTGCAAGCGGCAACAACGCCTCCGTTGCCACTCGAAGCCACCTACCCCGCTTTTCTCGGCGCTTACCTGGTACTCGGAATTTCCGATACCTGCGCCAGCCTGTTCGGGCGCGCCTACGGCCAGCGCCGGTACAGGCGGCTGGGCCATGGAAAATCCTATGTCGGCAGCGCGGCGTTCTTCGTCTCCGCATGCGTCGTGATCTGCCTGGCGGCGCTGTTCGCAGGTGCGTCGCCACTGGCGGCGATGCTCATAGCCGGCGCGACGGCCGCCGCACTCACCGTGGTCGAAGCCTTTTCGCACAAAGGCACGGACAATCTATCCGTACCCCTGATCGCAGCGGCTTCACTGCATTCGCTGTTGTCCCTGTGAGTCACTCATGTCCAAGATTCTCGTTGTAATCGGTCCTTCCGGCGTCGGCAAAAGTACGGTGTTCGCACCGCTGCGCCGGGAAGGCGTGGTGCGGCTAGTGCCGACCTGGACCACGCGCAAACCCAGGCGATACGAAGACCCGACCGATGCCGACCATGTGTTCGTGGACGACACAGCCTTCGCGGAGCGCGAACGCGAAGGCTTTTTTCTGGAAACCGTACAATTGTTCGGCCTGGACGCGCGCTACGGCTTGCCTCGCGAGGCGCTGGAAGACGATGGCCGCAGTATTCGGGTGTTGATGCTGCGGGCGATGCTGCTGCAACGGCTGCCGCATTATTTTCGGGCACATCGGGTCTATCAGGTAGAAGCGCCGCGGGCGCGGGTAGAGGCACATTTACGCACGCGGCTGGAGCAGGATGGCGACATCGGCTCGCGCCTCACCAACTTCGACGAGGAATTGCACGCCGGGCGGCGCTTTGCCCATCGGGTGATCGACAACAGCGATACGCTGGAGCGCGTGACCGTGCAGTTGCGAGCGTGGTTGCGCGAAGACTTCGCCGAAGACGGTCTCGCTTCATGAGCACGGTATGAGCACCTTGTATGCGCCAATCGGCATCACCCCGACCAAGCCGCTGACGCCTTCGCATCTCAAGGGCGTACTGCTGCTGGATTTCATGCAGCGCTTCGAAACCCTGTGCGCGCAGGAGGCGGCTTCCAATCGATCTTTGTTGAATGCATCTGCTCCGAATGGCGCGCCATCGCTGGTGCAGCTTCCGGCAGCCACGGTCTGGCATAACCGCCGGCCCTGGGATATTTCGCTGCAGACCATCCGCTTCTGGGATTACCTGGACCGCGAATACGTAGGCGTGGATTTCGGTGCGATGAGCGAGGCCGAGATCGGCGCGCTGTATATCGCATGTCACCGCAGCGGCAGTTTACCGGCCGCAGAACGCGTGGCGGGCTATGCTCATAGGATCGAAACCGAGGGGTATGTGCATCCGGCCTCACAGCGCATCCTGGCTTTGTGGGCGAACGTGTTCGCAACCCTAGGCTTGGCCCGGGAGGCGTTGTTCCATTCGGTACCCTTCGAGCTCGACCCGGAGACGGTGTTGGCCCGCCTGGACACCCGGGGCATGGTGCTGGATCAACGCCATTTCGGCGGTGCGGTGTATCTCGACCTCACCGATGAGGGCCGTCCGCTGCGGCTTCTGATCTCCGAGCAAGGGCTACCGAATTATCTGCTGGCGATCTTGCGCGACCTGCTCGATCGCGCAGCACAGTACAGCAGCATCTGCCTCTACCACGACGCCGATATCCAGCGCGATTACGACGCGCTGGCGCGAGTGCTGGAACGGCTGGGCATGCGCTGCCGCCGGGTGGGCTTCATGCGCGTGCCGCTGGAAGGGCAGGTACTGAGCGCAAAACAAGGCGGCTGGGAGCTTTACACCGGAGCGCGGCTGTTGGAACGCGTTGCAGGCGACGCCAGCGAGGACGAAATCCGGCTCGGGTTCCGGCTGTATTTCCTGCATGCGCTGGGCCTGCGTCAACCCGACAGTTATTCGGATGAAGGCTTGAGCGCATGCCTGCTGCGGGCTCGTGCACTGCTCGCCGTGCACGAACCGGCTGCACCGAGCGCAGCGGACCGGATTGCCCTGGAGAAATTGATGAAACGCGATGGCAGCGCAAACGTATACGGCGCACTCGCCGTACTCGAACAAAAGAAGGCCTCACCCGGCCTGCGTCATGCGGTGATGCAATGTCTGCTCTGACCGACGCGGCGCTGATCTGCACGCATCAGGAACGCTTGGTGGCCCGGCGTTTAGCCGCCGTGGCCCAAGCCGGGGCTGATGTCGCGACCCGTCGCACTCTGTTCGTAGTGGTCCGCGAACCCGATATGCAGGCGCTGACGACCGGGCTGGCGCGCATGGTGCGGCGGATGTCGGTCGACGAGCGCTCGGCATGGCTGGCCAACTTCACCAAAGTGCGCCTGTTCGCGGGGCATCCGGCGCGCACAGCAGTAGCGCCGCTGTTGAATTGGATCGAAGCGGACACGATGGGGTTCGCCTTGGTCGATGCCGAAGCGCGCCACCCCCGACTCGCGGATTTGTTGCTGCCACTCCGCACCCGGTCCGGCCCTGCCGCGCCCAGCGAACAAGTCCTGCGCTGGGACGGAGCCGGTGAAGACGGCGATGCCAGGGCCTGCGACGCCGAAGGCTGGGAGCTGGAGATCGACATCAGCGGCTTGGACTGGCCGCAATACCTGGTACATGTGCTGCATCTGCTAGCCGAGGCGTCCTTGGAGGCACTCGAGTTCAGCGGGCCCATTCTGCTAAGGCATCTGGCCAGCCCACCGGCCTGCGATGCGCATACTCTGCAACTGCGCATGGATCTGGAGACATCGCCGCCCACCTGCCGAGCGGTGTTGCGGCGGCGGGTGTCGGTTGACCACTGATCCGGTGGGCTCTGGCGCTTCGCGCGAGCTGCGTGCGGCCGTCCGTGGTCCGTATGTCGATCCGCCCCTGCAAACTTCACATCGCCGAACGAGTACACAGCGGGTATTGAGCATGGGGTGAGCGCAAATCAGGCGTGTTTCCCTGCGCCGGTCTGTGCTCGCGAAAGCCGATCGTTTACCGCATCCCATTCCATGTTTCTTGGCGGTGCTTCAACCAAGATCATCGCCGCGACTGCTGCATCGAGTGCACGCAAGTTCGCATAAAGATCGCGTGCATAGTCGCCAGCCTTGAGCGGCGCCTGTATCCACACCAAGGTGTGTGCCGGTGAAGGCCGCACCTTGGGTTCAGCGGTGAACGACAGTGCGGCTACACGCTTTCCGTCGCTCACCAGTCTGTCGACTTCTGCTGCCAGCGTTTCCCGCGACACCAGATACATTGGCGTGCGTGGCGCGTAGTGCGCCGCCAGAGCACCCGAGACCCGCGGCACATCAGCGCCAGCTTGCAGCTCATCGCGCAGGCGCGGGCGAATACCGATGACGCGCTGGATGTCGTCGATGCCGATCGCGCCGGGCCTCAGCAAGCGGGGCGTGGGTGACGTGAGATCGAGAATCGTCGATTCGATTCCCACGTCACAATTGCCACCATCCAGTAGTGTGATGTGCTCGCGAGAGCTTGCATCTCCAGGTTCGACGACAAGCTCGCCGAACTCCGCCATCACATGCGCAGCGCTTGTTGGTGACACGTGGCCGAATCTGTTGGCGGATGGTGCGGCCACGATGCCGCTGCCAATTTCCGCGAACGCAACGAGCAGCGCCTGGGCAACCGGGTGCGCAGGGCAGCGCAGACCGACCGTGTTTTGACCGCCCGTCACCGTGTCGGGAATTTCATCGGTCTTTTCGAGAATCAAGGTCAACGGGCCTGGCCAGAATGCCTCGGTTAGCGCAGTCGCGTGCGCGGGCATGCGCTTGGCCCAGCGTTTCAGGTCGTCACCCTTGGCAACGTGCACGATCAGAGGATGATTCGCCGGCCTGCCCTTGGCGGCGAAAACGCGTTTGACCGCCGCGTCGTTGGTCGCGTCCGCGGCGAGGCCGTATACGGTCTCGGTCGGGATCGCGACCAGTTCACCGCGTTGGAGCGCTTCGGCAGCGGCGTGGATTTGCTTCTTGGTCGGGGTGGGCATAGTGGTATTTTTGCCGTAGCGCGTGGGCGCCGCCGAAAAATGCGCGCAGGTGGTTCCCGCTTCCGGTTTCAGCCTTCTACGGCTGCTTTCCGGCGCTAGGCGTCGACAACACCCGCAAAGCGCCAGATCAGTGAGGCACCTGCATGGAAGGGCACGATCTCTTCGCCGCCCGCTCCAATGCGGGCAGGAACGGATTGAGCGACGCGCTCAAGTACGACCCGCTCGCTGTTCACGCTCAGCCCGTAGAAACGCGGCCCGTGCTCCGACGCAAAAGCCTCGAACCGGTCGAGCGCACCTTCCTCCTCAAAGACCTTGGCATAGCTCTCAAGCGCGTGCGGCGCACAGAAGATCCCGGCGCATCCGCAGGCGGCCTCTTTGCTGCCGACAGCATGGGGCGCTGAATCGGTGCCGAGAAAAAACTTTGGCAAACCTGACGTCGCGGCCCGTCGCAGCGCCAGGCGATGGTGCTCGCGCTTGGCGACAGGAAGGCAATAGAAGTGCGGGCGGATCCCACCCTCGAACATGGCGTTGCGATTGAAGTCGAGGTGGTGCGGCGTGATGGTCGCCGCCAGCGTCGCTGGCCCTTGCGCCACAAACGTCGCTGCTTCCTCGGTCGTGATGTGCTCGAGCACGATTTTCAGCGCCGGGAAATCGCGGATCAATTTCGACAGCGTGCGCTCGATAAAGACGGCCTCGCGGTCGAAGATGTCAACGTGCTTGTCCGTCACCTCTCCGTGCAACAGCAACGGCATGCCGATCCGCTGCATCGCTTCAAGCACGGGATAGATGTTGCGGACGTCGGTCACGCCGTGCTGGGAGTTGGTCGTCGCATGGGCAGGATAGAGTTTCGCCGCGGTGAACACGCCACTGGCAAAGCCACGTTCGACCTCGCCGACGTTGATGCCATCGGTCAGGTAACAGGTGATCAGCGGCGTAAAGGAAAGACCCGGTGCGAGTGCCGCCACGATCCGCGATCGATAAGCCTCGGCCGCCGCCACCGTCGTCACCGGCGGCGCCAGGTTGGGCATGACGATGGCCCGCGCAAACTGCCTGGCGGTGAAGTTGACGACAGCAGCGAGCATCGGCCCGTCCCGCAGATGAACATGCCAGTCGTCGGGGCGACGTATGACGAGGCGGTTCACCGCGCTAGTCGTGGGAGGCTTTGCGGCTTCGCTCGGGGCTTCTGGCTGCATCAAGAACTACTCAGGAAAACGGAACGGCCGGACTTTGCCCCACGCTCAGGTGGCGCTGCAAGCGAGTTCTTTACCAATCGGCGCTGGGCATTTTCCGGGGGCGCCTGCACCCATATCCGACCGAACGGGCATGAGAAATTCAGACGCACTTGCGGGCGAGTCTGGCAGGTAGGTGTCAGTCGAGCAAGCGCCCGCATGTGCGTCGAACCCGATGTTAGCGGGGCGGAATTCGGCATCGCTGGGTCGGGCGGCCTTGCAGTTCGCGGCCATTTTTGACCGATCCTGACTGCGGGCCGAGCGCAGCCCTGCGGACGGCCTCGCCGCAGCGGATCAGATTCCGCTTTCGCCGGTGGCGACTGTGCTTACCCCCGCGCCCGGTGCTTGGTGTCGGGCAAGGCTGCTGGAGGAAACGAGGAATCCGATGCCCGATACCCCGGCCAGCAGAAAGCGGCTCCACAAGAAAACAGTCGTCACGCAATTTGTTGATTGTTTTGACCTTTGCGTGAACGACGGTGTTTGCGTCCGCCGCCATGTCATTCGCTCCGGATGTTCGAGTTGATGGTCACTTGACCTACGTCATGGCCGAACCGGTGACGGCACCACAGAGTCACGCCGAATCATTCGGAGGCCTTCATGAGCAAAACCCGCAAGCTTTGGCTGGGGCTGGCTACGCTACTGGTGATTTCGTTCTCGGTGCTTCTGTGGGCCGGAAGCGAGATCTTTCGTGCCGCGCCGCCCATGCCCGAAAAAGTCGTCACGAGCAGCGGCGATCTCCTGTATTCGCGGACAGACATCGAAACCGGTCGCCAGGTCTGGCAGTCGATTGGCGGCATGCAGCTGGGCTCCATCTGGGGCCACGGTGGTTATGTCGCCCCCGACTGGAGCGCCGACTGGCTGCACCGCGAGGCGGTTGCGATGCTCGACGGCTGGGCACGCCGCGAAGGGGCTGCGAGCTACGGCGCCCTTGGCGCAGAACAGCAGGCCGCATTGCGTAGCCGCTTGCGTGACGCGATGCGTACCAATACCTATAACCACGAGACGCGGACGATTACCGTGTCGGCCGAGCGTGCCGAGGCGATTTCAATTGTTGCCGCTCACTACATCAGCCTTTTCGGAAACGATGCGGCAACCGCTTCGCTGCGCGAGGCTTATGCCATGCGCGACGACACGGTTGCAACGATCGAACACCGGCGCGCGCTGACGGGCTTCTTCTGGTGGACCGCGTGGGCAGCGGGTACGGAACGCCTGTCTGACGAGGGCCAGCCGTTCGCCCTGGAACGCCCCGGCACTGCGCCCAAACGCGCCACGTATACCAACAACTGGCCGGCCGAACCGCTGATAGAGAACACCCCGCCGCCATCGCTATGGGCGTGGTCAGCGTTCAGTGTGCTCTTCCTGCTCGCTGGCATCGCCGCGCTGGGCTGGCACCACGCGGTCAGTCATGCGCGGGGCGAAACGCCGCACGCGTTTCCGAAAGCGGATCCTTTTGCCGAACTGCGCATCACAGCGTCGATGCGCGCAACCGCCAAGTATTTCTGGCTCGTACTCGCGCTTTTCCTGGTGCAGATCCTGCTGGGCGCGGTGACAGCGCATTATCAGGTCGAAGGCCAGGAAGCCTACGGTTTCGCCTTGTCGCAGTACTTGCCGTACTCGCTTTCACGCACATGGCATACCCAGCTGGCAGTGTTGTGGATTGCCGTAGCCTGGCTCGGAACCGGGCTCTATATCGCACCGGCGCTCTCGGGTCATGAGCCGAAATTTCAGCGCTTCGGAGTCAATTTCCTGTTCGTCAGCCTGCTGATCATTGTGGTCGGATCATTCACCGGGCAATGGTTCGCTGTAATGCAGAAGCTGGGACTGGAACACAATTTCTGGTTCGGCCATCAGGGCTGGGAGTACGCCGACATGGGACGCTTCTGGCAGTGGTACCTGTTCGTCGGCCTGGCGCTGTGGCTGTTGCTGGTAGGCCGCGCGCTGTGGCCGGTATTACGCGGCCCACAGACCGACACCAAATCGATCATCGGCCTGATGTTTCTTTCGACGGTCGCCATCGGCCTGTTCTTTGGCGCAGCGCTGATGTGGGGCGAGCACACGCATATCTCCGAGGTCGAGTATTGGCGCTGGTGGCTGGTCCACCTGTGGGTCGAAGGCTTCTTCGAGGTATTTGCCACGGCGGTGATGGCGCTGATCTTCACTCGCCTGGGATTGGTGCCCGCATCGACAGCGACGGTCGCCGTACTGTTTGCCACCATCATTTTCATGGCGGGTGGTGTGCTCGGCACGCTGCACCATCTCTACTTCGTCGGCACCCCCACCGCTGTGGTGGCGCTGGGCGCAAGCTTCAGCGCCCTGGAGGTCGTCCCGTTGGCCTACATCGGTTTCGAGGCCTATCACACCTGGAAACTCGGGCAATCCACGCCGTGGATGCAACGCTACCGTTGGCCCATCCTGTTTTTCATAGCCGTGTCGTTTTGGAACCTGATCGGCGCAGGCCTGTTCGGCTTCCTGATCAATCCGCCGCTGTCGCTGTACTACATGCAAGGACTCAACCTCACGCCGCTGCACGGACACACGGCACTGTTCGGCGTCTACGGCATGCTCGGCATCGCGCTGGCGCTGTTCTGTCTGCGTGGCCTGCGTGGACAAATGCACTGGAATACCCCCGCGCTGAAGCTCTCGTTCTGGGCGCTCAACATCGGCCTGGCGCTGATGGCACTACTCACGCTGCTGCCTATCGGCACGATGCAACTGCTTGCTGCCATTGAACACGGTTACGCCTACGCGCGATCAGCCGAGTTCATGCAGCGGCCGATCATCGACCTGCTGGTGTGGATGCGCGTGCCAGGCGACACCGTATTCAGCATAGGGGCCATTGCACTGGCCTGGTTCGTGATCAGGCTCTGGGTCGCGCCACGGCACGAAAACTTGCCGCTTGCCGGGCGCAATCGCGAATGATGCCGTCAGCGTATCGCGGGCTCCCGACATGATCGAGTTTTATCCGCAGATCAAGTCAGTCCATATCGCTGCCGTCGTCATCAGCGGCGGGCTCTTCCTGCTGCGCGGCCTGCTGGCACACAGCCGTTATGGTGCATGGGCGCGCTACGCGCCTGTGCGCTACCTGAGCTACGCCGTCGACACCGTGTTGCTAACGGCAGCGTTGATGCTTTTCACCCTGCTGCCATCGGCGGTGTTCGGCAACGGCTGGCTCGCCGCGAAACTGGTTCTGCTGATTCTCTACATCGCCCTGGGCATGGTTGCGCTGCGCGAGGCATCACCTCCCCGACGCCGCACCCGGTGCTTCGTCGCGGCACTCGCGGTGTATGGGCTGATGGTCTCGATTGCACGGGCACATCACCCACTCGGGATCTTCGTCTCGTGGCTTTCCTGATGAACGGAAGGCCGACACCGAACCTGGAACAAGGCCAGAACGCTGCATCCACACGACGCTGCCAGCATGGACATTCTGCGGATTTCATCGACCGATCTACCCTCTGTTCGCCAGCTCGCGGCAGCACCTCACCGCCTGATGTTTTTCGTCGGCGCCCTGAATGTGCTGGCCGCTATGGCCTGGTGGGCGTTATGGCTCATCGACGCGCGCTGGAACACATTCGGATTTGCGCCTCCGCCGGTTCATGCGGGCTGGATGCACGCGTTCGCAATGCAGTACCAGGTACTGCCCCCCTTCATTTTCGGGTTCCTGCTGACCGTATTCCCGCGCTGGATGTCACTGAAGGAATTGAGCCGCCGGCATTACCTGCCGGTCGGTGCCGGTCTGCTCAGTGGTCAGCTGGCGTTTCTCACGGGCCTTGCCGGTTTTCCAACGCTGATCCATGCCGGCGTGATCGCCACGCTGATCGGCTGGTCGACCGCGTTGGCAATACTGCTGCATCTGTTATGGCAGGACCGTGGCAGGACATGGCACGGCGTCTCCTGCGTGCTGGCGCTGACACTGGGCCTCGCAGGACTCGTGCTGTTCGCGTTCTACCTGTACAGCGGCGATGCACGCCTGCTGTTGGCTTCGATCAAGATCGGCAGCTTCGGCCTGCTGCTGCCGATCTACGTCACCGTTGCACACCGCATGTTTCCCTTCTTCGCCGGCAACCTGTGCGTGGGATACGTGGCCTGGCGCCCACTCTGGTTTCTGGCCGCATTCTGGGTTCTGACCCTGGCGCACCTCATGCTGGAACTGCTGCACGCCTATGCCTGGTTGTGGCTAGCCGACCTGCCCTTCGCTGCACTGTGCAGCCTGTGGCTGTGGCGCACATGGCCGCGCCGCGCCGCGCCGGCGCTGCTGCAGGTATTGTTCGTCGGTTATGCATGGCTGCCCCTGGCTCTGCTGCTCTACACCGCGCAAAGCATCGGGTTGCTGGTCGGCGGCCATTTCGTTCTCGGCCGCGCACCCGCGCACGCACTGTTCATCGGTTTCTTCGGCAGCGTGCTGGTCGCCATGGTTACCCGTGTCACGCAAGGGCATTCAGGGCGCGCGCTGGAACTTGGCGGCGTGGCGGCGTTCGCCTTCGTCCTGATCCAGCTGACCGCGGCACTACGCGTCATCGCCGAGGTAGTTCCCGATGGTCCCTTCTGGCAAGCCCTCGCGGCGGCGGGATGGTTGATCGCCTTTTTGCCGTGGGTGGTGCGTTCTGCCTGGATCTACCTGACGCCCCGCGCCGACGGCCGGCCGGGCTGAGCACGCCGTCATTACTGCGCTCGAGCCAAGCGCGCATCACTGCTGCAGCAGGCGTGCAGGGACCGCTCATTTATTTGCGTTCGACTTGAGCTGGATCAAGGACAACGTACACGCAAACGATAACTCTGCTTTGGACGCTGCCTTCTGTAGATTGAGGAATCTGTCATGACTACTGCCTTTCCCGCTACGACAACCCTGCTATGCGTCATGCTTGCTCTCGCCGGCTGCTCCGCCAGCGGAACGCCCGCTACGCCGCCAACGGCGGGTAACACTGCCGTGGCGACAGCGACCCCTGCGGATACCGGTGGCTCACGCAAAGGCGACTTTGGCCCACCACGTGGCGAGCCGATCAAAGCAGTTCTGACCTCCCCTCCGAACGTACCGCCGCCGACCGGCCGCTCCGCACCGGCCAAGGTCATCGTGGAACTGGAAGTCATTGAGAAGGAGCTGCCGATCTCCGAAGGGACAACGTATACATTCTGGACCTTCGGCGGCACCGTACCCGGCAGCTTCATACGTGTGCGCCAGGGCGACACCGTCGAGTTCCATCTGAACAACCATCCCGATTCCAAGATGCCGCACAACATCGATCTGCACGGCGTTACCGGGCCCGGTGGTGGTGCGGCGTCGAGCTTCACGGCACCGGGCCATAGCTCGCAATTCACCTTCAAGGCGTTGAACCAGGGCCTGTTCGTCTATCACTGCGCGACAGCACCGGTAGGCATGCACGTGGCCAACGGCATGTATGGACTGATCCTGGTCGAACCGCCCGAAGGGCTGCCGCCGGTCGACAAGGAGTTCTACGTCATGCAGGGCGACTTCTATACCGTGGGCAAGTTCCGCGAGAAAGGTTTCCAGGCATTCGACATGCAAAAGGCAATCGACGAGAACGCCACCTATGTACTGTTCAACGGTTCCGAAACGGCCCTCACCGGCGACAACGCACTAAAAGCAAGCGTCGGACAAACCGTACGTCTTTATGTGGGCAACGGCGGCCCGAACCTGGTGTCGAGCTTCCATGTGATCGGCGAGATCTTCGACAAGGTCTGGTACGAGGGCGGGACACGTTACCAGGAGAACGTGCAGACCACGCTGGTGCCGGCCGGCGGTGCAATCATCGCCGACTTTCATCTCGAGGTGCCTGGCAGCTACGTGCTGGTCGACCATTCGATTTTCCGCGCCTTCAACAAAGGCGCGCTGGGCATACTCAAGATCGATGGACCCAACAATCTCAGCATCTATTCCGGCAAGGAAGTCGACTCCGTCTATCTCGGCGACAAGGCCGCAAGTCTGACATCGGTGGCCGTGGCCGCGACATCCAATGCTGCGGGCACGCTGTCGCTTGAACAGCAGGTCGCCGCCGGCAAGTCGCTGTATTCCGGCACCTGCTCGGTCTGCCACCAGGACAACGGCGCAGGGCTTTCGGGTGTGTTCCCACCACTTGCCAAGTCTGACTATCTCGCAACCCAGCCGAAGGAGCAGATCGTGCGTGTCGTGCTCAACGGCCTGAATGGCGCCGTGAAGGTCAACGGACAGGACTACAACTCGGTCATGCCTCCGATGAGCCAGCTTACGGACGACGAGATCGCCAACATTCTCACTTTTGTGCAATCAAGCTGGGGAAACAACGGCGAACGCGTGCGCAAGGAAGAAGTGACTGCCATCCGCAATGCAACACCGCGCACCCAGGGCGCGGCACATTGAGACGGCAATGCGCCTCACTGCCCTGCTCATGACGGTGCTTTCGTCGGGTGCGCTGGCTGAGGACTTCGTGCGCCTGCCGGGGCAACCCGCGTTCGCGTCGATCCTCCGATATGCCGAGAGCGACGGAAAAGTATCCATTGCTCCGTTCCAGCTCATGACCCGGCCAGTCACCAACGCGCAGTTTCTCGCGTTCGTTGTCAAGCATCCGGAATGGCGCCGTGGCGCGGCACCGGCGATTTTCGCCGAGCCGCGCTACCTGGAACATTGGAGCGGCCCCCTGTTGCTGGGTGACAGCGCCGAGCCCGAACAGCCGGTGACGCGCGTGAGCTGGTTCGCCGCACGTGCCTATTGCGAAGCCAGCAACGCGCGCTTGCCGACGTGGTCGGAATGGGAGTACGCAGCCGCAGCCGACGCTACGCGTGCCGACGCGCGGCAGGACCTGGCCTGGCGGGATCGCATCCTGCGCTGGTACGCGAAGCCGTCCAACGCTGCCATTGCCCGCGTTGGGCAAGGTGTGCCCGATCTGCACGGTGTGCACGACCTGCACGGCCTGATCTGGGAATGGGTCGACGACTATGCGGCCATGCTTGTTTCCGCGGATAACCGCAACCAGGCCGACCCTGACCTGCTCAAGTTCTGTGGGGCTGGCGCGCTCGACACCAACGACCGGGAAAATTACGCGGTGCTGATGCGTATCGCCATGCTGTCGGCATTGGAAGGGCACGATACCACGGGCAACCTCGGCTTCCGCTGCGCCCGCGACTCATCCGAAGACTCGCCATGAAACGGACTCTCGTCTTGTTGTTCGCCGCACTGGCCGTGGTTTTCCCGCAGACGCTGCCTGCAGCTGATCTGCAGACAATTCCGGAAAACTCGGTCTATCGATTCGACGCGGTGCTGTCCGACCAGTCGGGAAACGATTTCCATCTCGGCGAGCGTCGCGGCCGGCCGTTGCTGGTCGCCATGTTCTATACGTCGTGCCGCTACGTATGCCCGCTGATCATCGATAGCGTCAAAGGCGTAGAGCATGCACTGAGCGAAACGGAACGCGGCCGTCTGGGCATTCTGCTGGTCAGCCTCGACCCGGCGCGCGACGACACGGCCGCGCTGAAGTCCGTATTCGACAAACGCAAACTTGACGCGACCCGCTGGACCCTCGCGCGCACCAGCGAGAGCAACGTGCGCACGCTCGCCGCATTGCTGGGTGTGCGTTACCGCGCGTTGGCCGACGGCGAATTCAACCACACCAGCGCACTCGTTCTGCTTGACAGCGAAGGCCGCCGGATAACCAGTAGCGACGCGCTGGGTGCAACTCCGGATGCAAAGTTTCTCGCCGCTGTACGGAACGCGCTGGAGATACCGGCAAAGTAGCAACGAAAGAGCACACGTTGCCGCCAAGCAGGACGCTCCGTTGGCGGCTGCCGGCAGTGCCCGGGCCGATGCCGCTCACGTGCCGACAGACATCCGGAACAGGACATGAGAGTACTGATAGCCGTCGACGGCAGCGAACACAGCAACCGCGCCGTGGACTATGTGGCCTTGCATTGGCTGCCCGCCGATCCCACGCCGTGCATCTTGCTGTGTTATGCCGATCCCGATCCGGCGCCGCTCGCGCCGACGTGCGGCGACGATGAAGATGATGCCGAACTGGCTCGTTATCACACCGGAAACGCCGACACCGCCCTGCGCTACGGACACGCCGTATTCGAGAGCGTGGGCCTGGAGCCAGTCGAACACCGATTGGTCGGACCGCCCGCCGCCGGCATCCTGATGCTGGCCAGGCAAAGCGGCGCTGACGTCATCGTACTCGGCGCGCACGGCAGCGCCGCGCACAGCCCTCGTCCCCTGGGTACCGTAGCAGAACGTGTACTGGCGGAAAGCGCGGTGCCGGTACTGGTTGTGCCCTGACGGCGCAGCGTTGGGAAAGAGCGGTCCATGAATGCAACCGCTGGCAAAAGTAGTTGCGGCAGCGCCTCTGGCGCGGACCTGTGGATACTCACGCCGCTACCGGAAGCTTCAGCAGCGCATGGATGATGGTAACGGTCGAACCGCACCGTCGCCGGTTGGGTTGATCCAGATCAGCGCAGCCTGACAGGCGTGTCACGCAGACTCGACTTCCCTTCCTTGCCCAGTCTGGCCATGACACGTCCCCTCTCGCTCGACTTCCCGCAGATTCTGGCCTGCGCCCGCGGCGAGCTTTTCGGCCTCGGCAACGCACGCCTGCCTGCGCCGCCCATGCTGATGTTCGATCGCATAACCACCATCGACGATCACGGCGGCAACTACGGCAAGGGACTGCTGCGGGCTGAACTCGATATTCACCCCGGCCTGTGGTTCTTCGACTGCCACTTCGATACCGACCCGGTCATGCCCGGCTGCCTGGGTCTGGATGCGATGTGGCAGCTCGCTGGCTTCTTCCTGCCCTGGCTGGGAGAGCCAGGCCGCGGCCGGGCACTGGGCGTGGACGAGGTGAAATTCACCGGTCAGGTACTGCCCGGCGCACGCCTGGTGCAGTACGAGATCCATGTCAGCCGGGTGATACGAAGCCGGCTCAAGATGGTCGTGGCCGATGGCAACACCTTCGTTGACGGACGACCGATCTATTCCTCACGGAACCTGCGTGTAGGCCTGTTCCAGACCACGGAGGGGTTCTGACATGCGCCGTGTTGTCGTAACCGGGATGGGCGTGGTTTCCTGCCTGGGCGATGCGGTCGACGCCGTTTCGCGTGCACTGCGCGATGGCGTCAGCGGCGTCTGCGCCATGCCCGAATACGCTGCGCAGGGGTTGCGCAGTTGCATCGCAGGCCTGCCGCGTATCGACCTCGCCGCCGCCGTGGACCGCCGCCTGCGACGCTTCATGGGAGATGCGGCCGCCTACAGTTATGTCGCCCTGCGTGATGCGATCGCCGATGCGGGCCTGGGCGCGGACCGCGTCAGCCATCCGCGCACTGGCGTGATTGCCGGCTCTGGCGGCGGCTCGTCGCAGTGGCAGATCGAGACCGGTGACCTGCTGCGCGAGAAAGGCGTACGCCGGGTTGGCCCGTACATGGTGCCGCGTACCATGTGTTCTACCGTATCAGCGGCACTGGCCACGGCGTTCGGTGTGCTCGGCGTCAGCTATTCCATCGCCGCGGCCTGCGCAACCTCGGCGCATTGCATAGGTGCCGCGGCAGACCTGATCCGGCGTGGCACGCAGGACATCATGTTCGTCGGCGGCGGCGAGGAACTGCATTGGGGCATGGCGGCACAGTTCGATGCGATGGGCGCGCTGTCCAGCGCCTACAACACTGCGCCGGCGCAGGCCTCGCGTCCCTACGACAGTGGCCGCGACGGCTTCGTCATTGCCGGCGGCGCTGGCATGCTGGTGCTGGAGGACTACGCCCACGCAGCCGCTCGCGGTGCACGCATCCATGCGGAGCTGGTTGGCTATGGCGTCACCTCCGACGGTGCCGACATGGTGACGCCAAACGGTCATGGCGCGGTGCGCTGCATGCAGATGGCGCTGGCCGATGTGCGCACACCGGTCGACTATCTCAATACCCACGGCACGGCGACGCCACTGGGCGACATCGTCGAACTGCAGGCTGTGGGTGAAGTCTTCGGCGCGGCCGTGCCGCCGCTGTCTTCGACCAAGTCACTGAGCGGGCATTCGCTGGGCGCCGCCAGCGTGCACGAGGCCATCTACAGCCTGCTGATGCTGCGCGACGGTTTCATCGCCGGCTCGGCCAACATCGATAGTCTGGACCCGCAGGCCGCGGCCTTTCCCATCGTGCGTACGAGCCGCCCGGCTGTTCTGAACACCGTCATGTCCAACAGTTTCGGTTTCGGCGGCACGAATGCGGCGCTGGTGTTCACACGTGCCTGAACGTCCCAGTTCGACATTACCTGACTTCCAGAAAGCTGCCGGCAGTTTCCCGACGCTGCCAGAAGATTCCCCAACCCTGCAAAAGGATGATTCCCCTATGACCACGATCGCAACTTCCATGCTGGCCGAACAGGCGCAGCGTGCCCTGGGAGCACACGACCCCAATGCCGAAGTGACACTGGATGCCGGCGGCGGCTTCATCGTGCGCACCGGGCTGGCCGAGGCGGAGGTACAGCGACTGCTCCTGGCCGCCTCCCTGCCGGCAGCAGCGCGCACACTGCCCTCCCGCAGCGACTGCTGCGGCGGCTGTTGCGGCGCCTGAACCCAACGTTTTTGCATGCAGCCGGATGACGACCCTGCCGCTGCCGGCAACCGAGCGCAGTTCATGTCCGTTACCGCGTTTTTCTGATTCCCCGCCAAGGCTCTTCCTGCCAATGAAAAACTGCAGCTGCCTGCTCGCCATATTCGCCCTGTCCGGCATTACGGTTCATGCCGCTGCAGAGGAGCCGCTGTCGAAGGGCCATGCGGGACATATGGCCGCGGAGACTTCCGCCTCGCACGCCTCGCACGCAGCGCCTGCGGCGCGTGATACCGCCGTGCCGGTCCATGCGCCCACGAAGCGCTGGGCCACTGACATGGCCTTGCGCAAAGGCATGGGACAGGTGCAGGCCGCGCTCAAGCAATTGCGCCCCCCTGAGCTGGGCCATATGCCGCTGCCCGCGGCACGGGAACAGGCAGCGCAGATCGAGACGGCAATACACTTCCTGTTCGCCAACTGCAGGCTCGAGCCCGACGCGGATAGTGCTCTGCATCAGATCCTGCTGCCGCTGCTGCAAGCCGCCCAGCGCCTGCAGGGCGACCCCGCAGACCGTGCCGCGCTCGCGGCACTGCAGGAAGCCGTGACGCTGTATCCGCGCCTGTTCGATGATCCGGGCTGGCCGGCGGCACCGGATCCTGCCGCACAATGAATAGTGCGGCAGACAGCAGCTACGTCCAGGCCTGGCAGTGCATAGGCTGTGGCCGCATCGAGGCGCCGCAGCCGTGCATAGGCGTTTGCCGCGACCGCAAATTGCTGCTGGTCGACAAGCAACAACACGAGGCAGCGCTTGCCGAAATCCAGCGGCTGCGCACGGCGCTGTCCAGCGCCTCGGCCATGCTGTTGCGCTTCGGTGCGGCCACGCCGCATGCGGGACAATGGGAAAAGTCCTATCGCGCCTTGCAAGTGCAGGTGCGCGAGGTACTCGCGACGCTCGACATCGGTGCGATCTGAACGGACGTGCACGCACGACCTCCGGACAGGTCAGCACAGACGCAGCGCTACGAACCGGGCTCAATCCCGGCGTCCGTATGTCGCGACCAACTTTTTCGCGTTGCGAATGACCTGGATCAACACGCCGCTCAGCAATCCAGCGCAAGCTGGCGTCATGACCCCGACACGCCAGCCCACCTTGGCCGCACAGCCGCTGCATTCCGGCCCGGGTACCGAATTCACCGAATTTCCCGACCCCGCCCGATTCTCACCGGAACTGGGCGAATCCCAGTTTCGCAGCGCCGCGCGCCAGAGCAATGAAGATCCGATGCCGCGGCTGCTGTCGCTGCATCTGCACCTGCCGTTTGACGGGAACGTGGTCGACTGCCCGGTTGTGACTGGCGTGGACCGCGGGCGCAGCTACGCGTCTTTCCACCGCCTGGCGCGCGAATGCGAATTGGTTGCCCCGCTGTTCGACCGCGACCGTGACGTCGTTCAGCTGCAGCTGGACGGCCTGACCAGCGAGACGGCCGGTAACGGGCTGGGGGAACTGCTGCACGCTGTATCGCGCCACTTTTTCCTGAGCCATGCGAGCACGCGCGAGTTCCTGGTCGTGCTGCCCGGTGGCGTCCACGGCGCGCGGGAACTCGCCGGTATGGTCGACCTGGGTTTCAACCGGGTACGTTTCCGCGCGCTGCCGGTAACCGCGGATCCCGCTGCCACCGCGCTGCTGGAACGCAGTCTCGCCGCCGCGCGAGAAGCCGGCATGCGCTCGACCGGCCTGGATCTGATCTGTGGGCCAGCGGCGGACAGCGACGCCGACTTCGAGGCCAGCCTGCAGCAACTGCTGGCGCTTCGTGCGGAACGCGTCCGCCTGAGCTTCCCGGCGGACCCGGCATCACTGGCCACCGCGACGCCACGACCCGACTGTGCGCAGCGCCACGCCGCTGCCGCCAGCGCCCTGCTCGCCGCTGGCTACGAGGCGCTGGGCCTGGATGTATTCGCACTGCCGCAGGACGATCTGGCTCGTGGCCGCCAAAGCGGCCTGCTGCATCACAATGCACTCGGCTATGTGCCGCTGGCACAGACCGACCTCATCGGCCTCGGGGTGGGCGCACGCAGTTGCATCGGCGATGCCTGCTTTGAGAACTATCCCGAACTCGCCGCCTGGGAAAGCAGCATCGACATGGGCGAACTGCCGATCTGGCGCGGTCTGCAGCTGAATGCGGACCAGCGTCTGCGCAGCGATCTGCTGCAGGCTCTGCTCTGTGCGGGCAGCGTCGATCTCGCCCCGATGCAGGAACAGCACGGCATCGTGTTCGCCGAGTACTTCCGCGACGAGCTGGCCATGCTACAGCCACTGCGGGAAGCAGGACTGCTGCGATACGATGCCCGGAGCCTGCAGCTCGGTCCACAAGGGCGGCTGGCCCTGCAGGCAATCTGCGCCCCGTTCGCCGCACTGGGACACTGGTCATGACCGTAGACCGATTTTCTCGCCCGCTGACCATCCCCCCATGTCACGCTCGTTGATGAACCCGTTTCGGACCAGGCCGAACCCGATCACGGACGATGGCGATGGCGATGGGTTCAGTTTCTGCGGCAACTGCGCCTTCGCCGGCGTCTGCCATGCCGAGGGCTATGACAAACCCGCGCTGAAGGAGCTGCACTGCCTGGTGCAGCACGTGGGGCCGTATCACGCGGGCACGCTCCTGTTCCGCGAGGGCGATCCGTTCAACGCCATCGCTGCGGTGCGCTCGGGCATGGTCAAGACCTTCCGCGTCGACGCCGCGGGGCGCGAACAGGTGCTTGGTTTTTTCCTGCTCGGCGAAATCATCGGACTGGATGCCATTCATAACGGACGCTTCCCCTGCAACGCCGTCGCGCTGGATACCGTCAGCTTGTGCCGCTTCTCGTTTCCCATGATGGCTACCCTGGCCACACGCATGCCGGGCCTGCAGACACAGCTGTTCCGGTTGCTGAGCCAGGACATCAACAAGGCCGCGGCGATGGCCGGCGATTTCAGCGCGGACGAACGCATGGCGGCCTTCGTGCTGTCGATCTCCCGGCGCTTCGCCAACCACGGTTTCTCACCGAACCGTTTCGCACTGAGCATGTCGCGCACCGACATTGGCAACTACCTGCGGCTTGCCGCCGAAACCGTATCGCGCGTGATGCGCCGCTTCCAGAACGAAGGTCTGCTGCACGTGGACCGGCGCGAATTCGAGATTCTCGACATGGCCCGGCTGCAGCAACTGGCCCTGCCACTGCTGCGCGAATAGACATCCGCCACACGCGCCGGCCACAGAGCCTGGCAGCAACCGCACTGCCGAACAGAGGAATGGCCGCAGGCCGCCGCCGTCCGGTCCCCGCCCGCGGGTGCGGCGCTTTTGCAATCGACCATGACTTCCGCCCCATCTGCAAGCCGATCGGCGCAGCGTAGGCTTTCGCTTCGGCTCCGGCCGGCATCGCTCCAGCGCACGGCGTTTCGCGCGCCTTCCGTCGTATACCAATCCAGAAGGAGTTCCCATGCACAAATGCACGTGCTTGTGCGCGCTGCTGCTCGCGGCCTCGGGCGCGGCCAGCGCCATGACAGCCGAGGAGCTGATTGCGAAGAATATCGAGGCGAAGGGAGGGCGCGATGCGATCAAGGCGATCGGATCGCTGCGCACGACCGGCAAGCTGTCCTTCACCGGCGATTTCTCAGTCGACCTCTCGCTCGACACAATCGTCAGCCGCACCGGCAAGGTCCGGCAGGAAGCCTCGTTGCAGGGCATGACGTCGGTACAAGCCTACGACGGCACCGAAGGCTGGCAGATCCAGCCGTTCGGCGGCCGCAAGGATCCCGAAAAGCTGTCGGCCGACGACAGCAAGGGACTGATCGACGACGCCGACATCGACGGCCCGCTCGTCGACTGGCGCGAGAAAGGCAGCACGATCGAATACCTCGGCACCGAGGACGTCGACGGCACCGAGGCGCACAAGCTCAAGGTGAGCGAGAAGGACGGGGACGTGAAGTACTTCTACTTCGATCCCGACTTCTTTCTTGAGATCCGCACGGTGACGCAGCGCAAGGTGCGCGGTGCCGAGCAGGCGTTCGAGAGTGATCTGGGCAACTATGAGAAAGTCGCCGGCGTGTATATGCCGTTCTCGATCGAGAGCGGGCCGAAAGGCGCGCCCAAGCAGCAGAAGATCACGCTCGAGAAGGCCGAGGTGAACGTCCCGGTCGATGACGCGAAGTTCGCGTTCCCGGCCTCCCCCGCTGCATCGAAGTGAGGAGGCCACGACCATGCGCATGAAAAACAACCTCGCCGTGGCGCTAGCGCTCGCGGCCCTTTCGATTCCGGCGGCCGCGCAGGACACGGCGGCGGCGCGCTACGACGCCGGCACGATCTCCGGCCTCGGCGCGCGCAACATCGGCTCCGCGACAATGAGCGGCCGCATCTCGGCACTCGACGCACGCGTCGTCGACGGCAAGACGCTGCTCTACGTCGGCGCGGCGAGCGGCGGCGTCTGGAAGTCGTCCGATGGCGGCACGACCTTCAAGCCGGTGTTCGACAAGCAGCCCGTGCAGTCCATCGGCGCCGTCACGATCGATCCGAAGAACCCGCAGGTCGTGTGGGTGGGCACCGGCGAATCGTGGACCCGCAACAGCGTCTCCATCGGCAACGGCATCTACAAGTCGACCGACGGCGGCGACACCTGGACGTACCTGGGCTTGCCCGAATCGGAGCGCATCTCGCGCATCCTCGTGCACCCGCAGCGCACCGACACGGTCTATGCCTGTGTGCCCGGCAAGCTGTGGAGCGACTCCACGGCGCGCGGCCTGTACGTCACGCACGACGGCGGCCGCCACTGGACGCTCGCGCTCAAGGGGCCGAATGCCTCCACAGGCTGTGCCGACATCAGCATGGACGCGACGAACCCGGACCACCTGTTGGTCTCGCTCTGGGATTTCCGCCGCAAGGGCTGGACGTTCCGCTCCGGTGGCGAGGGCCCCGAAGCCGTGTCCGATTCGGGCCTGTTCGAGACGCGCGACGGCGGCACGTCGTTCACGTCGATCGAGCCCGGCAAGGACAACGGCCTGCCGGCCAAGCCCTGGGGCCGCATCGGCGTGACGATCGCGCCGAGTGACCCGAAGCGGGTGTATGCCGTGATCGAAGGCGTGCGCAGCGCGCTGTTCCGTTCCGACGACGGTGGCCGCACCTGGACCGAGGGTGACCGCAGCCAGTCCATGGTCTGGCGGCCATTCTACTTCTCGCGCCTGATCGTCGACCCGAAGAATCCCGACAAGATCTTCAAGCCGAACCTGCCGCTGATCGTCTCGCTCGACGGCGGCAAGAGCTTCTCGTCCACGGGCGGTGGTGCACACGGCGACTGGCACGACCTCTGGATCAACCCCGACAACACCAATCACGTCATCGGCGGCGACGACGGCGGCCTGTTCCTGAGCTACGACGGCGGCAATCGCTGGTGGAAAGGTGACAATCTACCCATTTCACAGTTCTACCATGTGAGCGCCGATGACCAGGATCCGTACCAGGTCTACGGCGGCTTGCAGGACAACGGCTCGTGGGTGGGCGATTCGGCGAATCCGGGCGGCATCACGAATGCCCGCTGGGAGCCGGTGTTCTTCGGCGACGGTTTCTGGGTGTTCCCCGATCCGGCAGATCCGGACTACCTCTACGCGGAATCCCAGGGTGGTTTCCTCGGGCGCGTCAACCGTCACACGAAGCAGACCCGTTTCATTGCACCCACCGCCGGCTTCAAGGAAAAGCTACGGTACAACTGGAACACGCCGATCGAGCTCTCGCCGAACGAGAAGGGCACGATCTACTACGGCGCACAGTTCCTGTTCCGCTCGCGCGACCAGGGCCAGAACTGGGAGCGTATCTCGCCCGACCTCACGACCAACGATCCGAACAAGCAGAAGCAAGAGGAATCAGGCGGCATCACGGTCGACAACTCCGCGGCCGAGATGCACACGACCATCTACTCGATCAGCGAGTCACCGAAAGACGGCAAGGTGATCTGGGTCGGCACCGACGACGGCAACGTGCAGCTCACGCGCGACGGCGGCACGTCGTGGAGCAACGTGGTTGGCAACATCAAGGGGCTGCCGAAGAACGCGTGGGTCAGCATGATCGAAGCCTCGCTGCACGACGCCGGCACCGCTTACGCAACCTTCGATCGCCACACCGTGGGCGACATGGATCCCTACGTGTACCGCACGCGCGATTTCGGCCGCAGCTGGCAGAAGATCGCGGGCAAGGAGCACGGGCTGCGCGGCTACGCGCACGTGCTGAGGGAAGACACGGTTGATCCCGATGTCCTGTTCGTGGGCACCGAGTTCGGCCTGTGGATCTCCACCGACGGCGGTACGCGCTGGGCCGAGTTCAAGGGCGGCAACTTCCCGAGCGTCGCGGTGCGCGACCTGGCCGTGCAGGCGCGCGATGCCGACCTGGTAATCGGCACCCACGGCCGTGGCATCTGGATCATCGACGACATCACGCCGCTGCGTTCGATCGACGACACCCTGCTCGCCCGGGACGCGGCCTTTGTCGCCGCACGTCCCGTGCAACAACGCATCGCCAGCTTCGGCGGCAGCGTCGAGGGCGATGCCAAGTTCGTCGGCGACAACCCGTCGAACGCCGCGGTCATCACCTACTACCAGCGCACGCGCCACCTCTTCGGCGACCTGAAGATCGAAGTGCTCGACCCCGACGGCAAGGTGATCGAGACGCTGCCGGCGTCCAAGCGCCGCGGCCTCAACCGCGTCACGTGGTCGATGCGCATGAAGCCGCCCGTCGTGCCGCCTGCGGCGCAACTCGCCAACTTCGGCACGATCGGCCCGCGCGTGGTGCCGGGCACGTACACGGTGCGCATGACGAAGAACAAGCAGGTCTACGAGGCACCACTGGAGGTCTCGGTGGACCGGCGCACGAAGCTGACGGTGGCCGAGCGTAAGGCGCAATTCGACGCCGCCATGCGTGTGCACGGCATGTTCGGCGAGATGACGGGCCTGATGGCGCGTATCAACGCCGTCCGCGACCAGGCCGCCGCCATCGGCGCGAAACTCCCGGAAGGTGATGCGGCGCGCAGCAAGGTGGCCGGGCTGGGCGAGAAGGCCGACGCCATCCGCAAGGAGATCGTCGCCACGAAGGAAGGCGGCGCCATCACCGGCGAGGAGCGCCTGCGCGAAAAGCTGGACGCCGTGTACGGTGCGATCGTGTTCTACGATGGCGCACCCGGCGCGTACCACCTGGCCACCGTCGATGCGCTGCAGAAGGAGATGAGCGAAGTCGCCGCACGCTTCGACGCCCTCGTCGCGAAGGATCTGCCGCCGGTCAACGACGCCCTGAAGGCGAAGGGCGCACCCGCGATCCAGGTCCCGCCTGCACAACCCGTGGCCCAGAGCAACGTATCCAGCGCTGAGCTCAATGCCGCATTCGCGGCCTGGCGCGGCGCCTCATTCGGCCGCGGCACTGATCTGCGTGGGGCGAAGGCGAAGCATATTGCTCGGTGAGCGGGGAGACGCGTCAGCAACGAAACGGCCCGCTAGCGCGGGCCGTTTTGTTTGGGGACCGCACATACCATGACGCTATGCAATACGAGGCTGACCGCAAGCGTCGGGCGACCGTTGTTTCGGCCCACTGACTTTCCAGACATGAAAGGTTTTTCGCCGCGCAATCCTAAGTACATGCGTGCCTTTGCCCAGGCCTGGTCCGAGGCGGCGTTCGTGCAAGAGGTGCTTGCACAATTGCCCTGGTATCACCAGCTCGTGCTGCTGGACAAGCTGAAAACGGCGGACGAGCACCGCTGGTATGCGGCCCAAGCCATCGCGCACGACTGTTCGCGCAATGCGCTGGCGATGCAGATCGAGACCAATGCCCGCACCCGCGCCAGCCAGGCGGTGGCCGACTTCGCGCAACGGCTGGCGTCCACCGCTATCGGTCCTGGCCCGCGAGTCATTGAAGGACCCTACCGCTTCGACTTTCTCGGGCTGCACGACGACCGCAGGGGCGCGCGGTGGAAGACGCAGCGGCGACGAATTCTTCATCGACCTGCTGTTCTATCGCCTCAACTGCGCTGCTACGTCGTCATCGAGCTCAAGAGCAGCAAGTTCAACCCCGAGCACATGGGGCAACGCGGTTTCCACCTGTCTGTCGTGGACCGTCAGGTCAAGAGCGAGCACGATAGCCCCACCATCGGCCCGTTGCTGGGCACGAGCACGAACAAGGTGATGGCCGAGCACCTTCTTCGACGACGGCGCGCCGGGCACGCACCACCTGGCCAGCATCGATGCGCTGCAGAAGGAGATGAGCGAAGTCGCCACGCGCGTTGGTGCCCTCGTCGCAAAAGACCTGCCGCCAGTCAACGACGCCCTGAAGGCGAAGGGCGCATCTGCGATCCATGTCCCGTCTGCACGGCCCACGACCCAAGGCGACGTCAATCCTTGGCTCCATGATGCTGCGCGGGACATCCCTGTGGATAACTTGGCTAAACTTGGCAACCCGATTTCAAGGTCGGCAAGGTATTGCGATGGCGAACGTCGAAAGCGAAATCCTGACACTGGAAGAGGTGGCCGCGTACCTGAAGGCCGGCAAGCGGACGGTCTACCGATTGGCGTCCAACGGCCAAATCCCTGCCTTCAAGTTGGGCGGCACGTGGCGCTTTCGGCGAGCGGAGCTGGATCGTTGGATCGACAGTCGGATTGTGAAGTGCGACGAGGGCAAGCTCAGGGGAGACAAGCCATGACACCGGCTCCCACCGTCGGCGTGACTCAGTATGCCTCGCTTGGTGAGCTCAACCGACTCGTCAGCGACGTTTGCGACCTGAACAGCAAGTTGATTCTACTGGTCGGCCCCAGCAATGGCGGGAAAACCCGACTGCTGAGACAGCTTGGCGCGAAGCTCAGCATCGAGCCGCTCAATGTTGGCCAGGAGCTGGGGCGCCGCTTGGCTGCGACACCGAACAACAAGCGAGGCTTCTCGGCAAGCGACATGTTGCGGGAGATCGCTGACAGGGAACGAACGGAAGACCCGCTGCTGCTTGACAACATCGAGTTGCTGTTCGAGCCCAGCCTGAAGATCAACCCACTTGACCTCGTCAGGCGGCTGGCTCACTCCAAACGCGTTGTGGCCGTCTGGCCTGGCGAGCTGCGCGGTGATCGCTTGATATACGCCGACATCAGCCATCCAGAACACCGTGACTACAGTCGTGACGGCGTGGTCGTACTCGAAATTTGACGCTAAGGGGAAGAGAACCATATGGCCAAGAACATGAAATACGGAGATCTGATCCAGTTCGAGCAGATCGAGTCAGTCGTTCAACTGCTCGATGCTGGGCGCCCGAACGAGGCCAAGAAGCTCGTCGCGACCTATGTCATTTCCGACGACATGGCCGAGCGGATCTCCAAGCTCATGGTTCCCCAGCTCAGTTTCGACAACTCGGTCGATCACAAGGGCGTGCTAATCGTCGGCAACTACGGCACCGGTAAATCGCACTTGATGTCGGTGCTGTCGCTTGTGGCTGAAAACGCCGCGTACGCGTCAATGATCCGCCACCCCAAGGTGGCCGAGGCGGTTGCCCCGATCGCTGGCCGCTTCAAGGTGCTGCGCATCGAGGTGGGCGGGCTGCAGATGCCGCTGCGTCAGATCATCACCCTGCAGCTCGAGCGCTTCCTCGAAAAGATCGGCGTCGACTATACGTTCCCGACTGCCGACAAAGAGCTCAACAACAAGGACTCCTTCGAGGAGATGATGGCTGCGTTCGCGGAGAAATTCCCGGACGAGGGTGTGCTTCTGGTTGTCGACGAGTTCCTGGAATACCTCCAGTCCCGCCGCGATCACGAGCTGGTCCAGGACCTGGCCATCCTGCGTCAGATCGGCGAAGTCACCAAACACTTGAAGTTCCGCTTCGTGGCGGGTGTGCAGGAAGCCATCTTCGACAGCGTGCGCTTCCAGCATGTGGCCGACAGCATGCGCCGCGTCAATGAGCGATTCACCCAGATCCTGATCGACCGCCAGGACATCAGCTTCGTCGTCTCCGCGCGCCTGCTCAAGAAGACGACCGACCAGCAGAACAAGATCCGCGAATACCTCACGCCATTCGCCAAGTTCTATAGTTCCATGAACGAGCGGATGGACGAGTACGTGCGTCTGTTCCCGGTTCACCCGGATTACCTGAAGACCTTCGAGCAGATCCACTTCACCGAGAAGCGCGGCGCACTCAAGACCATCGAGGCTGCCATGCTGGCCATCCTCGATCGGGAAGTGCCCGCCGACAAACCACTCTTTATCAGCTACGAGAGCTTCTGGAACATCGTCAAGGCCAACTCGGTCCTGCGCGCCGACCCGAACATCAAGGAGGTCATGCGCGTGTCCGAAGTGCTGGAGTCGCGCGTACAGCAGGCTTTCACACGCCCGGCCTACAAGGCCATGGCGCTGCGCGTCATCAACGCGTTGGCCGTGCACCGTTTGACCACGGGCGGCGACATCCATGTGCCGATTGGCCCCACGGCTGCCGAGCTGCGCGACGCCTTGTGCCTGTTCCAGCCAGGCGTTGAAGACATGCCGGGCGACCCCTCCGAGAACCTGTTGTCGATGGTCCAGACCGTCATGCGGGAAGTATTGAAGACCGTCAACGGCCAATTCATATCCAAGGCATCAGACACCGAGCAGTACTACCTGGACCTCAAGAAAGACATCGACTACGACGCGCAGATTGAAAAGCGCGCCGAAGCCCTGTCGGACGACGCACTCGATCGCGCCTATTACAGCGCCATCAAAACGCTGATGGAGTGCAGCGACGATCTGCGTTACCCCGGCTTCCAGATCTGGCAGTACCAGATCGAGTGGCAGGAGCGCCGCGTCGAACGCATGGGCTACCTGTTCTTTGGTGCCCCGAATGACCGGCCCACAGCCCAGCCCGAGCGCGACTTCTACATCTACTTCATCCAGCCCTTCGACAAGCCGAAGTTCAGCGACAACAACCAGGCCGACGAGGTGTTCTTCCGTCTGAAGTCGCCGGACGAGGACTACAGGCGTTACCTGTCGCAATACGCGGCGGCACTCGATCTGGCGTCTACGGCCAGCGGTGGCGCGAAAGCCATCTACCTGTCCAAGGCTCAGGATTCGCTGCGGTCCATGAGCAAGTGGCTGCAGGAAAAGCAGATGACCGCGTTCGAGGTCACCTACCAGGGCAAGACCAAAACGCTGCAGGACTGGTCCAAGGGTGTGTCCCTGCGCGACCGCGCCCGACTGGGCTCGGACGAGCGCGTCAACTTCCGCGACGTGGTGAACATTGTCTCCGGCCTGGCACTCGGCCAGCGCTTTGCTGACATCTCTCCCGAGTACCCCACCTTCTCGGTGTTGGTCACCGAGGCCAACCGCAAGCAACTGGTAGGCAATGCCCTGCGTGCCCTGGCCGGCGGCACGCGCACCAAGGATGCCGCAGCCATCCTCGATTCGCTGGAACTGCTCGATGGTGACCGCGTCGATCCCGCCAACTCACGCTACGCGCAGGAAGTACTCTACCGCCTCAAGGCCAAGGGCCACGGTCAGGTACTCAACCGCAGCGAACTGCTGTCGGGCGCATCGGACGTCGAGTATTTCGCGCCGATCAAGTACCGGCTGGAACCCGATCTTTTGGTTACCGTGCTGGGCGGCCTCGTCTACTCCGGCGACATCGTGCTGTCGATCACCGGCGACAAGATCGACTCCGGCAAGCTGATGCAGCTTGCAGAACGCTCGCTGGAAGAGCTCAAGCAGTTCAAGCACGTCGAGGCGCCCAAGGAAATCAACCTCGCGGTGCTGCGCGCCTTGTTCGAGTTGTTCGACCTGCCGTCCGGCTTGGCCCAGAAGGCCAGCCAGGGCGACACCGAGCCGGTCATCAAACTGCAGGAGAAAGTCAGCGCGCTGGTGCCGCGCGTCCTCAAGGCTGGCTCCGACCTGCAGCAAGGCAAGCTCGGTTTCTGGGGCCAGAACCTGCTGCGCGAGGAAGAAGCCAAAGACTGGCACGCCCGGCTGGATTCGCTGAAGAAGTTCACCGAGTCGCTGGCGCCATACAACACCGTCGGCAAGCTCAAGAACCTACGCGTCACGCAGGAAGCCCTCGATAGCCAGAAGAAAAATCTGGAGATCCTGGCCGCCGTCGAGCGTCTGCTCGAAGTGGCGGCGGAACTGGGCAGCACGGCGTCCTATCTTTCGCAGGCTCAGTTGGTGCTACCTGCTGAGCACCCGTGGGTGAAGCAGGCCGAAGCTGCCCGCACGGCAATGCAGGAAAAGTTGAGCCAGGATCGCACAGCCGAGCATGCCGCCGAATACCGACAGACGCTCAATCAGCTCAAGAAGGACTACATCACCGCCTACATTGCCAGTCACAGCAAGGCGCGGCTGGGCGTGGCCGAGGACAAGACACGAAACGCCCTGCGCAAGGATGACCGCTTGCAAGCGTTACGCGTGCTGGCCGGAGTGTCGCTGATGCCCACCAGCCAGCTCACGACATTCGAAGAATCGCTCAACGGTCTGAAGAGCTGCTCCTCGCTGGACGAGCCCACGCTGGTCACAACGGCCGTCTGCCCGCACTGCCAGTTCCGTCCCTCTGCGGAGCAGTTGGAGCTAATCCCAGCGGCCAACCGGCTGCACAAGCTGGACGACGATCTGGATCAGTTGATGGCCAACTGGCAGCAGACGCTGCTGGAGAACCTAGAAGACCCGTTCACGCAGGAAAGTCTAGGCCTATTGCCACCCGCGTCCAAAAAGCTGATCGACGCCTTCCTGGCATCACGCAAGCTGCCTGACCGGATGACCACCGAGTTCGCCAACGCCGTGCAGGAGGCGTTGTCAGGGTTGGAGAAGATCGCGGTCAAGGGCGATGAGATCAAGCAAGCGCTGCTGCAAGGCGGCTCGCCAGCCACACCGGACGACCTGCGCAAGCGCTTTGACACCTTCATGAACGAGCGCTGTAAGGGCAAGGATTCCACCAAGCTGCGTTTCATCATCGAGTGACTCCATGACCAAAGACGAACTCCTCGCCAAGCTCCAATCCATTGAGTGGAACGACATCGAGTTCAAGGAAGCGTCCTGGGCGATGCCCAAGTCCGCGCTGGAGACAGTCAGCGCGTTTGCCAACACGACGGGTGGCCATTTGGTCTTCGGTGTGAAGCAAGCGAACGGTGTATTCACCGTCACTGGCGTCATCGATGCAGACAAGGTTCAGAACGACTTTCTCGGGCAAGTTCGGGACAACAAGAAGGTCAGCGTTCAACTGTCGATCGAAGGCAAGGTGCACCAGCTGCCCGAAGGCACGGTTTTGGCATTTTTCGTACCTGAGGCCGCTCGCCTACAAAAGCCGGTCTATCTCGATGGCAACCCGAAGAAGGCCCACGTCCGCCGCGGCGGGCGCGACGACACATGCACCGGTGACGAGCTGCTGCGCTTCATCCGCGATGCGTCGAACACCCGGTATGACGCCGAACCTCTGGATGTGGACACCAGTCGCTGCTTCGACGAAGCCTCCGTGCGTTGGTATCGCGCTCGCTTCGCTGCCAGCAACCCTGGCAGGGACGCCGCCGCCGATGACACCGCATTCCTGCGCAACTGGGGCTTCCTTGTCGAGCAAGGTGGAGTGCTGCGTCCCACCCGAGCCGCGGTTCTCGTGCTGGGCAGCGGCGAATACGTGCGACAGGTTCTGCCGCGCATGGCGGCGGACGTTCAGTTCTACCGCCACACCAGTGCCAACTACGACTCCGCAGTCCGATGGGCAGACCGGATCACCGTGGAGGACAACCTCATCCAGGCGTGGCAGGCCATTGTCGAGTTCTACTTTCGCCACAGCGAACGGCCCTTCGCCGTGGACGCAGGCACACTGCGCCGCGACGACGACCCGCCGGACTACATTTCTTTCCGCGAAGCCGCAATCAATCTACTGATTCATCAGGACTTCGGCGACACCACTCGCGTGCCGGTTATCCGTTTCTTTCGAGACCAGACCGAATTCTTTAACCCCGGTGACGCCTTTGCGTCGCGCGAGCAATTGCTCGACCCCGGCGACAAAGAGGTGCGCAATCCCAGCATCGTGAACGCCTTCCGCCGAATCGGCCTATCCGACCAGGGCGGAACTGGCGTGCCGGCCATTTTCGATGGCTGGCGCAGGCTGGGGTACATTCCGCCGGAAATCGAAAACAACAAAGCCGAAAAAAACTTCCGCCTGCGCTTGCGCAAGGAAAAGCTCATCACCGAGGCTCAGCTACTGGCGCAAGCAAGCCTGGGGGCGCACCTGTCCGCGAACGAAGCCGATGTCTTCGCCTACCTGACCCGCAAAGTCCAAATTGACCTGACCGACGTGAAGGCGCTCACCGGCCTTTCCGGGGCGGACGCCCGCCAGCTCCTGCAGAGGCTGACCGTACAGGCGCTTCTTGTGCCTCAGGGGGACGCCGGCAACTTGTTCGGTCTTGCCGAACACCTGCGTGCCCGCTTCCTGCCCAGCACGACCGGACAGTCCGAGATTCGCCAGGAAAATTCGTCTACTGCCGCAGAAGCGCGATCAGAGAGCACCACCGATCAAGTGACCGAACAAGTCGGGTCGGCGCAGCCGAGACTTGATCGGTCACTTGATCGGTTGACGGGCGTGCAGTGGCGCATTGTCAGCCACGCCGACGTACCGCGCTCGCTGGCTGAACTGATGACCCACACCGGCTACCGCCAGCGCCCGCACTTCGTGGCCAAGCATCTGGAGCCGCTGCTCATCGGCGGCGTGCTGCGCTTGACCATCCCCGACAAGCCTCGCTCGTCGCAACAACGCTACGTGCTCACCGACGCGGGCGTGCAGCTCAAGCTGCTGCACGAACAACTACAGGCCGCAGGCCTGACGAGAGAGCAGAAATGAACACCTTTGTCGGTCAAGGCCTAACGGACATCGATTCGCTGACGTTGGCCGTGCGCGACCCCGAGTCGAAACGACTGATTGGTGAGGCCCTGTCAGCCTATCGCGGCGGAGCTTTGCGATCCGCCATCGTCTCCACTTGGATCGCAGTGGACTACGACATCATTGCCAAAGCCAAGGAGCTGTCGGCGCATGGGGATGCTGCGGCCGCTGCGTTCGTGCAGGAGATGGAGCAAGCGATACAGAAAAACGACGTGAGGAAGTTGCAGGGCATAGAGTCCGGCTTGCTGTCCACGGCAAACACCAAGCTCCAGCTCTTTGCGCCCCACGAGCACGAGGACTTGGATCGCTTGCAGAGGGATCGGCATCTGTGCGCCCATCCTGCCTTCGCCACGGAAGACGCTCTGTTTCAACCGACACCGGAACTGGTTCGCACTCACATCACCCATGCGCTGAAACACCTTCTGATCAATGCGCCGCTACAAGGTAAGAGCGCGATTGAGCGATTCCACATGGATCTACTGAGCCCATCCTTCCCAGTGGACGGCGAAAGCATCGGCACGTTTGTCCGCACCAAGTATCTCGACCGCGCGAAGGACGTGATGGTCGTCAACTTGATCAAGTCTCTGCTAAGCGCTCCATTCGGCAGCGAATCAGCTCGGTACATCGGGCAACGACATCAGGTTGCGCGAACACTGCGGGAAATCGCCAGAGCAAAAACTGCAATCTACGACGAAGCGGCCAAAGATCACGTTTCACGAAAGTTCGACGCTATCCCCGATGGATTGCTGCTGAGCATCAGCGCCTTTGTCGAGTGTGATATCCGCGTGTGGGACTGGTTGCCGGAGCCAACGCGCATTCGATTCAAGAAGCTGCTGCGTGATGCCGATGCGGAGACACTCAAGGTGCACTCGGCTTTTGATGCCTTCGCCATCCCTGATCTGGCCGCCGTTCTGCTCGCGCGGTTCGATTCGTTTGATCGAAATGTCCAAGTGGGCATCATCTCGCAGAATCCACGGCGTGAATTCATAGCGCCAGCGATTCACATCTACGGTGACTCTGGCTCATGGCGAGTTGCTGAACAGCGCGGAAACTCGTTGATAGTCCCGCTCGCGCCATTGATGAGCGCGGACGACATCAAGGCAATGCTCGACGCGGTAAAAGACAACGGGCAAGTCTACGCAGCAGCGGGCACACCAACTGTCCTGGAGTCGGTGTTTGCGCTGAGCAAGGCTGTGATCGACCAAGCGAAGCCACATTGGCAAGAATTTGTGGATGAGATGACCAAACGGAATCGCGGCAATGCAACGGACCATTACTCGTATCCCGGACTCCGAGCCAAGCTCGACGCGCTCTGAAAAGTGACCAACAACAATGAATGACCTCCTACACAACCAGCGCAGCGAAGCCTCCGGCCCAGTTGAATGCCTTGGCCAGACCTTCGCCAGCGACAACGCTCGACGAGAGTACTTCCGCAAGCTGCTTGCCGAAAAACTTCAAGACCCAGCGTTTCGCAAGCAGGAGGGATTCCCACAGGGTACGGATGCAGCCATCCTGGCCATGTCCGACCCACCGTACTACACCGCCTGTCCGAATCCGTGGCTGGCGGACTTTGTAGCGCACTACGGCCAACCCTACGACTCAGGCACCAAGTACAGCCGCGAGCCGCTGGCGATTGATGTGAGCGTGGGCAAGACCGACGCCATCTACAAGGCGCACAGCTATCACACCAAGGTGCCGCACCTGGCCATCGTGCCGTCCATCCTGCACTACACCCAGCCGGGCGATGTGGTGCTGGACGGTTTCGCCGGTTCGGGCATGACCGGCGTGGCTGCACAGTGGTGTGGGACGGCTCCGTCGAGTTACCGGCACGGACTGGAACTTGCGTGGAAGAAAGAGGGCCGTGCGGCTCCTAAATGGGGCGCTCGCCGTGCCGTGCTGAACGACCTGTCGCCCGCCGCCACCTTCATCGGTGCGAACTACAACATCCCTTTCAACGTGGATGCCTTCGCCAAGGCAGGTAAGCAATTGCTGAGGTCTGTAGAGCATGGCATCGGCTGGATGTACGAGACGCTGCACAGTGATGGCAAGACGAAGGGGCGCATCGAGTACACGGTATGGAGCGAAGTGTTCAGTTGTCCGGAATGCGCGGGCATCGTGAACTTCCTGGAAGAAGCGCTAGAGGACGAAAGTAAGCGCGTGCGCGACAGCTTTCCCTGCCCGCATTGCAGCGCGGATTTGAATAAAGACCGGCTGGAGCGGGTACTGGAAGCGCGAGTCGACCCCGCTACGGGACAGTCATGGCAACGGGTGAAGTTTCAGCCTGCCATTGTGGCCTACACGGTCGGCAAGAGACGGCACGAAAAGGCTCCAGACGCGGCGGACTTGGCGACGCTTGCGAAGATCGAGAGTTTGTCACTTCCCGCGTCCGTGCCAACGAGTCGATTTCCGATTGAAGACATGTACCACGGCTCGCGAATTGCGCCTAAGGGATTCACTCATGTCCACCACTTCTACTTGCCGCGCGCAGCACAGGCGATGGGCTTGTTGTGGGAGAAGGCGCAAGCGCATCCCGATGCGCGCATTCGCGCGTTCCTGACTTTCATGGTGGAACAGGCGATTTGGACAGCTACTCTTTTGAACCGATTTCGCCCGACTGGCTTCTCACAAGTCAATCAGTATCTGACTGGCGTGTACTACATCGCTTCACAGCACGCTGAGTGCAGTCCTTGGTATATCCTCGACGGCAAGCTCGATCGGTTGGCAAAGACATTCCAAGCCTTCAAGTCAGCCCCAAATGTGGCAGTGACAACAGGCACGGCGACGCGCTTGCCGCTTGCCGACGATTCCATCGACTACATCTTCACCGACCCGCCTTTCGGTGAAAACATTTACTACGCTGACTTGAACTTCCTGGTCGAGGCATGGCACGGCGTCACTACCGATGCCAAGCCGGAAGCCATCATCGACAAGTTCAAGCACAAGGCGCTGCCCGAGTACCAG
>JAEUPP010000040.1 GCA_016790075.1 Rhodanobacteraceae bacterium | reverse complement strand
CGCTGGCGCTGCTTCGGAAGTAGCTACAGCGTGGTCACCCCGCAGCTGCTTGCCGGTCCATTCCACCAGCGCCAGGTAGTCACGCAGTCGGATATCCGGCAAAGCTGGCGTGATCGTCGCGACTCTGGGCTGCACCACACAGGCCAGTAGTTGCGGGTGATCGTTCGCTTCCCGAACCCGCTCGCTCACGCTGGTGTGTTGTTGATCTTCCATCCGGTGGGTGATGCCCGCCCGAATCGGGTTCAGGTCCACATAGGCCATCGCCGCCAGCAATGCCTTTTCATCTTTCAATACCTGCGACTTGAAGCGGCCTTCCCAGAATCGTCCCTTGCAGAGGTCTTCCGCATTCGCACGGCGGGCAATCGGTTCAACCAGACACTTCATCAGCCAGGACAGGCTACCGAGACGTTGGCGGATCACACCCAGACGAATCGGATCATTGATGACCGACTGACATTTCATCTCGAACGCCAACTCAGTGGCCTCGCGCGGTGGAAACAGCCGCACCCAGCGTTGTGCAATGTCTTCAGCACACCAGTGCGCCGGTGCCAGCGGATCAACTTCCAGCACCAGATGCAGGTGATTGCTCATCACGGCATAGGCATGGATCGCGACGGCAAAGCACTGGCCGACGAGGGCTATCCGGTCTGTGACCCACTGCTTGCGATGCTCAAACGAAATGCCGGTGTACTTGTCTTCTCCACATAGCCAGGCCCGGCGCACGCAGCGTTGCACACAGTGGAATACGCCGCGTTCATCCGTAGAGACCAGTTGGGAGCGGGGCTGAGCCATGCGGGCATTGTCCCGCTGCTGCTTTGCAAGCGCATGCGAAAATATCCCGACGGCGTGTCGGATTAATCTGATTTGTGCGTGGCTGTGTTTGATCTGTGTTTGATCTCGGCTGTGTTTGATCTGGCTGTGTTTGATCTCATGCGAAAATATCCCGACGGCGTGTCGGATTAATCTGATTTGTGCGTGGCTGTGTTTGATCGTGCGTGGCTGTGTTTGATCGTGCGTGGCTGTGTTTGATCGAATCTGATTTGTGCGTGGCTGTGTTTGATCGTGTTTGATCGCAATATCGATCTGAGTGGCGGCCGTCTGTGGTTCGCCAGTCGCGATAGCGACGAAGCTGAGCTGGTTGAAATGGATCTGGTGGAACAGCAGCTCCGCTCCGAGCCGTGAAGCGAAAACTCAGTAGCGGCCGCGATAGCTGATCTGCCGGATCGCCGTGCGCAGCGTCGCTCCGACGCTGCGTAGATCGGCTGTGTTCGCATGCAGCCATGGAACCTGCTTCTGCCCGACAGAAGTCAATCCGGCATTCCCTGCGCCGGTGACACGGGTAATGGTGCTTGCGTGGGGGCCTGGGGTTGCACGTTGAGCGGCTCGGCCGTGCTGGTTTGGGCTGGGCCCAGTGCGAGTGCTCGCTGCAACACCGCATCGATCTGCGTGCGTGTAACCGTTTCGCCGTTGCCGGCCTTTTCCGCCAGCGTAAAAAGTGCCTCGAAACGCGGGCGCTCATCGAGCATCTGCTGAAGCTCGTAGGACTTGCGTTCGCGTGCGGCCTGCGCCCACGCTTCACGCACCTCACGCCAGAAATCCCGGGTCCTGTTCCAGTAGGCCTGGCCTGGGGAGAAGTCGATCTGGTCCGTGCGCACGTAGCTGTTGATACCGATTTCCCGCACCAGGGCGGTAGTCCTGCCATCGGCGTCGAGCTGTAGTTTCTCGTTGTCCTGCTCGTGCATCCAGCCGCTGGGGGTCAAGGTATGACGGTTGACTGCCCCCAGCACCTGATAGTCGTTGCGCTTGGTGTATTCGCGCCGAGGCAGCGGCCGCCAGGTGAAGTCAGAGGTCCAGGCGTCGATACCGTTGGCATGATCCCATCGCCCGATACTCGCATAGCGCGGCGCATCGTCGACTTCATAAACTGACTGCGACCAGGCGCCGTGTGCTCTGCCGGTGGCCACGGGTTCGAGCTCGAAGCGCTTGTGGCCGCGGAATACAAGCATGTCCCTGGGTTCGTACTGCCAGTCCTGGCGCCAGTGCTTGATGACGGTTGCGTCCTTGCCGCTGCCGGCGACGAGTATGTGCTGCAGTGAGATGAAGTCTCCCCGGTCTTCTACGACCAGGACGATTTCGTCGCCTCCGGAGCGCTGCGCGGCCTTCGGGGCATAGCCCGGTTTCAGCGCCACGGTCTCGTCGAATGCAAACGTAACCCGAAACTCACCGGCCATGCCGAGGATGCTGCGGCGGTCGCACTCGAATGCGGCTTGTACCGTTGTAGGCACTGTTTCGCAGGGGCGCTGGTAGTTGGCTGGTGCTGCGGTGGAGGGCGCAAGCCCCGTGAGTGTCGAGGCATGCCGGCTGCCGGCGGTGGTCGCGCAGGCGCTGGTGACGAGCAAAGCTGCGGAAATAATGGCGAACCTCATTGTATAAATGTCCCTTGGTTCCTCAGTTGAAGCTCAGCGCGAAGCCCGCGCTCGCGGCGCGCCCGGGGGCGCTGTAGCGGTCGATGACCGGCGATTCCGCCATGCCACGCACGCTGTTCCATTCCCAGTAGCGCCGGTTGCCGATATTCGTGAAACCGGCGTAGAGGCTCAGCGACGGCAGCGGCTCGTAGTGCAGATATGCATCGACGACGGCGTAGCCCGGTGCAGCGAACGCGCGACCGCCTTGAACCGGCGCGAGGCGGCGCTTGGCACGGACAAAGGTGCCAATGAGTTCCGCGCCCCAGTGCGCACCTTCATAGGCAAGGCCGAGCACGGCCTTGGCCGGTTCTATGCTTGTCAGCGGTGCCTCACGCACGCGGTCGTCGCCCCGGGCCGTGGCCAGTGAGGTGCGGATTTCGACTCCGCGCAGGGCGGGGCTGAGCTGGCCCAGGCGCAGTCCCGCGCTGGCTTCGGCGCCGCGTATGTCGACCCGGCCGAGATTGACCGACTGGAACTGCATCAGGCCCGTCGTAGGATCGGTGCCGACATTGACCAGCGACTCGATGAAGTCCTTGTAGCGGCTGCGGTAGACCGAGACGCTGGCGTAGCCGGCTTCGCCGTCGACGCGCAGACCGGCTTCGGCGCTGCGGCTGGTCTCGGGCTTGAGCTTGGGATTTGGCAGTGCGGTATAGCCGAACTGCAGGTTGGTGAATCCGACGTTGACGTCGCTGTAGGGTGGCGCGCGGAAACCGCTTGCGAGCTGGCCGTATGCGCGCCAGTTGTTGCTGAATGTATAAATTGCGGAAAATTTCGGAGAGGCGCGATCGCTTGCCAGCGAGACCACGTTGACGCCGGGGTTGTCGGCGAGGAACACCGGATCGTGGCGCGGATCAACCTCGAAACGGTCGTAGCGCAGGGCCGGAACGAGATGCAGCCGGTCGCTGGCCAGGCCGATGTCGTCCTGCAAGAACAGGGCCGTGCGTGATGTGTCGGTGAGCGGGAAGTCCCGCACCGGAAACACGTCGGGTGCCACGACGCGGGTCACTGCGCCGGTAGTCAGATTGCGCTGAAACCCGTCGCGCTGGGCACGAGTGCGCCCGGCCGCGTACTCGAAGCCGTAGGCGATGTCGTGTGTCACGGCGCCCACAGTCAGCTGCTTGCGAGCCAGCCCGTCGACGCCGTGCTCGCGTTGCTCGTAGTCGAAACGGCGATAACGCGAGAGCGGATTCGTCGGCGTACCGCCTGCAAAGCCTGCCCTGTCCTCGAAGGTGTCCTGACGCGTATCGCTGGTTTGCGTGTAGACGCGCCAGTCGAGCAGGTCGAACGGTCCGCTGTTGCTGCTGTAGTGCTGGTCGAACGACAGCCGTGTGCGCTGCTTGCTGTCGTCAGCGTCCAGGCGCGTAACCAGTACCGGTGCGCCGCCGACGTTGCGCACGCCGAGCTGGTCCAGTGCATGGGTGGTTGACGTGTTGCGCGACGCATCCAGCGTCAATCGCGACGATTGTTCCTCGCCACCGTAGACGTACTTCGCCAGCAGGGCGTTGCCTTGTGTCTCCTGGGGATTAGGGCGCGTGCGCGTGCTGCCCAGGGAGTCGAGCTCACCACGATTGCCGAGCTGGTGCCCGTCGCGATGCGTGAGTAAGGCGAGCAGTCCGTGGTTTCCGTTCTGCAGGGCACCCGTAATACTTTCACCCGACTGGCGATCGGCGCTGTCGTAAGTGCCCTTGATTCCGAGGTAAGCACCATCCTTGGCGTCGACGAGATAGTCGCCGGGATCCTTGGTCACCAGACTGACGACGCCACCGAGTGCATCCGAACCATGCAGCGCCGATGCGGGGCCGCGTACGATTTCCACGCGCTTGAGCGAATCGAGGTCGACGAAATCACGGCCGGCGCTGGAGAAGCTGCCGATGGCGAAAGCATCCGGCGCACTGATGTCATCGATTTCGATGCGCACCCGATTGCCGTCAAGGCCGCGGATCGCGAATCCGCGGATTCCGAAGCGGCCGCCGCCAATGACGCTGACGCCGGGCTCATAACGCACCAGATCGCGCAGATCCTGCTGCAGGCGGCGATCCATGTCCTGGCGCAGCAGCACCGTCGTTTCTGCGGCGACGTCCTTTACCGCCTGTGCGGTGAATGTTGCCGAGACGATGATGCGTTCGAGCTGGTCGTAGGTGTCCGGGGTGGCGGCTGGGGCCGGTTCGGGGGCAGCACGTAGCGGTGCTGTGGCAATCGCGCAGGCGATTGCCAGGGATAGTCGGGTCGATGGCATGGAACGGGGTCAGCCTGTGGTACGTGGAGCGCGGCTGACGGCGTCCGGGGCGAACGCGGCTGGCGATACGCAGCTAAGAAAAGTTATTTGATGATAATGATTCTTAATTGCGAGTCAAGCCGCGCAGTGCGCCAGAGCGGGGGGGCTGCTGTCCCCCCAAGCAGGAGCCCCCGCTCCGTCGCAAACACTCAGTCCACGCTCTGCAAGCCGTTGACGAAGATCCGGTCGTACTGCAGCTTGGCGGCGACGATATCGAAGTTCGTCTGGCTCACTTGCGTGCTGCCGGTGACGATTACACCGCTGTTGCTGAAGCTCATGGCGGCCGGAATATCTTTGGATCCCTGCAGCAGGAAGCTGACGCGTGCATAGCCATTGCCGTCGCCGAAAGTCAGTGAGGCGCGGCCATCGCTGTTGAACGAGCGAACTTCGAAGTCGTCGCTGCCAAGGTCGTCCCGGTAGCCAAGGGTAAAAAATCCTCCACCTGGTTTTCGTTCTATCCTGGAAAAAGATACGTTGGAATTTGCACTGATGGCGACGGAATAACCCATGTCATTAGGGCCGAAATCATTGTTTAGCATGTTGCCCTGCAGGAACTTCGCGATAAAGCCGGCCCTGCGGCCCTGCTCGGCGTCATAGAAACCAACGGTGTAGACGTTGTCTTCGGGGTTGCCAGTTCCGACAGTCATCAGGTCGCTGGCGACGGTTCTGAGGTTTGCGCCGTTATCGATGGCGAAAGACAGTTCGCCGCTGGCTGAGAGGCTGTCTCCGGTGCCGTCGGAATTGAGGCGGACAAGCAGGCCGCGGCGGTCGTTGGAGTCGAGAAACGTCGTTGAGCCAGCACCGACAATCTTGCCGTTGCTTGCCAATGCGATGGCGTTGAGCTCGTGAGATTTGTATACGCTGGTATTGCGGATCAGTGACAGGCGCGGATTGACGAAGTTGCCGAAACTGGGGTCGAGCTGGCCGTTGGCCTCAAAGCGAGCGAATGTCGCGTAGCGCTGGTTGTCGCCGAAATCCAGCACTCCGGCGACGATGAACTTGCCGTCGGGTTGAACGACGATATCGCGTGCAAGGTCGCTTGATCCGTTGAACGTGGTCAGGGTGATGCAGTGGCTGCTGGTCGGTGCGGGAAAGTTGACTACCAGGCCGTTGGTTGCGGCAAAGCGGCAGACGAGCATGTTCGGGTCGTCGGCGTTGTCTACCGAGGTTCCCGCAACGAGCAGATAGCCATCGCTGGTAAGCGCGATGGCATTTGCGACCACGTTGAGCCTCCCGCCGAGCACTTTGCCATCGCCTGAAAACGTAGTGTCCAGTACACCTTGTGGTGTCAGTTTGCTGACGCCGATGCGGTTGCGGTTCTGCGCATCAGTAACGGTAGCTGCGATATAGACGCTGCCGTCCGCGGCTGCTGCCGAATCGACTGCGTTGTCGCTTTTTTCCGTGCCGAGGTCATACTGGATTATCGTCTGGCCCGAACCCAGAAGACCCCAGTCCGGGAACAGATCTCCGTCGGCGGCGCTGGCTTGGCTGGTGCATAAAGCGATGAACGCGGTACCGATGGTGTACAGCGGACGGGGAAAACGCATGACAAATACTCCCTGCAGTAGTTGGTCATGCGTGCATACGCATCGCTGGCGCATGAGGGATCACGCCCAGTTGCCGTTTCTCCGCCAGTTGTTGAGACCAGATTGGACGCGCAAGGGTTTGAGGGCTTCGCGGTACGCAGGGCATAGGCTGTCCTGCGCGGTCCAAGCGCTGAAGCAGAATTCACCCTGCACATCGCTGGACAGATGTGGGCAGGAGAATCCAAGTGTCGCGGCGGATCGCCTGCTGATACCGGAGCCTGTCCACTCCCACGGAGTTGAATCCTTACTAACGATCGCCCCTGCAGTGGACAAGCAGCGGGACATACCCGACGTCTGCGCTCAAGGAGGCACGCAGTCCGTATCAGGCAACCGCAGCGGCTATCCCATCGCGCGCGACGCGCACCATTGTGGCTATCTGCTCCGGCGTGATCACATAAGGCGGCATGAAATAGACCACATTGCCGAGTGGCCGCAGCAGCATCTCGTGCTGCAGGCCATAGCGGTACACGCGCAGGCCGCGACGTTCGGAAGTGGGGAATGGCTGGCGTGTGCGGCGGTCCTGGGCCAGTTCAACGGCCGCGATAAGGCCGGTCTGGCGCAGGTCGGCGACGTTGGTGTGTTCGCGCAACGGTTCGAGTTCGCGCGCCAGGCAAGCGGCCAGTTCGCGATTGCGCGCCAGTACGGGCTCTGTAGCAAAAAGCTCCAGCGTGGCCAACGCCGCACGGCAGGCCAGCGGATTGCCGGTATAACTGTGCGAATGCAGGAACGCCTTGCCGCTGGCGTAGTCGGCGTAGAACGCTGCGTAGACGGTGTTGTTGGTCAGCACCGCCGACAACGGCAGCATGCCGCCGGTCAAGCCCTTGGACAGGCAGAGAAAATCGGGAGTGATGTTGCCTTGTTCACAGGCGAACAAGGTTCCTGTACGGCCGAAGCCGACAGCAATCTCGTCGGCGATCAGGTGCACGTGGAATTCGTCGCAGAGTGCGCGCAGCCCCGTGAGATAGCTTGCGTCGTACATGCGCATGCCGCCGGCGCACTGCACCAGCGGCTCGACAATGATGGCGCAGGTTGTTTCCGCTTCCCGTTGCAGCACTGCGCGCAGTTGCGCCAGCCGTCGTGTGGCGACATCGCGCGGGCTTTCGCCGGGCTCGGCTTCGTAGGCATCGGGTGAGGGCGCCAGCAACGGCTTGAGCAGCAGCGGGGCGTAGGTTTCACGGTACAACGCAACGTCGCTGACTGACAGCGCTCCCAGGGTTTCGCCGTGATAGCTGCCGCTCAGCGCAATGAACTGCTGCTTGCTGCCGTGGCCGAGGTTACGCCAGTAGTGGAAGCTCATCTTCAGTGCGACTTCGACCGCGCTCGATCCGTTGTCGGCGTAGAACACACGGGCGAGTCCGGGTGGTGCGACGCGGATCAGCGCTTCAGCTAGTTCCAGTGCGGGTTCGTGGGTGAAACCGGCGAGCATCACGTGATCCAGGGTGTCGAGCTGCTGCTTGAGCGCTGCCACCAGGTGCGGATGGCGATGGCCGAATACATTGGTCCACCAGGAGCTCACCGCATCGAGGTAGCGGCCGCCGTCGGCGTCATAGAGCCAGACGCCCTCGGCACCGACCACCGGCAGCAAGGGCAGGGTTTCGTGATCGTGCATCTGGGTACAGGGATGCCAGAGCACGGCGAGATCGCGCGCGGCGAGCGCGGCGTTGGTACGGGGATAGGGGGATGACATGGCTTTGCTATGATCGGCGACGTTTTCCCTGGCTCGCAAGAAGGCTAAGCATGATTGCCATTTCCGCCTTGGGTCCTGCGCGCGTGATGCGCGGCTTCACCCTGATCGAAGTCCTCGTCGTCGTCGTGATTCTCGCCATTCTCGCAGCAGTCGTTGTACCCAGGGTCATGGAGCATCCGGGTGAGGCGCGCGTGGCGCGTGCCAGGGCAGACATCCAGGCGATCACGACGTCGCTCAATACTTACAAGCTCGACAACTTCGCTTATCCCGCGACCGAACAAGGCCTGGAAGCGCTGGTGAACAAGCCTAGCGGCTCACCGGAAGCACCGAACTGGCGCAAGGGTGGTTATCTCGATGCGGTGCCCAAAGATCCCTGGGGCCGCAACTACCTTTATCTGCATCCGGGGTCTCATGGTGATATGGACGTCTATACGCTGGGTGCCGATGGCAAGCCCGGAGGTGAGGGCGAAGCCGCAGATATCGGCAACTGGAAGAGTTGAGCGCCGCCCGTGCTCATGCCCGCGCGCTTGCGTCGACCGAAGGCTTCAGTAGCCAGCCACGTGCAGGTGCGTGGCTTCACACTGATTGAGATCCTGGTCGTCGTTGTGATCCTCGGCGTGCTCGCTGCTGCTGTCAGCATCGCCCTGTCGGGGGCCGGCGGTGAGCGCCAGCTTGAGCGCGAAGCGGAGCGGCTGCAGGCCTTGCTGGCCTATGCCTGTGAACAGGCAGAAATTGGCGGTCTCGCGGTTGGCTTGAGCCTGGCCGACAACGGCTATGCCTTCAGCCAGCGCAATGGTGACAGCTGGAAAGTGATTACCCAGGGCGAACTGCGCGAACGCGAATGGCCAGCCAACCTGCGCGCGGAATTGAGTCGTGATGGCAAACGCCTGGAGATCCAGCCGCAGTCGCCGGAGACACCGCCGGTAGTCTGCTTCGCATCCGGCGAACTCACCCCGTTCCGCCTGGAGCTGGGTCTGCCGGATCTGAGTCTGCGCTGGCGCCTGGATGGTCAGATCGACGGCGAGGTGGTGCGGGAGCGACGCGATGCCGGTTAGGCGCACGTCGGGGTTTACCTTGCTCGAGGTGCTGATAGCGCTGGTCGTGCTCAGTGTGGCGTTGACCGCGCTGGTACATGCCGCGGGAGTCAGCACGCGCGATTTCGCCGGCTTGCGCGAGCGCAGCTACGCCGGCTGGATTGCCGCGAACGTGATTACCGAAACGAGGCTCAGCGATCGTCTGCCCGCGACCGGACGGCGCGACGGCCAGCAACGTTTCGCCGGCCGCGAGTGGTATTGGCGGTTGGACGTGGCCGGCACACCGGATGCACGCATCCGCCGGCTGGAGGTACAGGTTTTCGCCGACCGCGAACGCAGCGATCCGGTGGCGCAGCTGACCGGTTTTGCCGGCGATAGCGTACTGCCATGAGTGCACGGCGACCGCCGCAGGGGTTTACCCTGGTCGAAGTACTGGTCGCGACCGCCGTGTTCGCGATCATGTCGGCATTGGCCTGGGGCGGTCTCAATGTGGTGATCCGGGCGCGCGAGGCACTGGTCGCCGAACAACAGGATTTTGCGCGCACGCTGCGCGCCGTAGGCATGCTGGAACGCGATCTGCTCGGTGCGGTTGCGCGGCCGGTGCGCGGCAACTACGGCGAACCGCTGCCGGCACTGCGGGGCGATGGCGACAACCTTGAACTGACCCGACTCGGCTTTGCCAGTGCGCTGATCGATGCACGCTCCAATCTCGAACGCGTGGTCTACCAGCGCGACGGCAACACGCTCAAGCGTGGTCGCTATGCGGTGCTGGACCGCGCGGCCGGCAGCCTGCCCGAATTCAGTTCACTGCGGGATGGCCTGCGTCGCTTGCACTTTCGCTACCTGGATGCGCAGGGCCACTGGCTGGACACCTGGCCGCGCCGCGACGACAAGCTCGAGGCCCTGCCGCGGGCGATCGAGTTCCGTCTGGATATCGACGGTGTCGGTGAGATCAGTCGTCTGATCGAACTGCCGTCCAGCACGACACCGGTCGGGGCCGGCTGATGCACGGCCAGCGCGGTGTCGCACTCGTGATCGCGCTGCTGGTTGTGGCGCTGGCGACGATACTCATTGCCGGGTTGCTCGATCGCGGCGAACTTGCCGCCGCGCGTACACGAAACCTGCTGCGCAACGAGCAGGCGGATGCCTATGCGCGTGGCCTGGAGCTGTATGCAGCGCGCGTGCTCGAAAAGGACCAGGAGCAAAATCGCAACGATTCCCGGCGCGATATCTGGGCCATACCCCTGCCGCCCACCGACGTGCCTGGCGGGCGCATATCGGCGCAGCTTGGGGACCAGAACGGCTGCTTCAATCTCAATAATCTGCTGTCCGCAGACGGCAACGAGTCCGAATGGCGCGAACGTTTCCGCCGCCTGCTGACCGCGCTGCGGCTGGATCCGACCCTGGCGGAAATTGTGATCGACTGGATAGACACGGACGGCGAGCCCGGTGGTGGTGGACATGGCAGCGGTGCTGAGGACAGCGTCTACGGTGCCGGTGTACCCGCTTACCGTGCCGCCAACCGCTACTTCACGCATGCATCCGAGCTGCGTCTGCTGCAGGGGTTCGGCGGTAGCGTATACGCCACGCTTGCGCCGCATGTCTGCGCCCTGCCACGGGGCAGTCTGCTGAACCTCAATACAGCGACGATTCCGCTGCTGCAGTCGCTGAATCCCCGCATCACGGAAGAAGTCGCGCGGCGTCTATGGCAGGACGGCCGCGCGAACTGGGAAGCGGTCAGCGAGTTCCGCCAGGAATTGCTGAATCTCGCGATTCCGTTCGAGGCCACGCAGGAACGTGGCCTCAGCACCACCAGCCGCTATTTCCTCGCGCGCGGTGATATCGAGCTTGACGGTCTGGTGTTTCATCCGACCAGCCTTGTCGACCGCGAACGCGGAGTGCGTGTGCTGCAGCGTTCACGTGGCGACTGAGCCCGGCCCGCGTGACGATACCCCGGGTCCGGAGAGCGGCCGGGCTGCTGCTACAATCCCGCGATCCAGTCCTGTCCGGTTCGTATGTCGCAACGTCTGCTGATACGCCTGCACTCTCATGGCCGCCATGCCTGGCTCGTGCCGGAAGCCGCGACAGCGTCGACGCCGGGGCTGCCGCCGGCGGAGGCCGTGGCGCGGGCGCAGCAGATCATCGTGCTGGTACCGGGTTCGGAAGTCGTGCTGCTCGAAGCGCCGGCGGTCAGCAAGCAGCGTGCTCAGCTCGCAAAGGCTGTGCCGTATGCGCTGGAAGATCAGCTGGCGCAACCGGTGGAAGAAATGCATTTTGCGCTGGCGGCGCGGGTTGACGCAGCGACCGTAGGCGTCGCCGCAGTCGCTCACACGCGGTTGGCGGCCTGGCTGGCTGAGCTTGGCGCTGCCGGCATCCGCCCCGACCTGCTGTTGCCGGAACCGCTGGCGCTGCCGCTGGGTCATTTGCTGATCGAAAGCGGCAGCGCGCAATTGCGGCTGGGTCCCTGGCGTGCGGCCGCATTGGAGCCGGAACTGCTGGCGGAATGGCTGGAGCTGGCTGACGACGGCAGTCTGCCGGAAATCGAGGTCTTCGATACGCGTTTTCAGCCGCGGCAGAACCTGCCCTTGCCGGTGCGGGCCTACCATGAGCGGCAAGGTGACGCGCTAGTACTGCTGGCACACGGGATCGGTGCCGATCCGGTGCTCAATCTGCTGCAGGGCGCTTATGCGCCGCATCATCGTCGGGCGCCTGCCGTGCTCTGGTGGCGCCGCGCTGCGGTGGCTGCGGGGGCGCTGCTGTTCCTGGCGTTCCTGCAGCTCGTGCTCGAACGCTATTCGCTGGCGCGCGAATCGGACCGCCTCGACACCGCCATGCGCGCCATCCTCGTGCAGAGTTTTCCTGAAATGGAAAAAGTCGCCGGTGACCCGCCGGCGCTGATGAAGAGTGCACTCGCCCGCCTGGGGGGAGGCGAGTCCAGCAGCGGGCTGCTGCGCACACTGGGCCTGATCGCGCCCGTGCTGGGGTCGACTACGCGCCTGACCACGCGTGGTATCGAATTCCGCAACGGTACCCTGGAGCTTGCCGTGACTGCGCCTGACGTACCAACGCTGGACTCCCTGCGCGAACGGCTGGCCACGCTGCCCGGGCTCAAGGTCGAGCTGACTGCGGCCAATCCAGGGCAGAACGGCGTCGATGGGCGCATGCGCTTGAGCGGAGCCGCGCCATGATGCGTGCCTGGTGGGCTACGCGCGAACCGCGTGAACAGCGAGTGCTGCTAATTGGGGCCGCGGTCAGTGCCGTACTGCTGATCTGGGCCCTGGTCTGGTACCCGCTGCAGCGCTCACGCGGCGAATTGCGTCAGCGCGTGGAAACGCAGCGCGCCGAACTGGAGCAGATGCGCAGCGATTCTGCGCGGGCAGCGCAGCTACGCGGCCTGGGCGCGCGCGCCAAGGTCGAGCGCCAGGGCAAGTCCCTGCTCGCCCTGGCTGATGCAACGGCGCGTGGTGCGCAGCTCGCCAATGAACTGCGCCGGGTAGAGCCTGTCGGCCCCAAGAGCGTGCGGGTCAGTTTCGAGGGCGCTTCGTTCGACGCCCTGGCCGACTGGATGGAAGGGCTGGCGCGCGATTTTGGCGTCGTCGCTACCGATTTTTCAGCAGATCGCGCCGAGGGCACAGGCCGCGTCAACGCGCGTGTAACGCTGGAAGAACCATAATTACCTAGATACTTCCGCACTTTTACCTACTGCGATAACCGAACCGCATGAAACTGCTGCGCCGCCTTTTCCTGTTGCTCCTGCTGCTCGCCGCAATCGGCTTTGTCGTCGCCTGGACCCTGCCGGCCAAGCTGGCGCTGCGCTGGTTCAAGCCTGATCTTGGTCCGCTGCAGCTTGCGGGCATTTCCGGTACGGTCTGGCAGGGGCAGGCCTCCTCGGTAAGCGCCTTCGGCACCCCGCTGGGCGCGATGCGCTGGTCGGTGGACAAGTCGCCGCTGCTGCTGCGCCGTATCGCCGCGCGTGTGAACTTGAGCGGCGGCGCCATCACCTTCGACGGCGACGTGACGCGTGATGCCGACGGCAGCGTACTGGTGCAGAACATGGCGTTCCAGCTGCCGGCCGAGACCGCGGCGCCGGCGCTGGACATACCGGCTTTGAAACTGCATGGCAGCATCAACGGCCGCATCGACGATGCCCGCGTCGCGGGCGGCTGGGTCAGCGGCGCGCGCGGCAGCGCGCACTGGCGTGAAGCCGCGGTCAGCGGTGAAGCGGAAGCACGCCTCGGCGAACTGGTCGCAGAGTTTGCCTCCCAGCCCGACGGCAGCATCAGCGGCACGGTCAGGGACAATGCCAGCAGCAACCTTGAAGTTGCCGGTCAATTCGTCGTCAACTCGGGTCAGTTCAGCGCCACGGCGCGACTGGCAGCGCGCAATGGCGACAGGCAGGTGGCCGAAGCGCTGCGTTACATTGGCGAGCCGCAGCCCGATGGCAGCAGCCAGCTCAAGATCAACGGCCACTTGTTCAAACTGTTCTGAGCACCGTGAGCAACCCTACGCCCGATTTTCTCGAACGCGCGCTCGACGTCGCGCGCGACGCCGCCGAAGCGGCCACACAGATCATACGTCGCTACTATCGGGACGGTTTCGACGTCGAGATCAAGGCCGACGAAACACCGGTCACGATAGCCGACCGCGCCGCCGAAGCTGCCATCAAGGACGTGCTGCGCGCGGCATTTCCGGCGCATGCGTTCTATGGCGAGGAAGAGGGTCGCGAAGGTGACAGCGACTGGCTCTGGCTTATCGATCCCATCGACGGTACCAAGAGCTTTGTGCGGCATTATCCATTTTTCTCCACGCAGATCGCGCTGATGTTCCGCAACGAGCTCGTGCTCGGTGTGTCCAGCGCTTCCGAATACGGCGAGCTTGCCTGGGCGCGACGCGGTGGCGGCGCCTGGCTCAACGGCGAGCCGCTGCAGGTGTCCAATGCCAGCGACTTCACCGCGCAGACTGCAATCTCCTTCGGCAACATCAAGACCTTGTCCCGCGATGCACGCTGGCAGGCACTGGCGCGGATGATCCAGCGCAGCGGCCGCACACGCGGCTATGGCGACTTCCTGCATTACCACCTGCTGGCGCGCGGCTGCATCGATCTGGTCATCGAATCGGATCTGAACATTCTCGATATCGCGCCGCTCGTCGTCATCCTGCGCGAAGCCGGTGCCGTCGTTACGGACCTCAACGGCCAGGCACCGGATCTCGCTACGACCAGCGTGCTCGCCGGACCGCCGGCGCTGCAGGCGCGGGCGTTGGCGGAGTTTCGTGCGGCGTTGGATTGAGTGTGGATGGTCGGAGCTTTCTGTTATGGCAGATGGCGGCTAGCCCTCAGGCGAAGTAGGGAACGGGCGGCGCGACTTCGCCTGCACTACGATGCTTGCTGCCACGTAACCGGCCTCGTGGTATTCAACCCGCGACGTTGGACCTTGCAATTGCCTGTGCCCGAGTTCCTCCGATGCAGCCAGATCTCGTTTTCCTGATCACTGGTGTGTTCTTTATTGCGGTGCTGTACTCCTCGGTGGGTCACGCCGGTGCGAGTGGCTATATCGCGGTCATGTCGCTGCTGTCGATGGCGCCATCGGTGATCAAGCCGACCGCACTGGCGCTCAATATTCTGGTTGCGTCCGTTGCTACGGTGCAGTTTGCTGGAGCCGGACATTTCAACTGGCGGCTTTTCTGGCCTTTTGCACTGCCTGCAGTTCCTGCAGCGTTTCTTGGCGGCTACCTGAGCTTGCCGACGTCGTCATTCAAGCTCCTCCTCGGCGGCGTGCTGGTGTTCTCAGCGCTGCATTTCCTGTTCACGGCCAGGAGCGATCGCCCGGTCGAGCCGCCGCCGCTTGCTCTGGCGCTGTTGGCCGGCGGCCTGATTGGGCTGCTATCGGGTCTGACGGGCACTGGCGGCGGAATCTTCCTTACCCCGCTACTGCTTGTCATGGGCTGGGCGTTGCCCAAGGCCGCAGCGGGCGTCTCGGCGCTTTTCATTCTGGTCAACTCCAGCGCCGGCCTGCTCGGCAACGTCGCCAGTACGCAGCAACTGCCCGCCTCGTTGTGGCTGCTGCTACCGGTTGCAGCGGGAGGCGGACTGCTGGGTTCGTACATGGGCAGCCGGCGTATTCCAGGTCAGATGATCAAGCGCTTGCTGTCTGCAGTGCTGCTAATCGCCGGTGGAAAGCTCATCTTTGCTCCGTAAGAGGGTGTTTACAAATTCAAGTTGTCACCCTGCGGAGTGCCAGGTTGTATAGGGTGGACGAACGCCTGCCCTTAGCTCGGTTCGCTGAATCCGAAGTTGTTTCGGGGCACCACGCCACGCGGCCCGCTCCTTGCCCCGAATTTGGCCCCTCACGGCTACCAGACCGAATCGCTGAGTCTCAAGTCGAGCGCTTTGCCAGGAGCGCACTCACTCGAAAAATAGTGCCTGAAATTGTCCCCGGCGTTGCTGCGGTGCACCAGGTAGATCTCGCGGTAATTGTGCTGGGCATGTGCATCGGCCAAGCCGCCGGGCACTCCGAGCAGACGGGCCATTCGGGCGTAGTACTGAATCGCCTGACATTCAGTCGCCGCTTCGTTGCGCTCGCCGCGGATATGCATCACCTCGTGGGTGAAGAGGCTCAGGCTGAAGATGGCCTCGCCGTCGGCGTCTTCCGGGGCATCGAGATAGCTACGCAACACGCCACACCAGGGTGTCTGGATAACGATCTTGCCGCTCTCCAGGTTGGCATGCCCGGCGGCGAGCATTTCGGGATCGAACAGGCTGTCGAAAAGGGTATTGCAATGTACCGAGACCTTCCTGCCTTCGGTCAGCAATCTCGCTTTCTGTTCCAGAAAGCGTTCGAATTGCCAGGTGCTGAACGGCGGCCAGGCAAAACCTGCCGCCAACAGCGTCAACACGATCACATAGGGCGGATAGACCGGGTCAGGGCGATCACCGCGCCACGCACCGAGCAGTTCGCGCGCGATCAGGCCACAACACAACAGGGAGCAGAGGATCCAGAGCATGCAGACTCTTAGTCGATGCGGCGTCCAACCTATCGGGGGCGCGTTGTTGAAGCAATACCCCAAAAGGCTCGAAATCCTGCCAAGAAGGTCAGCCACGACAAGTCCGTTCACGCAGCCCGTTGAGAGCGGCGCTTCGCGTAGGCTCCCATGTCTGGTTGATGTGGCACTGACCTGAACACTATTCAGATGCAAACAACCGCACCGCGCGCAAGCATTAGCTGGAGCGCTGGCAAGGATTCGTATCTCGCCCTGCTGCGCGCGCGCGCGGCAGGCTTGGATGTTCGCACTTTTCTTACGATGATGGACCCGGATGGCTCCAGCAAGAGCCACGCGCTTTCCCCCGGGCTGATCGCGGCGCAGGTCCTGGCGCTCGGTGGCATCTGGCGGGCGGCCGAAGCCGGGGAGGGCGAGTACGGCGAGGTCTTCGCGCGCGAGCTCAATCGGCTACGTGCCGCGGGTCACTCGCACATGGTGTTTGGCGACATCGATCTGCAGGCCCATCGCGACTGGCTCGAGCCCGTTTGCGCGCGTGCCGGTCTGCAAGCCGTGTTTCCGTTGTGGGGTCTGGCACGCTCCGCCGTTGCCCGCGAAATTATTGAACGCGGCATACGTGCCCGCGTGGTCTGTGTCGATACACGGTGGCTGGACGAAAGTCATTGTGGGGCCGAATACGATGCCAATTTCCTGGCCCGGCTGCCCGAAGGTGTTTGTCCCTGCGGCGAGGGCGGTGAGTTCCACACGCTAGCCTGGGATGGTCCTGGTTTTTCGCGGGGCCTTGAGCTCGCACCCGGCGTGCAACGCCGGGTTGCTTCACGACCACCGTTGGTGCACACGGAGTTGGTGTTTCAGGTGCCGACGCTGATGGTGTGCGCATGAGTTGAGGCCTCGCCCTGGTGAGAAATGGTCACGCATCGGGTCAGATTTGTCTTGCGAGCAACCAAGTGTCCTTGAATTGTCCTTGAATTGGCTCGCTCGATTTCACATTGATGAACAACTGACAGCGGCCTGCGCTGCATGACGGCAATGCAGCCGTGTGGCATCGAACCGGAAGATTCCCGGGGATGAAAGACACGAGACCGATGCTATGCTCGCGCCGTGCAGCCTCCGTCCACGGATGCCTGACAGGGGAAAATTCGAATCGTTGCTACGGGGGGGAGTCATGCTGGCCCGCTTTTTCGCGCTCGTTGCGCTGTCGTTCTATTCGATGACCGCCGCGGCGGTCATCGGCACCATCGATCAGGTGCCTGGATCCACCCTGCTTTTTCCGCATTTCGAGGTCGATACCCGTTCACCGCAGGGGGTCAACACCCTGCTGACGGTGCAGAACGCGAGTGCATCGGCCACCATGGTCAACGTGGTGCTGTGGACCGACTACGGCCTGCCCACCGCGAATTTCAACGTCTACCTGACCGGCTATGACCAGCAGGTCATCGACCTCGGACTGGTGTTCCGTCGCCGGCTGCCGAGGACGGCCAGCGCAGGGCAGGATCCGACCGACACCATCAGCAATAAAGGCCCGATTTCGCAGGACATCAACTTCGCAAGCTGCAATAGCTTTCTACCGGATTTGGAAAGCGGCAGCGTCCTGAGCCGTGATCTCGTCGGTGCGCACAGCGGCCAGCCCAATGCCGACTATTTCGGCGGCCAGTGCGGTTCGATGAATTACGGCGACGGCATCGCGCGCGGCTATGTGACCGTCGACGTGACCAACCAGTGTACGCGGGATGTGCCTGGTGCAGCGGGGTATTTCCTAAACGGCGGCGGCGTTGCGGGTAACCGCAACATCATCCGCGGTGACTACGCCATCATCGACGCGGCGAACCGGCGCAACCTCATCGACGATGCGGTTTCGATCGAAGCCGACGGCCTCAATCCCGTGACTGCCGCCGGCCCGAACAAACAAACCTTCTATGGCCGCCTGATCGGCCACAACGCCGTCGACAATCGTGAGCCGCTGCCGACCGCCTGGGCTGGCAGGGTCACCCTCAATCGCACCGACATCGACTACTGGCGAGATCCGGGCGTACCGCTCGCGCCGTTTGCCTGCGGCGCCACCCCTGCCGGCCTGCCGGCCGGCCAGCAGCAGCTGGCCCAGTTCAATATCACGGGCAACATCACCGCCGCACCGGTCGGCAATCCGTTCGCGTTCGTGTCGGGCACTGTGGCCGGCGCCAGCCTGCCGATCACTGAGCCGTTGGGATGGCTGTTCGCCAATCTCAACCTGAGCGCAGCGAGTGGTCCTTACGGTGCCATCCGCCAGTCCTGGCTGAGCTTCCGCTCGGCACCCCAGGCTATCCCGGCCAACGGTCCGCGCTATCTGGTGCCGGGCATTCAGCTCGGCAACGCCGCGACCGGCAGCAACCCCTCCGTTCCTTGAGCCAGGAGCACCGAATCATGAAAAAGTGCACTTCCTTGCTCGGCCTGGGTGCGGCCCTGCTGCTGGGCGCCTTCGCGCCGGCTCACGCCACCATCAATGCGCTGGACAACGTACCCGCGGCGACGCTGCTGCTGCCGTATTTCGAGGTCGACGCGACCAATCCGACGGCCACGCGGACCGTCCTCACCGTCGGCAATCGCGCGGCGACGGAAACGCTGGCCCATGTCACGCTGTGGAGTGATCGCGGCGTTCCGACCTACAACTTCAACGTTCGCCTCGATGGCTACGGCATTACGGAGATCGACCTTAGCCAGCTGTTTGCAACCGGCACGCTGCCCGCATCGACGCCCGGCGGCTTTGCGACCTGCGCCGCGACGCTGCCGCCGGCAGCGCTGAGCACAACGCAGCTCAGCGGCCTGATCGCCGCGCACCAGGGCCAGCCGTCCAGCCTGCTTGGTGGTCAGTGCGCGAGCACGCCGCATGGCGACACGCTGTCGCGCGGCTACGTCACCATCGACGTGGTCGGCTCGTGCAGTTCGCTGGTGCCCGGTGACGCTGGCTATTTCGTCGCCGGCGGCACGGGCATCGCGCGCAACGACAATGTGCTCTGGGGGCAGTCCTCGGTCTCCAACGTGGCCCAGTCGTTCGCCTACGGCGATGCACTGGTGCATATCGAAGCCAGTTCCACTGACGCCGCCACCGACGGTGCTGGCGACTACACCTTCTATGCCCGCCGCATCGGTACCAGCGGTGCTGATAACCGCGAGGCGTTGCCGACGGGCTGGGACGGCCGCTATTCGTTTGCCGAGGTGCTGTTCCGCACGACGGCGCAGGTCTGGCGCGATCCCGGCAATGTGGCGCCGTTCGCCTGCGGCTCGCCACCGGCGGGCATTCCCAGCGGCGGAATCTTCGCCTTCGATGACCAGGAAGAATTCTCGAGCGCGGCGGCCGCGACGCGGCTGCCATTGGCGACGCAATCGATCCGGCTGGATGACCCGGTGCTGGCGAGCATCCCGTTTACCCGGGGATTCGTCAGCTACAACCTGTCCCTGAATGGCGACGGCCAGAATTCGCCGAATCATTCGTTCGTCAGCCACATCTCCACGTCGTTATACGGCGATACCGCCCAGGCGGCTGCCTGGCCACATGCGCAGCGGCAAACGTTCAACCTGCCGATCACCATCCTCCAGTGCGGCGACGGCATCGACAACGACGGCGATGGCCTGATCGATTTCCCGGCCGACCCGGGCTGCCGCAGCGCCAACGATGTGCTCGAGGCGCCTGCCTGCAGCGATGGCATCGATAACGACAGTGATCTCCTGGTCGACTTTCCGGCTGACCCGCAGTGTTCCACTGCGCATGACATTACCGAAGACGCCATCGTCGCCTGCGATGACGCGGTCGACAACGACGGCGACGGCCTGATCGACTTCCCGGCCGACCCGCAGTGCGGTTTCCCTAACGACAACACCGAGAACTTCGGCCAGTGCGACAACGGCATCGACGATGATGGCGACGGGTTGATCGATTTCCCGGCCGACCCCGGATGTACCGCGCGCAACGACCCCAGCGAACAGGATCCGCAGTGCCGCGATGGCATCGACAACGACAGCGACGGCCTGATCGACTTCCCGGCCGATACGGGCTGCACCGATCTGAACGACAACAACGAAACCAATCCGCAGTGCAATGACGGCGTCGACAACGACGGCGACAGCCTCATCGATTTTCCAGCCGATACCAGCTGTGAGAGTGCCCAGGGGGCAAGTGAGGTGAGCCAGTGCAGTGACGGCATCGACAACGATGGTGACAGCCTCATCGACTTCCCGGCCGACACCAGCTGCGCCAGCGCCGCGTCGACCAACGAGCGAACCCAGTGCAGCGACGGTCTCGACAACGACGGCGACAGCCTGATCGACTTCCCGGCCGATATCGGTTGCAGCGGATTCCCCGATACCAGTGAAGTCAATCCGCCGCAGTGCAGTGATGGCCTTGACAACGACGCCGACGGACTGACCGACTTCAGTGTCGCACCGACCTGCACCACGGCCTCTGACAATTTCGAAGGACCGGACTGCTCCGACGGTCTGGACAACGACTTCGACGGCCTTTCCGACGCCGCCGACCCAGGCTGCGCCAGTCCGACCGATCTCAACGAACTGTCGAACGCATTGACCCGCGCCTGCAGCGACGGCATCGACAACGACGGCGACGGCTCGATCGATTTCCCGGCCGATACCAGCTGCACCAGCGCCTGGGACGACGTCGAGTTCTCGCCGACCGGGGCGGGCGTCACCATTACCGTCAATCCCGCTGCATTGCCCAGCGGCACGGTCGGTCAGCCCTACTCGGCCAACCTCAGCGCCACGGGTGGCCTTTCGCCGTATACGTTCACGGTCAGCGCCGGCGCATTGCCACCGGGCCTGAGCCTGAGCGCAAGTGGCGTGATCAGCGGCACGCCGACGACTAGTGGCCCGTACAACTTCACGGTCACGGCGACCGACGCGAACGCGTTCAGCGGCAGCCGCGCCTATCCGCTTTCCATCAACGGAGTGGCGCCTGTCATCGTGCCGGTGCCGGCCTTGTCGACCTGGAACCTGCTCTTGCTGCTGCTGGTACTGGGCAGCTGTGCCGGATACGCCTTGCGGCGCGCCTGAGCGTTCCGCGGCGCATCACCAGAAAACCCCGGCGCTCCGGGGTTTTCTGCGGCGGTCGCGCGAGCCATGGATGCAATGCTGCGGTTACCATCGCGGCTTTGACGGTGGACGACGGTATGAATCAGGCGCGCAATCCGAGCCGGCATGGCCCTTCCGGAGAACCGCAGCGCGAACCGGCCGGTGCTCTGCGCGCGATCCGTCGCATCGTCGTCGTTGTTCTCGTATGCGTGCTGGCCGCGGCGTGCAGTCCGCAGCCGCGGCGGCCCGCGCTGACGCCCGAAGCGGCCGCGCGTGCGCGCGACGCCCAGTCCGCCTGCCGGCCGGCGCGGCTGCGCGCCACGCAGCGCTTCGCCGCAAGCGCCATTGACACCGGATTGCCGGACAGCGGCCAGTGGCGCGACGGCTTCGTCCTCGCCGACATGAACGGTGACAGCCGCCCGGACCTGCTGGTCGGCCCGGCGCGCAAGGGGGCTGCGCAGCCCACTATTTTCCTCGGTGACGGCCAGGGGCGTTTCCAGGAGTGGAAAGAGGTACATTTCCCGCCGTTGCCGTACGACTACGGCGACGTCAAGGCGGCCGACTTCAACGGCGACGGCCGCCTGGACATCGCCCTGAGCGCACACCTGCGTGGGCTGGCCGTACTGATCAACGAGGGCGGTGGACATTACGCACCGTGGGGCCACGGACTGGTTTTGCGCCTGCCGGCCGAATCGGTGCTCGAACCCGTCTTCACCTCGCGCGCGCTGGCGGTGACTGACTGGAATCGCGACGGCAAGCTCGATCTGCTCGCGCTCAATGAAGGCCCCTCGCGTCTCGGTGGTGGCGGCATCACGGCCGCGCTCGGCCTGTGGTTCAACCGCGGCGGTCTGTGGGACTTCGCCAAGCCCGAGCAGGTACTCAACAGCTTTGGCACGGCGATTGCCGTGGGCGACATCGACGGCGACGGCCATCCCGATGCGCTGATCGGCACCAGCGTTGCAGGCAACCGTCTGCTGCTGCAAAAGGGCGATGGCAACCTCTATCGCGCAGGCGAGCTGCGCTCCGTGCCGCTCGCGGCGGCCGTCACCGCGGTCGCGCTGCATGATTTCGACGGCGATGGCAGCGACGAGGCCGTCACCGCCTCGCGCGCTGTGGAAAACACGCAGTTCTGTGTTTCGCTGCAGGCCGTGCGCGCAGCCGGTAGCCGCAAGGAAATCCCGCTCGCGCTGTGGAGCACCGTGTCGCGCGACAGCATCGCCGCTCTGGCCATCGGCGACATCGACCGTGACGGCCGCGACGATCTCGTTGCTGTGCGCGAAGACGGCGGTGTCCTGACCTTCGCCGGCTCAGGCCGCAGCTTCAGCCGCGACCTGAGTCTGGCGCCGATCGAGGCGATGAACGGCTGCAAGGTGTTCGACGCACAGCTGGCCGACATCGACGCCGACGGCAGCCTGGAGTTGATCATCGCCTACGCGGGTGAAGACAGCATCGGCGATACGACGCCCTGCCGCGGCAATGGCGGCTTCCGCGCGTGGCGCCTGCGACCTGTGGGCTCGGACTCGCACTGATGGCGCGCCGAGCGGCGCAACCCTGTGCGGGCGATGATCGCGGCGTGGCTCAGCCGCGCGGTCGCGAACACCTCATTGTCGCCAGCCTGATCGTGGCGCTGCTCGGCACGGCATGGCTGGTGGATCCATTCGCTCAGGCAGGATTCGACGCGCCCAAGCGCCTGGTCGCACTGATCGCTGCGGCCGTGGCGGTCACGGCGCTGCTGTGGCGCGTCGATGTCGGCGCGATGTGCAACCTGTTCCTCCATCGCGACACGCCGGCACATGCCCCTCGTCTGGCCCGGCTGGCGCTGCTCGCAGCACTGGTGGCACTGGCCGGAGTGCTGCTTGCCACGCTCGTGGCACAAGCGCCGGCAGCGAGTGCATCGACCCTGCGCACACTGCTGCTGTTCGCCCTGTTCCTGCCACTTGGTGCATCGCACGCACTGGATGGCGAGGGCGGCCGACGCGTGCTGGTGGCCGCACTGCTGGCCGCAGCGGTCAATGCGGTGATTTCTCTGCTGCAATGGGTGGGTCTGGATCTGCCATTCGCAGCCAGCCAGGCCGGCGGTCGCTACCCGACTGGCGCGCTGCTCGGCAACGAGGCCTATGTTGCGCTGAGTGGCGCCCTGATGGCGGCGGCCGGTTCGGCGCTGGGCCTGTCGGCGTCGACGGTACGTTACCGCTGGACCGGCTGGGCACTGTTGGTGCTCGGACTCGCGGTCATGCTGGCGAATCGGCAACGGACCAGCCTGGTCGCCGTGTTCGCCGCGATAGCGGTGCTGGCCAGCCTGCGCTGGCGTGCGCTGCGCTGGGCGCCGTTTGCGGCTGCGGCGCTCGCGCTGCTGCTGGGCGTCTGCGCGGCGGCACCTGCGCTGCGCGCGCAGACCTGGGCGCGTCTGCCAGTCAGTGTCGACACCTGGCAGCAGTTGACCACCCACCGGCTCGGTGCCTGGGCTGCAGCCGTGGAAATGATTGCGACGAAACCCTGGACCGGCTATGGGCCGGGCAGCTACGCGAACCAGGCGCAGGTCCAGCGCTTTGCCGCGGAAATCGTATTACGGCGACGCCTGCCGCCACCGCAACCGGCGATTGCCTTCGCCCAGGCGCACCAGGAATACCTGCAGGTCGCGGCGGAAGCCGGGCTGCCGGTGCTCGCCGCAGTGCTGGCTGCCCTGGGCTGGCTGTTGAGCGGATTGTTGCGCCTCGCGCGCGACGTTGCGGCCACGCGTGTGCGGCTGGAGGCAAGGATGATGCTCGGTGTGATCGTGGCCGGCGCCGTTGCCGCGCTGACCTGGTTTCCGCTGCAGATTCCGTTCACAGCCATCATGCTGCTGCTGGCTTGCGGCCGTGCCTGGCGGCTGCTCGCGACGGCCCGGTCGCCCGGTGCATGAAGATGCTCTGGCGCCTGCTGCTCGTCGCGCTGTTCGCGCTGGCGCTGTGGCCTGAGTTTCCGCGCTACCAGGCCGAGTGGCGCCTGTACGATGCGAACTTCCGTGTCGCTCAGGCGCTGCGTATGAGCCAGTCGGCCGCGCGCTCCAGCGCAGCTGACGCCGATCGTGCCGCACTGAGCCAGGTCACCCTGGCCGAGACCCTGGCCGCACAGGCCGCCGCTGCGCTGCCCGGTGATCCACGCGCCGTGCTGACGCAGTCGATCGCGCTGATCATGATCCGCCGCGGCGCTGATGCCGTGGCCCTGCTTGAGGCTGCGATCAACGCCGGGGAGCGGCCGGAGTTCACGATCAATCTGGGGCGTGCCCGCACCACCCTCGGCGACGAAGCCGGTGCGAACGCGGCCTACCTGCGCACGGCCTGGGCCAGTCCACAGGCGATAGTGACCTTGCCCAGGGCCATGCGCGAGGATTTGCAGCACCAAGTCGAGCGCCTCGACGCGCAGTTGCGTGCGGGACAGCTCAGCGCGCCGCCGCTGCGGGACGCTGCACCTTCACCAAAGTAGTTTTTCATTCGGGCTGAACCGTTCCTTCGTCCACGGCATGCCCGCTGCCACACCGCCTCGCCAGTGCGGATCACCGCGCGGCAACCGACTGCCATACCGATTCGAGCTCCTGCGCCGAACGCGACCAGGAAAATTCTGCTTCGACATGGCGCCGCGCTTCGTGCGCCAGTTCCTGCGCCAGCGCCGGCGAGGACAGCAGGCGCAGCAGCGCTGCGCTCATTGCCGGCGCGTCGTCGGCCACCAGCAGATGCCGGCCATCGATCGCCTGGATGCTGTGTGCCGATAGGCGCGAGCTGACCACCGGCGTGCCCGCGGCCATTGCTTCGAGCAGCTTGAACTGCTGGCCCGAGCCCGCGCGCAGCGGCACCACGGCGGCTGCGGCGCGGGTCAGGTGCGGCTGCATGCACGGCACCTCGCCGATCAGGTCGACGTTCGGCTGCGACCGCGCCAGACGCCGCAGCGCTGCCGCTGGCCGCGCACCGACCAGGCGCAGGCGCAGCTGCGGCATCTCGCGCAGCAGCAGCGGCAGCACCTCGGTGGCAAACCAGTGCGCGGCGTCCACATTGGGAAAATAGCCAAGATTGCCGGCGAACACGATTTCCGGCGCGCGCGCTGGTGTGGTGGTGAAGGCGAATTCGTCGAGGTCAACGCCGTTGCGCACGAGCTGCGGCGCGAACGCGTCGTCGCGGATCGCCGCGCGGTCGACGGCGGAACACACCACGGTCGCATGGCGTGTGCACAGTTCGCGCTCGCAGCTGGCGAGGCGGCGTGCTTCCAGTGCCGCGATCCAGCGCAGCGGCGTGCGATCCCGCTGCGCGCGCCGCGCCATGTTCAGCGACAGCGCATCGACGTAGTCCACGACGCAGGGCAGCGGCGCCAGCGCCGGCAGCAGTCCGGCAAGGCGTATGGGCTGCACATGGGCCAGGTCGAAACCGGAATCGCGCAGCTTGGCGAGGTCCAGGCCCGCGGCGATGCCATCGTTCATCGCAACCTGCAGTGGCCGCGATCCGGCCAGCGCCGCAAGCGCACGCGCGCCGCTGCGCAGACGCGAGCGCGGCACGACGATGACCTGTTCGCAATAGGGCGCGAGTGCGGCGCGGCCGGCCGCATCGGCGGCATCGAAACTCAGCGACGTGATCGCATGGCGCGCCGACAGCGCGCGGATGTGCGCAAACGCGCGGCGCTGGTCGCCGCGCACGGCGTGTGCCGGCAAACGCTGAGTAATGAACAGGACGCGCATGAGGCGGATATTCTGCGGTTGCTGCTCAGTGCTTGTCGACGCCGGCCGCGCGCGACTAACCCGCATTTCTCACAAGCCTTCTGCTGCGGCTGCCGATACGCTTGCCCTGACGCGTGCTGCTCCCTCGTGCCGGCTCGACGTAGTGTCGGTTACGCCTTCGCCGTCACTCAGTCTGTGGCGCGCGTCAGGACGGCGTCTCGGCGGCCTCGCTACGAGCGGGTGTGAGAAGTGCGGGCTAAGCCCTGCACGGGTGTCCTGTTCCTCATTGCCGTTTAATAATTCCGGGGCCGCTCGCCGTGCGGCGCCATTGCGGCCAGTCGCCCTGTGCAGTAGGTGTTCTCGCCGCGCCTGGTGTCGCAGTGAACTCCATCCGGCATTTCCTTGACCCAATGACACGACAGCACACTCGGCACGCATGAAGATCCTCGTGGTCGCGACCAAACCGCCCTGGCCCCCGCACGATGGTGGACGCCTCGTGCTGTGGCTGACGCTGCAGGCCCTGGCTGCGGCAGGCCACGCGCTGCACCTGATCGCGCCGGTGGATGCGGATGCCGCGGACCCGGCGGCCCTCGATCACTTGCGCACTGTCTGTACGCCGCAACTGATCCCGCTGCGTCCGCACAGCTGGGCCGCGGCGGCGTGGCGCGCCGCGCGCGAGGGTTCGGCGCTGAGCCTCGCACGGCATCGCCATGCGGCGGTTACCGCAGCGCTGGCATCACGCCTCGCCGACTGGCGCCCGGACATCGTGCACGCCGAGCAGTTGCAGGCGCTAGCAAACTGCGACGCCGCGTTCCGTACGGGAACTCCTGTCGTGCTGCGTATGCAAAATGTGGAATCTTCGCTATGGCGGCAGCTCGGGCGGGCCCGCCCGCTGCTGGCGTTCGAGGCGCGCCGCCTGCGCGCCGCCGAGGCGCAGCTGCTGCGGCGCGTCGCCGCCACGGTCACGCTGACCGAAGATGATGCCGCGGCACTGCGCGTGATCGCGCCGCAGGCCGCGGTGAAAATCGCCGTCGCCGCTCCGCCGTTTCCGCAGCAGCTTCCGGCCGGCCCGCGCGTCGCCGGCGAACCGGCTCTGGTCCTCGCCGGAAGTGCGGGCTGGTGGCCGAACCGGCAGGGACTGGACTGGTTCCTCGCCCGCGTCGCACCACGCCTGCGCGGCAACACGGGCTTGCGCCTGCATGTCTTCGGCACAGGCAGCCCAGTGTCGCGCGACGTCGTCGCGCATGCCGCGCCGACGGACTCCGCGACCGCGTTTCCCGATGGCGCAATCGCCGCGGTGCCGCTGCTGACCGGCTCGGGTATCCGCATGCGTATCCTCGAAGCGTGGGCACGCGGACTGCCGGTCGTTGCCACGCGCGTGGCCGCCGCCGGGCTCGCCGTCGAATCCGGCCGCGAACTGCTGATCGCCGACAGCGCCGACGCCTTCGCACGGGCCGTGCAATGCCTGCAGGCCGACGTTGCGCTGCGGGCGCAGCTCATCGCCAACGGCCGCGCCTATTTGCGGCGCTGGCACGAACCGGCCGCCTGTGCGGCCGCACTCGCAGCGCAGTACCGCGCCGCGCTGACCTGAGCATTTCCCACCCTGCGCGTGTCTCGCTCGGCGGCGCAGAAGTCGCGCTGCGCACGCAGCGACTCTGCCCATGCGCGGGCCGGCTCGGTGGGCAGCGCGGCCGGCAGACAAGACGTGGTGGGACTGTCGCGGCGACGGAATCGTGATCCAACCGAGTATCAGGACCTGCGGTGGCTTTGCGACGACGTCAGAAAACCACGACGCCTGCAACAACTTCTCGCGCAATCTCTTCGACGAACCGCGGCACAGCACGAAGCCGGAAGCAGAACCGAAGAGCTCGCCGCTGATCGCGAACAGCGATGTGCCTTCCGCCATCGTGCACATGCCGGGGCAACTCTGCTGCACGGTCAAATCCGACGGGAAGGGTATTGGCGATATTGTTCGCCTTGAAGCTGCGTGTACGCCCAGCTCGGCAGATCGATACCCCTTCCATCGAGTTGCTTGATTGACGGCGGCTTCTTGCCGATCTCGTGTGGAGTTGATTTGGCAACATCGATTCCCCAGTGACGCTGATAACGGCGGTATACGCGCGAAGCCCATGGCCGCATGAATCAGGCCAGCGCCACACACGCCGCTGGCCTTCAGGAGTGCGGCGTAGGCAGGGCGAAACATCCGATTCCGAATATCGCCCGTCCACTGGGCCGCACCGTCGATTTTCATCGCGCAATCGAAGCGGCCGATGTCGAGGGTGGCGCGGATGTAGCACATCTGCGTGATCTTGAGTCTGGCCTGGCCTTGAGTCTTGTGGTTTCGACAAAGCTGCGTGCTGCCCTCGCATCGCCATGACCGCAAGCGTCAACACTGAACCAGAAATCTGCGCAGCACCAAGGCATCCTTGAACTTCGCGCGCTCGATTGGGCGTCTATGCGGAATCCGAGAACAAATGCCAGGAACTACTGTGACAAATCCACGCGTCGCGGCGAATAGGTAGTGCGAGCCCCGCGCTCGCCCCTTCCTGTTCCGGAATCGCCCTCATGTACATCTCCCGTCCCGCGGCCGTGGCCGACGACGCATGCCTGCCCGGCCCGATGCCGGCAGTAGTTCCGCAGGTGCTGCTGTGATATTTCCGCACCCTGTGGCGAACAAGCTGGTGGGTGCCAGTCCGGCCCCGCTCCGGCCATTTGAATTCATGAGTACGACGCACCGCGACGATGCGTTTCTCGCGCAACTGCAGCAGCACAAGGCGATCCTGTACAAGGTCGCCAACGCCTACTGCCGCCGGCGCGAAGACCGCGGCGACCTGATCCAGGAAATCCTCGTCGAACTCTGGCAGGCCTGGCCGCGCTTTGATCGTGGCGCCGTGTTCGCAGGCTGGATGCAGCGCATCGCGATCAATGTCGCAATCTCGTTCTTCCGTGGCGAGAGCCGGCGCATCCGTGACGCGCTGCCGATTGAGGACTTTGGCATGAACCTCGCCGCCGCCGACCGGGTGGTCGATGCCGAGGGCGATGACCTGCGCGCGCTGCACCAGTTGATCGCACGTCTGGACGAGGTCAACCGCGCGCTGATCCTGCTGTATCTCGAAGGGTATTCGCAGGAAGAAATGGCCTCGCTCGTCGGCCTCAGTGCCACCAATGTCGCAACCCGCATCAACCGCATCAAGCAGAAGCTGCAGCGTGATTACGCCGCAGCGAAGGAGTGCCCGTGAGTACGCTGGATCTGGATCAACTCAGGAGCCGCTGGTCGGCACAGGGCCGCGAACTCGATGCGCAGTTGAGTCTCGACCTCGACGCCGTGCGCCGCCTGCAGAGCGCACGCACGCGTTCGGCGCTGGGCCGGCACCGTCGTGGCCTGCTGCTGCAACTGCTGATGGGTGCGGCTGGCATCGGTCTGCTCGCCCTGTTCGTGCTGCGTCACGGCGGCGAATGGCCGTACCTGCTCGCCGCATTGCCGCTGCTAAGTCTGCTGGTCGTGCATTTCATCGTCGATGCCAGCCAGTGGCATGTGATCGCGCGGATCGACTACAGCGCGCCGGTGATGGCACTGCGTGAAGTGCTGGACACCCTGTTGCGGCGCCGCCTGCGTCTCGTGCGCGGCGTCGTCTACATCTCGCCGCTGGTCTGGTGGCTGATGGTTATGGTCATCGTCAAGGGATTGTGGAACATCGATCTGCTGGACTGGATGCATCCAAGCGTGTTGCCGATCACGGCGCTGGCCGGTGTAGCCCTGATCGCGATTATCGAGCTGGCCTCCCACGCCATCGCGCGGCGTTTTCCCGGTGCGCCAGCGCTGCGCCGTTTCCTTGACGACCTCGCCGGCCCGACCTTCCGGCGCGCTAGCGAGCAGGTCGAGAATCGGCTGCGCTTCGAGCGTGAGGTCAGCGAGCACGGTGCACAGCGCGCGCTGCGTTCGGGTTCACAGCGGCTCGGCGAGCGACTGGAAGCGGCGCGCGCCGGCTTGCAGCAGCGAGTCAGCCTAGGTCTGTGGCTGATCACCGTGCCGATTCTTCTAAGCGGCGGTTTCAATGCGGCCCACGGCGGCCAGGCCAGCGCTCTGCTGCCCGGCGTGCTGCTGCATCTGTGTGCGACTGTCTGGCTGATTGCGGGCGTGCTGCATCGCGTGGCGCTCGGCCGCCTTCCGTCCCATGGCGGCAACGTGCAGGGCTGGAGCGAACACCTGAGCAGCGTCGTGCGGGCGCGGCGTGTGCTGCTGCAGGTCTACGTGATTGCGTCGCCGCTGCTGGCTGTCGCGCTGCTGCAGGTGTTCGGCCTCGCGCTTGCTGGTGCCGATCTGTGGCAGTCGCTGGGACTCGCGTGGTGGCTAGGCCTGAGCGCCGTCGTCGCGATCGCGATCACGCTGTTGTTCCTGCGCTGGCGCCGGCGGCGCGAAGCCTTTGCATCTGCGGTGGTGGAGATGCTGAGCCTGGCCACCCTGGAGCGCAGCGCCGACCTGGCCCAAGCCGCTGTTGCCAGCGGCGACGAAGCAAGCGACGAAGTGCCACGCACACGCGACGCGGCCTGACACCGCGGACGCAAGCGCTGCGGCAAGAACGCCCGATCCAGGCGGACCGGGCGTTCTGAGCTACTGCCTGTAACTAGTGGTCTTGCCGCAGCGGCCTCACAGTGCCGGAGCGGTGTAGCTGCCTGTCAGTGAAACTCCATTGAACGGGTTGTATGCGCGCAGCACGACATAGTAAGTGCCGGCACGCACGTTCGAGATGGTGCAGGTCTCGTTGTTGCCGTTCTGGTAGGGACGGCAGTCGAAGCTGGAGATCGTTGGTGCGGAGCCGTACTTCACATAGAGATCCGCGTCGCCCACGCCGCCAGCGATGGTGAACTTCAGGTTGGTAGCACCTGCCGGCACGACCAGGGTGTAGGTCGCCGTCGTCGCGCCTGAAGTGGCCGCGAGACCTGTCACGGCCACGCCGTTGCATAACACCGTACCGCCGCAGCTCGGCGCACTCACCGTCACCGAGGTGGTCTTGGTGTTGGTGGCGCCACTGTTGTCGGTAACGGTCAGTGACACGGTGAAAGTGCCGGCAGCGGCGTAGGTCTTGACTGGGCTTGTCGCCGTGGATGTGGTGCCATCGCCGAAGTTCCAGCTACGGGAAACGATGCTGCCGTCGCTGTCGGTCGAGGCATCGGTGAAGGTGGCTGTCAGCCCGTTTGTCACAACGCTGAAGTTTGCCGTCGGCGCCACGTTGGTCCAGGTCAGCGTGACTGGCTTCGTGACCGAGTTGATCGCACCACGGTTGTCCGTAACAGTCAGGGTCACGTTGTAGGTGCCGGGAGTCGCGTAGGTCTTGCTCGGGTTGGTCGCCGTTGAGCTGGTGCCGTCGCCAAAGTTCCATGAACGCGAAGCAATGCTGCCGTCGCTGTCGGTCGAGCCATCGGTAAAGCTGGCCGTGGGTCCATTGGTCATGAAGCTGAAGTTCGCCGTCGGCGCCACGTTGGGCAGGCTTACCGTAACGGACTTGGTGAACGAAGTAGCCGCACCGGCGTTGTCAGTAACGGTCAGCATCACGTTGTAGGTACCACTGCTGGCGTAGCTCTTCACCGGATTGACCGCGGTCGAGGTAGTGCCGTCGCCAAAATTCCAGGAGCGCGCAGCAATCGTGCCATCTGGGTCGGAGGAGGTATCCGTGAAGGTTGCCGTCAGGTTCGATGTGGCCACCGTGAAGTTCGATACTGGCGGCAGGTTGGTCGGGATCGTGTCACCTGTGTAGAGCTCTGCTGTTGCGAGCGGGCCGGGGCCGCCGGCGAATAGCACGTTGCCGTTGTTCAACTGCGTTCCGGTAAAGAAGCGACTGCGTGCCGAAGCCAGTGAGCCTGCGTTCGACCAGGTGCCGGAAACCGGGTTGTAGCGTTCAAGGCTGCTGGTGACCGAAGCATTGGTGTAACCGCCAGCGACGAGCACGCCACCGTCGGCCAGAGCCACGGCGACATGTCCCGAGCGTGCGGTCGACAGTGCACCGGTGGGCAAGAAGGTTTGCGACACCGGATCGAACAGCTCGGCGCTGGCTTGCTTGCCTGCGTTGTTGTAGCCGCCGACAACCAGAATCCGACCATCAGAAAGGCGCGTGGCAGTGCCTGCCGTGCGCGCCGTCGTCATGCTGCCGTTGGCTGCGCTCCAGCTATTCGTGCTGGGATTCCAGATATCCGCACTGGCCAGTACGGCGTTGCTATTGTCCTGACCACCCGCCAGCAGCACGCGGCCGTCCGGCAGCAACTCGGCTGCCGCGCGGCTGCGCCGTGTGGTCAGTCCGATAGCCTGGGTGAACAGGCCGCTGGCCGGATCGAACACCTGCGAATTCGTGCCGTCGATGATCAGCACTCGGCCATCGAGCAGGGTGATGGTCGTCGGATAGGTGGAAACCGAGCTGCCAGTCAGCGAACCCGCTGTCAGGCTCCAGCTCGCGCTCGACGGGTCGTAGATTTCGGCGCTGCGCAGGAACATACCGCCCGATGATGTCTGCTTCACGCCGCCGACGACGAAGATGCGCCCATCGGGGAGCGTCGTGACGCCGGCTTGGGCGCGTGCATCCAGCAGCGGTGGCGCCGGCGAGAATGCACCGGAAGCCGGATCGTAGAACTCGGCGGTTGCAGTGCTCAGGCCACCGCTGGAATTGCCGCCCGCCATAAGTATGCGTCCATCCGGCAGCTTGGCCGCTGCCTGCTCGGAGCGGGCCACTGCCATCGATCCGGTGGACTCGGTCGCATAGGTAGCCGGAACGGATAACAACATCAGTACCGCTGCGGAAATTGTGGAAAAAAACTTGCTGGAATATCGGAGGGAAGCAGGCATGGGTGTAGTCATAGTGAGTGGTTACCTGACTGGTGAGTGATAAAACATGACGGAACAGCGTTGCATTCATGCGTGAACATGGATCGCGGACAAGAAGGGCGAATACGCCCATCAAGCAAAAGACTCAGTACTGCGGTCACACAGGATGCATTGCAAAAAATCAGACTGATTCGTCACCTCTCTATTGAAAGGAATTAGGTTTTTTCATTTCCGCGTGTGGAAAATGCATGCGTTCAGGCCGCGTGCCTTGGTGCAGGCACTGTGCTGCGTCACAGCGAACTCCATTATGGTTGGGCAGCGTCTCTTCGTTCGCGACAGCAGATGACGGCATCGTGTGCAGGGTGTTGGGCTGGGTATGAAGGGGCTCAGTCGTGTGGCCAGTGCAGAGTGCAGTAGCACCATGGCAGGCACAATCGGCCAATGCGGCCATCTATGCTCACGATGCGGCGAGTATCAGATCCCGATACTGCGCCGTGTTTGTGGCGCGCATGAGGTTTTCTAAGTGGCAATTTTCGGGCGTCGCTATTGCGCTCGCCTAAACCGCATTTCTCACGCCCGTTCGTATCGGCGGCCGCAGTAGAAGGGGCGTGAGAAATGCGGGCCAATGGTTTGCCACGGTCCAGTACGGCGGCCGGGCTCGCAAGGAACCTGCGGCGCTTGCCACCGCGCTGGCGTGGTCCAGATCGTCGCCAGCATCCAGCAGCGCGCAGTCATCCGCGCCATTGCCAATCCCGTCAGGAAGCCCGGTGCGCCGGGACGCGGGGGCAGCTCGCATCCACGCTGGATTGGGCGGTCGCAATATCGGCGAGTAGCAGTTGTAGGAGCTTGTTGCCCCTGGCTTCCTTGGGACCGTAGGCGAGCCCGAAACTTGCCAGGGCTCCGAGCGCTTGCGTGCGCAGCTGACACCCTTCGCGCCGCGATACCAGGGCAGCGGTCAGCGCAAGCCCGATATCGAAGACCGGCCTGGCTTTGGCCGCCAGCAGGCGCTCGTTGATCGCTGCAGACAAACTGTTGCGTGCTTGCGGGAGGTCGCCCTCCTTCAAAAACGCCAGTGCCGAGAGTCGCAGCGGACTGGCGAGCGCGAGGTGATTGCTGGCCATACGTTGGCGGGCGATAGCAAGTGCTTCGCTGGCGCGTTGCTGCGCTGCCGATGCGTTGTCCATTGCCAGATGGCATGACCCGGCAGTAAGCAGCAGGTTGTAGCGATTCGTCAGGTAGCCGTCGTGTTGTTTCAGCAGACCTATGGCCGTATCCGCGCGGTGTATGCATTCGGCGTAGCGACCGCCGTCGAAGGCCAGCTCCGCTGTGGCAAAGTCGAGGTCGGTGATCAGGTAGAACGGAATCTCGAAGCTGTTTGCTTCCCGTACGCGCTGGATTGAGGCTTCTGCATCGTGCAGCAAACTGGGCAGGGTCTGGCGCTGGCCGCTATAGCGCAGCGTCGTAATCAGCAATGCCATGGCTTGCAAGCGTTCTGCGCTGTCGCGGCCTTTCCGTTCTTCGCTGAGTCTTACCATCTGTTCGGCCGAGGCACGTGCACGCGGCCAGTCTGCGCGGTTCATCGCGACCTCGGTGAGGTAGCGCAGCGCCGACCACTGCAGGTAAAACGTACGGCTTGTGGCAGCGGCGGCAGATGCCGCCGTGTACTGCTGCTCCGCCTGGGCGAAATCGCCGCGTGCGCTGGAGAGCTGGTCGCCTATGAGCTGTGCCCGCGCCAAGCCGTCCGTGGCGACTTCACCCATGTCGCCGGGCTGGGCCAGTTCCAGCACTTTGGAAACCGACGACTGCGCTTCGTCGCGCAAGGCCAGACCGTAGTAGCACTCGGCGGGCATGCCGTGCTGGGAGTACTCCATCGGTGCCGGTGACCACGCGTATTCGAGTTCGATTTCCGATGGCTGGACCGATTGCAATGCGCAGGTTCCCGATCTGCCGCGGATTCCTTGTTGGGAAGGCATGGCCATAATCCCGAGTCAAGCGTCGCGATCTGCGAGAGATGCGGCGAAGCGTGGACCAGGTGAGTGCCGGGGCTGGTCAGGTTCTGGTGCTAGTGGCGGGTGAATTGCATCGGTATCCGCGCGTGCCCTTACCCCCGCCTTGTAGGTTAGCCTAACCGCACCTTTGGGGAGGTCATGCATGGGCGACACGATGTACGTGACTTTGGTTTCGGGCACCAGCTTCAAGCGGGCTCTGATGTTGTGCCAGAACGGCCACAGCTGCGAGCGGCGCTACATCGACGTGCTGGCCGGGGAAAATCGCCTGCCGTCGATCGTGGTCATTAACCCACATGGTCAGGTTCCTTACGTGGCCGACCTGGCGGTCGATGGCTACACGCACCTCGCAGACGAAGGCGGTATTGGTCTGAATCACTTTCCGAATCTGCAGGCCTGGATGGCGCGCCTGCGCCGGCCCCTGGACAACGCCGAGATCGGCGCGCTGCTGAGTAGCTGAGGTCCGAGATGTCTTTCGACCTGCGAGCACGCCAGCAACGTTACGAGGCGCTGGATCTGCTGACTTCCCCGGTTTGGATCTTTGACATCGACCAGCGTCGTGTGCATTGGGCCAACCGGGCTGCGCTGGGGGTGTGGAACGCGCCCACGCTCGAAGAACTGTGCAGCCGTGACATGGGTGCGGACATGTCCGAGTCCGTCGCGCGCCGGCTGGCGCAGTACCAGAACGACTTCATTACCCACGGTGCAACCTTCAACGAGCAATGGACGCTGTACCCGGCCGCCCGTCCGATATCACTGAACGTGCGCTTCAGCGGCCACCGGCTGCTGGACGGCCGCATGGCCATGCTGTGCGAAGCGTTTGCCCAGGCGCAGAACGAGCCCGAGTCGTTGCGTTCGGTCGATGCGCTGTTGCACACGGCAGTGATGATCACGCTGTACTGCCGCAATGGCCGGCCGCTGTATCGCAACCCGGCGGCACGAGAGTCGGTGCGGGATCTGGCCGAACCGCTGCAGGACCGCTTCGTCGATCCCCAGGCCGGGCTTGGCTTGCTTGAACGGCTGGATGAGTCTGGCGCGGCGACGCAGACTCTGGCTGTGCACACGGCGGCAGGGCGCTCCTGGCACGAGATCAGCGTGCGCCGCTGCCGCGATGCGGTGACGGGGCAGGATGCCGTGCTGGTGAGCGAAGCCGACGTCAGCGCCATCAAGCGCACCGAGGCCCACGCACAATTCCTCGCCCAGCACGACTCGCTTACCGGGTTACCCAACCGCAGCCACGTAATGCAGCATTTCGCCGAGGCGGTGGAGACGTTGCGCCAGGCCGATCAGGAAGCGGCACTGATCTTTCTCGACCTGGACCATTTCAAGGACATCAACGACACCCTGGGCCATGCGGCCGGTGATGCGCTGCTGGTCGAGGTGGCGCGCCGGTTGCGGCGCACGGTGCGAGGCGGCGACCTGGTAGCTCGTCTGGGGGGCGACGAGTTCCTCATCCTGATGGTGGGGGCGGACGTTCGCAGCGAAATCGAGCGCGTGCGGGGGCAGCTCATGTACACCGTGGCCGAGCCCGTATTCGTGGCGGCACACGAGGTACGCGTAACGCCCAGTTTGGGCGTAAGCCTGTACCCGTATGACGGCACCGACTTCGAGACTCTGCTGCGTCACGCCGACCTTGCCATGTACACCGCGAAGGAGCGCGGGCGTAACGATCTGGCCTTCTACCATCAGGGGATGTCCAACGCCGTACTCATCCGCACCGCGCTGGAGGCCGAGCTGCGCCGCGCGCTGGAGCGGCAGGAGTTCGAGGTTTTCTATCAGCCCATCATCGACGTGCCCACGGGCCGTGTAGTCGGGGCCGAGGCGCTGGCGCGCTGGCGCCATCCCGAGCGTGGCCTGGTGCCGGCGGATGTGTTTATCCCTGTGTGCGAGAGCAGCGGACTGATTCAGGCACTGGGCGCGCATATTTTTTCCGCAGCAGCACGCCAGCAGGCGCAGTGGGCGGCTGCGGGGCACGACCTGCACGTGTCGGTGAACCTTTCTGCCCGTCAGCTGCGCCATGGCGAGCTGCTGCGTGATCTGCGTCGCGGCCTGGCGCAGGCTGGTACCAATCCGCTGCGGCTGCAACTGGAGATCACCGAATCAACGTTGCTGGGGCAGGACCCTGCGCTGATGACACTACTGCGTGAAATCGAAGCCCTGGGCCTGAGCATCGCGCTGGACGACTTTGGCACAGGCTATTCCAACCTGGCCTACCTGCAGCGCTTCCCCATCAAGACGCTGAAGATCGACAAGACCTTTATTCAGAGCATTGATGCCAACCGGCCGCTGGCCGAGATGATCGTCTCCATGTGCCGGCTGATGAAGCTCTCCGTTGTGGCTGAAGGTGTGGAGACTACGGAACAGCTGGACTGGGTGCGCGCCCATGGCATAGAGCAGTGCCAGGGTTACCTGTTTGCGCGGCCACTGCCTCCGGGGGAATTCGTTGCGCTGCTGGCAGCCTGAAGGCCTGGCGGTTCCTGGAGCGGCAGGGGGCAGCAGGAACTGGCTGAAATACGGATTTCTCTGATGGATTGCGGCTGTCGAGCGAATGGTCCAGCCTGTCGCCGTCACAACTCACTCGGCGTCCTGAGTGGTGCCGGAACTGCAGCGTCACGCCTGCCACACGGGGAGTGGCGACCGGAGAGGCGCTCGTTAGCGCATGATCTTGTGTTTCTACCTTGCGTTTCTTCCAGCACGGGGACGAACCACAGCCGCATCGGGGCGTGCGCCTGTGTTGGCAGGGGGCAGCCTTCCAGACCGAATCCCTCGCCTGTCGCCGGGGATGTCCGTGACCGTCCCTGCCTTGTTGCGGAAAGCCGTCGGCGAGGTCGAATTTTCTCGCGAAGCCGGCTTGAGTGGCCGTAGCGCGTTGAGTAAACGCGGGAGTTGCCGGGCGCAGTGACATCCGAGTGTGTAGTGCTCAGAAGACATTTGCACGACCACCACCCGTCCGTCAGATGCCCCTGAAAGGGTGTTTGAACTCCCCATACGCTGCTCGTCCTGGATCAGCCTCCATTTAGTGCGCAGGCCCGGTAGTGGAAAGGGATGGACTTGGTCTGACCATCCCGGCCGGGGCCGGAGATTTCGGCGCGCAGTTGATCGCCCTCGCGCTGGTAGCGGATGCGCTGCGGGAAGTCGTGCTGCGGGTTGTCGAACTCCACGAAGTCCGGCCCGTGACGGCCGCGGGTGAAGGGCACTGCCGGGCGGCCCTGGGGCTGGGCCTGATAGACCAGATGGCTGCCCTGCAGCTCGATACGCAGGTGCTCGAATTCATTGCGGTACGGGTCAGTCGTGCGGCTCATGCCCAACATCAGGCCGCCGCCGCTGCGCAGCCAGACCTCCTCGACATGGGTCTCGCCGTGGCCGCCGCACCAGCTTCCCGCCATCCAGTCCGGCCAGCTCGGCACCTCGGTGGCCTGCACGGCGGTCCAGCCCGTCAAGGCGATCGAGGCGATCAGGCCGCAGGTGGCGCGTCGAATGCGGTGCGTCATCATGGTGCTCTCCTATCAGAATCAACGATGCGGGATAGCCGCAGTCTCTGCGGCGGACGGGCGTCGGTCTTGAACAAATGCGCAATCTGGCATGGCGGAGCAGGGTATGAACTATCGCGAATGGGCGGCGCCTGAGACCCTGCGGCCTTGGGTGGCTTGCCTGTGGTCGTTGCAGGCGCCGGCCGGCGAGAAGCCCCACACGGTCTATCCCGATGGGCGCTGCGAATTCATCGTGCATCGCGGTGCGCCACCCTGGGTGCAGGACGAAAAGGGGCGCTGGCAGGCGCAGCAGGCCTGGCTGTTTGCGGCCCAGGGGCGCCAGGCCCTGCGCCTGTGGGCGCGCGAGCCGCTGGACTGCCTGGGCCTGCGCCTGCAGCCGGCGGCCAGTGCCAGCTTTTGGTCGGCCGAGCGCCTGGTGGCCTGGCGCGACCGGGTGGTGGGTCTGGGCGCCGAAGAAGCTGCATTGGCCCAGGCCCTGCTCAAGCAGGACTGGGCGACGCTGCGGGCGCGTTTGCAGGCGCCGCCGGATGCCGCCATCCAGGCCGCCTGCGCTCGTCTGGATGCGCTGGATGGCTGCTCCACCGTGGCGGCCCTGGCCGCGCATCTGGGGCTGGGGCTGCGTAGCCTGCAGGGGCGCTTTTTGCGCGCCGTAGGCCTGAGCCCCAAAGAGTACGCACGCATCCGCCGCTTGCAGGCCACCCTGCGTTTGCTGGATGCGGGGAGCGATTCCCTGGCTGATGCAGCCCATCAGGCTGGCTTTGCCGACCAGGCCCATGCGCATCGCGAACTGCGCGCCATGACCGGCCTGACCCCTGCGCGTCTGCGCCAGGCCTTGATGCAGGAACGCGACGGCGACCAGACCCTGGCGCTGGCGGCAGCCTTTGTGCGTGGGCGCTGAACGTGCTCAGCGGTTGTTCGCGGCCTCTTTCTTGGCTTGAGCCCGCAGGCGCAGGCCCAGGGTGTTACGTTCGTTGATGCATTGCCGCCGCGTGTGGGGAACATGCATCGTCTGCGTGCAGCCCCTGAGCCATCCGGTGCGGATCAGGCCTGCCTGCCGCGCGAGTTCGGCCGCACTAGTCTTCGGCCAACGCCCAACTGCAGCCCAGCAGGGACAGGACTAGCAGTAGCCCGCAGACGCCGGCCGACGCGGCGCCAAAGCTGCCCGCCAGACCCTCGCGTGCAACCTGTTGCCACAGTGGTGATGGCAGCAGGGCCAGCCAGGCCAAGAGGCACCCGGCAAGTGCAGTTCCCGGCAACAGCCAGGGCCGCGGTTGGCGGTGTGGCGGCAGCGCATGCATGACTCGTGCGGTAAAGCCGTCGTCGGTTACTGCGCCGGCAAAGGAGCGGCGCAGCAGGTCATCGAGTGAATCGTCGCTAGGATCAGTCATCTCAATTGCTCAATTGATGAGGCGGTGCCCTGTCCTGCAGCAGCTGTCGCAGCTTCGCCTTGCCTCGCGCCACATGCGTTTTCACGCTGCCCAGCGGCATGTTCAGCACGAGAGCTGCCTCTTCATGGCTGAGTTCGAGCTGTACGCAATACAGCAGCGCCGCCTGCTGATTGTCCGACAGAAGCCGCAGAGCGGCATCGAGATCCAGGCCCAGCGCAGGATCGGTCGCTGCCGTGTCCAGGATCTCGTTGTCGTCTTCGTCGTCCAGCGCCGATTCCTGCTGCACCCGCCAGCCCTTGTTGCGCCAGTGCTGCTGAAAGCAGGAATGGGCGATACGGTACAACCAGGTGCTGAAACGTGATTCACCGCGGAACTGACCCAGCTTGCGCCAGGCAAGAACAAAGGTCTCCTGCGCCAGATCATCGGCCAGCGCCCAGTTGTCCCGCAGCAGGCGTCGCAGTTGGGCGCGGACCATTCCCTGGTGCCGACGCACCAGGATTTCGAAGGCGCGGGTATCGTCACCGCGTACCGCCTGTTCGACCAGAGCCGCATCGATGCGCGCCTGCGCATCGCGATCATCCACGCCCGCCCCCGCGCTGGGCCAGGTACCAGTTGCTGAGATAGCCCAGCCCCAACGCTACCGGCAGGATACCGAGGCCCCACAATTCGGCCAGGCGATGGCCGACGTGGTATTCGAGTGGCAGCAGCAGCAGCGTTGCGCTCAAGCCGATGCCGCTGGCCAGCAGCACCAGCGCCCGGCGCCGATCGCAGTGCTGCGGAGTGGCTTCTCCAGGCAGCGTCGACGGCAGGGCGACTCCTTTTTCGGCCAGTTGCAGCAGCAGTCGGTAACGTGCCTCGCTGCGGATGCGCCGGTAGCGCAGCACCAGCGCAGTAGTGAGGATGGGCGCCAGCATCACCGCAGCCGGAATGACCAACATGGGGAGGAATTCCATAGTCCTGCTCCAAAAGAAATCTAGTGAACTGGCAGCGCCCTGTCGGCGCCACCAGCGACGCCCGTGCTGGCCTTACAGCGGCATGCGGTTACTGAAATATTCTGTCAGACGCTCGGATGCGGGAGGATCGACGTTCGCCAGGCCGACCAGCACGTACCCGAGTTCCGGATAGACGCGCAGGCTCCCACTCATGCCTTCCGCGCCGCCGTCGTGACCGAACCAGCGCTGGCGACCTTCGCCGCCGACGGCAAAGCCAAAGCCATACCAGCCGTCCTTGTTCTGTGTTCGCGTGGCCTGTGCCACCCACTTGGCTGGAAGCAGCTGCCCCGACTGCAGCGCCTGCACGAAGCGCAGCAGATCACCGGTTGTGGAGTAACCGCCGCCGGCGGCCGTGCCGCGCCATGGCAGGAACGAGCGATTGTCCTGGGTGCGGCCGTCCTGGACGGTGTAACCGACCGACAGTTGTGCGGGCATCTCCTGCTCCGGCAGGGCGCCAGTGGCGCTCATGCCCGCGGGTTCAAACACGTGCGCCTGCACGTAGTCGTAGTAGCTGCGGCCGCTGACTCGCTCAATGACAGCGCCGAGCAGCACGTAGCCATAGTTTGAATACTGGGCGGAGCTGCCGGGCGCAAATTCGGGCGCGCGCGCTCCAAACAACGCCAGGTAGTCCTTGTGTTCACGCACCGTGTCACGCTGCGCGGCGTATTCCGGCGTGAAGATCTCCCCGGTTCCTCCGGTATGGCTCAGCAACTGGCGGATGGTGACCTGGGTGGCGAGCTCGCGGTTGGGGTAGTCCGGCAGATAGGTGCCGATCTTGCCATCGAGATCAAGCTTGCCGGCATCCACCAGCTGCAGCACGGCTACCGCCGTGAACATCTTGAACATCGAGGCGATGCGAAACTGCGTCTCGCTGCTGTTGGCGCGCTTGCTGTCCCGGTCTGCCTGTCCCCAACTGCGCTTGAGCAGCGTTTTCTCGCCCTGTGTGATCAGCAGATTGCCGGAGAACTGCTGGCGCTGGGCCATGGTCCCGGCTTTTTCCTGGACGCCAGTCAGCACCTGGGACAGTTCCAGCCGGGCCGGCATGAACTCGGCGGGAACATCCGATGCCGGCTGCATCCGCAGGCGGGAAACGCGCTCTGGCGTGCTCGGTTTAACCTCCAGCTCGATCCGGCCAATGCTGTCGGCGTCGCGCGCCCGGATCACGGCCGTGATCGCATGCGCCTCGCTACGCTCGATCTTGAGCACGTCGAAACCACCGGTGTCGCGATAGAAGGCCAGCTCGCGTTCGATGTCCAGTTCCGGCTCGTGCTGTGCCCGGTATTGCGCCAGTTGCTTCTCCGAACCGGAGGCGAAGGCCTTTAGCCGCGCATCCAGCACCTTGCCAGCGGCGGTATCCGGCAGCGTGCCGCCACTCGCCGAGGCGCTAAAAAATGCCAGTGTAGTCAAGACGAGGACACCCACCCCACGCCGCATCCGGTAAATTGCACCCATCTTCCTGCTCCTTGGTGGCGCCGCAGCATTGCAACGCTTCGGCCGCTTGGACGCAGGCTGCACTGCGTTTGGATTCAGCGCTCAGGAATTTTTTTCGCGCTGAAGTCGTTCATTGCGCACCATCAAGCCCGGCGGCGACTCCACGTCCTCCAACCTGAGTTTTCTGCCTCGACGTCGGGCTATGTCGTATCCGCATCGGGGCGACTTTTTTCTTCTGCAGATCAAAAAAAAGCGGCGCCCGAAGGCGCCGCTCGAAGTGACCTGGTGAAGCTCACGCTCATCCCGCTAAGGAAGGTCTACCAAGTGCCCGCAGCGAGGCTTCGGTATCCAGCTGCTTATCTCCATAACCCCGCCAAATGCTTGCTTTGCAAGCATTTGGCCGCCCCCTTGACTCAAGGGGGCTCAAAAATCCAAAACCAAATTCCGACTTAATCAGAGGTTCCCCAAGCGTTGTCGCCAGGCGAGACCGGCGAGGCCCAGCGCGAGCAGCAGCAGGGTCCAGAGCGTCAACGTCGGCACCGGCACGATCGGGGCGGCCGGCACGCCGGCCACGCTGAAGATCGTTGCGTCGGAGCCGCCGCCGGCGGCGGGATCATCGGTGAGCACGGTGCGCTCGTTCGTGCCGTTGCCATCGCCGTCGAACGCGACCGTGCCCTGGTTGGCGATGGTGCCGCTCGCTGCTGCGTTGATCGTCGCGTTGATCGTGATCGTCACGCTGCCGCCGGAGGCAATAGCTCCGTTCCAGTTCACGACGTTTCCGGTCGCGGTCGCCGTGCCAGATGTGGTGCTGGCCGATACCAGTGTCAAGCCTGCGGGCAGCGTATCGGTGAACTCGTTGCCCGGGTTGTCCGCCTGCGCGCCGGGGCCAGCGTTATTGATGATGATCGTGTAGGTGATTCCCGTGCCAGGTGCAAACGTGCTGCCCGTGACGGTCTTGCTCGCGGTCAATGCTGCGCCGGGTATCGGCGTGATCGTGTCGACGTCGGTTGCGGTGTTGTCGGCCGGATTCGTGTCGGTGACACCCACCGGCGCAGCGACGGTCGCCGTGTTGCTGGTCGTGCCGGTTGCCGCGGCCGACACGGTGCAAGCGGCGGTGTAGGTCACGCTGCCACCGGCCGGTAGATTCACGGTGCTGGCGATGTTGCCGCTGCCCGAGGCCGGGCAGGTGCCGCCGCCCGCGCCCGCACAGGTCCAGGTGCAGGTCTGCTCGGTCGGGAACGAGTCGGTGACCGTGGCGCCGTTTGCGGCGCTAGGGCCAGCATTGCTCGCGACGATCGCATAGGTGACGCTGCCGCCCGCGACCACACTCGTGACGCCGTCGGTCTTCGTGATCGACAGCTGCGCCTGGGCGCCGAGCGCGTCGGTATCGGTCGCACTGTTGTTGCCCGGCACCGGATCCGTCGTGCCGGCCGGTGCTGTGACAGTCGCCGTGTTGACGAGCGAGCCGGTCGCACTCGCGGAGATCGCGCAGGTCGCCGTATAGGTCACGCTGCTGCCGCTGGTCAGATTCACCGTGTCGGCAATGTTGCCGCTGCCCGAAGCGGTACACGTGCCGCCGCCGGCGCCCACACAGGTCCAGGTACAGGTTTCGACGGGCGGGAACGTATCGTTCACTGTTGCGCCGGTGACTGCACTCGGACCGGCATTGCTGGCCGTGATCGTGTAGGTGACGCTGCCGCCGGCAGTGGCGCTAGTGACGCCGTCGGTCTTGGTGATCGACAGGTCGGCACTGGCGCCAAGGCTATCGACGTCAGTTGCCGAGTTGTTGGCCGGATTCGTGTCGGTCACGCCGGCCGGCGCGGCCACCGTCGCGGTATTCGTGAGGCTGCCGCTGGCCGAGGCGGAGATCGCGCAGCTCGCGGTGTAGGTCACGCTGCCACCGGCGGGCAGATTTACCGTGCCGGCGATATTGCCGCTGCCTGCTGCGGTACACGTGCCGCCGCCGGCGCCCACGCAGGTCCAGGTGCAGGTCAGGCTGGCGGGGAAGGTATCCGCAACCGTGGCACCGCTTGCGTTGCTCGGTCCTGCATTGCTTGCCGTGACCGTGTAGGTCGTGCTGCCACCCGGGGTTGCCGAGGTCACGCCGTCGGTCTTGGTGATCGACAGGTCGGCACTGGCGCCAAGGGCATCGACGTCGGTTGCGCTGTTATTGCCCGGTGTCGGATCGGTGACGCCTGCAGGGGCAGCGACCGTTGCGGTGTTGGTCAGCGAACCCGTCGCACTTGCGGAGATCGCGCAGCTCGCGGTGTAGGTCACGCTGCCGCCGGCGGGCAGATTCACCGTGTCGCTGATATTGCCGCTGCCCGAGGCCGTGCAGGTGCCACCGCCGGCGCCCGCGCAGGTCCAGGTGCAGGTCAGGCTGGCGGGGAAGGTATCCGCAACCGTGGCGCCGCTTGCGTTGCTCGGTCCTGCATTGCTCGAGGTGATCGTGTAGGTGACGCTGCCGCCCGGTGTCGCCGAGGTCACGCCGTCGGTCTTGGTGATCGACAGGTCGGCACTGGCGGCGAGCGTGTCGGTGTCGGTTGCCGAGTTGTTGCCGGGGGTTGGATCGGTCACGCCGGCTGGTGCGGCCACCGTTGCCGTATTGCTCAGCGATCCGCTCGCACTGCCGGAGATCGTGCACGAGGCGGTGTGCGTGACGCTCGCGCCGGCCGGAAGATTGACCGTGTCGTTGATATTGCCGCTGCCCGAGGCCGTGCAGGTGCCACCGCCGGCACCCGCGCAGGTCCAGGTGCAGGTCAGGCTGGCGGGGAAGGTATCCGCAACCGTGGCACCGCTTGCGTTGCTCGGTCCTGCATTGCTCGAGGTGATCGTATAGGTGACGCTGCCGCCCGGTGTCGCCGAGGTCACGCCGTCGGTCTTGGTGATGCCCAGATCAGCGCTCGCGACGATCGTGTCGGTGTCGGTCGCCGAGTTGTTGCCCGGAGTGCTGTCGGTGAAGGGCAGCGTGACGGTCGCGGTATTGCTCAGCGTGCCCGTGGCCGAGGCCGACACCGCACACGACGCCGTGTAGGTAACAGAGCCGCCAACCGGCAGATTCACCAAGTCGGCGATGTTGCCGCTGCCCGCGGCTGTACAGGTGCCGCCGCCGGCGCCGGCGCAGGTCCAGGTGCAGGTCTCGACGGCCGGGAATGTATCGGCCACGGTCGCGCCGGTGGCTGCATCGGGGCCGGCGTTGCTGGCTGTGATCGTGTAGGTGACGCTGCCGCCCGCCGTCGCCGTCGTGACGCCGTCGGTCTTCGTGATGCTGGCGTCGGCCGATAGTCCGCGGCAGGCGGTTACGCTGACGTCGTCGATGGCGACGCCGCCGACTTGGACGCTCGTGTCGCTGTCGAGGTGGAAGCGCAGTTCGCTGTTGAGACCGGCGAGGCTGTCGGCGCGGCGCGAGAACACGCCCCAGCCGTAGCTGCCGCCAATGTTGTTCTGCGGGTTGCCGGTGCCCGCCGAGGCGCTGATCGGCGTGGGCTCGATCCATTCGTACAGGCGTACCGGGGTTGCGCCGCCGACCTGCTGCAAGTCGACGAAGAAATGGTCGAAGTTCGCCGTTTCGACCTGATGGCGCTGCGCCCAGCGCACGACGACCGGCGGAACCAGGCCGGCAAGGTTGATGTTGGGCGACAACAGATCCTGGTTCGACGAGGCGTTGTAGGTGTTGTCGATATCGGTCTTCCAGCAGAAGACGCCGCTGTTGCAGGTGTTGAACCCGGCAACCGGGTTGGCTGTCGTGGTTGCCACGGTCGCGGGCAGCCCGAGTTCCCATTCGTCCTGTGCACCCGAATGCGTGAAGCCGGCGGCGCCGGACTCGAAGTCGGTCCCGAAGACGGTCGTCTGCGTGAAGCCCGGCGGGCAGGCCGGCGGCGGCGGCGCTTCGCAGATGCGCAGCGCCCAGGAGTTCAGCGTGCCGCCATTGGCACCGGTGGTGTCGTCGTACAGGTCCAGCGTCCAGGTTCCCCCAGCGTTCTCGCCGTCGAACGACGAGAGGCGATACGCGCCCGAGGTGCTGGCTGTACCTGCGGTGGAGTTGTTCTCGGGCTTGTATTGCAAGCCGCGGAGTACGGTGAACGCCGGAGGAATACCCGCTTCGTCGTCGAACACGGTGTCCATCTGCTGCTGGCCGCCGGTCGCGGCGGCGCCGATGTCAGAGAACAGACCATTGTTGTTGCCGGCCGGCGAGCGCAGATGTGCATCGATGTCCTGCATCAGCGCATGGTTGAGGTTGAGGATGACGTCGACGTCGGCGATCACCGGATTGCCCGGGACCGTGATCGTCGAGCTGACCAGGCCGTTGGTCGGGCCGATGGTCTTGGGCACGTCGGTGCTGGTGTAGGTCGTGCAGTTGACGCCTTCGTCAGTCTTCGGATGCACGCTGACGCTGAGGTGGTAGGTCGAGGTCGGCCCGCCTGTCGCGGCACTTGCGGAATCGACGAACGCGAAATACGTACCCGTTTCCTTGACCGTCATGAACAGTGCTTCAGACGGGATATTCGGGTTCGGCGTGACGTCGCCAGTGCCTGCATCGTCGATTACAACAGTCTGGTTGGCGGCGTCGCCGAACAGGGCGAGGCCGAGGCGGCCATTCCAGGTCACGCCATCGCGCTCGGGATCGAGATCCAGCGACAGGTAGACCGTGTCGCCGGCATTCAGCGTGAGGCTGAACCAGTCCGCCTCGGTTGCTGCAGCCGGGTTGCGCGTGCCGCTGACCCAGCCGTTGGCCGGCAGCGGATTGGCCGTCGCCGGCGTGTCGTTGCTTTCCACTTCGGGGGTAGGCGTGCCCGACTGGAGGCGGAAATGCAATTCATAGCTGCGCTGCGAGGTCGTGCCGGCGGTGAAGTCGTTGACCCGGAGGTAGTAGGTCCCGGTCGTTGGTATCGTCGTGCCGGCGATCGTGGAAGACAGTGCGGCGAACGAGCCGTTGTCGTCGTCGAACTCCAGCACGGTCGTGCCGTCGCTGGCGAACAGTCTCAGCTGGCTGTCGGTGCTGTTGCCGGCCGAGGCCGAGGTCATCAACGCGGCATAGACGCGGTCGCCAGCGTTGGCCTGGAACGAAAAGAAGTCGTTGTCGCCGTTTGGGTACAGGTTCGCGCGGATCACGGTGTTGGTGCCGGTGATCGGCGTGGCCGTGGCGGCTGTGCCGTTGGGTTCCGTCTCACTGCCGTAGGCCTGGCCGAACGGGACCGGTGCATAGCGCGCCGGAGGCGGCGGTGCCGCTGACGGTGCGCGTGCCGGCACCGCGCCCTTGATCGGCTCCTCACCGAGCTGGATGGTGTCGAACTGGGTCTCGCCGCTCAGCACTTTCGGTGCGAGTCGTGCCGGTTCCGTCTGAGGTTTGCCTGCGGCTGTCACCGGTCCGATAGCAGCGCAAAGCACCAGTACCATCGCGGCGCCGGCCTGCGCCACAGCCCGAGTCATTCGTTCCACGACAATGTTCCCCTTGTGTGTAGACATCAGGGCGGCACGACCTCAGCCCGGCGAGACATCGCCGTTTCCCCGTCGAGCGCCCAGCGTGTTGCAGATGCCGCTCGCTTCCCCGCACGCGGCTCCCCGTGCGGGAAGTTAGGTGTTCGTCAGGGCCTTGTCGAGAAGAAACGATAAAGCTGCCGTAGCGGTCACGGCGCGGGCTCCGCCGCATGACCACAAGCGGAGAAGCGGGCGTCAATCTGTCATGCGCCCGGGCGGCGATTCAGAGCAAAGCATCGGCTGCGCGCGTCGTGCCGCAGCATTTTTCAACGCAGCCGAAATCCTGTCATCACGGGCGCAGAAACCGTATGCGGCCATTGGCCAGCAGCTCGATTGCGCGCCAGTCAGCGTCTGGGGCGGCATCCACGGCGCCTTGTGGTCGCGGCAATTCGCCCCGGGCCGCCAGACGCGCACCAGGCGCTGTCCGGCTGTATTTTCTCTGGTCTACGAACTGGTCGAGGCAATCTCAGTTATCAAACCGGCCGGCAAAAATCCGGTCGGTAAGTGTGGTCGTGGCGCAGGCTGGTGCTGACCTGATAGCCGCGCCCTCGAGGTTGATCGCACTCACCTGGTAGCAATAGCGGGTCAGGGAGTCCAGGCCAGTGTCGGTAAACTGGCGCTCGGCCGCCGTGCTGGTCAGTACCAGGGTTTCGTCGCGGAATAGCTGGTAGCCCGTGGCGCCGCTGGCGGCGGGCCAGGCGAGGTCAATCCGGGCGGCACTGGCGTGGGCTGTTGCGGTCAATGTGGCAACCGCTGCGGGCTGGCCATAGGAATCAGAGCGCAGCTCCCATATGCCCTGGTAGTTCGATGCATAGAGACGCCCCTGGGTCCATGCCAGATAGTTCACATCGATCTTCGGCAGATTGTTGCCCACCCGTTTCCATGTGGCTCCATTGTCTCGGGACAACAGTACGCCGAGGGTGTAAGTGGCGGCATAGACCCAGGTCGGGTGGGTCGGATCGGTGACAAAAAAACCGACCTGTCTACCGAGGACATCGTAGGCAAGGGTGGTGCATTGTGCCCCGTAGGCTGTACAGCGGCGGGCGCCATAGCGGGCAGGGTAATAAATGACGCTGGGATCGACTGGGTCGACGGTTAGATTCCTGGCCCCCGCAAAGCCAGGCGTCGTCTGGTTCCAATGGTTGCCGCCGTCGTTCGTCCAGAAAACCTGGTTTTCGTCATCCTGCGCATAGACGATGTTGGGATTGGACGGCGCCAGGGCGACATTGAAGACACGAGCACCGGCTATCGACGGCGTGGGGCCGATCAGGACCCAGCTTCCATTGGCCCCTCGCTGAGTGGATTTGTAGACTCCGCGCTCCTTGACGTTGGCCATGTACACCACGTCGACATTGCTAGGATCAAACACAATCTGCAGACGGCCGGATCCCGCCGTATTGATACCGTCGCTGACCGTGGTCCAGCCGGTATCCACACCTCGGTTCGTGGTCCGGTAGACCGGCTCGCCGCTTCGGGTATTGAACACGGTATTCGGGTCCAATGGATTCACGAAAAACGATGCAAATTCGTTGGTCTCGCAGCAGGACACGCTGGACACTGGTCGTGCGGTATCGGCATCAGGCATCACTTTCGACCAGTGGTCTCCGCCGTTGTAATAGATGCGTCGATTGCCGTTTACGATGGACACACCCACGCCTGCGCCGGCGTGGAACGACCGGATCATCTTGCCCGATGCCCCGCGCGTGGCACCGGCGTTGGTAGAAATCTTGACTGACTGGTCGGCGCCGTAGAACACCAGTGAAGGCTGCACCGGCGAAAAACGCACAGCGCTGTGATCGACACCGTTGCTGTATTGGCTATTGGCCCAGGTCAGACCGCCGTCGGTCGAGCGTGTCGAGCTTGCATTGGCGATGATTACCAGGTTGGGGTCGACCGGGCTTACCGCGATCGCCATGTCGTAGCGCCCCTGATCCCAGACCGGAGCCCGGGTTCGCTGGGTCCAGGTCGCACCGGCATCTTGCGAGCGGAATACGTAAGGATCCCCATCGTTGGGATCCAGGCGCTGGATGTAGACAATAGCGGGATCGGATTCACTCCAGGCGATAACGGCGGGTTGATCAATGGCCGGCAGGCCGTCGCCTACCGCTGTCCAGGTCGCGCCACCATCCGTCGTGCGTTTGATTCCAATCCGCTTCTGCGCCACGAGCAGCGTGGATGGCGCCGCCGGGTTTATCGCGACGTCCGCAAAGTCTGGCCAGAACCCTGGCGATGCGGACGGAAAGGACAGTATGGTTTGCCAGTTTTGTCCGCCGTCGACGGTCTTGTAGAGATCGGTCAACGTGGAGACATAAATAATCCGGTCATTGGTCGGATGTATCACGATGCGCGCGAAGCGCGCTGGTGTGGCCACCTTGGGGCCGATCGTTGTAAAGCTGCGTCCGCCGTCGCGACTGGCAAGCAGGCCCGTAGTACTGTCGTCCGGCCCCAGATACACCACGGCGTCGTCAGTGCGAGAGACGGCGACCGAGTCGATAGCGATCCCGTTGGAAGGATGGCTGATCATTTGCCAGTTCTGGCCGGTATCGGTGGACTTCCAGGCGCCGCCCTCGTGAAATACGGCGTACAGTACGTTGGCGCGCTGGTAACTTACGGCGATGTCATAGGTCTTGCCACCGACGTCGTCCGGTCCAATGCGGCGCCAATCCCCAAGGCTGGTATCCACTGGAATAGGTGCCGTGGCGGCCAGGGCAAGCTCTCGTTTCCATTCGCCGCTGCCTTCCCGTTCCTTGTCGCCGCTGTCACGTAAAAAAGCGGCTGTTTTATTTGTTGTGGAAATTCCTGCAATGCGGGGCGGGTCAATGCTGTCGCCGGATCCGTCGTGCTGACTGCTCCAACGGCTCGAGACTGCCAGTGTCATGACAGCAGCCACGAGACCCGACAAAAAAAGACTGCGGATCCGGCGGCTAGACCAGACTGGATAAAACATGGTGCCCCCTATACAACGGCCTGAAATTTGGCTTAGAGAATACCGGCGCGTATGGAATTGCCGTGGCGGCGGCAAGGATCGACATGCATCGGTTGCACGGCAAGCTACGCGCCAAGATAGTGGGGAAATGCGTATTGCGTCACAAATCATTGGACTTCATGTCGCGATGGCGACCGGAAATTGCTCGCTTGCAAAAAAATTCAGACGTACCGCTCCGAATGGTGTGAAATCTCAGGTGCCTGATTGCAGCAGGAGCAGCATCCTTTCAGCGAACGTCCGGATATAGGCTTACGGCGTGGCCGATGTTTGGCATCGAACGCTTTGCTGCGGCGGACTTGTGTCCGGAAGGTCGGTTGGCAGGCAAAGACCGTAGCTGGCCATGCGCAGACTGGCACGGCAATGAAACCCTACCGATCCGCTGCTGTTGCCGTGGTCGAGCTCGGGTTCCTGAAAAAGCTTCTGGCAGTAAGCTTGAGGTTGCGCCAATCCGTCGGCGATGCGGCGTTGGCGAAGTTGTCGGCTCGCTTGTTCATCAGTGGAGCCGAGTTCGTCGCCGATTTTATGTCTGGTTGACCACTGCCCGTCGCATGAATTGTTGCGTAGTAGGTCCAGTCGGAATTACCAAGGATTGTTGCGGACAACTTCAAGGCGGACAGTAGTTCCATGGCTGTCCAGTTTTAGCGGACTGATCGCAGCAAAGCGGTCGCCCCGGTGATGTGCGGCGCTGCCATCGATGTGCCCGTGCTATAGCCGTAGCCTCCGGGAATAGCGGCGTAGACTTCGACACCGGGAGCAGTGAAGCCGGGCTTGACGAAGCCCCCTACTGGTCCGCGTTGCTGCTCGGCCCAGCCAAATTCGAATATGCAACTGCGGGGAACGGGTAGCCGGGGTATTCAAAGCTGCTGAAATGGGATCTGAATTCCACCTCGGCCGCGCCACCGTGTCTGTCAAGGAATCTGTCCAGATCTGCCAGAATCCAGCTCTCCGCCGTAAATGCGGGCATGGTCGGCGAAGCGCCCTTCGTATTGAGCCGCAGATGACCGAGTGGTGGTTCGCCCAGCAGAACCATCGCTGCGCCAGCGAATACGGTCTGAATTGCCCAGAACTAGGCTGGAATGCGTCACGCATGGGTCAGGCAGCCACGGACTGTTCGCTGGTCGGCCTGGCTGCGGGCTTTGGCGTCTCGCAATGAAAGTTGAGCCTGATCCGCTACAAAGCCGCTCCGCACGAGCTGTTGAGTAGCAAGGCTTGACTCCGCGGCGTGCGAACCACACCCCGGCAGGTCATGTTCCTGCCCGCCGCCCGCCGCATGAAATGAGGGTGCGACGGCGCCGTTGCCGTGATGCCGAAGCGAGCGCAAGGCATGCAAACGCAGGTCTTATGGAAGCCTCACTCGGATATGGAATGCACATCAATTCCCCGCGGAAACAATTTTTTACACTGGGCTCCGTGTGCTAGGGAGTAGCGGCACACGGCCACCGCATTGTGGCGCTAACCTATTTGTGCTGGAGTTAGTCAGCTCTTGGGGGGAACGGTATGAGCGAGATTACTGGTCTGCTGGCTCAGTCCCGGCAAGGCGAGGCGATGGCCTGGGAAACAGTAGTCGAACGTTTGTATGGAGACATGAGGCGCCTTGCGCATAACGCGCAAAAAAGGAATATAGGTGATGCCTCTGACACGACTGCGTTGGTGCACGAGTGTTACCTTCGGATGCACCAACAGGGCGCTCACGGCATACAAAGCCGCAGCCATTTTTTCAATGTGGCCGCGTGTGCGATGCGCCAGCTGCTGATAAATCATGCACGTGACCGAGTGGCGAGCAAACGCGGTGGTTACAATGTGGAATTTACTACACTTGGCGCATGCGACAGGGCTGCCGACCAGGAGGCATCAGATCTGCTTGAGCTGGATGACATCATGCGTCGCACTTTGGCAGATGACGATCGGCTGATACGTGTTGTCGAATTGAGAGTTTTCGCCGGGCTCACCGATGCTGAGGTGTCGGAGGCGCTGGGCGTATCATTGCGCACTGCGCAGCGACTTTGGCAAGCGGCGCGTGAGCGCTTGCGAATCGCGTTTACGGACTAGCCAGGCAGAATCCGAATACCGCCTATCGTCGATGCCCGTTCTCCAGCCCGGCGGCGCCAGGTCTCGGCATCGTGCCGCCAGTGTGATGACACACCATAGCTAATGCTGATGAGTTGGCTAACTGGGAAGCTGCATGCCGAAGTCGAGCTGCTTGACATTGCTTGAGCCTGGTGGGCTTTTGGGCAGAGCCCTCTGCCGCAGTGCAATGAAAGCGCTGCAGCCGACCCGGGAACTTCTTCCGGGTGCGATGATGGATGTGTACCGCATACGCGATGAGATTGGTCGCGGTGGCATGGGCATTGTCTGTCGCGCTGACGGCGAGTTCTGGCAAAGCGCCGCCTTGAAATGGCTTCCTGCTAACCTGTTTGATGCCAGCAGCCGTGAGAATTTCCGCTGAGAGCGGCAGATCCTCGCCGGGCTTCGCCATGTAGGCATGGCCCAACTGCTCGACGGTGGTCATACTGATGACGGCCATCTATGGTTTGCCATGGAACTGGTAGATGGCTTGCCCAAAGACCGGCACTGCGCCGACCGGCAGTCGGTTATTCGCCCGGATTCGCCAGCCCGGAGCAGATCGCTGGCGCATCTATCGGTATCAGCTCGGACATCTGGCTGTCCTGACCGCAAGGGCATTCCACGCGTTGTAGCGGATGTCACGTCAATCTCCCTGAGTTCATGGTCGTCCAGAGCTCACGCCCTTGCGGAGTGATCTGTACGGGAAAAACAGTCGGCGCTACCGGTGCCGCATGTGATATCGATGTCCTTGACCATCGTCGGGCGTGTGCGCTGACTCTCCTATTTGGGCTTGCGCTCCCGAACCCGGCGCGGCTTTGGCTCAGGCTCGGGCAGCTGGCGCACCCGGCGCAGCCAGATAGCCACGTCGGGGTCGACCCGCGCCAGCCGGGCTTGGGGATCTTCGGCTTCGTCCAGCTGCGCCAGTTCGATCAGGAGCTGGGCCTGCTCGGGCGCCCCTGCCGATAGCTCGGCGGTCAGCAAGCCCGCGATGTCGCGATACAGCCCGGGGTCACGGCTCGACGTGCCCAGGCCTGTAACGAGGCTGGAGACCATGCTGCGGACCTTCCAGCCGTCACTGTCGTCTTCGGCGACCAGGCGCCTGACACGCCGCAGCACTTCCCGGGTGGTTTCGAAGGCTGCGGCGCGGCCTGAGTGTTCTGCCACGCGGCCTAGCGCCTTGCCGGGCGCCTCGCTGAACGCAAGGATTGACTTCGCCAAGGCCTCGGGATGCGCTGATAGGACGGCGTCGACTTCCGGCCAGGCATTGGCGCGGATCGCCGCTGCGAGCCACTGGCCGGACCAGTCCATCGCATCGTGCTGAGATTCTTGCGCAGCCTGGCGCCCCAGGGCCTGGCCAAACGCGGCCACGGCCTCGCGGGATTCGACCCACTGCGCCGCCAGGAGGCTGGCGCCCAGGCTGCTCCACAGCCGCCGCGGGTTGCCCGCATCCGGCTCGCTGCGCAGGTTGTCGAGGGATGCGTGCAATACAGCGGCGGCGTTCCTGGGGTGGTCTTGATCGAGGTTGAGCGCCGCAATCCGCAGTGACTCCGCTTCCTCCGCCCGATCCCCTGTGTGTCGCGCCAATTCGGCAGCGCGGCGTGCCATGGCCACTGCGTCCTCGTGCCGACCCACTCGTCCCATTGACCACGCGGCATATCGCAATGCCTCAGCCTGCTCGCGAAGGTGTCCGGCCTGGCTTGCGAGTTGGCTGGCTTCCTGCGCCGTTGCGACCGCTTCTGCATGGCGGTCCAACTGTCCGAGGGACCCCGCGGCATATCGCAATGCCACAGCCTGCTCGCGAAGGTCTCCTGCCTGGCTTGCGAGTTGGCTGGCTTCCTGCGCCGTTGCGACCGCTTCTGCATGGCGGTCCAACTGTCCGAGGGACCCCGCGGCATATCGCAATGCCACAGCCTGCCCGCGAAGGTCTCCTGCCTGGCTTGCGAATTGGCTGGCTTCCTGCGCCGCTGCGACCGCCTCCTCGTACCTAGCCAACTGTCCCATTGACCACGCGGCAAATCGCAATGCCATAGCCTGCTCGCCAACTGCTTCGGTTTCCGCCGCGAGGTGTGCTGCTTCACGCGCTGTCTCGATGGCGCGGTCGTGCTCTGCGTCCATCCCGAGAGCGAACGACTTTTCTAGCAGCGCCATGAGTCGTAGATCCGTTGTCGGCGCACGGTCCGCGAGCGCCCCCAGCGCTGCCGCCGCCTGCACTGCCGACGCCCGGTCTCGGTCAACGAAATATGACACCACGACTAACTCGTGCCGCAAAAGCATCTGCGCGGTCAGGTCGTCGCTCTCAGCGCTCCGTGTGTCGTCAAGAAGCTTCTTTGCGTCGCTCTCTAGCCCCATGCGGACCAAGCCGTGAGCTTCGAAGATGGCACGGGCCGCCAGGCCCACTTCGGTACGCGGAACCCAGGGCCGCGCCGCGGTGACCTGGTCACCAGGCTCCGCCGTCAAAGCGCTGCCACGGGCGCGCATCGGCTCGGGAACAGGCTCGTCAAGGTGACGCAGCACACGGTCCCATCGCCCGTCAAAGCCCAGCACATAGGCGCTATGCAAGGCGTACTGCGGTTGTCCATCCAGCGCCAGGCGGGCAAAGAGCTGTGCGTTCGGCGCCTGCCCTCGGTCCAGTGCGGCGCGGGCCTGGGCGCGCTTCTCGTCGGCGCTGTAGAAGGACTGCAGGAACTCGAGGATCGTGGCTAGTGGTGTGCGCAGCGCGGCTTGCTGCCCTTGGCGCACACGATAGAAGTGGACAAAGACGCGATCGGTCACGCGGTACAGGGTTTCGCGGCCGTCGGGGGCCGGCACGCCGCGCACGACGTCAGCGCGCAGCAGGTCCTGCATGGGGCGCGCAATGTCGGCCTGGCCACTGGCATTCACGCGGCGCGCCAGTTCGGTCTGCGATGCGGGCTCGCCACCGCGGATCAAGGCATCGAGCAGACCCTGAGCCAAGGGTGCTAGATCGTCGATACGCCGGCGGTAGTAGTCCGCCAGACGATCCGCCAGTGCGTCCATGACTTCGACCACCGACATGGCGTCGTGGCTGTCGAGCACGCCGGCCAGCAACTGCGCCAGGCGCGGATTGCCGCCAATGAAGTCGGCCACGGCACGGGCCTTGGCCAGTTGCTGGCCATCCAGCGGTGCGCCGCCCTCCGCCGTGCGGCGGCGGTTGAAATACTCGATCGCCTGTTCGGGCTCCCAGGGCTTCAGGCGGACAGACTGGAGTGCCTGGAACAGCGGACGCTCGTAATCGAAGTCCACGGCGCCGGTGGCGGTGGCGATAAGCATCAGCCGGTTGCCTTCACGGTCGAGCCAGGCGCGCAGGCGC
>JAEUPP010000039.1 GCA_016790075.1 Rhodanobacteraceae bacterium | reverse complement strand
TTCGTCGAAAAAAATTACGGGTTCGCGGCCGCCACGGGGCTTCGTGCGGCATTGCAGACTGGGCGAAAAGGAATGGCTTGACGCGCGTTGCGCTGCCCAGCCTAGACGTACGCCCAGGTCGGGCGCATCGGTGAAATTCCGGGTGTGGCATCGGAATTTGCCGCATCCATCCCTAGGAAATTTCCTAGTGCTCCGTGAGACGTGACTCACACGTAGAATAGACGCGCTGCGGCTCATAGCCTGAGACTTGGCGTGATCGCGCTCTGCAGCCGGACGCTATTGTGGGCAAACGGCACGACACTCAATGCCGCTCTGGGGTGTGGCCAACCGACTGACGCCTGTTCAGAGATTTAGCTGTTGATTGTCTGCGTCCGGTTGCGCCCAGTCGTGATCCAGCGGCGAAACGCTGGCGCGCATCCAATCCGCGCAGGGTTGGTCGAAGGACTTGTATCGGCCGGTAGCTGACCCGATTTCCCGTCCGGGGCTGATCGTTTCATGCAACAGTCTGCGTGCTATCACGGGCCGTTGACGTGGTCTGTCGAGATGGCACAGGTTCGGTCGGCACCTGCCCAGGGCGCGGAATGCGCCGATAACCAAGAGGACATGCCTGTGAAATCACCGCTATTCGTGTTGCTTTCGCTACTTTCGTTGACGTTGCCGGGGTGTGCCAATGAATCGCCGCTCAGCCTGGATGAGTGTCGCGAACTGTCAAGGATTGAATTTGACCTGATAGCGAAAGATCGTGGGCTCGATAGCGGTAGCCAGACCAAGCTCGACAAGGTTACAGAGACATCGGCCGAGATTTGCGCCAGCAACAAGGCGATTTCCCGGGCTTACTACGGCTGCATGAAATCAGCGAAAAACTTGCAGGATGCGAGTGCCTGCAAGCTGAAGACAGCAGCCTTGTAAATAGTGCAGCGGAGACGCACTGCCTGACTGTCTCGCCAAATGCAAAAGGCCGCAGCTTTTGCTGCGGCCTTCGGGTATTACGTCAACCGGGTGACGCTCAGGCCAGGCCGGCCTGCTTCATGACTTCCGCTGCATAGTCTTCGACGACTTTCTCGATACCTTCGCCGACGACGAGGCGCTTGAAGCCGACGATGTCGGCACCTTCCTTCTTCAACACGGCTTCGACCGTCATGTCCGAATTCAGCGCATAGGGCTGGCCAGTCAGCGTGACCTCATTGACGATCTTGGCGATCTTGCCGCTGACGATCTTTTCGAGGATCTCGGCCGGCTTGGCCTTGTCCTTGTCGGTCATCTTGGCGAGCTCGATTTCCTTTTCCTTGGCGATGAAGTCGGCCGGTACGTCCGACGCCTTGGCGTAGGGCGGGTTCATGGCTGCGACATGCATGGCGATACCACGTGCCAGTTCGTCGTTGCCGCCGGTGAGCTCGACCAGCACGCCGATGCGGCCGCCGTGCACATAGCCAGCTACGGTATTGCTCGAATCGACCTTGACCAGGCGGCGCAGCTGCACGTTCTCGCCGACCTTGGCGATCAGCGCTGCGCGTGCTTCTTCGACCGTGCTGCCATCGGCGTAAGCGGCCGCTTTCAGTGCATCAACATCGCTCGCACCCGTGCTCAGGGCGATCTGCGCGACGGTGGTGGCGAACTTGATGAAATTCTCGTCCTTGCCGACGAAGTCGGTTTCGGAATTGACTTCGACCAGCACGGCCTTGCCGCCGTTCTGGGCCAGCACGATGCGACCTTCAGCAGCGATGCGGTCGGCCTTCTTGATCGACTTGGCCAGGCCCGACTTGCGCAGGTATTCGATCGCGGCCTCGATGTTGCCGGCGTTCTCGGTCAGTGCCTTCTTGCACTCCATCATGCCGGCGCCCGAGCGCTCGCGCAGTTCCTTGACCAGACTCGCGGTGATTTCCATGTAAACCTCGATAGTTGCGGCAGCGGCCTAAGCCGCGCCAGGAAAACGGAATCGTGTATCGGCATCACGACAGGGTCGTGACGCGCTGCCGCGCGGACTTGAGATCCGCGCGGCCTTGGCGAGGTTACTCGCCCTGCGGTGCCGGACGGCCGCCGCCGTTGCGGCCACGCGGCGCGCCACCCGGACGCTGGCCGGGCTTCGCACCCGGCTTGCCCCGCGGCGGAGCCGGCTTGCGGTTGCGCGGCGCTTCTTCCGTTGCGGCCTTGACGTTGCCTTCTGCGTCGAGCTCGACGAACTCGTCCTTGTCGCTGACCGCGGCCTGCGGGGCCGCGGCCTTGCCTTCGAGCACGGCGTCGGCTGCAGCGCGGACATAGAGCTGCACGGCGCGGATCGCGTCGTCATTGCCCGGAATGGCGTAATCGACCAGGCTGGGGTCGTAGTTGGTATCGACCACGGCCACGACCGGAATGCCGAGCTTCTTGGCTTCCTTGATCGCGATGTCTTCATGACCGATATCGATCACGAACAGCGCATCCGGCAGGCGGTTCATGTTCTTGATGCCGCCCAGCGAAATGTTCAGCTTTTCCGATTCGCGCTTGAGGCTCAGCACCTCGCGCTTGACCAGGCGGTCGAAGCGGCCGTCGGTGGCCATGGCTTCGAGCTCCTTCAGGCGCGCGACCGACTGCTTGACCGTGCGGAAGTTGGTCAGCGTGCCGCCGAGCCAGCGGGCGGAGACGTGCGGCATGCCGCAACGCTCGGCTTCGTCCTTGACCGCTTCACGCGCCGAACGCTTGGTGCCGACGAACAGGATGGTGCCGCGCTTCTGCGCAAGGCCCGAGAGGAAGTTCATCGCGTCGCCGAACAGCGGAACGGTCTTCTCGAGGTTGATGATGTGGATCTTGCCGCGGGCGCCGAAGATGTACGGCGACATCTTGGGGTTCCAGTAGCGCGTCTGGTGACCGAAGTGGACGCCGGCTTCCAGCATCTGGCGCATGGTGACTTGAGGCATGGTAGTGCTCCAAAAATAACGGGCGCGCACGGATATCGTGTTGGCAGTGCAGCGGCCCGGGGTTGTTGACCTCCACGTTCCCCCGCGACCGACTTCTTGCGAAGCACCCCGGAGCGGTGACGGAACGTGTGTGGATTCGGCAGGATCGCCGTGGTGGCGGGACTTGCTCCCAGCCTGGATTTCACGCCTTGGCCGGGTGGGGCGGGCGGAAAATCCGCGGAAGCATAGCGGTGCGAGTACGGCTAGGGCAAGTTTTCGATTGATCGGGACACCGACGCCGTTGGGTCTGGCCTGCCGCTGCCTGTCTGCGAGCGGGCCCCTGAGCGTTCCGTAGCCGCTCTGAGCATGGCTCGCGATCGCGCCTGCTATCATCTGGAGTTCCGCATACCGCCAGGGGCTTACGACCCGAGGAAGCCATGCCCGTAACGATCAAGACCCCCGAAGACATTGCCAAGATGCGCATCGCCGGCGCGCTCGCCGCCGAGGTGCTGGAAATGATAGGGCAGTACGTCAAGCCGGGGGTCTCGACGGAGGAGCTCGATCGGATCTGCCATGACCACATCGTCAACGTGCAGCATTCGATCCCGGCCAACCTCGGCTACAAGGGCTTTCCGAAGACCATCTGCACCTCGGTCAATCACGTCATCTGCCATGGCATTCCTGACGCGCGCAAGGTGCTCAAGGATGGCGACATCATCAATATCGACGTGACCGTGATCCGCGACGGTTTCCATGGCGACACCAGCCGCATGTACTTCGTCGGCAAGCCTGAAGTGCGGGCGCAGCGGCTTTGTACCGTCGCCTACGAATCCATGATGCTCGGTATCGCCCAGGTACGGCCTGGTGCGTATCTGGGCGATATCGGTCATGCGATCCAGCGGCATGTCGAAGCGGCTGGTTTTTCGGTAGTGCGCGAGTACTGCGGTCACGGCATAGGCCGGGTCTACCACGAAGAGCCGCAGGTGCTGCACTACGGCAAACCCGGTGCGGGCCTGCGCCTGGAGAAGGGCATGTGCTTCACGGTCGAGCCCATGGTCAATGCGGGCAAGGCGGCAACGCGTCTGATGCCCGATGGCTGGACCGTGGTCACACGCGACCATTCGCTGTCGGCGCAGTGGGAGCACACGGTAGCCGTGACTGACGATGGCTACGAAATTCTGACGCCTTGGCCCAAAGCGGCCTAGGCATACGATATGGGCGCGTCGCCGCTCATGCGCTTGCGGGTGGTTTTGGCCAGGCGCTACTGTTGCCGCGATTTCTGCTCCTGACATCGAGGCGTGATGAGCGCGACACCGGCCAGACCTGCATTGCCGCGCCTGCCGGCGGCTGTGCCGCGTTCGGGCATTTCAGCGCAGGCGCGGCTGGCGTTGCGCCAATGGCTGGGTGATGTCGATCGCGGATTCGCCGAAGCCTTTCGCGACGGCGCAGCGGCTGACGAGCTCGTGCCGTTGCGCGCCGAGGCGCTGCAGCGCCTGCTGCGGCATATCTGGATGGCCATTGTTGGCGAAGTCGCCGGTGCAGCGCTGTACGCCGTCGGCGGTTTTGGACGTGGCGAGCAGTTCCCACGTTCGGATCTTGATCTGCTCGTGCTCGTTGAGGCACCGCCACAGGGTTCGCTAGCGCGCTCGCTGGAAACGCTGTTCACCTGTCTCTGGGACTTCGGGCTCAAGCCCGGACACGCCGTGCGCACGCTGCAGCAGTGCCGTGAGCTCGCTGCTCAGGACGTGTCGGTGTATACCAGCCTGCTCGATGGCCGGCGGCTGGCGGGCAGCGAACGTTTCGAGGCTGGGTGGTCGGCGCTGCGCGAGGACGCGACCCTGTGGCCTGCGGCTGCATATCTGGCGGCCAAGCGCCAGGAACAGGAGCAGCGCCACGCGCGCTATCACGACACGGCCTACAACCTGGAGCCCAATCTCAAGGATGGCCCCGGTGGCTTGCGCAGCCTGCATGTGATCGCCTGGCTGGGCCAGCGCCTGTTCGGCGTGAGCGACTGGCGTGAGTTGCAGGTACAGGGGTTGCTGGGCAGCGCCGAGGTAACGGCCATTGATGTGGCGCGCCGCGTGCTCTGGCGTACGCGTTATGCCCTGCATCTGCTTGCGCCGCGCCTGGAAGACCGCTTGCTGTTTGACTACCAGCGTGAACTCGCGCGCCGCCTCGGTTATCAGGACGAGCATGTGAACAATCTCGGTGTCGAGCAGTTCATGCAGGATTATTTCCGTGCGGCCATGGCGCTGGAGCGCGCCAACGCCGCATTTCTGCAGCGTTGCGATGAAGCGCTGGCAGCGCCGGTACTGTTTGCAGCCGAGCCGGTAGGTGAAGATTTTGTCGCGATCGGTGAGCGCCTGGACTTGCGTGAGCCGGATCTGTTCCTGCGCCGTCCGGCGGCACTCATTGACATATTTGTCGCACTCGCCGAGGACGTCCGGCTCAAGGGCCTGCGCGCGAATGCGCTGGTTCGGCTACAGACGGCGACTGAGGTGCATGCGGAACGTCTGCGCGACGATCCGGCGGTGCAGTCTGCGTTCCTGCGCCTGCTGCGGCTGGGGGCCGCCGCCGTGCCGGCGCTAGCGCGCATGAGCCGCCACGGACTGCTGGCGCAGTACCTGCCCGCCTTCGGCAAGGTCGTCGGCCGTATGCAATATGATCTTTTCCACGTTTATACGGTGGATGAGCATACCCTGCGCGTGCTGCGCATCGTTGCACGTTTCGCCGACGCCACTGCGAGCCGCGAATTCGCACTGGGGCATGAGGTCTACCAGCGTGTGGCCAAGCCGGAACTGCTGCTGCTCGCAGCGCTGTTTCACGATATCGCCAAGGGCCGCGGTGGCGACCATTCCGAACTCGGTGAGGTCGAGGCACGTGCGTTCTGCTACCGCCTGGGCCTGCCCGCGAGCGAGACCGAGCTGGTTGCCTGGCTGGTGCGCTGGCATCTGCTGATGAGTGTGACCGCGCAGCGCCAGGACATTACCGACCCCGATATCGTGCACCGGTTTGCGGTGCAGGTCGGTGAGTGGGAGCGCCTGGACCTGCTATATCTGCTGACTTGCGCTGACATCGCCGGCACCAGTCCGAAACTATGGAACTCCTGGAAGGACCGGCTGCTTGCCGATCTGTACGTTGCGGCGCGCTATGTGTTGCGCGCCGGGCTGGAGCGGCCATTGCAGACTTCGGCCCAACTGGCCGAATGCCAGGAGCAGGCGCGCGAAATCCTGCGTGCCGACGGTCTGGACGATGCCGATGTCGACAGTCTCTGGCGTGACTTTCCCGTGCAGGCCTTCCTGCGCTATCACCCGGAGCAGGTCGCCTGGCAGACCCGCCTGATCCTCGCCGCTGAAGCTGGCGACCTGCCGTTGGTCGCGATCCAGTCCGACGGCGTCCGTGGTGGCAGCGAGATCTTTGTCTATGCCGAAGACCGGGATGGCTTGTTCGCCACCGTAGCGGCCACGCTGGACCGGCTCAATCTCTCGGTGCAGGAAGCGCGCGTGTTGAGCACGGCTTCGGGCATGAGCCTAGATACGTTTCTTGTGCTGGATGCGCAGGGGCGTGCCCTGGCCCTGCTCGAGCAGGTCGAGCGTGTGCGGCGTGAACTCGAACGCGCCCTGGTGCAGCTTCCGTATCGGCCCCAGCTGGCGAAACGGCCGTTGGCGCGGCCATTGCGGCATTTTCAGATGGCGCCGCGCATCACCTTCCGCAGCGATTCGGCAACCGGGCGTACGCAGCTGTCACTGGTCTGTTCCGACCGGCCGGGGCTGCTTGCCGTGGTCGCACTTGCACTGCGCGAGAACCGGATACGTGTACACGATGCACGCATCGCCACCTTTGGCGAGCGTGCCGAAGATTTTTTCCAGATCACCGACCAGAACAATCGGCCATTGGTTGCCGAGGCGGAACAGGCGCTGCTGCAGGCGCTCAGGGAACGCCTCGACCCCGACACGGCCGGTTTAACCAAGGAGCCCCATGCAAGCACTTGAACAGCAGATTGACGCGGCCTGGGAACGCCGCGCGGACCTTGCGCCCGCCAGCGCCGACAGCGCGACGCGTGATGCGGTCGAAGCCGCGCTGGCCGCACTCGAAAGCGGCCAGCGCCGCGTGGCCGAACCCGATGGCCAGGGCGGCTGGCGGGTCAACCAGTGGCTGAAGAAAGCCGTGCTCTTGTCGTTTCGGCTCAATCCGAATCGTGTGATGGCCGGGGCTCCGGCGCCGTACTACGACAAGGTCGATCTACGCTTCCAGGATTTTGACGAAACACGTTTTCGCGAACTCGGCGCACGCGCTGTGCCCGGCGCCATTGTGCGGCGTGGCGCCTATATCGGACGCGACGTCGTGCTGATGCCGAGTTTTGTCAATATCGGCGCTTATGTCGGGGCGGGTACCATGGTCGACACCTGGGCCACGGTCGGTTCCTGTGCCCAGATCGGTGCCGGTGTACATCTGTCTGGTGGCGCCGGCATAGGCGGAGTGCTGGAACCGCTGCAGGCTGGTCCTACCATCATTGAAGACGGTTGTTTTATCGGTGCGCGTTCCGAGGTGGTCGAAGGTGTTGTTGTCGAGCGTGGCAGTGTTATCGGCATGGGCGTGTTCATCGGCCAGTCGACGCGCATTTACGACCGCGCCAGCGGGGAAGTTCACTACGGCCGAGTACCGGCGGGCAGCGTCGTCGTCGCGGGTTCGCTGCCCGCCGCGGACGCCAGCCATAGTCTGTATTGCGCGGTGATCGTCAAACGGGTCGACGAGAAGACACGCAGCAAGACTTCAGTCAATGAGTTGCTGCGGGGTGACTGAGATGAATGCAAAAGTGTACGGATTGGAAAAGTGCGATACCTGCAAGAAGGCGCGCAACTGGCTGCAGCGGCACCAGGTTGCCTATGAGTTCGTCGATTACCGCGAGCAGCGCGTACCCGCGGACACTCTGAAGGCCTGGGCGCTTGCACTCGGCGGCTGGGACAAGCTTGTGAATCGCAGCTCGACAACCTGGCGCAGCCTGCCCGAGGCGCGCAAGGCGCCCGAGAGCACGCCGGAATGGACGCTGCTGATCAAGGAACACCCCGCCATCGTGCGCCGGCCGGTGCTGGTGACCGAGGACGGCCAGGTCAGCGTCGGCTTCAACGACAAGCTGTTTGCACAGCGTTTTGCGAGCTGACATGTCGGCGATTATCGAACTTACCTGCGACCTAATCCGGCGTGTGTCGGTGACGCCGGACGATGCCGGTTGTCAGGCGCTGATCGGCGACCGGCTGCGCCATGCCGGTTTTACGGTCGAGCAGCTGCGCTATGGCGAGGTCGACAATCTCTGGGCCAGCCACGGCGGCGCAGGTCCGGTACTTGTTTTCCTCGGGCATACGGATGTCGTGCCCAGTGGCCCAACCGAGCACTGGAGCAGTCCGCCGTTCGTGCCGGTAGTGCGCGACGGCCTGCTCTACGGGCGAGGTGCGGCCGACATGAAAGGTTCGGTCGCGGCCTTCGTGCTCGCGCTGGAGCAATTCGTCGCGCAGTACCCCGGTCACCCAGGGCGTATCGCGCTGCTGCTGACCAGCGACGAGGAGGGCGCCGCGCGGGACGGGGTGCGCCGTGTTGCCGAAACCTTCCGCGCGCGTGGCGAGCGTATCGACTGGTGTGTCGTTGGCGAACCGTCCTCCAGCACACGGCTTGGCGATGTGATCCGTGTTGGTCGGCGCGGATCATTGTCGGGTTATCTGAGTGTGCGTGGCGTGCAAGGGCATGTGGCGTATCCAGAGAAAGCGCTGAATCCTATTCATGCCTTTGCCCCGGCTCTGGCCGAACTCGTGGCCACCTGCTGGGACCAAGGCAATGCGGATTTCCCGCCTACCTCGTTCCAGGTGTCCAATATCAGCTCCGGCACCGGGGCGAACAATGTGATTCCTGGAACATTGCAGGCAACGTTCAACTTCCGCTTCTGTACCGAAAGCAGTGCTGCGTCGCTGCGTGAGCGCACCGAGGCTGTGCTGCGCCGGCACGGACTCGATATCGAGCTGCGCTGGGATCTCTCGGGCGAACCATTCCTCACTCATGCTGGTCCGCTGCGCGAGCACACGATCGCTGCCATCGCCGACACGCTTCAGGTCACGGCGCTGGCGAGTACGGGGGGCGGCACCTCCGATGGCCGCTTTATCGCCCCGCTGGGTGCGGATGTGGTCGAAGTCGGGCCGGTCAACGCGACCATACACAAGCTTGACGAGCATGTTGCGGTGGCGGATCTCGAACGCCTGCCGGCGCTGTATCTTGCGATCGCCGAGCGGTTGCTGCTGTCGTGAAAGCGAGCTACCTGCGTGCTGCCGCACTGTGCGCGATCTGCTGCATCGCAGGTGCGGCGCAGGCCGCCGAGACCACGCTGCTGTTCAATCGTGGGGCGCTGGCTCCGCTGGGTATCGAGGTGCTTGACGAGTGCGGCGGTTGCGTTGCGCAGCGCGAGCGTGCCGACTACCGCGAGCAACGCTACGCGGCGGTAGACGCGGCCTCGCTGCGCTGGAGCGGCAGGCCCGGCCGTTTCGGTGCGCTGCTGGCCGGAGCGGTACGGCATCAGGGCGGGCCGCGGCTGCGCCTGAGCAGCGGCGAACGACTCGATCTGGCGGGATTTCAATTGCGCCGCCGCGGTAGTGCGCGCATGGGGCTGGAGCTCGCCGATGCGGCGGGCGAGGTCTGGTTCCAGCTCGATCATGCACATGCCTATGTCGCCGAAGACGGCGCGCTGTCGCTGCAGCACATGGATATGCGCGTCAGCGAAGTGCTGGCACAGCGGCTAGGGCGTCCGCAGTGGACGGGCGTGCTTGTCGGCGGCGTTCAGACCGAGGGGCTTGCTGCAGCGAGTGCGGACATGGCGTCCAAGGCGGCGGGTGCCTGTCCGCTGCAGTGGCCGTCGGTGGCGGCGCAGGCAGATGTCGAGATGCTGCGGCTGGCGCTCAACTGGGAGGAGCGTCAGCCCGACGGTGTTAATTTTTATCGTTGTGGAAGAAGTGACGGATTGGGCGGTCATTCGCGTGCCTGCAGCGCCGATAGCGAGGACGGACTCGTGGTGCTGGCTCCGGATGCGAGCCTGCGCAATGCCGGCAGCGCCGCGGTTGCCTGGTATGCGAAGTTCTCGCCGCCGGCGCCGCCCTACGCCAACGACCAGCACCCTTTCCTGGTCTGGAATCTGTATCGGCTCGATGCGGACGGCCAGCTCGTGCAGATCGCTGCGTCAGCAGCCAAACACGCGTTTCATACCATCAACGCCGTTTGCGATTGTGCGCAAGGTCATGTGCTGTTTCCGGGATGCGAAGATACGTACGGCGGATTCAGCAACGACTATCCCAGCGGTCTGGCTCCGCGCAGCGAGATCATCCCGTACACAGCGCAATGGGGACGCTGCGGGTCGCTTTATGACAAAGATTGTGACGGCCTGCGTGATTCCGACGAAGGTCTGCTGCCTGACGACGCCTACAACCGTGCCAAGCGCCTGGCCGTGCGCGAAAGCGAGCTGCTGCCGTCGCGGCATGTGGGCGCGCGCTGGTTTCTCGAGTACTGGTATGTGGTGCGTGACGATGCCAATCCCTGGAACAACATCGGTCTGATGCAGATCGAGCCGCAGAAGGTGCGCGGGCAGGGGCTGGACCCGAACGCCTATGTCTGGCGTTTCGAGGTCAACGATTTTCGCCGCGGCAGCATGCTGGATCGCTGGTTGGACATGGCCCCGGCCGGCGCCTGGCAGCGCCGCAGCCTGGTCTCTACACCCCAAGGCCGGGCACTGCTGGCGACGCGTGTGACCCGCCGCGGCGACGGGCGTTATGCCTATGCCTACATGGTGTTCAATCTCGATCTGACCCTGACCAGGACTAGCGGCCAGGAGCCGAATCTGCGTGTAGAGCAGAACCTTGGCGTGGAGCGTTTCGCCGTATTTACCGATCCGCAGGCGTTGATCGAGGCGCAGGATTTCGCCGCTGTCGCTGATACCGGCACGAGCTGGAGCGTCGCGCGGGACAACACCCGCGTGGCCTGGACGCGGGGTAGCTCGACGCCCCTGGGCTGGGGCCTGACTTTCCGTTTCGGCTTCGTCAGCGATTTCGCGCCGCGCGACAGCAAGGCACACCTTGGTGCCGCGGAGTCCATCTGGCATGCGGCAACCTTTGCTCCGCTGCGCGACTGGGAGCCGGTCTCGCGGCCGCGGCCCGCCGCCAACGCGGCCGATCTAAGCAGCACGGTGGGAGCAAGAGCTGAATAAATACTACTAAGGCCCATGCCTCATTGGCATAAGCCGTGCTATTTTCCATGGTTGCGTGCGTCTGGGTATGTTTAGGGGCAGGGGGACGAAGCATGGGGCGGTTGGTGTGCATGAGGCGGCCGGCGTCGTGGACGCGGCTGTCTTGGTTGGTATTGGCGTCAGCCATGATCTTTGCTGTCGCGCCCGCCATGGCGCTGGATCTCACTCCGCATGGTACGCAGCCGCTGCTGCAGACGGCACTGGAACCAACCAGTAACTGTCTGGGCTGCCATCGCGGCTTCTCTTCGCCCGGCAACCAGTTCCTGCCGCATAGCACCTGGGCCGGCTCGATGATGGCGAATGCCACTCGCGATCCGTTGTTCTGGGCCGCACTCGATGTCGCGAACAAGGACTATCCCGGCGCTGGCGATTATTGCTTGCGCTGCCACACCCCTGCGGGTTGGCTGGGCGGTCGTGTGGTCAAGGCCGGCGGCGGCAATCTGAATCCCGCCAGCGGTGCTTCGGGGTGCCTGCTGACCGGCGACTACAACGACACCGATGGTTTCGGTAACGACTACGGCGGCATAGGCTGCCACTACTGCCATCGTATGATGCCGGCCGGGCCGCAGGGCCAGCCGTTCGAGATCGGCAACTCCAATATCTGGGTCGACGATGCGGGCAGCTGCATCACCCCCGAAGGCGATGAATATGGCGGCCCCTGCCGGCGCGGACCGTATTCCTATGTGAATCGTCTGCTGGAGCCGCCACATGGCTGGCAGTACTCGCCCCTGCACCAGAGCTCGGAGCTATGCGGCAGCTGCCACGATGTGTCGACGCCGGACACCAATCAGGGCCCGCTCAAGACCCTGATTCTCGAAAACGGTACGGCGACCACGCGCCCTTTCCCCATCGAGCGTACCTACAGCGAATGGCAGCGCAGCCTGTTCGCCGATCTGATCTTCCGCGATGGTCTGCAGTCCGTCGCCCCGGGGCAGCCGGCGCTGGCCAAATCCCAACCGTGCCAGACCTGCCACATGCCGACCTCGAACGATCCGCTGGCGCAGGCCTGCACCCTGAACGAAGAGGGATCGCGTACGGGAAATCTGCCCGTACACACCTTCGTCGGGGCGAATACCTGGATACCGGCGATCATCAAGACCCTTTACGCAGCGACCGGTTCCGGTGACCCCGCAGACTACGATCGCACCATAGCCTGGGCGCGGGCCATGCTGCAGTCCAGTGCCTCGCTGACCTCGACGGTTACCGCCTATACCGCGCCGACCGCGGGTACGCCAGGCAGTGTTACGGTGCGTGTGCGTACGACCAACCTCAGCGGCCACAAGCTGCCTACCGGTTATTCCGAGGGCCGCCGCATGTGGCTCAACGTCAAGGCATTTGCGGCCAACAACAGCCTGATCAGTGAAAGCGGTGCCTACGACGCAGCCACCGGTGTGTTGACCGAAGACAGCCAGATCAAGATCTACGAAGTCCTGCAGGGCATCTGGGATGCGACGCCGCCGGGTGTCTGCCGCACCGAGTCGGGTGGCCAGAAGCACTTCCACTTCGTACTGAACAATTGCATTGCCAAGGACAACCGCATTCCGCCGCTGGGACTGCGTCCGCGTACCGCGGCTGATCCGAACGGGGATGAAGTGCGTCCCGTCAATTACAGCTATCCGGAGACGGCGCCGGGTTCGGGTACGTTGGTCAACTATGACGACACGCTCTACACCTTCGTATTGCCGGCAGGCACCAGCTTGCCGGTGCGTATCGAGGCGAATCTGCGCCATCAGATCGCGAGCAAGGATTACATCGAGTTCCTGCGCCGTCAGGCTGTGACCGCGCCGGCAATCCCGGCGGAGAATACGTTGTGTGCGGGCGGCCCTGGGCGTCCGTTCAATGTCGGCCCGCAGTCGCAGTCGCGTGGTGAATTTCTGTACTCGCTCTGGAACGACCCGGCCTTTGGCAAGTCGCCGCCGGAGACGGCGGCAACGAGCACGGTGCTGGCGGGCAACTGAGTTCAACAGTAGGCATGGTCGCGCTAAGCAGCGTGGCCTTGAGGCAAGGCCGCTCGTTATGTCAGGGCGGCGGCTTGAGTCGGGGCTGTTCCAAGGGGGGGGCACCGCGGCCATGCTGGTCTTTCGGTACATCATGGCGGTCGCGCTTGGCTGGGAGCCTTACGTGTCATGCCAGGGAATCACCTGCAGGGAAATGCGCGGTTATCCACTTTTTCATGAGGCGGCAATGAACCTGCATTCGCATCGTTTCGTACTGGCCCTGGCGTTGGCCTCGGCTTTCAGCGCACCGCTGGCAATGGCCGCGTCCGGACCACAGCCGCAGCCGCAGCCCGTCGTAAAGCAAACCTGGACGGCGCTGGGCGGCGACCTCGGTTTTATCTGGAATGTGGATCTGCTGCGCGACTACGGCATCACGCTCAAGAGCGCGACCGGTGTTTCTGATCCTGACAGCCGTGAATTCGTCGCCGTGCCGCTGCGTGACCAGGGCGGGCTCAGCTTCGCCGTCACGGATACCAATTTCGATCACTTTGTCGGCGGGCGGCTTGCCCTGCGCGGCGGTTTCAGCCTGAATTCGCCGGCTGGGGAGCTTTCACTGGTCGACGCGGTTGTGGTTCCGCGTGGTACGAATTCACAGATGCTGGATGTGGTCGACGCGGCCGGCAACAAGCTGTTTTACCTTGATCGCCTGATGTATGCCATCGCCGACGAAGGCCGCACGGTCGACGTGCAGACCATGGACCTGCGCCTGCATGCTGATCTTGCGCGGCGTCTGGGCAAGCCGGAAATCACTGACTGGGTGGTCGCACAGATGCGCATGCGTCTGGAGGTCGTGGCGCAGAACGGCAACTACATCGATATCGTGCAGGGGGCTCCGGTATGGCCTGGCACGGTGGTTCCGGGCGTAACCCCGGAGCAGCGCTTCCAGGCCGACGTGTTCATGCTGAGCTTCCAGGGGCAGTACTCGCGCTGTACGAACAGTCTCGGTTGCACGACGGGTTGTACCTGCGACGGCCCGAATACCGCGACCAACGGCTATGCGGTATTTACCCCGTCTTCAACGCTGCGCAACAACGTCAACAACGGCACGGCCAATCCTACCGTTGCGGGCGATCCCAACGGCACCAGCAGTGCGTTGTATTCGGCGGACGTAGCCTGGTACCGCAAGTTCAGCGGCACCTTCGCGCCGTATGACAACGACCAGCACCCGAATCTGATCTGGAACCTCTACCGCATCGACGCCAACAACCGCATCGAACAGATAGGCCGTTCCGGTGTGAAGCACGCATTCGTCACCACGAATACTGGCTGTGACAATTCTGGTCCTGGCAGCGGCGGCAGCACCGGCGCCATCCTCGGTCTGGCCTGTTCCGATACCTACGGTACCGGCAACAACGACAGCAATGGCGATCTGGGCCCGCGCAACGAAATCATCCCGGCCCGGGGAGAGTGGGGGCGTTGCGGCTCGATCTTCGATCCCAATTGCGACTTGAGCGCCGATCCCAGCGGCAATACCAACTACAGCCAGCGCATGATCACGCGCGAGTCGCAGCTAACGGCTGGCGGTACCTACTTCATGGAGTCGTGGTACATCGTTCGCGAGGACATCAATATCTACAACACCATGGCCTCGCGGCCCGTGACCTTCAGCTATGGCGCGAGCTGGTCCATGAGCAATGGCACGCCGCAGCTGCTGGGCCCGGTCATCAACCGCTGGGTCAGCCCGACCACCGCCAACCCGAACCAGAAAAACGTTGAGGTCGCGAGCGCGGAGGGTCATACCCGCGTCGCCGTCAACGTGGTCGACCTCGGCAACGGTGCCTGGCGTTATGACTACGCGGTGATGAACCTCGACTTTGCGCGTGCCGTGACGCAGGGGACCAGCAAGTACAGTGACGACTCCGATCCGGCCCAGCGCTTCCGCGTAATCCACAATTTCGGCTTCGACCGCTTCAGCGTGCCGCTGCCGGCCGGCGTCACGGTAAGCTCGCTGGAATTCAACGATGGCGAGCTCGATGCGGCCAACGACTGGACCGCGACGACTTCCGGCGGCAGCGTCACCTGGACGGCGCCGGTGAATCCGACGCCACCGGCCAATACCCCTGCCGTTCTCAATCCACTTAACTGGGGCACGATGTTCCGCTTCTCGTTTGTCGCCAACCAGGCGCCAACGGCAGCCGATGTTGATCTGCATGTCGCGCAGAGCGGTACACCAGCCTCCTATACGGCTTCGGTGCTGGCGCCGGCCACGCCGGCTGTCGATCTGATCTTCGTGGACAACTTCGAGTCGGCCTCCAGGCACTAAGCAACCAGCCAAGGTAGGCAACCTGCGGCTTGGACAGTGCCGCAGGTTGCTACTGGCAATAGTCCTATCGCCTTATTCAGGGAATTCTGATCATGGTCATGACGTTAGTTCGCGGTGTTTTCGTACTGCTCCTGGGGGTGGCGGCCAGCAGCGCAGTGGCTGAGTCGCCGAGTCAGCCTGCTCAGCCGCAGGTCTGGACCGCGCATGGCGGCGACCTCGGCTTTATCTGGAACGAAGATCTACTGGCCGACCTCGGCATGGCTCTGGATCAGCGCAACGGCGTTGGTGATCCGGACCGCCGCGGCTTCGTCGCCGTCGGTCTGCGTTCGCAGGGCGGCCTGCAGTTCGCGGTCAACGCGTTGAACTTCGATCATTTTGTCGGTGGCCGCCTGGCTTTGCGCGGTGGTTTCCGGCTCAAGACGCCGGACGGGGAACTGTCGCTGGTCGACGCGACCTTGCAGCCGCGGAGCAATGATGCGCTCACGCTGGAACTCGTCGATGCCAACGGCCGCGCCTGGTTCTTCATGGACAAGCTTATGTACGCCGTGACTGCCGATGGACGGCAGCTCCAGGTACGTACCATGGATCTGCGTATTCATCCGGACCTTGCGCGCCGTATCGGCAAGCCCTGGGTAGATGGCTGGGCTATCGCGCAAATGCGCATGCAGCTCGACGTCACCGCTCAGGATGGCAATTTCATCGTGCTGGGCGGCGGTGCTCCAGTCTGGCCAAACACCGATGTACCCGGTGTGCCCGGCGCCAAGTACCAGGCCGACGTATTCATGCTTGCCTTCGACGCGCAGTACTCGCGTTGTACCAGGGCGCTGAACTGTGCGGGTACCTGCAGCTGCGATGGCCCGGCTGGCGCTACCGACGGCTATGCCGTATTCACACCGAATTCCACGCTTCGCAACAATGTCAACAATGGGACGGCGCAGGCTACGGTCGCCGGCGATCCGCTGGGCACGAGCTCGGCGCTGTACTCGGCTGATGTAGCCTGGTTTGAGAAATTCACCGGCACCTACGCCCCCTACAATAATGATCAGCATCCGAACCTGATCTGGAACCTGTACCGCTTCGACAGCGAAGGGCGCATCGACCAGGTAGGGCGTTCTGGCGTCAAGCACGCATTCCTGACGGTCAATGTCGGTTGTTCCACAAGCCCAGGCAGCGGTGGCAGCAACTCGCATATTCTCGGCCGCTCCTGCAGCGATACCTATGCGACCAGCAACAACGACAGCAATAGCGACCTCGGTCCACGCAGCGAGATCATTCCCAATGGCGACGCCTGGGGCCGTTGCGGTTCGATCTACGATCCCAATTGCGACCTGTTGGAAGACAGCTCGGGCAATACCAACTACAGCCAGCGCCTGATTGTGCGCGAATCGCAGCTAGCGAGCGGCACCTTCCGCTTCGAGTCCTGGTACATCGTGCGTGACGACGTCAACGTCTATAACACCATGGCCTCGCGCCCGGTCACCTTCAGCTTTACCGGTGCTGGCCCCTGGAGCATTTCCAACGGTACGCCGACGCGGCTGGGACCGGCCATCAATCAGTGGGTTACGCCAGGCACTGCCGATCCAAATCAGCGCAATGTAGAAATTGCCAATAATGAAGGCCATACGCGCGTTGCGGTCAAGGCGCGCGATCTTGGCGGTGGACAGTGGCGCTACGACTACGCCGTCATGAATGTCGACTTCGCGCGCGGTGTAACCTCAGGTACGCCCAGTTATGACGACGATGCCACTCCAGCGCAGCGCTTCCGCGTAATCCACAACTACGGCTATGACAGCTTCAGCCTGCCGTTGCCCGCGGGGGCGACCGTGAGTGGTATCGAATTCAGCGACGGCGATCTCGACACGGCTAACAACTGGACCTCGAGCAACAGTGGCGGCCGCCTGACCTGGACTGCTCCGGTCAATCCTGCTCCGGCGCCGGGCGTGCCGGCGGTGCTGAATCCGCTCAACTGGGGCACGCTGTATCGTTTCTCGTTCATTGCGAATCTCGCCCCGGCTGCTGCCGATATCGAGTTGCGTGTCGCACAGGCCGGAACGCCGGCGTCGTATGCGGCGACGGTGATTGCACCGGCACCGAGTGACGTGATTTTCGTCAGCAATTTCGAAAGTTAAGTGTGGCCTTCAGGCGACGCTGCGCCGGTCCATCGGCGCAGCGTCGCCTATGTCGCGATGCGCTTCAGCTCGTCATCATCAAGCTCGATTTGCGCAAACAGCGACCATTTCTCCGTACGCTGGTCCGTGCAATGTTCGCAGCGGCACACACGGTGCGATGCTGGAGCGATCACGCAATCGCGGCCTTGAATCCGGAGTTTGTCCGTCAATTGGATTGAGCTTGCGAACATGCCACCGTTGCCTGCGGCTGCCGGCAATCCGCGTCGGCGGGAATCGGGCGTACTGGTATCAGCCAGACTCTATCGCGGCCACGCACTTGAGTTCGATCGCAATCGGCGTCGGTAGTGCAGTAATGCCCAGCGTGGTGCGGCAGGGCTGGGCACTGGTGAAATGTTCGGCGTAAAGGCGGTTGTAGCTCGCGAAGTCGCGCTGCATGTCGGTCAGGTAGACCGTGACATCGACCAGATCCTCCCAGCGCGCGCCGGAAGCTTCCAGCACGGCGCGCACGTTGGCGAAAACCTGGCGGCACTGCGCCTCGAAATCGTAGCTGATCAGACGCCGCTCGGCATCGTATACATTGCCCGGAATTTCATTGCTGCCCGGAGTGCGTGGGCCGACGCCCGACAGGAACAGCAGGTTGCCGACACGGCGTGCGTGCGGATAGGCGCCAACAGGGGCCGGCGCGTTGTTCGTGTGTATGGGGTCAGTCATGGATGGCGTCACTCGCTTGAACCGACGGTGATGATCTGGGTGTTGACGATTTGATTGTCCGCTCCGCTTGCCCGCACGCGGTAGCGGCCGGGGCGCAGATAGAGATCGGTGCGCAGGTCGTTGACCTTGCGGAACTTGCGTTCACTGCCGGTCAGCGAGGAATCCTGCAGGCCGATCACGATGCGGTCGGCCGGGATAGCGTCGTCACCTTCGCTGGCGTAACGGGCTTCGACGAGGCAGGGCATGACCGAACGGCAGATTTCGCCATCAACGGTATAGGTACGGCGCATGCCGTTGAGTGCGAGCCAGCTTTGACGTCCGTTGTCGTGTGTGTACGGTGGCAGCGCGATGCTGATGTCGTACTGTCCGGCGCGCAAGCTCCAGGGCTGGCCGTCCTTGTCAACGAAGGCGACGGCGCTCTTGGGGGTCTCTCTGGCCAGCAAGGCGCGGTAGTAGGGATGGTCCTGGCTGACCTCGGTATGCGGAATCAGCATGGTCTGCTCTATGGTCAGCGGATTGATATGCGCGATCTTGCTGAAATGTTGAGCCATGCTCGCGCCACCGAGGTATTTCCCGGACTCGACGATATGTGCATACCCGGCGTTGACCACGACGCGCGCATCCGGGTTGTTCTTGAATACACGGTTGTACAGGTTGCGTGCCTGTTCCTTTTCGCGCGCATCGCCGACGGCTTCGGACGTGGCTTCATAAGCGATGACAGTGAAGCCGAGCTTCAGCGCGGTGCGCACCATTTCTGCGTAGACCGGTTCCTGTGTGTAGAAACCGCTTGCTTCGTTCGGATAGCCGCGGCTCGCCAGCGCCGTATCGGTCTCGTACAAGGTTTCGGCTGCGAAGTGCGTGTAGCCCAGCTCGCGCAGACGCGGCAGCATTTCCAGCGTGAGCGAGCGCGTGATCGCGGCGTTGTGTGCCTCGTTGAAGAACACGGCGCGCTGTTCCTTGGCCAGGCGCACGATGGTGTCCGCGGCCGGTGCCATGCGCCATGTATCTCCTTCCAGTGGTGATGGCGCATCCTGCTTGTCGGCGCTTTGCTGGATCGAGAACGACTGCATGGCCTCGTCGTGCAGTCCAAGATAGGACTGATGCCAGCTCAGATACTGTCCGAAGATCAGGCGGAACGCCTTGCTGTCGTCCGCGGTATAGGCGGCGCGCAGTATCTGGTATTGCGCCAGCAGCCCGCGCACCTTCTCGGCCTGGCGCAGTATGGTTTCTGATTTTTCGGCGGCCGCCACCTGCTGCTCCTTCCAGCTTGCGGCCCCGGCCATTGTTGCGAAGCCGGCGAGAAACAGGGGCAGGGCAAGAAGCGGGCTGGCGGGCATGAGTGGACTCCTGATGGTAGCGCCGAGCATAGATCAGGCTTGCATGGGGCGATTTTGCAGCGGATGTGCGTTGCGGTAACTGCGCGCCCGGACGATCGAATGCGCAAGCACGGTGACAAGCACTTCAGCGCGAAGCGGCAAGCCTTTGCACGGCTGCCTGATACACGCTGGAAAGCTGGTCGCGCGTTTCCACGGTCATGCCGAGATCGGTGATGCGTCCGTCGAACAGGCTGTAGATCCAGCCGTGAACGCTGAGCGGCTGGCCACGCGACCAGGCATCCTCGACTATCGTTGTCTGGCACACGTTGGTCACCTGCTCGATGACGTTGAGCTCACACAGGCGTGCGTGGCGCAGGGCATCGAGTTCAAGCGTGTCGAGCATGGCGGCGTGTTTCTGCGCAACGTCGCCGATATGGCGCAGCCAGTTGTCAGCGAGGCCGACGCGAACCCCCGTCAGGCTGGCATGCACGCCGCTGCAGCCGTAGTGGCCAACGACCATGATGTGCTCGACCTTGAGCAGATCGACGGCAAACTGGATGGTCGACAGGCAGTTGAGGTCGGTATGGACCACCACGTTGGCAATATTGCGGTGGACGAAAACCTCGCCAGGCTGCATGTCAGTAATCTGATTTGCCGGCACGCGGCTGTCGGAGCAACCGATCCAGAGGTATTTGGGCGCCTGCTGGTTTGACAGACGCTTGAAGAAATCCTTGTCCTGCTCACGCATGGCCTCTGACCAGGCTTTGTTGCGCTTGAGCAGGTCGGACAGGTCACTCATGAGGCGGGCTCCGGAACAAAAGCGCAAGCATAGCCATTGCGACAGGCCTGGGAGAAATGCCGATGGCGGGATTGACGCGGCAGCGGACCGCGGCTACGGGTCCAGCGCTATGCAGACGTTCTTGGTCTCGGTAAAGAAACGCAGTGCCTCGACCCCGCCTTCGCGCCCCAGCCCCGATTGCTTGACGCCGCCGAACGGGGTGCGCAGATCGCGCAGCATCCAGCAGTTGATCCAGACGATGCCGCTGTGCAGCCCGGCGGCGACGCGATGCGCGCGAGTGAGGTCGCGTGTCCAGACCGATGCGGCCAGTCCGTAGTTCGTGCAGTTCGCCAGCGCGAGTGCCTGGGCGTCGTCGTCGAAGGGCTGCAAGGTGACGACTGGGCCGAAGATCTCTTCCTGATTCGTACGGCATTGTGCTCCCAGTCCTTCGATCACGGTCGGTGCGATAAACCAGCCGTTCTCGCAGCGCCCGGGTACGGCGACGGCCTCACCACCGGTCAGTATGCGACCGCCTTCCTCCCGGGCAAGTGCGATGCAGCCCATGACCTTGTCGAAATGGGCCTGTGACACGACTGCGCCTAGGTCGCTCTCGGGCAGCAATGGATCCCCAACGCGCAGCGCCCTGGTGCGGGCGACGAAGCGTTCACGGAATTCGGCGTAGATGCTGCGCTCGACCAGAATGCGCGAACCACAGAGGCAGATCTGGCCCTGGTTGGCGAAGGCCGAGCGCACGATGGTGTCAAGCTGGGCTTCGCTGGCATTCCAGTCGGCGAATACCAGGGTCGCGTTCTTGCCGCCAAGCTCAAGCGAGGCCTTCTTGAATTGACGGGCGGCGCTCAGGGCGATCTGGGCTCCAACCCGGGTTGAGCCAGTGAACGAGATGGCCTTGATTGCCGGATGATCGACCAGTGCCTGGCCGGTCTGCGCGCCGCTGCCGTGCAGGATGGTGAGCACTCCGGGGGGAAAGCCGGCTTCAATGCTCGCTTCGGCAAGCAGTTGCGCGGTCAGCGGTGTGACTTCGGAGGGCTTGCCCAGCACGCAGTTGCCGGCGGCCAGTGCCGGTGCAATCTTCCAGGTGAACAGGTATAGCGGCAAGTTCCAGGGGCTGATGCAGGCAACTACACCTAGCGGCTGGCGCAAGGTGTAGTTCAGTGCACGATCTTCCATCGCATGCGCTTCGCTGGCCCACTGCGTGATGGCAGCAGCGAAGAATCGCAGGTTGGCTACGGCGCGCGGAATATCGACATTGCGCGCCAGCTGCAGTGGCTTGCCGCTGTCGCGTGACTCTGCCTGGGCGAATTGCTCAAGTCGTGTTTCGATCAGGTCCGCGAGCCGATTCATGTGTCTGGCGCGCTCGGTGGAAGGCTGCTGCGACCAGTCTGGAAACGCCTGCTGGGCGCTGGTCAGGGCTAGCGCCACGTCAGCTGAATCGGAGTCGGGCGCTAGCGCGTAACACCGGCCCGTAGCCGGTTCAAACACCTCGAGATAGCGGCCATTGGCGGGCGCAGTGAGGCGGCCATCGATCAGATTGCTAAGGGTCTGGGTCATCGCACGATGGTAGCGCGCGCCGGGCAGTCGCAGCACTTGGCGTGACGGCAAGTCCGGCCGCTTCGATAACGGGGGCTGATCGTTGCTAGAGCGACTGCATGCGCCCGCCATCCACGGGCAGATTGATGCCGTTAATGTAGGCCGCCGCCGGAGAGGCCAGGAAGGCGATCGCCGCGGCGATTTCGGCCGGTTCGGCGAAGCGTCCGGCTGGCACGGTGGCGAGCATGGCCTGTTCGACCTCGTGCTCGCTCTTGCCGCTGGCGTGCACGCGATCACTCAGGATCTGAGTCAGGCGCTGAGTGCGGGTGTATCCGGGCAGCACATTGTTGACGGTGATGCCGTAGGGTCCCAGCTCAGTGGCCAGGGTCTTGGCCCAGCTCGCGACGGCGCCGCGTATCGTGTTGGAGACGCCAAGGTTCCTGATCGGTTCCTTGACCGAGGTCGAGATCACGTTGATGACACGACCATAGCCTGCCTCGCGCATGCCCGGCAGCACGCTCTGCAGCAGCGCGTGGTTGGCCAGCAGGTGATGCCGGAAGGCATCGACAAAGGCCTCCGCCTGCGCCGCCTGCGCCGGGCCGCCCGGCGGGCCACCCGTGTTGTTCACCAGAATATGGAAGGGGGCGGCATAAGCTGTACTTTCCACTTTGCGGCGCAAGGTATCGTTGTCGGCCATGTCCACGGCGATGAATCCATGGGCCTGCGCGGCGTGTACGCGTGGCAGCCCAGCGGCGGCCACCGTCAGTGTTTCGGCGTTGCGTGCAAGCAGGGTGACGTTGGCGCCGAGCTGGGCGAGTTCCTGTGCAGCGGCAAGGCCTATGCCCTGCGAGGCGCCGCAGACCAGGGCGTGACGGCCGTTCAGATCAAGTTGCATGCAAGCCTCCGTTCTCAGCCTATTCCGCGAGCAATCTTGTGCACCATGCGCGGCAGCAATTCCTCGTCGCTCTCGCCGCGTGGTATGTCCATGCTTTCCAGATCGAAACCCATGACGGCTGCGTCTTCCTCGTCGAGCCCGTCGAATTCGCGGAAGTCGGCGTCGAGCAGTGCCATGCGAGCCGCGGTTTCGTCGTCATAGCGCAGGTACTCGCCGGTCGCACCGAAGACTTCGGCAATGCCGCTGTCGAGTATGTCCAGACGCGACCAGATCAGCGTGTCGCCGAAGCCGGCACACCACCAGTAGGAGCGTGCACGTCCCTCAGGGGCTTCGTTGCCGTGGTCGATGTCGTCGCTCATACCAGCACTCCCGTCATACGTAAAAGCAGCAGCAGAGCCGCGCAGCTGCTGCCGATGGCGATAGCCCAGGCGGCGACGCTGCCTGGCAGCGCAAGAAAACGCAGGTGCTGGTCGGCCGAGCTGCGCCAGGCGCACCGCAGGAACCAGCCGTACGCCTGGGGCGAGAACAGGGTTGCACCCAGGAGCGGACGATCCTGTGGATGCCGGTCGCGCAACTGGGTCGCAACCAGCGGCCAGCTCATGACATAAGCAGTCAGGCCGAAGATGGCCAATCCGAGTGCGAGCAACAGCAGGAATAACACGTCAGTAGATCCCAGATAAGCCGGAACGCTTGGGCCAGGGCACAGTCAATTGCCTGCACGGTCGGCGTCCGGCAAGGCCTCTGGGAACGGCAGAACGGCGTCGGGGCAGCGCTGCAGGCAAGGGCTGGTACCGTCCTAGTACTCGGCGTGGCCCGGCACGCGTGGATAGGGGATGGCGTCGCGGATATTTGCCAGGCCACAGGTATAGACGACGAGGCGCTCGAAGCCCAGACCAAAGCCGGCATGCGGGACCGAACCGTAGCGGCGCAGATCGCGATACCAGTGATAGTGCGTCGGGTCGATGTTCATTTTCGCCATACGCGCGTCAAGCAGATCTAGACGTTCCTCGCGCTGCGAACCACCGACGATTTCACCGATGCCGGGCGCCAGTATGTCCATGGCCGCAACGGTCTTGCCATCGTCGTTAAGGCGCATGTAGAACGCCTTTATCTGTTCCGGGTAGTTCATGACCACGGCCGGACGGCCCACATGCTGCTCGACGAGGAAGCGTTCGTGTTCGGTCTGCAAGTCCATGCCCCATTCAACGGGGAATTCGAACTGCTTGCCGGACTTCTGCAATATGCTGACCGCATCGCTGTAGTCGATACGCTCAAACGGTGAGGCCAGAAAGTTCTCAAGGCGTGAGATCGCTGTCTTCTCGACGCGGTCTGCGAAGAACGCCATGTCGTCGCCGCGCTCGTCGAGCACCGCCTTGAACACGTACTTTAGCAGTGCTTCGGCCAGATCGGCGTCAGCGGCAAGGTCGGCGAATGCGATCTCCGGTTCTATCATCCAGAACTCGGCGAGATGGCGCGAGGTCTGGGAGTTCTCGGCGCGGAAGGTTGGGCCGAAGGTATAGACCTTGCTGAGTGCAAGACAGTAGGCCTCGACGTTGAGCTGGCCTGATACGGTCAGAAACGCCTCCTTGCCGAAAAAGTCCTTGCTGTGGTCGATCCCACCCCTGTCGGTACGTGGCAGGTTGGCGAGGTCTAGCGTCGACACGCGAAACATCTGGCCGGCGCCTTCGGCGTCGCTGGTCGTGATGATGGGCGTATTGATCCAGTAATAGCCGTTCTCATGGAAGAAGCGATGTACGGCCTGTGCGATGCAGTGGCGCACACGCGTAATGGCGCCGAACACGTTCGTGCGCGGTCGCAGATGGGCGACCTCGCGCAGGAACTCCATGGAATGTGGTTTGGGCTGGATAGGGTAGGTTTCCGGATCGTCGACGAAACCGGTGACTTCGATCGTGCTGGCCTGCAGCTCGAAGTTCTGGCCCTTGCCCTGTGATTCGACGAGGGTGCCACTGGCAATGACGCTGCAGCCGGCGCTGAGCCTGAGCACCTCGGTTTCATAGTTCGCCAGCGTATTCGGCGCGACGATCTGGATTGCATCGAAGCATGAGCCGTCACTGAGATTCACGAACGAAAGTCCGGCCTTGGAGTCGCGCCGGGTGCGCACCCACCCGCGGACCGTGACCTCACTGCCAACCGGGTAAGTGCCTGCCAGCGCCGCCTTGATGCTGACTACCGCCATGGATCTCTACTCCAACAGAACGTGGCGCGGTTTGCGCCGGGAAGCCGTACATAATAACGGAACTGCTACGCAGACGGCGGTAGCCTTGGTTTTCCTGGGCCTTGGCCCCATGCCTCTGCGTATCCGGTGCGTATCGCGTTGTTGGTAGTCCTGTTTCAGACCACTAGAATCCACTCATGCCCATTTCCCTGACCCCCGCTGCGCGACAGCGCATGCTTGATTTCCTGGCCCGTGATGCGAACGCCAAGGCTGTGCGTTTTGGTGTCAAGCGTACCGGTTGTTCCGGCTACAGCTATGTCGTCGACCTGACCGATACGATTGCCGACGACGATCACTGGATCGCGGATGCTGGCGTCAAGCTCGTCGTCGATGCCAAGAGCCTGCCCTTCGTTGACGGCACGGCGATAGACTTCCAGAAAAGTGGTCTTAACGCTCAGTTCGTCTTTGAGAACCCGAACATGACGGGTGAGTGTGGTTGCGGCGAGAGTTTCACCATAGGCTGACGGTTCGGCGAGCCGGCAAAACAAGCCGGCTCGCGTCGGCGCATCAGGTGGCTGCGTTTTTCTTGGTGCCCAGCGATTCGATCAGCTTCAGCAGCGCGTCGACTTCCGGAATCAGTGCGTGCGTCGGATAGGCGGTGCGGATCTGGGTCAGCAAGGCCTTGGCTTCCGCGTCCTTGCCCATGCGCTCGCTGAACAGGCGTGCTGCGAGCAGATACATCTGCGGAGTATCCGAACTCTTGGGGTGGCGCTTGTGGAAGCCACTGATCAGGCGCAGCGCGAGCTGGGTCTGCCCTAGGGTTGCGGCACGATTGGCGAGACGGGTATTCGACTCGGCGTCGTTGATCGCGTAACTCGGGTCGAGTTCGCTGAGGTCACGGAAGAGCTCCACCGCTGCTTTCTCGCGGTCCTGCGCAAGCAGTATCGGTAGCCACTCCTTGCCGTGGCGCAGTAGTTCGGTGGTATCCCCTTTCAGGCGCAACAGTTTTCGATACTGCGTATGTACCGCCTCGGTGCCGCCGCGCTCGCGCAGATGCGCGCGCAAGGTCTCGGTGGCGAGGTCGGTTTCACCGTCGCGGACCATCTGCGCCGCTTCGTCGAGGATGGCCTGATCCGGGTCGGCGTTGCGATTGATCAGCGGCGCGGGTGCCGCATCGGGCGTGAAACCGAGTTCGTCCTGGTACTGCCAGACCAGATATCCCATCAGATGGAAGGTCGCGAGCAGCGCGTAGCCCGAGATGAAATAGAACACGGGCAGGCCGATCACTAGCGGCAAGACATCCTCTATCAGCGCCTGCGCATTACCCGCGCTCAGGAAAATCAGGCCCATCAGGCCGAACGCAAGGAAATACGGCCATCCGAGGCGCCCCATGATCTGCAGCCAGGTACTCGGATTCAGCGCGTGCCCGAAATTCTGGTCGATCGCCAGCGACATACAGGCACCGGGCCAGCCGAACACCAGGATCACCGATGCGGCCAGGCCGAACCATAGGCCGTCCGTACCGAACAGCAACCCGCCAACGAAGAACGAGAGAACGGCAAGCACGATAAACGCAGCCTGCAGCAGCACCCCGTAGCGGCCCACCGACTCGTCCATGTCGAGTGCATTTTCGGGGGGCTGCATATTTCCGTTGGCGGTCGCGCGCAGAACCTCGAAGGCGAATTTGTACAGTGCAATCATCACCAGCAAGTTGGCGATGCCGCCGACCCCAGGTAGCAGGCCAAGCAGTCGAGCGAGTGACAGCACGATCAGTGTCACCATCGCGCCGGGCTGCGTGGGGTAGAGGGAGATTTCGCGCAGCCGTTGCCAGAACGGCACGATGGTCTTGTCGGTCATGAGGGATCTTCAGAGTCTTGATGAGCGGAGGTTAGCGACGCCCGCCCAGGATGGAGCCAAGAACGCCGCGCAGAATCTGCCGGCCCAATTGATTGCCGACGGAGCGCATGGCGGATTTGGCGGTTGCCTCGATAACACCCTGGCGCCGGCCGGTGCCGAACAGGGCACCCTTGATCATATCGCCCCAGCCATTGCCTGCCTCGGTACGCTTGTCGGCTTTTTTGGGCTCTTCCGGCTTGGTTTCCGCCACGGTCGTGGAGTTGGCCTCGGCATTGCGCGCGGTGATCTTCTCGTAGGCTGATTCGCGATCGATGCTCGTGTCGTATTTGCCGCCGACCGGCGAGCGCGAACGTATCGTTGCTCGTTCAGCTTCGGTGATTGCACCCAGGCGGCAGCCGGGCGGGGCGATCAGCACGCGTTCGACCGGCAGCGGTACGCCACCGTCCTGCAATGTAGTGGCAAGTGCTTCGCCGACACCAAGCTGGGTGATCACGTCGGCGACTTTCTTGATCTTCGGATTCGGTGGAAAGGTTTCGGCTGCGGCCTTGACCGCTTTTTGATCGCGGGGTGTAAACGCGCGCAGCGCATGCTGCACACGGTTGCCCATCTGGCCGAGTATGGTCTGCGGCACGTCGTCGGGATTCTGCGAACAGAAATAGACGCCAACGCCCTTGGAGCGGATCAGGCGCACGACCTGCTCCACGCGCTGTACCAATGCAGCTGGTGCATCGTCGAACAGCAAATGCGCTTCGTCGAAGAAGAACACGAGCTTGGGCTGGTCGAGATCGCCGACCTCGGGCAGGCGTTCAAACAGTTCGGATAGCATCCAGAGCAGGAAGGTCGAATAGAGCTTGGGTCTCAGGATCAGCTTGTCGGCTGCGAGGATATTGACGACGCCGCGACCACTCATGTCCTGGCGCAGGAAGTCGCTGAGGTCAAGGGCGGGTTCGCCGAAGAAGCGGTCGCCGCCGGCTTGTTCCAGGCCCAGCAGTGCGCGTTGAATCGCCGCGATCGACTGGCCGGAAATCAATCCGTAGCGTTGCGAGATCGGCTTCGCGTTTTCCGCGGCAAAGGTCAGCAGTGCGCGCAGATCTTTGAGGTCGAGCAACAGCAGGCCTTCGTCGTCAGCAAGCTTGAACACGACTTCCAGCACACCTTCCTGCGTCTCGTTAAGTTCAAGCAGGCGTGCCAGCAGGTTGGGGCCCATCTCGGAAATCGTGCTGCGTACCGGATGGCCAAGTTCGCCGAAGATGTCCCAGAACACGACGGGATTGGCTGCGGCCTTCCAGTCAAGCTTGAGTTCGGCCACTCGCGCATCGATCTTGGCATTGCCACCGCCGGGTTCGCTGAGGCCGGCGAGGTCGCCCTTGACGTCAGCAAGGAATACCGGGACGCCCATCTGCGAGAAGCCTTCCGCCAGACGCATCAAGGTGACTGACTTGCCAGTGCCGGTTGCTCCGGCGACAAGGCCATGGCGGTTCGCGTATCGGGCTCGCAGCACTACGTCGATGTCACTCTTGCCCAGTAGAATGTCGCTCACGTCCACTCCCGGCCTATCGCATAGGTATGAAGCCTGATTGTAGCGACGGTCGGCCATGTCGCGGGAATTCCGTGCGGTTGTGTCGTTAGGCCGGCCTGTGTAACGTGCGGGCCGTTCGTGTTTGGAGAGTAGAGTCTTGCGTATTTGCCTTGTTCCGGCTGCGGCCGTTGTATTGTTGCTGGCCGCCTGCGCAGGTAAGCCGGCGCGTAACGCAAAGACTGTGCCGCTACCCGCCGCTGATGAAACGGAGATCGGCCAGCTTTACACACGCCTGAGCGATGCTGTGACGCGCTACGAGGGAAGTGCTGAGCTGGCCGATGCTGGCGAGCGCGAACGGGCGGCCCGTGAAGGCAATGCTGCGCTCGATGATCTGCGTGCGGCGGCACTGCGCTGCCATCAGTTGTCCGGTTGTGAGGAGGAGCGTTTTCTGTCGGCGTTCGATGGTCTGCTCCGGCGTGATGCGCCGATTGCCGCTGCTACCGGGCAAACTGAGAGACCAGCCGGCGACGAGTTCGAGGTCAAGGCCGCTGGCGAAGGCTCGCCTCTCGTATCCGATCTGCCGGAGTCGGCACGCTCGATCACTTTGCTCAGGGGGCGGCCGCTGGCAGAGATCATCGCGCTCAACGAGCCAGTCAAGGCTGCGCTTGAGGAGTGGTTGACACAATATCGGCCGAACCTGATCCAGGCCTACGTCAACTATCAGTACATGCGGCAGCTTATGTGGCCTGAGTACCAGAAGGCCGGTCTGCCGGAAGCCTTGCTGTTCGGTTTTATCGCGAAAGAGTCCGGTGGCAAGGTGCATGCTGTATCGCGTTCCGGCGCAAGTGGTCCCCTGCAGTTCATGTATGCGACCGGCCTGCGTTTTGGTCTGGCCACGAGCAACGGCTTCGATCAGCGCTTTGATCCGACCCTGTCGGCGCGCGCGAATGCGGCCTACCTCAACGAACAGCTGCGCGTGTTCAACAACGACCTTGAACTCGTGCTCGCAGCGTACAACGGCGGCGAAGGGCGCATGGGGCGACTTGCCGCTGGTGGTCGCGCACGTTTCTGGGATCCGTCGGTGTACGGCGCGTTGGCGCAGGAAACTCGCGAATACGTGCCCATGGTGCTTGCGGCAGCCTGGCTGTTCATGCATCCGGAGCGTTACAACCTTGAGTTTCCGAAGATCGATACACGTCTGGGCAGTGTCGCCTTGACGCGCTCCATGTCGCTATCGGAGCTGTCGATCTGCTTTGGTCAGGAAGGTGGCAGTCGCGATGGCTGGTTCCGCGCCCTGCGCAACCTCAACCCGGCTTATGACCATCAGGCCTCCCTGCCGCCGGGCACTCAGCTGTCGGTGCCAGCCGTGCTCGAGGCGGCGTTTCCACGCGTCTGTGCCCAAGGCCCCTGGCAGGCGTTGGCAGCCGAGCTGCATGCCGCAACCATGCCGCAGGTAGCCATGGCCAAGGCGGCAACGCCAGGTAGCTCAGCCGGCAGCCGCGGCCGCTATACAGTGCGCAAGGGCGACACGCTTGCCGCGATCGCGCGCAAACACCGTTGTGCGGAAGTGCGTGAAATAGCGAGCATCAATCGTCTGCGTGCGCCGGGGTATGCAATCAAGCCGGGTCAGACGCTGCAGATTCCGGTCTGTGCCAGATAGCGGGCAGGAAAGCGCGGCAGCCCAAACACACGCGAAAAAAAGCGCGCCGTCCCTGGCGCGCGGTTTTCTTCTAGCCCGAACTCGAAGTAGGGTCAGGAATCAAGCTGCCTGTTCGCTGGAAAACCAGCTATCAGCAGTTGCCGCTGGAGCGGATTCGCGCAGCACACGCAGCGCACGCAGCAGGGAACGGTGCACGCTGTCGAGCGCCGGCAGGGTCGTGCCACGGGTTTCGTGATAGGCGACGGTCAGCCAAAGGGCGATGCCGCGCAGGCGTACCGGAAGGTTATCGGAACGGGCGCGCGAGAGGCCGATAGTCGTACCGCTGCCCCAGGCGCTATAGCGTTGTTCGGGTGGCGTACCGTAAAGATGCGGGAACTCGCTCTTGGCTGCGGCGGAGAACTCTTTCTGGGTCAGGGTCGCAAGCTGCAGGCGTGAAGCATTGTTCAGCACGCTCATGAGCTTGTCGATTTCCTTGAACTCGCGCTGCAACTGATAGGCGCGTTTCGTTGCGACAAGCCGCCAGATCAACTGCTGCATGAGACTCCCCCTGAATTTGGTCTGCTGGTATGACGATCGCCGGCGATACTAAACCGATGAGCGGTGCAGATTAGCCGAATCGGTCACAAACTGACAATCCTTGTCACCCGAATGGTTTGGTATGGCGAGTTGCCAGCCGTTGTTGCGCCGTTTCCCCGGCTTTTGCTCCAAACCCGCTGTCAGCGCTGTCAGCGCTGGCGGCCTATGCGCTGCCCAACCTTGACCGGCTGCTCGGGGGCGAGCGCGTCCATTTCACCGGCCGCCGGCGGTAACAGCACGATCACGGTCGATCCCATGTTGAATCGCGCCATCTCGGCAAAACGTTCAAGCCGGATCGCACGATCGCGCCAGTCACGCCGCGTGACTCGACGGGCGTACGGTGGAATTTCGAGTCCGGACCAGACCGTCGACACGCTGGATACCAGCATGGCGCCGACCATTACCACAACAAAGGGGCCATGCTCGCCCTGGAAATGGCAGATCAGGCGTTCGTTACGTGCGAACAGGCGCGGGATTGCGGCGACCGGTGCCGGAGCCACGCTGAACAGGCGGCCGGGCACGTGCACGGTGCTCTGCAGCACGCCATCCAGCGGCATATGCGCGCGGTGGTAGTCGCGCGGTGACAGATAGACGGTAACGAAGCTGCCGTCGGTGTAAGCGGTCGCGTCCTCGTCGGATGCGAGCAGTTCCGCGACAGTGTAGTCCTGGCCCTTGGCCTGAATGATGCGGCCGGCGCGTATGGCGCCAGCCTGGCTGATCTTGCCGTCTGCGGGGCAGAGCACTGCATCGGCAGCTGGATCGGCGCTGCGCGCGGCAGGCTTCAGGGCGCGGGTAAAGAAAGCGTTGAAATGCTCGAATCCGGACGGTTCGGTCACCTGTGCTTCGCTGAGGTCGACCTGATAACGACGCACGATCTGGCCAATCAGAAAATTTTTCCACGGCCGCCAGGTCCGGCGCGTAGCCCAGTAGACGAGCCGCGACAGCAGGCGGTGGGGCAGCGCGTATTGGAGCAGGATGGCGGGTTTCATTGGCGACTGTTTATGAGGGTCAATAGGTCGGTACCGATCGTGGCTGCCTCCAGCGGGGGGCGGAACAGGCCGACCAGGCGCGCTTGCGGGTCGACAAGTGCGATCGAGGCGCTGTGATCGACGGTGTATTGGTCCCCGCTGGCGGGGCCGCGTGTATACATCACGCCCAGCGAGCGTGTCAGGCGGGTGAGTTCTTCGTCGCTACCGGTGGCGGCGATGAAAGCCGGGTCGTAGTACGCGGCATAGCGACCCAGCGTATCGGGCTGATCGCGCTGCGGATCAACAGAAATGAAATACACGCGGATCCGGTCGCCGGCGCCGGACTGCACTAGCTGCGCGCGCACCTGTTTGAGTACGCCCAGCGTGTTCGGGCAGATGTCCGGGCAATTCGTGAAGCCGAAAAACACGAGACTCCACTGGCCCTGCAGATCGGCCTGGGTGAATGGCTTGGTATCGCTGCGTGCTAGCTGAAACGTCGCGATCGCGCGTGGCGTGGGGTAACGCGTGAGTGCGGTGGTCGCCGGTTCGCGATTCGTGAACTGCTGGCTCAGCAACCACAGGCCGAGCCCGGCCGCAAATGCGGCGATGAGAATCAAGGCCGTCGGCAAGGTCCGGCCCGAGTTATGACGTGTATTCATTGGGAAGGTCTGGGCAAGTCTCTATCGTGTGGCCTCACACCCGGAAGAATTTCGCGTTCGACCAGCGCTTGCGGCATCGGCGACCAAGCCGCGTGATGTTGCGGCGGGGATTCAAAGCGGGTTGTGGTTCGTCCGGGGTGCTCCGCCGAAGTATAGACGCGGACGCCGTGTTTCCGGCGCCCTATACTCTGCGGCCCTTCGTCGCTGCCCATATCATGACTTCCGAACTTTCCACTATCGTCGACTTCATCCGCTATGGCGCGAGCCGCTTCGCCGGCGCCGGACTGACCTTCGGCCATAGCTACGACAACGCGCTTGACGAAGCGACGCATCTGGTGCTCTGGGCATTGCATCTGCCGCACGATCTGTCACCGAACTACGCTCAGGCCAAGCTCGTAGCCGATGAAAAGCAAAAGATCCTTTCGCTGATTGAACGCCGTATCAGCGAGCGCAAGCCGGTAGCCTATCTCACGGGCGAGGCCTGGTTCGCCGGCCTGTTGTTCAAAGTCGACGAGAACGTGCTTGTGCCGCGTTCACCGGTCGCCGAGCTCATTCAGAATGGTTTTTCGCCCTGGCTCGATGAGGTCAGTGTCGAGCGGGCGCTCGACCTCTGCACGGGATCGGGTTGTATCGGCATTGCGATGGCTTCGCACAATGCCAGCTGGCAGGTCGATATAGCTGACATCAGTCCACAGGCGCTCAAACTCGCCCGGGCAAACGTGCAGTTCCAGGACGTACAGGACCGTGTGCGCGTCATCGAGTCGGACCTGTTCGCCGCGCTCGGCGGCGAGGTCTACGACCTTATCGTATCCAACCCGCCCTATGTCACCGAGCAGGAATTTGCCGAACTTCCGCCCGAATATAGCCATGAACCGGCGCTAGGCTTGAAGGCCGGTCACGATGGTCTTGATTTCGCGCTGCGCATTCTTGTCCAGGCGCCGGCGCATTTGTCTGAAGACGGTCTGCTTGTCGTCGAGGTCGGTGAAAGCGAGCACGCGCTTGTTGCGCTGCTGCCGCGCGTGCCGTTTACCTGGGTTGAGTTCAATGTCGGTCAGATGGGTGTGTTCGTACTCGAACGGCGAGATCTTCTCGCCCATGCGGCTGATATCCGAGCGGCGTTGGCCGCGCGTACATGAGGCGAGCCGGTTGCAGTCTGGCCGGTCGCGACTTTACTTCGTAGGCGAGAAACTGTGTCGAGCAATGCGTTCGGAAAACTGCTGACCGTAACAACCTTCGGCGAAAGTCACGGCCCGGCAATCGGTTGTGTCATCGACGGCTGTCCGCCTGGATTGGCGATTGCTGGCGAGGATTTCCGCGCGGATCTTGAGCGGCGTGCCACGGGGCGCAGTCGCCATACTTCACAGCGGCGCGAAGCCGATGAAGTGGAAATCCTGTCCGGCGTCTACGAAGGGCTTACAACCGGTACGCCGATTGCGCTCCTGATCCGCAACACCGATCAACGCTCCAAGGATTACGCGGAGATTGCCGAGCGTTTCCGTCCAGGGCATGCGGACTATACCTATTGGCAGAAATACGGCCGGCGCGATCCGCGTGGTGGGGGCCGCTCGTCCGCTCGCGAAACCACGATGCGTGTCGCCGCAGGCGTCATCGCCAAGCGCTGGCTCGCCCAGCGCCATGGCGTGCAGGTGCGCGGCTGGCTGGCGGCGCTGGGGCCGCTGACCCCCACGCGGTTCGACTGGGATGCGGTCGATAGCAACCCGTTCTTCTGGCCGGATGCGGCTATGGTGCCGGAGCTGGAGCAGTTCATGGATCGCCTGCGCAAGTCGGGCGATTCGATCGGCGCGCGGGTGAATGTCGTGGCGTCGAACGTACCGCCAGGCTGGGGTGAACCCGTCTATGGCAAACTCGACGGAGAACTTGCTGCTGCCCTCATGAGCATCAACGCGGTAAAGGGCGTCGAGATCGGCGACGGATTTGCCGCAGTCGCGCAGCATGGCAGCGCGCATCGTGACGAGATCAGCGCCGCAGGTTTTCTGTCCAACCATGCAGGCGGCATCCTTGGCGGCATTTCGACCGGTCAGGACGTTGTCGCGTCGATAGTGCTCAAGCCCACTTCAAGCATCCTCATTCCGGGGCGCAGCGTGAACGTCCGCGGCGAACCGGTTGAGGTCGTGACCAAGGGACGCCACGACCCTTGCGTAGGCATCCGCGCGACACCTATTGCCGAGGCCATGGTGGCCCTCGTTCTGATGGATCAGGCGCTGCGCCATCGCGCCCAGTGCGGCGATGTCACGCCGGTCCAGCCGCGAATTCCGGCCAAACCCTGAACCCCTTGCGGGTGCGCGGCCGGGCACCCGTATTCCCATTGTATTAAACTGGAGAATTGGAAATGTCTGCAAGCTCTGCGGAACGCAAGTTCAAGGTGGCCATGGTCGGCGCGACCGGTGCGGTCGGCGAAACCCTGATCAGCATTCTGAAAGAGCGCAAATTTCCGGTCAGCGAGTTTGTCGCACTGGCTAGCGAGCGCTCTGCCGGCGGCCAGGTTGATTTCGGCAACCAGAAAGTGACCGTGCAGGATCTCGCCAAGTACGACTTTGCCGGGGTCGACATTGCGTTCTTCTCGGCCGGCGGCAGCGTGAGCCGTGTGCACGCACCGCGCGCCGCTGCGGCTGGCGCCGCCGTCATCGACAACACCTCGGAGTTTCGTTACCAGGATGACATCCCGCTGGTCGTGTCCGAAGTGAATCCGGAAGCGATCGCGGACTACACGGCGCGCGGCATCATTGCGAATCCGAACTGTTCGACGATGCAGATGCTGGTCGCACTCGCGCCTATCCACCGCGCGGCAGGCATCACGCGCATCAACGTGGCGACCTACCAGTCAGTGTCGGGGGCGGGGCGGTCCGGTCTGGAGGAACTGGGGCGTCAGACCGCTGCGGTCCTGAATTTCCAGGAGGCCAAACCGCAGAAGTTCCAGGCGCAGATTGCCTTCAATCTGATTCCGCAGATCGACGACTTCCAGCCGAATGGATACACCAGGGAAGAAATGAAAATGGTCTGGGAGACGCGCAAGATCCTCGGTGATGCGAGCATCGAAGTGAACCCGACGGCCGTGCGTGTGCCGGTCTTCTACGGCCATTCCGAGGCGGTGCATATCGAAACTCGCGACAAGGTCACAGCCGAGCGTGCCCGCGAACTGCTAGAAAGCGCGCCCGGCATAGTCGTGGTCGACGAGCGTGCGCCTGGCGGCTATCCGACACCGGTTTCGCATGCGGCGGGCCAAGATGCGGTGTTCGTGGGGCGTATTCGCGAGGATATCTCGCATCCGCGCGGGCTCAACCTCTGGATTGTTTCCGACAACATTCGCAAAGGTGCCGCACTGAACGCGGTCCAGATTGCTGAGCTATTGGTGAAATCGTATCTGTGATCTATAGTTACGGTTGTGTTATAAGGCATTTTCGAGATTGGCCGGCGGCCGTTCAGGTCGCCGGGTTATGTCGTGCAGGGATGCGAAACACCATGAATCTAGCCGTAACTGTTTGATTTGTTGTGGTAATTACGTAGGACTTAGGCTGCGAAGGGGATCGGTCGGTGCTTGCGCACCCGCCGGTGGTTCGCGGGGCTTCGAGACAGAGCTAAGACTTAGGCCGTAGGCCACTGCCACCCAGGGGGCTGACCTCATGAATGGATCGCTGAAACTTACGTTGGCCGTTGCGCTCGCGCTGGGCAGTACCAACGCGCTGGCGCTGGGCCTGGGAATGATCCAGGTCAAGTCGGGCTTGAACGAGCCCCTGGTTGCCGAGATCCCGGTGACCGGCGGCCCCGACGAGACGGCTAGCGTCAGCGTGGCGCTCGCTGCTGCAGCCGATTTCGAGCGTGTTGGCCTGTCCCGCTCGCGCATCCTGGTGCCGCTCGAATTCACTTTGGCAACGGGCGCCAAGGGCAACGCAGTCATCAAGGTCACGACGCAGGAGCCGGTGCGCGACCCATTCCTCGATTTCCTTATCGAAGTGAATTGGTCCAAGGGCAAACTGCTACGCGAATACACCGTCCTGCTCGATCCACCGACGATGGTGCCCGCGATCAAGGGATCACGGGCGAGCACCACGCCGGTGCGCGATAGCACAGCGCAGGCGGCGTCGGCGCAGTTGCCGGAGGCCAAGCCGGCCAAACCCGCTGGCAAGCCGGCACGTACTACTACCGAGACGGCGTCGGCACCTGCAGCAACAACGGCGTCTGCGGAGCCCCGCAATACAGCGCCAGGTGAATATGGTCCGGTCGCTTCGGGTGAGACATTATGGGAAGTCGCGGCTGCCACACGTCCTGACGACAGCGTTTCGCTGAATCAGGTCATGGTTGCGCTGCTGCGGTCGAATCCCAGCGCGTTCTATCGCGACAACATCAATTCGCTCAAGCGCGGCGCCATCCTGCGTGTGCCCAGTGCTGATGAGATCCGCGCCACGGGATCGGCCGCTGCGGCGGCGGCAGAGGTACGTAGCCAGAACGACGCTGCTCGCGGTGGAGCGGCGGCACCGACCCTGGTTGCCGATAGTGGCTCGCCACCCGCGAAGGCGTCGCCGTCTGGCGCTTCGGCGGCCAAGCCAGGCGACCGCCTCGAACTCGTTCCGCCCAAGACCAGCAAGGATTCCTCGGCCAGCGCTGAGCGTCCCGGTGCCGGCGGCACTGGCGACTCGACCGTGCGTGCAGAACTCGCACGCACCAAGGAGGCGTTGGCCAGCAGTAATCAGGAAGCGAGCGAACTGAAGTCGCGCGTGCGCGAACTTGAGGAGCTCAAGACCAAGAACGACAAGCTGCTCACGCTGAAGGATTCCGAACTCGCGGCGCTGCAGCAGAAGCTCAAGGAGCTGCAGGAAAAGGCTGCGGCCAAACCGACAGGCACGGCGACGCCGGTGGCAACAACGGCTGCACCGACGACGGTATCGGCGCCGACGACCACGAGCAGCACGACGGCCAAACCCGCCGACAAGGGCGGGGCGATCACGAAGGAAGAAATCTGGGGTACTGCTACCCCGCCGTCGAGTACGGCATCGACGACGGCACCAGCGTCGAACGCCACAGCACCGGCTAGCACCAGCACAGCACCGTCGGCGACCTCGGCTACGCCCGGCACGACCTCGTCGACGACACCGGGTACGGCGCCAACTGCACCGGCGACTACCGCATCAACAGCGCCCGGCACAACGCCCTCGACAGCGCCGAGCACAACAACTTCAACGGCACCTGGCGCGACCACGTCGACCGCTCCGAGTACGGCTGTGTCGACCGTGCCCGGTACTACGACATCCACCGCACCAACGTCTGCTCCGGCAACCACTACGCCTGCCGCGACCTCATCAACGAGTCCAGGCACGGCCACGGATACGACGTCGACGACGACAACGGCGCCGACCACTCCTCCGGCAGCTTCAACGCCGGCCAAGCCTGCAACCAGCACGACTACGCCGGCCAAGCCGTCCGTGCCGGCAAAGGTGCAGCCGTTGCCCGCAGCAAAACCCTGGTATGCCGAGCCGATGACGTGGATGTACGGTCTCGGTGGATTGGCTGTACTGGGTGCACTGGGTTTCCTGGCCTCGCGCATGCTCGGCAAGAAAAAGGCCCCGGCAGCGGTCGCTGGCGGTGCAGCCTACGCGGAGACGACGTCTCCGCTGCAGGATGAAGAGGACGCGCTGCTCGATCGTCTCGCGCAATACCCTGACGACACCTCGGCACACCTCGAACTGACCAGCCTCTATTACTCCCAAGGCGACGCCGACAAGTTTGAAGCGGCGGCCCAGGCCATGTACGCCCACATTTACGACACCAATATGCCCGAGTGGCAGCAGGTGCAGGCTATGGGGCGCGAGCTGGTACCTTCCAATCCGCTGTTTGCCGAGCAGGTGGCCAGTGCGCCCGCGTTTGGCAGCTACCAGGAGACATCAGCGGAGCCGATGCGGTTCGACGGCTTCGACGACGGTGGCTTTGGTGCGCCGCCGCCGGCTCCGGCAAAGTCGCCAGCTGCCGATGACGCTTTTGATTTCGACCTTGCTGACCGCAGCGCTGCACCGCCGCCGCCTGCAGCTCGTGATGATTTTTCATTCGACCTGGCGCCGCCGCCCGCCCCGAATAACTACCAGACTCAGGTTCAGCCACTACCGCCGATCCCGGATCTCGCGCCACCGGCGGCTCGTATCGACGACGACCTGCTGGCATCCGACGATGCGATCGGGACCAAACTCGATCTGGCCCGGGCCTATCTCGACATGGGTGATCCGGATGGCGCCCGCTCGATGCTGGAAGAAGTGCTGATTGAAGGTTCCGATCCGCAGAAAGGCGAGGCACGCAAGCTACTTGCCGAAATCCGCTGAGTTCGGTTCCAGTCGACGATTGAGGCAAAAAGCCGGCGTAAGCCGGCTTTTTGCTTGGTGGTGCACCCGGCAGGGCGTACCTGTCTGAAGTTGAACGTCCGTTACTTACCCGCAAGGAAGAAGAGTCAGCAGAAGGCAGCGGCACTGAATAGTGCTGATCAGTGTGCAAAGGGCGTGCTGGATCTGCGACAGTTGAACAACGCTGGCTTGTATCTTTGGCTCCAGCGCCGCTGCACGGAGTGCGACCGAGCATGGGTTCCTGGGACTTTCTTGGTCTGTTCGTAGGCTGTTTCGTGGCCGCCGGTGCGCTGCTCGGCAGGGGGCTGGGCTTGCGCGAACTGCTCAAATGGCTGCGGCGCCGTGGCTGGCGTAGGCGCGGCGTGGATGTCGGCGAAGTCGTTCTTACACACTATAAAGTCAAGGAGCCGAATCCCGGGTACGAAATCGCCGTTCGTTCCGGAGATGATGGCCAGTCAGGGCTGGAAGGCCTGTCCGAACAATCACAAGATTCGCCGGAACCCCAGTTCACCTTGCGTTTCGGCGGTGAAGGCTGGCGCGGTGGGGCGTTGCGCCGCGGCCTGCGCGCCAGACTGATTTTCAGCGACCTGGCCGATCCCAAGGCATACGCGCGGTTTTCTGGTTCAAAGTTCGCCGCCGTCAATAAAACACCAGAAGCGCAATTGACGCTGGTGCTGCATGGCGGCGCTGGCGTCACGGTGAACCAGCCGGTCCAGCTCGCGCAATTCGTCGACGGCCAGCTGCAGCAGGAAGTTGCGTTTGATCTCGATGTGGCCGCGTCCGGCTATGACCACGCCAACCTGACGCTGCAGTTCTTTGCGGCAACGGCACTTCTCTATGGCTTGACGCTGCCGGTTCCGGTAGCCGATGCGCTGGCGCCGGACCTCCCGCCTGCCGACCCTCCGCCGCTGATCGATCTCGACGCGGGCGGCGCGCAGCAAGCCGACAAGGTGCTGCCGGAGCGCCAGCTGCTGCTTTACCTCAGCCTCTCGGCCGAGGGTCTGGTCATTACTCTTGGCGAGTTTCATCACGGCGTCGCCGATGCGCTCTCGTCGGCTTGTGTGCGCACGCTGACTCAGTCGTCGCTGCAGGCGCTGCTGGACCGCTTACAGAGCGAACTCGGTGCGGATTTCTTCGAGGCTGAATCCTGGGATTCGGCCAATCCGCAACCGGTTCATCTGGCTGCCTGTCTGGAACGTGCCGCAAGTGCGGGCTCGCTGCTGTATGAGGAGCTGTCACTGGGGGATGAGGCCAGGCAACTCCTCGCACGCATCAATGCGCAGCCCGATGGCACGCGCCTGACGGTATCGACGGCAGGCGTTACCTTGCCGCTGGAACTGATGTACCCCTATGAATTTGACAAGCGTTGGCCCACGAACCTGCGCGAACGGGCACTCGATGTCCGGGATTTCTGGGGCGCGCGTTTCGCGATCGAAGTTCTGCATGCCGACGGGCGCGGCCGCGAACTCAAGCAGCGCCACCGCGACGCGGCCCCGCGCGTCAGTTTGAATATCGACACCCAGATAGGCGGCGAGGGTGTAGCCCGCATTCACCAGGCGCTGAGTAGCTCGCTGCAGCAACTGGGCGTCGGTGTCGTGCCGGCGATGGACTGCGAAGCGATGAAGCGAGTGCTGCTGGCGGCGCAGACGGATGCGGTGGTGATCTATGTCTATTGCCATGGTGCGGGCGCCAGTCCGCAGCGTGGTGCAAGTGAATCGCTCATGCTGGATTTCGATTGCGAGATCAACCCCGGCGCTATCCATAGCCGCAGCCGCTATCTGTCTGCGCCGATACTGATCCTCAATGCATGCAACAGCGGAACCACGTCGCCAGTGCTGTCCGGCGGATTTCTGCAGGCGTTCCGGCGCCAGGATGCGCTGGGCATGATTGCCACCAGTTTCTATGTGCCTATGGTGTTCGGCGCGAAGTTTGGCGCCGAGCTGGTGCAGGCCTGCCTGGATCGCACCCGGCCGCTCGCGGAAAACGTGCGCCGCCTGCGCGCTACCTATGCGCAGGAAGGCAACCCGGCGCCTTTGTTCTACAGCGTTCAATGCCAGCTGGAGCCGGAGCGACCGATCTGACCAAGGCGCGGTTGCCCGGCTGATCCGAACGCACCAGTAGGGCTGGAACGGCGCCGTTGCAATTCACTTCTCTACTCACGAAAGAGGACTTGCCGTGAAGCTGCGTACCGTTATTGTGAGCGACCTGCATCTCGGTGGTGGCAGCGCTGACCCCGGCGATGACCACGTCTACCAGCAGCACCAGTTCCGGCGTTTCCTGGATGAGCTGAGCGGCAGCGAAGAGGCGGCGCGTGGCGAGATAGAGTTGTTTATCAACGGCGACTTTCTCGAGTTCGCCCAGACCGCGCCGGATGCCTATGAAGGCGTCGACAAGAGTTTCTGGTGCAGCGAACGCGAATCGTGTCTGAAGCTCGAGGTAGTGCTGGCAGGCCATCGAGACATTTTTGACGCGCTGGGCATGCTGGCAAGCGGCGGCAACACCGTGACTCTTGCTGCCGGCAATCACGACGTGGACCTGTACTGGGCGGGGGTGCAGCAGCGCTTGCGCGCGGCGACGCACGCCACGCTGCAGTTCGAGCTGGGCAAGGAATGGGTAGGCCGGTACGACGAACGCCTGCAGATCGCACATGGCCACATTCCTGATCCCGTCAACACTTTCAAGAACTGGGCTGATCCGCGGCGTTTCGACGCCGACCGCGAGGAGCGACTGGAAATGTGTCCGGGAACGCTGTTCATGCTGCAATTTGTCAATCGGATGGAAAGGAAATATCCCTTTGCGGACAATTTGCATCCGGTACAAAGTCTCGCCAGGCTGCTCTACGCCGATGACAAATCGGGATTCACGGCAATGGGCTGGGCGTTCCTGCGTTTTGCGGCGCGCAACCCGCGAACGCTGGGGCAGACGGGTGCAGATCCCGGTGTGGGCACGCGTCTGCTGCGGCGTCTGCGTGATCCGGCAGATCCGCTAGCTGCGGCGCTGGGCGACGCGCTGCCGTCGCCGCTTGCTGCGCAGGTGCTGCGCGATAGCCTGCGCAGCGAAGACGCTCTCGCCGAGTTCATCGTGCGCAACTGGCCGCACCTGGCCGGCACGCCTGCAGCGCTGCAGCTCGATGCACGAGGCGCCGCTACCCTGAGCGCGTCTGCAAGGCGCAACACGCTGGCTGCGCTGGCCCAAGGTTCCTCGTTTGGCAAGGATGCGCTGCGTCGGGTCGCCCGCGAACGTGCCGCAAGCGTGCCTCAGGCCGAGGTGATCGTGCTCGGTCACACCCACGTGCCCGACGAGTTGCAAGTGTCAAACCCGGCGCGCTATTTCAATCCTGGCAGCTGGACGCGTTATGTCGACGTGGAACAGCATCCGGAGTTAAGTCTGGACGATCTGCGCGACGAGAGCCGTTTTCCCTATGCGCTCAATTTCGTCGATGTCCGTTGCCTGGGAGCGGGCCAGCCACTGCAGGCGACGCTGAGCTGCTTCGATCAACAGGCGGCGGAGTTTTCCGGATGACTTTTCGGTCAACATATTGATAGCAATGAATATTATTCCGCTGTCAGAAGCGATTGCAGCCGGGGCTGGCGATTGTCTGCCGAGCTAAAGTCGGTCCGTCTCTTCTTTTCAACGCGGGGACAGCTACAATCGCGCCCCTTTGTGGATACGCCGGAGCTGGATTGCGCATCGCCCTGGGCGTCGAATATGACGGCACCGACTTTCTCGGCTGGCAGCGGCTGAACAGCGGTCGCACGGTTCAAGGTGTGCTGGAGCAGGCCCTGTCCTTTGTTGCGGCGACACCGGTCGAAGTGGTCTGCGCCGGCCGTACCGATGCCGGCGTGCACGCGCGTTGCCAGGTCGTCCATTTCGACGCGCCGGTGGAGCGAGCTGACCGGAGCTGGCTGCTGGGCACGAACTCACGCTTGCCTGATGATGTCTGCGTGCGCTGGCTGCAGCGAGTTCCCGGCGATTTTCATGCGCGCTTTTCCGCACGCGCCCGACGCTATCGCTATAGCCTGCTCAATCGCGCTGTGCGGCCCGCATTGGATGCCCGTTTCGTGGCCTGGGAGCGTTTGCCGCTGGATGCCGCGCGCATGCAGCAGGCGGCGCGGCATTTGCTCGGCGAGCACGATTTCAGCGCGTTCCGAACCGTTGCCTGTCAGGCGCCCAATCCAGTGCGCACCATCCACTCGCTGGAGGTCTCGCGCGACGGTGACCGCATTGGCTTCGATATCCAGGCGAACGCGTTCTTACATCATATGGTCCGCAATATCGTCGGCAGCCTGTTGCCGGTTGGCCTGGGCGAACGGGAGCCGGACTGGGTGCGCGATGTGCTGCAGAGCCGTGACCGCAAACTGGCCGGACCGACCGCGCCCTCGCAGGGACTCACCTTCCTGCATCCGTCCTATCCCGGTGAATGGCAGCTTCCGGCGGAAGTGACCTTATGAACGCGCGGGTGCGTGTCAAATTCTGTGGCATGACCCGCGCCGACGATGTTGCCGCCGCCTGTGCGCTAGGGGTGGACGCGATTGGGCTGGTGATGACACGGCGCAGCCGGCGCTTCGTGCCGCTGGATCTTGCGGTTTCACTGCGCGCCGCCGTGCCGCCGTTCGTGGCCGTAGTCACCCTGCTGCTGGACGATGAGCCGGCGTGGGTCCACGAAATCATTAGCCGGGTCGCGCCGGATCTGCTGCAATTTCACGGCGACGAAGCGGCTGAACACTGTACGGCGTTCGGCCGGCGCTATCTCAAGGCTGTGCCTATGGGCGGTGTTGCCGATGTGCCCGCGTATGTGCGTTCACACCCGCAGGCGGCGGGCTTCCTGCTCGACAGTCATGCCGTGGGCGGGCAAGGCGGCAGCGGCATCGCCTTCGACTGGACGCGGGTGCCGCGTGATATGGCGCGGCCACTGCTGCTGGCCGGAGGCCTCCATGCGGGTAACGTCGCGGACGCCGTGCGGATCGCGCAGCCTTATGCGGTCGACGTGTCGAGTGGTATCGAGAGTGCGCCCGGTATCAAGTGCGCACTGAAAATGCGCCAATTCATACAGTCGCTGGGCCGTGCCCATACCGATCAGGGAACTATTGCGTGACTACTGATTTTCATAATTTGCCCGATGCGCAAGGCCGCTTCGGTGCCTATGGCGGCGTCTATGTAGCCGAGACCCTGATGGCTCCGCTGGCCGAGCTCACGGCTGCCTACGAACGGCTGCGTGTCGATCCGAGTTTTATCGCCGAGTTCGACTACGACCTCAAGTATTACGTCGGCCGGCCGAGTCCGATTTATCACGCCGAGCGGCTGTCGCGTCGTGTCGGCGGCGCGCAGATCCTGCTCAAGCGCGAGGACCTGAACCATACCGGCGCGCACAAGATCAACAATACGATAGGCCAGGCCCTGGTCGCCAAGCACATGGGCAAGCGCCGCATCATTGCCGAGACGGGTGCAGGCCAGCACGGAGTTGCGAGTGCGACCGTCTGTGCGCGCCTGGGTATTCCTTGCGTCGTGTACATGGGTGCGGTCGATGTCGAACGCCAGGCAATCAATGTCTATCGCATGAAGCTGCTGGGTGCTGAGGTGCGCCCGGTGCAGTCCGGGTCCAAGACCCTGAAAGACGCACTCAATGAAGCGCTGCGCGACTGGGTAACGAATGTAGATGACACGTTCTACATGATTGGTACGGTCGCCGGACCACATCCGTATCCGCAAATGGTGCGCGACTTCAACGCCGTCGTCGGGCGTGAAGCGCGGGCGCAGATGCTGGAACAGTATGGCCGCCTGCCGCATGCGCTGGTCGCCTGCGTAGGTGGTGGTTCCAACGCGATCGGCTTGTTTCACGCTTTTCTTAACGATGCCGAGGTCAGGATCTACGGTGCCGAGGCGGCAGGCGACGGTATTGAAACCGGCCGCCACGCCGCATCGCTGGCGGCAGGCCGCCCCGGTGTGCTGCATGGCAACCGCACCTATGTGATTTGCGACGACAACGGCCAGATCATCGAAACGCATTCCGTTTCTGCGGGCCTGGACTATCCCGGTGTGGGTCCGGAGCACGCCTACCTCAAGGACAGTGGCCGCGCGCACTACCTTGGGATCACCGATGACGAAGCGCTCGCGGCGTTTCATGAACTGGCCCGCAGTGAAGGCATACTCGCGGCGCTGGAATCGAGCCATGCCGTCGCCCAGGGAATAAAACTCGCCCGCGATCTGCCCAAGGATCAGCTCGTACTGGTCAACCTTTCCGGCCGCGGTGACAAAGATGTCCATACCATCGCCCGGCGCGAAGGCCTGAGCCTGGTCTGACCGCGTTCCTGATCGCATCGCCCCCGGAAAAGTTACCTATGAGCCGTATTTCCGAACGCTTCGCCGAGCTCCAGGCCCTGCACCGGCCCGGCCTGATTCCCTTTATTACCGCGGGAGATCCGCTGCCCGAGGCGACGGTTGCCATCATGCATGCGCTGGTCGAGGCGGGGGCTGACCTGATCGAGCTGGGGGTGCCGTTTTCCGATCCCATGGCCGATGGCCCTGTCATCCAGCATGCGAATGAGCGCGCCCTGGCCAAAGGCGTGGGGCTGGGACAGATTCTGGATTGGGTGCGTGAATTTCGCCGGTGCGATACACAGACGCCGGTCGTGCTGATGGGCTATCTGAACCCGGTCGAGATTCGTGGAGTTGAGCGCTTTGCCGCAGAAGCCGTTGAAGCCGGTGTCGATGGCGTGCTGCTGGTTGACTGCCCGGTCGAGGAAATTGCCACTGCGCAGCCGCTGCGCGCCGCAGGCCTCGACCAGATTTTCCTGGCAGCGCCAACCACCGATGAAATGCGGTTGCAGCAAGTCTGCGCTGCAGCGCAGGGATTTCTCTATTACGTATCGTTTGCCGGTATTACCGGGGCTGCCCATCTCAGCACTGACGCGGTGCGCGAGCGCGTCACGGCATTGCGCCAGCGGGCACGCACACCGCTTGCAGTTGGCTTTGGCGTCAAGGATGCCGCTACCGCGGCGACGATAGCGGAATTTGCCGATGCGGTAGTGATCGGCAGCGCGCTCGTCGATACACTGGCGGGCGGCGTCGACGCCGCAGATGCGGTGCAGCGTGCAAAAGCGTTCCTCGCCCCCATCCGGGCGGCGCTGGACGCGCTAACCGCAGGTCATGCCGCGTAAGCGGCCAGTTGATCCTGCACATGCCCCGGCATCGCGCGGGGACGCGCCATTGCTTGAACCCCCGTCGGTCCAGCAGCCGCCGGCGGAAACTGGAGAGGTTGGTGACATGAGTTGGCTTTCCAAACTAATGCCGTCGCGTATCCGCACCCAAGGCAATGGTGCCAAGGGCAAAGTGCCGGAGGGGTTGTGGGAGAAATGTGATGGCTGCGCCGCGGTGCTGTACCGCCCGGAGCTGGAACGCAACCTCGAAGTCTGCCCCCAGTGTGGCCATCACCACACCATCGGTGCGCGCAAGCGCCTGCTCGCATTCTTTGATTCAGGTTCGACCGAGGAGCTGTTCGCCGATCTCGAACCGGTCGATGCGCTGAAGTTCAAAGATTCAAAAAAGTACAAGGATCGTATTGTCGCGGCGCAGAAGCAGACCGGCGAGAAGGATGCGCTGATCGTGATGAAAGGGCTGCTGAAGACCCGCCCGGTCGTTGCCGCTGCGTTTGACTTCAGCTACATGGGCGGCTCCATGGGGTCGGTAGTCGGTGAGAAGTTCACGCGCGCGGCCGAACGCGCGCTGGCCGATCGCATACCGTTCGTGTGCTGGTCGGCCACCGGCGGCGCACGCATGCAGGAAGGCCTGTATTCACTGATGCAGATGGCCAAGACCTCGGCGGCGCTAGCGCGCTTGCGCGCGGCGGGGCTGCCCTATATTTCGGTGCTGACACATCCGACCACGGGCGGTGTTTCGGCCAGTTTGGGCATGCTGGGGGATCTCAACATCGCCGAGCCCAAGGCGCTGATCGGCTTTGCAGGACCGCGGGTCATAGAGCAGACCGTGCGCGAGACCTTGCCGGAAGGCTTCCAGCGCTCCGAGTTCCTGGTCGAGCACGGGGCGATAGACCTCATCGCCGATCGGCGTGAAGCGCGCAACAAGCTGGCCGACATCCTGGCGATGCTTATGCGCCAGCCGCGCCATGCCCCGGCGGCTGTTGCTGGAGCGGCGGCCTGAGTACGTCCAGCACCGGTTGCACACCGCGCAGCTTGCCGCAGTGGCTTGACTATCAGCTCGGCGTTCACCTGCGCGGTATCGATCTTGGCCTTGCCCGGGTCGGTGAAGTCTGGCGCCGGCTTGGCGCGCCGCGACCTGCACCGGTAGTCATTACGGTTGCGGGTACCAACGGCAAGGGCTCGACGGTTGCGTTCCTCGAAGCCATGCTGGCGGCTGGCGGCTATCGCGCCGCTGCCTACACCTCGCCGCATCTGCTGGTCTATAACGAACGGATTCGCATCGCCGGCGCCATGGTGGATGACGTGCCGCTAGTCCATGCGTTTGAACGCATAGAAACGGCGCGTGGCGACATTCCGCTGACCTATTTTGAATTCGGCACCCTGGCTGCGCTGCTGCTGTTCGCCGACGCAGCGCTCGATGCCGCCATACTCGAGGTCGGCCTTGGCGGCCGGCTTGACGCGGTCAACCTCATCGATGCGGATGTGGCCATCGTGACCACGATTGCGCTTGATCACCAGGAATGGCTAGGCAGTGATCGCGACAGCATCGGCCGGGAAAAGGCGGGTGTCGCCCGGGCCGGACGCCCGCTGGTGATTGCCGAAACCGATCCACCGCTGGGCCTGCTTGAGGCGGCGGCGGCCTGCGGTGCCGTCGTGCTGCGCGCCGGTCTGGACTATGCCATGCAGCCAGCCGGTGCCGGCTGGTGCTGGTGCGGCCCTGGCGCGACGCAGCTGGCATTGCCGGCACCGCAACTGGCGGCCAGTTGTCAGCCGGCAAATGCGGCGGCCGCGGTCACCGCGTTATATGCGTTGCGCGAGCGACTGCCGCTACCGTCGGCCGCTCTGGCCCGTGGCGTCGCCGAGGCGCAGGTCAGTGCGCGGCTGCAGCGGCTGCGGATTGGCGCGGGCGAGCTCGTGGTTGACGTAGCCCACAATCCGCAGTCGGCAGCGGTACTCGCCCAGTGGCTGGTGCGCGAGCCGGCGGCGGAAACCTTGGCCTTGTTCGGGGCGTTCAGTGATAAAGATGTCGCGGGCATGTTGCAGCCCTTGCGTGACTGCATAGACGAATGGCATCTCGTCGATCTGTCGACCGAGTCCGAGCGTGGCCGTGATCTGCTTTCGCTGGATACTGAATTTGGCGCGGCGCTCGGCCCGTTGCGGCGTAGCTGCTGGGGTGGGGTTGCAGCGGCGCTGGCGGCGCTAGCCCCACGCCTGCAGGCGGGCGCACGTGTCGTCGCATTTGGTTCCTTCCTGGTTGCCGCTGCCGCGCTGCGCTGGTCGCAGGAAGCGGCGCTGCAGGTCGCAAGCACTCACCGCGTATAATCCCGCCGTTCCTGGAGGCCGCCTGGCTATGGATTCCGCATTGAAACAGCGTCTCATCGGTGCCGCCGTCCTGATCGCCCTGGCGGTCATCTTCGTTCCGATGTTTCTCTCCGGTTCGCCGCCAAAGACCGACACAGTCACCGAGAATCTGACGATTCCCCCGGCACCGGAGCGCGAATTTCAGACTCGTGTGGTGCCGGCCGAGGGCGGCAAGTTGACGGCGCCGGCACCTCTGCCCGAAAAACCTGCGGCAGCCAGCGACAAGGTTGCGACCGTTGATGCCGGTGTGAACCCGCGCAACGCGACCGAAGTACCTTATCCGCAAAGCAACGGGGCTGCGCCAGCGAAGCCGAGCGTAACGCCCGCGAAACCGGCCGATCCGGCAGCCAGCAGACCAGTGCCTGAGCGCGTTGCGCCGGCGGCAAGCAGCAGCGGCCGATACGCCGTACATCTGGGTGTCTTTGCCAACAGCACGAATGCGGACGCACTGGTCGCGAGTGCGAAGAAACACGGCCTGCTCGCGTATACCGAATCGGCCGAAGTCGACGGCAAGCCGGCGACGCGTGTGCGTTTGGGGCCGTACGAAGATCGCAGCACGGCGGAAGCCGCGCGGCTGAAGCTGCAGCAGGCCGATGCGAAGCTCAGGGGTAGCGTTGTCGAGGTTGTGCCGGCCGCCGCCAAAGCGGATATGCCGGTCACCGCGCTGCCGCCAAATCGCGCCGGTGGTTGGGCGGTGCAGCTTGGCGCATTCAAGTCGCAGGAAGAGGCGAACAAGTTGCTGGCGCGGGCCAAGGGCGCCGGTCTGCCGAGTTTTGTCGACACCACGGGGCAGGGGGTGGAAAAACTCTGGCGTGTGCGCTTGGGCCCGGAAGCGGATCGCGCGGGCAGCGAGAAGCTGCGGGACCAGGCCAAACAGAAACTCACGATCACTGGCATGATCGTGACGGTGCCCTGAGGCAAAGCAGGCTGTGAATTGGGCCGACTACTGCATCCTTGGCGTGTTGGCCCTGTCGGTCCTGATAGGGCTTTGGCGCGGGCTTATTGCGGAGATCATGGCCCTGGCCTGCTGGGCGGCCGCGTTCTGGGTCGCCTGGCTGTTCGGCGAGAAACTGGCGGCGCAATTCACCAGCGTCGACGTGCCATCGGTGCGTCTGCTGCTGGGCTACGGTCTGTGTTTCATCAGTGTGCTTGTCGCCGGTGCGCTGGTTTCCTTCGTTCTGCGCAAGCTCGTTGCGGGCAGCGGTCTCAGCGGTACTGATCGCCTGCTCGGCATGGTGTTCGGGCTTGCTCGTGGACTTGCCCTCGTAGTGATTGTGGTGTTGCTGCTCGGCTTCACGCCGCTGCCACGTGATCCCTGGTGGAAGCAGTCGCGCTTGATGCCTGGGTTCCAGAACGGGGCGGAGTGGCTGTCGGCAAAATTGCCGGAAAGTGTCAATAAACATCTGGACTATCGGGGTCTGCTGACGCTGCCGGTGCTGCAAGGCGCGCCGACCGTACCCCATTCGCCGCCGCCGGCCGAGGCCGGTGTGCAACAGAAATCCTCCTCCTAGCGGTAACGTCGTCATGTGCGGAATTATTGGAATAGTGGGCAAATCCGAGGTCGCTTCAGCGCTGTACGACGGGCTGACGGTGCTGCAGCATCGGGGTCAGGACGCGGCGGGCATCGCTACGGTCGACGGCTCGAAACTGCGTCTGCACAAGGCACGAGGTCTCGTGCGCGACGTGTTCCAGCGCGATGACATGCTGAAGCTGCGTGGCCGCGTTGGCATCGGCCATTGCCGCTATCCGACGGCAGGCTCCGACGATGTCGGCGAGGCGCAGCCGTTCTACGTCAATTCGCCCTACGGTATAGCGCTGGCGCACAACGGCAACCTCGTCAACGCCGACACGATCAGCAGCGAACTGTTCGAGGGCGACCGGCGCCATATCAATACGAATTCCGACTCGGAGGTGCTGCTCAACGTGCTGGCGCACGAACTGCAGATCCAGGAGCGCATGAGTCTGACGCCGGATCATCTGTTCAAGGCCGTAGCGGGTGTGCATTCGCGCGCACGCGGCGGCTACGCCGTCGCGGCGCTGGTGCTGGGCTACGGGATACTCGCGTTCCGTGATCCGCATGGCATCCGTCCGCTGGTGCTGGGAGAACGCGATACGCCGGAAGGCAAGGAATACGCGGTGGCTTCCGAATCCGTCGCGCTGGACATACTGGGCTTTCGCCGTCTGCGCGACGTGGAGCCGGGTGAGGCGGTACTGCTGGGTTTCGATGGCAGCCTGCATCATCGCCGCTGCGCTGAAGGCTACGCACATACGCCGTGCATATTTGAATACGTATACCTTGCGCGGCCCGATTCGATGATCGAGGACGTGTCGGTCTACAAGGCGCGTCTGCGTATGGGTGAGCGCCTTGCGGCGAAGATTCGCCGGCTGCGCCCGGATCATGGGATCGATGCGGTGATTCCGATTCCCGACACGGCGCGCACGGCGGCAAGTTCGCTGGCCAGTGAGCTGGGGGTGCCGATGCGCGAAGGTTTCGTGAAAAACCGCTATATCGGCCGTACTTTCATCATGCCCGGTCAAAGTGAACGCGTGAAGTCCGTGCGCCGCAAGCTCAACGCAATCGACCTGGAGTTCCGCCGTAAGACCGTGCTGCTGGTCGATGATTCGATCGTGCGCGGCACTACATCCAAACAGATCATTCAGATGGCGCGGGAAGCCGGAGCGACCAAGGTCTATTTTGCTTCGGCAGCGCCACCGGTGCGTTATCCCAATGTCTACGGTATCGACATGCCGGCTGCGGCTGAGCTTGTTGCCCACAATCGCAGCGAAGACGAAGTTGCAGAACTGCTGGGCGCCGACTGGCTCGTATACCAGGATCTCGATGATCTGGTCGCGTCGGTCAGCGAAGGCAACGAAGACCTGAGAACCTTCGACACCTCATGTTTCTCCGGCGAGTATGTCACCGGAGTGCAGGCAGACTACTTGCGCGAACTCGAATTCGCGCGCTCCGACGAAGCAAAGAACTTGCGGCGAGCGTCCTGAGCCGCGATCGGGCGCGGCGGTTTTGCGCCGCGCTGTTTCTGGTGCAATTCAGAAACCTTCGCGTTTGCGCGCGATGCACCAGAGCGTTGCGCTGAACCACCGCAGTGGCCAGACGTTTTCGAGGGCATTCAGCGGCTGAGCCACGACTAGTGCGCGTTCCAGCACAGGCTTGCGCCAGGCAGACGGAAGGCTGGAAGGGGCGAGCTGGTGGTGGCCGCCCGTGACAACCTCGAAGCCGTAATGCAACAAGCGGCGGCGAAAACCCGACCACACATAGCGCCGTCGGTGCGCCTGGGCGGGAAACAGGCGCCTCGACACGAATTCGGTCCAGGAGCTCCGGTTGGGCAGATGCGTGATCAGCAGGGCGCCGCCGGGTCTGAGCACGCGCCAGAGTTCACCCAACGAAGCGCCATCATTGGGTACGTGCTCGAGTGTGCCGCCGCCAAGTACGGCGTCGAAATGCGCATCGGGGTAGTCGAGCCGCCACGGGTGCGTCAGGCGTCGATAGTGCAAGCCGCAGCGCTCGTGAAATGTGGCGTAGTCGCTGGGGTCGCAAACATCGCAACCATGCAGGTCGATACGGTCGCCAAACTCGGCATGTGCGAGCGCCGATAGCGCGGCGTGACGGCAGCCCCAGTCGAGCAAGCGTTGACCCGGCGCCAATGCGCCACGCACCTTGGCGTAGGCGCGCACCAGCTCGGCACTGGATGTCGGTAGCGCGCGCTTGGCGCTGAGATAGGCATCGTCAAGGGCTGTATCCGCGCTCGCAAGAAACCGGGCAAGCGCCGCGCTCAGCGCTGTTTCGTCGAGTTCAGGGATACGCCATTTTTCCACCACGCCTCAGTCTCCGTCGTAGGCCACAGGCCGAAGCGGCGTGCAGGCACAGTGACGCCACACTAGCATTGGGCATGCTGCCTGCGGGCATAATCGGGCTCTGGTTCGCGTACCGCCTGGACGCCATGCTTGCACCCGTATCGACCAATCTGTTCGTCGCCGCACAGGACTGCCTCGAGGAAACGCTGCCGCAGCGCAAGGTTGAACGCACGGTTGCGACAGCCCAGGCGTTTCTCGCCGGCGGTGTTGTCATTGAACCGGCAGCGCCGCCGCGGCCCATAGGCGAACCTGGCCGGCCAGCGCGACCGACGCTGGTACCGCCGCGCGCGTTGGCGCAACGCGGAATGGGTACGGAAGCGGGGCGCGCCGCGCTGGTTCATGCGGTCGCGCATATTGAATTCAACGCGATAAACCTTGCCTGGGATGCGGTCTATCGCTTTCGCGACATGCCGGCGGCTTTCTATGCGGACTGGATTGCTGTCGCGAATGACGAAGCCCGGCATTTCTCGTTGCTGCAGCGCCGCCTCGCGGACTTTGGCCTGAGCTACGGCGATCTGCCGGCGCACGATGGACTCTGGGAGATGGCCCGGCGCACGTCCCAGAATTGCCTGGAACGCATGGCGCTGGTGCCGCGAGTGCTCGAGGCGCGCGGACTCGATGTGACGCCAGGCATGATAGAGCGGCTGCGTACGGTCGGCGATATCACAACCGTGGCGATACTGGAGCAAATATTGGCCGAGGAAGTGGCTCACGTTGCAGCCGGTACACGCTGGTTCGTCTGGTGTTGCGAGCGCGCTGGCGTCGATCCCGCTGATACCTTCCAGCAGCTGCTGCAGCAGTATTACCGCGGTGCGCTCAAGGGGCCGTTCAACCGGCGTGATCGCCTTGCCGCTGGTTTCACGCCGCTTGAGCTCGACCGGCTCGATAGCTTGGTGGCTTGATGCCTCGCACCCTCTCTCTCGCCCTCGTCGCACTCTGGTTTCTGCTCATTGCGATTTTCCTCGAACTGAGCCCATTCCAGTCACCGTGGCCGCAGCAGCGCTACCGGCTTGAGGGGGCTGAATTCGCGGCACTCAGCGGAGGCCAGATCGACGCTGGCGAACTGTTCGTGGAGAGGGAAGACGAGAATCACGGCGCGCTGCTCGTGCGCAGCGTCGACATGGCCGATGCGGCCGAGTGGCCGGTGCTGCGTTACCGGTTCGAGGCGCTGGCACCGACGCTTGAGGTGGCATTTCTTTATAGGCGTGCGGACTCGCCGAGTGATGTGCGCACCGTTGCGTTGACGCGCAGTCGCGGCGACACCGGTACGTTGGACCTTTCACGCGAGGCTGACTGGCGGGGAGCGATCACCGAGATTGGCTTTGCGGTCTATCCTGTCGCCCAATCGGTCCCCGCCGAGCACGCGTTCCGTGGGTTTCGCCTCAACAGTGCTGAGTTCTGGTCACCGTCCTGGGGGGGGCGGGCCGCGGCGGTTGCGACCGAATGGTCAGGACGGCGGGCGTGGTCGCTGATGTCGATCAGTGCACTCGGCCCCGACAGCGGCGCAGCGCGCGCGCGTTCTCCGGTATTGCTGCTGACCCTGGGCCTGGTGCTCACCGGGCTGCTGCTGTGGCAGTTTGCACCGGGTTCCGGCGTGCGCAGGCTGCGCCCACTAGCTGCAGGTTTGGTGGTTGCCTGGCTGCTGCTTGATCTGCACTGGGGGCTGAGTCTGGCTGATCGACACGCTGCCACGCGGCAGGTCTATGCGTCGGTGGATTGGCCAGAACGCCAGCGTCGCGTCGCTGATACCGATGTGCTTGCGGCCGCACAGCAGGTGCGGCAGGCATTGCGTGACGATGGTGCTGACCCGGATCGGGTGCGTCTGCTGGTTGATGCGGAATCGGATTTTCTGCGGGCTCGCCTTATCTATCATCTGGCGCCGACACGTACCGCGCCGATAAACCTGACCGGCTGGCCGCCCCTGACCGCGCGGCGCGAACCCATGTATCTCGCACTGTTGCAGGTCGAATCGTTGACCTTCGATGCGAAGACGGGGCGTTTGCATATCGGCGACGAGGCCTCCTTGCCAGCGCGCCCGCTGATCGAGGCGCCTCCGCTGCGGCTCTATTTTCTCGAGGGGGCTGTGCCATGACCTGGGGCCTGCTCCTGGCGTTTGCCTGCAGCATCGGACTTGGTGCTGTGCTTTGGTTTGCCATCGCGGGCATTCCGCGCCGTCGTTGCGACCAACTTGCAGCAGGCGGCTACACATTTCTGCTCGGGTTGAGCGCTAATGGACTTCTGGTCGGACTGCGCCCGGAAGTCCCCGGGGTTGCGCTGTTTGCCGCGATGTTGCCGTTGCTCGCCGCGGTATTCGCGCTGTTGCTAGTCGCAGGCTGGTGGCGGCTGCGCCACGCCGTGCCGGCCCGGTCCGAGCCGGTCGACCCGGACAGGTTGCCGTATTGGGCCTGGTTGCTGCTGGCGGCGATTACCCTGCGTTTTGCCTTTGTGCTGGACGAGGCACTGCTGCGCCCGGTGTTTGCCTGGGATGCCTGGAACGCGTGGTCATTGAAAGCCAAGACCTGGTTTTCACTGGGGCAGGTGCCGTATGTTGAACCACGGGTCTGGTGGCAAAGCACAGATCCCGACGCTCATACTGCGCTCGCCTGGCGTTATCCCGGATTGTTGAGCCGCATCGAGCTCTGGCTCGCGGCCGGTGCTGGTGCCTGGAATGAAGGCGCGATCGCATCCGCCTGGCCGCTGCTCTGGCTAGCACTCATCGTCGGCTGCGCCGGCCAATGGCGCGCACTTGGCGCGTCCCGCCGCGGCTGTGTCGTGTTCGCGTATCTGCTCGCCTCGCTGCCATTGTTATCGGTGCATGCGGGGCTCGCCGGCTATGCCGATCTCTGGGTTGCCGCGGCATTGGCTTTTGCCGTGTTGAGCGGGTTGCGCTGGTTGCAGGACGGGGACAGGTCCCAACTGGCGCTGGCACTCGCCTGCACCGCGATCTTGCCGCTGCTGAAGTTTGAAGGAGCGATCTGGGCGCTGCTGGTCGTCGGCGTTGCCGTGCTTGTGCAGGTGCCCCCGCGCTGGCGTGGTATCGGACTTGCGATCGCGGTGCTGCTTGCTTTGGTCACGGTCGGTTTGTCGTGGACGCTGCAGTTGCCGTGGCTGGCGCTGGTGCGCGAGATGTTGAGCGGTGCGGCAGTTGGCGATCTCGATTTTTCCAGCTCGGTCGCCGCGACTCAATTGTTCAAAGGGCTGTTCACGCAGAACAATTGGCATTTGCTCTGGCCGCTGCTGGTCACTTGCCTGATCTGGCGCCGCGACCAGCTGCAACGGCGGGAGGTCATGCTGCTGGCACTAGTGTTGGCATCGGGCCTAAGCGCCTTGTTCGCCCTGTTCGTGTTTACACCCGCCGCCAGATGGGCTGCGACTGAGACTGCAACGAACCGACTCGTTCTGCATTGGGTTCCGCTGGCGCTCAGTCTGGTCGTTCTGCTGCTGCGCGATGCGAAAGTGCTAGTGCATAGGCCTGACGTGTCGCCGCGCTGACTGCGTCGGGCTGATAGTTGTCCTGCCAGCGCCGCCGGCCGGCCGCACCAAGACGACGCTGCAGTGCTGTGTCGCGGCCTAGCCTGTCGAGTGCGGCAGCAAGTGCTGCCACGTCGCCGGGCGGGGTCAGCAGGCCGGTTTGTTCGCTGACGACGACCTCGGTGACGCCCGACCCCGGAATGGCACTCGCGACACAGGGCAGGCCGGCTCGCATGGCTTCCAGCAGCACCATGCCGAACGCTTCGGCGCGGTCGAGCGAAGGCAGGCAGAAAATGTCGGCTTGCGCGTAAGCGCGCTGCAGGAACGTGTCGTCGACATGGCCGGTCATGCACACGCGCGAAGCAAGGCCTAGTTCATTGACCCGCGCGCGCAAAGCGGCTTCGCGCTCGCCACTGCCGATCAGCAGCAGTGCAGTGTCCGGTAGCCGTGCAAGGCTGTCGAGCAGGACTTCAAAGCCTTTGTAATGGCTCAGTCGTCCGACCGCGAGCAGGCGCCGCATACCCTCAGGCCAGAGCGGTTCGCCTGCATCCGGTAACGGTGCTTCATCGAGTGCCAACGGTATGACCACGGTCTTTTTGCGCCAATGCGCCAAGGCGTGGCTTGCGTCGCGATACGCGCTCGACGTCGCGATAACGGTATCGGCGCGGCACAGCAAGGCCTGTTCCCAGGGGCGATAGAACGGATAGGCGAACCGCAGTAGCCGGCTGGCGCTATCGAGCGGAATATCGGCATGCCAGTGCACGACCCAGGGCAGTCGGCGTGCCGCCGGCACGATCAGTGCGGCGAAGGCTGACGTGTTCGGCACATGCAGGTGGAGTAGTTCCGGGCGATGCCGTGCGATCAGGGCTGCTAGTTGCCAGGGGAAGCTGGGACTGAGCGGCGCGTAGGCAAGCTGTCCCCAGCATGCCGTTTCCCGGACCGACACCGGGCCGTCGCGGCGCTGCCTGGTGCACCAACTGCGTGCGGCTGCATGGGCCAGTACGGCAACGTCATCGCCGGACGCAGCCTGCGATCGGGCAAGCATGGCCGTGAACGCCTCTATGCCACCGGGGGCAGGCGGGTAGAACTTACCGATATGCAATACGCGCATGGCGCCGCATCAGTCCTCGCGCTTGCGAGCGCTCGACTGCGCTAGTGCCGCGCGGCGCAGCAAATTCAGTTCTTCTTCGAGTATGGCCAGCTTCTGGTTGAGGCGCCGGATCTGTCGCTCCTGGCGGGAGCGTTCGATGTCGAGCTGCAGCAGGCGCAACAGGATCAGGGACAGGCCGATGATGATGGGCAGTACCGGTGGATAGGCGATGCCGCTGAGATGGGCGAGCCAGTCGATGGTGCGTGGCACGAAGCCGAGCACCAGGGTCGCCGCTGCGACGATCAGCCACCAGAGCGCGTAGGGGCCGTGCAGGTGGTCGCGCCTGACCAGATAGAGAATGCTGCCGGCGAGGGCAAGGCCCAGCAGTGCTGCAGTGATCTGCGCCGTCATGGCGCTGCCACTTCGGCGCGGCCGCGGCGTCGGTGGGCGCCAACACGGGCAATGCTCAGAACAGTAGTTGCGATCATATAGCGCGCAACCGTGAACCAGGACGAGAAAATGCGCGAACCACCGCTGCGGCGTGCCGACATGACGGTCGGTGCCTCGGCAATTCGTAGCGCCTTGTGTCGCAGCAGCATCAGCACGCCTATGTCCTGGTAATCAATGAGACTGGCCTCACGCGAAGCCAGCGAGCGGATCGCGCGGCGTCCGTAGATGCGCAGGCCCGAGGTGAAATCGGTGACCTGTAGTCCCGTTATCAGACGGAAGTACGCCCAGGCCAGGCGTTTGGCGGCGCTAAGCCGCTGCGGGCAGGTACCAATCGTGACGTCGGCCGCGCTGTCCAGGTGTGCGCGCAGGAGCAGGGGGAGCTGGTCCGGGTGGTGCTGGCCGTCGGCATCGAGAGTGATGACGCGCTCGTAGCCGTTACGCAGTGCGTAGCGCATGCCTGCCTGGATAGCGCCCCAGGCGCCAAGCTGGAACGACAACGTTATGACGGTTGCGCCGGCCGCCGCCGCAACCGCCGCTGTATCGTCCGTGCTGGCGTCATTGATGACAATCACGGAGCAGCCCAGCGCTGCGACTACGCCACGCACCACTTCCCCGACGGTATCCTGCTCGTTGCGGGCGGGAATCGCGGCAAGGCAGAGACGAGAGCCAATCTGTTGATTTGACACGGGACTCCGGCTTGCGCGAAAAGCCGATTGTCCCAACCGGACTCACCCGGCGTCAACGCGAGAAGAATTTTTCGGCTGAAGTGTCCGCTCAGCAGCCTCGCCTGCGTTACTAGCTCCCGAGTACCCGTAGCGGGTGCCGAATCGGTTCGCCGGATCTGGTGAAATTGCGCACAAGAACGCCGCTAAAGCGTTGACGGCGTTGGATTGTGCTGATTACACTCCTTTTCTGTCGGGCCCCATGAACTTATCCGTGGGCAGGGAGCTAGCTCTCGCCCGATCCAACTTGGGAGAAATTAAATGAAAGCCAATGTCATGATGAAGACACTGTCGCTGGCGGTGTTGGGTCTGGCGGGTATGTCGTTTGCGGGTGCCAGCATGGCGCAGTGCCCGACAACGATCGGCCAGAACCAGACTCCGGCGGGTGTTTGGTCGGCAGCGTTGCAGACTCAGGCCGCTCTGAGTGTCGCGACGCCGGGCCTGAATAGCACAGCTTGCAAGATGCGTACGGCGTTGAATCAGAATTCCTCGGCATCTGCGAAAGCCGGTGCAGTTGATCAGACACCGAATGCAGAACAGCGTTATCGCGCCCGTTACCTGATCAGCACCGCCATCGCGCTGACCCAGCTCAACCGCACGGCGTTGACGTTCAATGTTGTCGGTCCGACGGCTGCTCCGGGTGGCACGCAGAATGCGCTGCAGATCTTCCTGTTGGGCAGTGGTTCGGCCCGCCAGCTGCGCTTCCTGATTGGTGACACAGCGGCGGCCGGTCAGTACCGTCAGCTCGACGTTCCGCTGCCGAACCAGGCCGGTGCTAACCGTGTCGAAATTGATCTGACCTTCGCTGCGGGTGCCGGCACAAATGGCCAGCTCCGTTACTGGGTCACGGATGCGGCCACGGCCACGACCGATGGCGCCCCGACTGGCACCGTGACCGGCCTCGCCAACGGCGCCTGGGGTGGTGTTGATCAGGTCGTGCTTGGCCTGGGCGGTGCGAACAACGCGTGGCGCACCAACTTCACCGCCACCGATTTCGTTGACTTCGACGAGTTTGACTCGCGTCGTCAGTCGTTCATCGGCCAATAAATCGCAGCAAAAAACGGAGTGACCCTGAACATGAACTTCAAAAAGACGATGATTGCCGTCGCCGCCCAGTTGCTCCTGGTCGGTGGCGCCTATGCGCAAACCTGTACCCCCTCGGCGGGCGCGTTGAACGTAGGTTCGATCACGGTCGACACCTGTGCCTCGACCAACCAGCTGTTGTCGCTTTGCAACGGCCTGGATAGCATTGGCGCTTCTGAGGATACGGTCTACTCCTTGACACTCGGAAACAGCCCCACGGGTAGCGTGACGGCTACCCCGACTGGCTATGACCTGAAACTGGCCCTGTTGTCGGGTACCTGCTCGGCTTCAACAACCTGCACGCGCGATGCCGATAGCGCTGGTGCCGGCGGTGCCGAGTCGTTCAACCTTACGGGTCTTACAGCCGGTTCCTACTTCGTGTTCCTGACCTCGTTCGGCGGTACGCCGGACTGCGGCAGCACGAACATTGTCGTGACGCCGACTCTGCCAGTTGCACTGCAGAACTTCTCGGTCAACTGACCGTCCAAGCTCTGGGTTTCACAAAGCCCGTCCCGCAAGGGGCGGGCTTTTTACTTTAGAGGACTGCCGTGATCCGTCGACTCGTTTTTGCCACCTGTGGACTTTTTTCTTGCGCCGGTCCGGCGTTCGCCTTGACCGTAGAGCCGGGCGATGTCGGGCCTGTATATCAGTTCCAGAAAGCCCGTTCGCATTTCACTATCGTCAACGATACTGACAGCGAATTGCGTGGGGTTGTCGTCAAGGCGCTAAGACCTACCGATCGCGTTCTGACGGCCCCCGCCAGCGTCGCCGCACGAGGCAATGCGGTCGTCGATGTCGAAATCGACAGTCAGAGCGGACTCGGCGCTCGTGGTCATAGCTTCCAGATCGAATACGAGGGGGCGAAAACACCGGCCTTGGCGCGTATTTCGTTTTATGGCTTGAGCGTAGTGAATAATCCGCAGCGAGTGCTGGATTTCGAGACGGTCAAGGCCGGCGAGTCGCCAGCTATTCCGTACCGGCTGGAAACCGATGATCCTCAACTACGCATAGCCGCGGTCAAGGAAGCGCCGGATTTTGTCGACGCGATGATCGACAAGGACGGCCGTGGCCTGGTCGTACGTCATCGTGACAAGTCGACCTGGGGCAAGCTGTCCGGCGTCCTTAAGATCCAGCTCGAATCGGCGGTGCAGAAGGAAGCCTGGATACCTGTTCAGAGCGAAGTGCGCGGCGACGTCATGCCGTCGACGACGAACTTCAGTCTCGGCGTCGCGCGTATAGGCCAGGAAAACGAGTACATCCTGCAGTATCGAAGCGAAGGCAAGCCTTTTACCCTGGATAAGGCGGTGTTGGAGCGCATTGCCGGGACGACCAAGATCGAAAACTGCGTAGGTGATGAGAAGTATTGCCAGCAAGTCCGCCTCTTGATCGACGGCAATCAGCCCAGCGGGCAGCTCAACGGTAGCTTGCGTGTACGTGTTGTCGAATACGACCGTGACATCGTGGTGCCGACCGGTGGCTTGCTGGTTACCAAGGAAGTCAAGATCAAGAGCCTCGATGAGGAGTTGGCCAAGTCGGCCAAGGCTGGCCTGGCCAACAAGCCGCAGCCTTCGCTCAACGGTGCACTCAAATCAATGAGCGCTGCCGAGAAGCCGGTCGAAGCAGTGGTTCCGCCAGGTAACGGCCCGCTGTTGCGCTGGGCAGTCGACAATGAGGAGCTGATCTACGGCTACGGAATTTACCGTGCCGATAGCGAGCGGGGCGAGTACGCGCGCCAGGGAGAAATCGTGCGCAGATCGGCCGTGTTCAAGCCCGGCGTCACATCGAAGTACGCAATACGTGACACGCAGGCGACGGTCGGCAAGGAGTATTGGTATCGCATCGCGGCGTTCTACGCCGATGGCAAGCGTGAGTTTCTTACCGCGCCACAGCGAGTGAAAGTGCGGCCACCCGAGACGGATGCCGCGACGCGCTGAACTGCACTCTTGTAAAAGGGTGATTTGGGTTGCAGCAGCCCCAAGGTTGCTGCGGCCCGTGCGCTTATGCGTTGATAGTGAGGGCGGATAGTGACGGGATGGCAGGCCTGCTTAACCGATTGCTTATGCTTCATTCGTATCATCGTGCTAAATCGTGATCGCCGCTGGGTGATCTCGCAGCCTGGCATGCCAGCGAGTACGCAGGCATTGCTGGCGTTGAGCGAATCTGTCCAGATGGGGTCGAAGTCTTACTAACAGCAGTCCCAATACCAGGAGTCCACCGGTGATCAAGACCAGCCTTGCCTCTCTTGCCGTTGCTGCACTGCTGTCAGCGGGAAGTGTTCAGGCGCAGACCTGTACGCCGTCAGCCGGAGCAATTGGCACAGGAACAGTAAGCATCGATACCTGCAACTCGACCAATCAGCTATTGTCCGTTTGCAACGGCCTGGATTCGATCGGCGCGTCGCCTGATACGGTTTATTCCCTGGTGGTCGGTCCCGGCATGGTAGGTTCCATCTCCGCCGCACCTACCGGTTATGACCTGAAGCTGGCGTTGCTGTCGGGCTCCTGCTCAGCGGCATCGACCTGTATCCGCGATGCCGATGCGGGGGGAGTAGGTGGAGCCGAATCGTTTGGCCTTGACGGTTTGGCGCTTGGTACTTATTACGTGTTTCTGACGTCGTTCGGCGGGACGCCCAATTGCGGCCCTACGTCGATCAGCGCAATCATCGTGCCGGTAACGTTGCAGCAATTCTCCGTAGACTGATTGCACGCGTGGTCGGCGTCCTCGTCAAAGCGGGATCCCGTCTGCAAGAGCGGGATCCCGCTTTATGCATGCAATGCCTTACTGCGCCAGTTCGGCCTTGTCGATCGTAATCGCGACTTTGGGCACATCACTTGGCAATGGTCCCTGGGGCGAGGTTTCCACGGTCTTGATTTTTTCGACCACGTCCATGCCTGCGACGACCTTGCCGAATACGGCATAACCGTAAGTCATGCCGCTCTGGTCGCTGACATAGTCGAGTCGCTTGTTGTCGACGACATTGATAAAGAACTGCGCCGTTGCCGAATGTGGATCGCCAGTGCGCGCCATGGCAACGGTGCCCTTGAGATTGGACAGGCCATTGTTCGCTTCGTTCTGGATCGCTGGCCGTGTGCGCTTCTGGGTCAGGTCTTTGGTAAAGCCGCCGCCCTGGATCATGAAGCCGTTGATCACACGGTGGAAAACGGTGCCGTTGTAGAACCCGTCCTTCACGTATTGCTGAAAGTTCTCGACCGATTTCGGCGCCTTGTCGGGATACAGCTCGATGGTGATGTCGCCCATCGAGGTATGCAGTACAACCTGCGGGTTTGCAGCCTTGGTGCCTTCAGCCGGCGCTTCGGCGATCTTGGCGGCAGCGGGCTTCGCATCGGTCTTGTCCGTGGGCTTGGGTTGGTTCTGGGCCGTCGCAGCCAGCGGCAAGGTTAGGGCGAAGGCGAGCAAAAAGTGCTTCAGCACGGGAAACTCCTTGAGACGGGAATGACTATGATACGCGGCGCAGCTGTTCACAGCAGCTGGGCTAGACCTTCTCGCCGGCGCGTAGTTGCAGCTTGAAACCAAGATCCTTCAGGTGTTCGCGTTCCTGATCAAGGTCGGCCACGGTCAAGGGGTGCTGCTCCAGCCAGTCGCGGCCAAGCTTGAGTTCAAGCAGGCGTTCGTCGCCGTGTATGGCCAATGCGGGCAACCGATCGGCGCTGCGCGCGCGGTGAAGCAGGGTGGCTACGCGCAGCAGCGCCGTCACGCGCATTGCTGTGCGGCGCAGCCGCTCCGGCAGCGCAGCCAGTGCCTCCTGGTCGGGCTTGCGCCTGTGGCAGCGCAAGATGGTTGCGAGGAAATCCTGCTCCTGCCGCGAGAAGCCGGCGAGATCGGAATGACGTACCAGGTAGGCGCCGTGCACATGGTGCTGGCTGTGGGCGATCGCGAGCCCGATCTCATGGATGCGTGAAGCCCAGCGCAGCCAGGCGAGTGCGTCGCCGTCGAGTTGCCAGGGCTCGGCCAGTTGCTCGAACAGCAAAAGCGCGGTGTCCTCGACCCGGCGCGCATGGGTGCGGTCAACCTCATAGCGGCGCATCAGCGAGTCGATGCTTGCGGTGCGCGGGTCGCGCTGTTCGGCGCGACCGATCAGGTCGTAGAGCAACCCCTCACGCATGGCCGTCTCGCAAACTTGCATACGGTCGAGATCCAGGGCCTCGAACGCTGCTTGCAATATGGCGATGCCGCCGGCGACGACGCCTTGCCGTTCTTCGGACAGGCCGAGCAGGCGCAGTTTGTCGATGCTGCCGGCAGCAAGCAGCGCGTCACGCAGACGTTCCAGACTGCTGCGTGTGATGTCGCTGTCGCACCAGTTGTTGGCCTGCACGATATTGCCGATGGCGCGGATCGTGCCCGAAGATCCTATGGATTCACCCCAGCCATGCGCCCGGTAGTCGGCCGCGAACTGCTGCAGCTCAACGCCGATCTCGGTTTGGGCCTGACGCCAGCGTTTGGCGGTGAGTTTGCCGTCTTCAAAGAAACGCAATGTGCTGGCGACGCAACCCATTTGCAGGCTTTCGGTCTCCAGCGCGTCCATGCCCTGGCCGATGATGAATTCCGTACTGCCGCCGCCGATGTCGATACACAGGCGGCGTTCGCGCGACTCCGGCAGGCCGTGTGCAACACCGAGGTAGATCAGGCGTGCTTCTTCACGGCCGGACACGATTTCGATGGGGTGGCCCAGGGCTGTTTCCGCCGGCAACAGAAAGGCATGTGGCGCGCTCATGCGGCGCACGGTGTTGGTGGCGACTGCACGCACCCGCCCAGGTGGTAGTGCGCGCAGCCGCTGACCAAACCGGGCCAGGCAGGCGAGCGCGCGGTCGCGCCGGCCACTGTCCAATGAGCCGTCGCGCTGCAGGCCCGCCGCCAGGCGCACGCTGTCGCGCAGCCTGTCAATCACGCGCAGTTCGCCATGCTGGTAGCGCGCGACGACCATGTGAAAACTGTTGGACCCAAGATCGACGGCGGCGAGCAGTTCGCCGTCCTGGATGGGCTTCTGGCCGTTAGGCACGCGCTGACCTCAAGGCTGTAGGGCCGACGGATTCTGCCACGGCGGTCGAATAGGTGCGCCCACGAGAGGCTACATGCAGAGTCTTGCCAGCAACGCGAGCTGGGCGGAATGTGGCATGTCCTCCCCCGGTTCCGTGCGCACATAGGTTCCGTCGGCGTGCAGCATCCATGCCTGGGTGTTGTCGGCGAGGAAATTCGCTAGCGCCTCATCGTAAACACGCTGCGCCAGTGCCGGGTCAACGATAGGGAAGCAGGTTTCGATGCGGCGCAGCAGATTGCGCTCCATCCAGTCCGCGCTCGCGCAATAGATTTCCGGTGCGCCATCGTTGCCGAACCAGTAGACACGGCTGTGTTCGAGAAAGCGTCCAATGACCGAGCGCACGCGGATGTTTTCGGATACCCCGGCAATGCCGGGGCGCAGCGCGCAGGCCCCGCGCACGATGAGGTCGATCTGCACGCCCGCGATAGATGCCGTATACAACTGCTGGATCACGCCGGCTTCGTTCAGCGCGTTCATCTTTGCGATGATGCGTGCTGGCCGGCCTGCGCGCGCGTGGGCTATCTCGCGTTCGATCTTCTCTATGAGCCCCTTGTGCAGCGTGAATGGGGACTGCAGCAGGCGCTTGAGCTTGATCGCGGTGCCGAGTCCCGACAGCTGCTGAAACATCTTGTGCACGTCCTCACCGATGTCGGTATCGGCGGTCATCAGGCCGAAGTCGGTGTAAAGCTTGGACGTGATCTGATGGTAGTTGCCGGTCGACAGATGCACATAGCGACGCAGGCGGCCCTGTTCGCGACGCACGATCAGGAGCATTTTTGCGTGTGTCTTGTAGCCGACGACGCCGTATACGACCTGGACGCCGGCTTCCTGCAGGCGATTGGCAAGTCGGATATTCGCTTCCTCGTCGAAACGCGCGCGCAGCTCGACGACGACGGTGACGTCCTTGCCGTTGCGCGCGGCGTCGATGAGGTGATTGACCAGTGGGGAATGGTCGCCGACACGATAGAGCGTTTGCTTGATCGCGAGTACTTCCGGATCCTGGCTGGCCTGGCGCACGAGCTCCATGACCGCAGCGAATGATTCGAACGGGTGATGCAGCAACACGTCCTGTTCACGGATCACGTCGAGCACGTTCTGGGCACCGGCCAGCGCGGGTGCAATACGCGCCACGAACTTCGGAAACTTGAGGTCGGGGCGCTCGACCTGATCGTAAATCGCGTTGATGCGGTTGATGTTGACCGGGCCAGCGCAGCGATAGACATCCTGTTCCGTAAGCTCGAAGTTCGCCATCAGCATTTCGGTGATGGGTTTGGGGCAGGTTTCAGCGATTTCCAGCCGCACAGCATGGGCATAACCACGGCCGGCGAGCTCGTCTGACAGCGCAGTGGCAAGATTCTCGACCTCGTCCTCGTCAACAACGAGTTCGGAATTGCGTGTGACGCGGAATTGGTAGGAACCTTCCACGCGCATGCCCGGAAACATTTCGTCGATAAACTGCTGTAACAGACCCGCCAGAAATACGAAGTCGTAAGGTCCTTCCGATACTTCAGCCGGCATGCGAATGATGCGCGGCAGTGAACGCGGCGCACGCACCAGCGCCATGTGGCCTTCACGTCCAAACGCATCCTTGCCCTTGAGCACGACCGCGAGGTTCAGACTCTTGTTGAGGATGCGGGGGAACGGATGGGCCGGATCCAGTCCCAGCGGTGACAGCACAGGCAGGATTTCATTCTGGAAATAGCCCTGCAGCCAGCGCTTCTGTTTGACCGTCCACTTGTCGCGGGTAACGAAGCGTATGCCTTCGTCGCCAAGCGCGGGCAGCAGCACGTCGTTCCAGAAAGCGTATTGCGCGCGGACCAGCTCCAGCGCACGCGCGCGGATGCGGTGCAGCGCTTCGCCGGGGGGCAGTCCGTCCGGACCCAGCATCGGCGTGTTAAGCGCGATTTGCTGCTTGAGTACGGCGACGCGAACCTCGAAGAATTCATCGAGATTGCTGTTGGAAATACACAGGTAGCGCAGCCGTTCCATCAGCGGTACACGCGGATCCTGCGCTTGCGCCAGCACGCGGAAATTGAATTCGAGCTGTGCCAGCTCGCGGTTGAGATACAGCGACGGGTCGGTCAGATCGCGATGCATGGCGCTGTTGAGCAAGGTCATTGCAGTTGTCCCAGTTCCAGCGCCACATCGGTCGCCGGCAATGCGATGAATCCACGGCTTGCGGCAACTTCCTGGGCTGTTGTACTCAGCGCGAAGCGCAGGAAGTCGGCGGTTGCCGGGTCCGGCCGGCCGTCGTCGGCGCGGTTGAAATAGAGATACAGCGGGCGTGCCAGAGGATAACGCCCGCTGACGATACTTGCCGCATCAGGCAGCACCGGCGGTTCGTCGCCGCGGGCAAGCGGCAGCACGCGAACGAGTCCGTTGACGTGTCCCAGTCCTGCGTACCCGATCGCATTGGGCGTCCGCGCCACTGCTGCAACAATGGCGCTTGCGCCGGGAAACTGCACGACGTCTGCGCGGTAGCGATTGTTGCATAATGCTGTATCGTGGAAGAATTCAAAAGTTCCTGACGCAGTATTGCGCCCCAGGCGCAATACTGGTTGTTGCGCCAGGCCAGCGGCGTCGATGCCGAGATCGCGCCAGTGTGCTACGGCGGTGCCGCCGCAGGCGGCGCGTTCGGACCAGATACGAGCGGCCGCAGTCAGATCCAGTGACGGCAACGGATTGTCCGGATGTACGAACAGCGCGACGGCGTCGAACGCAACCCGGATGCGCCCCGGCTCGCGGCCACGGCGCAGTCGGTAGCTCGCGATCTCGGCCGCGCTCATCGCCCGGCTCATCGGTCCTATGTCGGCGGCGCCGGTCGCCAGCGCAGTCGGCGCCGCCGCCGAGCCGGGCGTCCGGATCTGGATATGTACTTCGGGCGCGGCGAACGCGTAGCGCTGGGCCCAGGCCTGCATGAGTTCGCCGAGCGTGTCGGAGCCGACGCTGGTCAGCGAAGACTGTGCCACGGCGGGCCAGGTCAGCGCGCACAGTAGCGTAAGCAGCCAGCGTGCTGCGGTGACAGACTTCACCCGATTTCCTCGTGCGCGGTTGCCGCGTAGTGCCGTTCGCTGCCGAAGTGGCAGGCGAACGTGCTGCCAACGCCGACCTCGCTCTCGATGGTCAGCCGTGCCTGATGCAGTTGCAATACATGCTTGACGATGGACAGGCCCAGACCAGTGCCGCCGGTATCGCGTGAGCGGCTGCTGGAAACCCGGTAGAAGCGCTCGGTAATGCGTGGCAGATGGCTTGGTGCAATGCCCTGGCCTGTGTCGCTGACGCGGAACACGGCAAGTCCGTCGTGGAGCTCCCAGGAGATTTCGATGCGCCCGCCCGCCGGGGTGTAGCGCACGGCATTGCTGACCAGGTTCGAGAACGCACTGTGCAGCTCTTTCGGCGAACCCCTGAGGTCGATATCGGTATGCCGCGAAACGCTGATTACATGACGTCCGAGACTGAGGGCTTCCGCCTCGCGCCTGAGCGTCTGCAGTACCGTGCTCATGGTTACGCGTTCTTCGGGCAGGCTGTCCTGCGCTTCGAGTCGCGACAAGGTCAGCAGATCCTCGACGATCTGAGTCATCCGGCGCGACTGGGTGCGCAATTCGGCGAGGATAGGTTCGAGCTCCGGTGCCTGCTCCGGCTCGATCAGGTCGAGGTAGCCGTGTACTACGGTCAACGGTGTACGCAGCTCGTGCGACACGTTGGCAACGAAATCGCGGCGTACCTGTTCGAGCTGCATCAGTTTGGAAGTGTCGCGTGCCACCAGCAGGCGGCGGCCCTGGGCATACGGAATGATGCGTAGGCCAAGGCGCAGCGCGTCGTCGGTTGGCGCCGGTACGTCCACCAGCGATTCACTCCAGTCTCCGTTCTGAAGCCAGCGTGTTACGCGCGGCGAGCGCACCAGATTCGAGAAATGGCCGCCGAGATCTTGTGGATAGCTCAGACCCAGCAGGCGAGTTGCCGCGGCGTTGAACCAGAGGATTGCGCCCCCGTCGTCGAGCACGACGGTGGCATCAGGCAGGGCGGCGGCTGTCGTGCGGAATGTGCGCAGTAGCTGAATCAGCCGTCGCCGGCGTGCAAGCTCGCGGCGCTGGCGCTGTACAGGAATACGATACAGCGCAGCCCAGAGAGTATTGTCATCGACGTCGACCTGGCGCGAATTGCTCTGTAGCCAGAAGCCGTAGCGGCGTAGTTGTCGCAGCGTGTGAGCGAGCAACAACGCTGTGGCGGCGAATAGCCACCACGCCAGACCGCCGACAAGCAGGCCTAGCAGCATGGCGACTGCGATCACGCCAGCCGCATGCCAGAGACTGGTTGCAAAGGCGCTTTCGACGCGTCCGTTCATGCTATCGGGGCGCCTGCGCGGAGTCTTAGGGGGTTACCGAGAAACGGTAGCCTGCACCGCGCACAGTCTGGACGAGGTTTTCCAGCTGATATGGCTCCAGTGTCTTGCGCAGGCGGCGGATATGCACATCGACGGTCCGTTCCTCGACATAGACGCTGCCGCCCCAGACCTGATCAAGCAGCTGGCTGCGCGAGTAGACGCGTTCGGCATGAGTCATGAAGAAATGCAGCAGACGGTATTCGGTTGGGCCGATCTGCACGGTGTTCTCGCCGGCATAGACGCGATGCGCTGCTCCGTCGATGCGCAGGCCGCCGAGTTCGACCACGCCGTCGCCTTCGTCACCGTGGGTGCGGCGCATGACCGCCTTGATGCGGGCGATCAGCTCCCGGGCGGAGAACGGTTTCACGACATAATCGTCGACGCCGGCGTCGAGGCCGCTGACTCGATCACCTTCCTCGCCGCGTGCGGTCAGCATGATGATGGGGACTTCACGCGTAAGGTCTTCACGGCGCAGGCGGCGCGCATATTCCAGGCCGCTCATGCCTGGCAGCATCCAGTCCAGCAGGATCATGTCCGGGACGCGTTCGGCTATCGCTGACTGTGCAATGCGTGCGTCAGCAGCGTGGACCGGGTCCATGCCCGCTTTGCGCAGGGCGAATGCAACCATGTCGCGTATCGCGGTTTCGTCTTCAACTATGAGGATGCGTTTTTGCACAATTGGACGTGGTGTGCGTCGCGGCGCGACGCTTTTGTGACAGCAACGCTATTGCAATGCAGGATTGTTACGCCTCGATGACATGGACGCACAAGAGTCTGAATCCTGGCAGGAAAAACTCGGCGTCAGGCGGCCCTGATCCTGTGGTTTTACCCCGCGACGGCGTAGTTCCAGCACATAAGGTGTCACTTCGGCGATACGCGCCTCGATACGCGCACGTTGGTAGTAATCGAGATCGCGCCGGTCGGTCAGGGCACGCAGCTGGTTCATTGCATCTTCGAGCCGGCCGCTGAGCAGTGCGACATCGGCATAAGCTTCGGCCGCGCGGATCTTGTCGCCGCCGAGCTCCGACGCGCGCGCGAATACGCGATAAATCTCGGGGTCATCGATCTCCTCGGCCATGAGCGGGCGTAACAGATCCTGTGCCCGGCGACCGCTGACGGCTTTGCCGTCTTCGATCAGGGTCTGGGCATAAGCTATCGAAATGGCCCGATTCGACGGCGAGTTCGCGACCAGGCGCTCATAGCGGCTCAGTGCGTCGGTGCGCTTACCGGCCTGGGCCTCGGCCTGAGCAAGCGCCAGCTGGTAAGGCAGGACGCTCGGCGCGCCTTCGGTGAGTGCTGCTAGCAGTTCGCGCGCCCTTTCGCCCTGGCCCGTACGCCAGAGCGCGAGTGCATGGCCATAGGCTGCAGCAGCGGCGGCAACACTGCCGGGTTCCCGCCGGTTGTCGGTGTAGTACGCGATCAGCGCGCCAGGCTGTGCCGCTGACAGTACGCGGGCACGTTCTCGCATCAGCGCGAAGTAAAGACTTGGCGCTTCGGCTTTGACTAGAACCGTGTCCAGCTGCGTCGGCAGAGAAAGGTCGTCCGCTTGCGCCGGCCTCAGTGTGTAGTTGGTTGTGACCTGCGGCAGCTTACTGCTACGCGTCCGAGCAGCCTTCTGTTCTTCGGCCAGCGCATCCGCTCGTGCCTTGGCATCACTGATGCGGTCGGTATTGACCGGGTGGGTGCGCAGCAGGTCGGGAATGCCCCGGTCGCCTGCACCGGGGCGTAGCGCACGCTCCATACGGGCGAAAAAACTGGCCATGTACTGTGGGTCGAAGTCGGCGCGCGCAAGCGTCTGTATGCCGACGCGGTCGGCCTCGATCTCGTCCTTGCGCGTGAAGTTGATCTGGCGCTGCTGGATCAATGATGTGCCAGCCACCATCGCTGCCTCAGCGCCGTCACCGCTGGCGCCTTGCGCTGCAATCATGGCGCCCAGCATGGCCAGCGCGATCGGTAGCGAGGCCTTCTGCGAGTCCTCGAAGGCGCGCAGCAAGTGATTCTGGCTGATATGGGCGACCTCGTGCGCCAGCACGGCGGCGACTTCGCCTTCATCGATGGCTGTCGTGATGAGTCCGCTATTGATGCCGATATAGCCGCCTGGGGCGGCAAACGCGTTGATCGCCGTGTCGCGTACGACAAAGAAGGTATAGGACTGTTCGGGTTTGTCGCTATGGGCGACCAGACGGTAGCCCAGTGCATTGATGTAGTCGACCAGCAGCGGATCGTCGAGGATCAGGTCGTATGAACGCAGTTCATGCAACATGCTGGCACCGTAGGCGCGCTGTTCCTGCGGTGAGAGGATGGCTGCCGCGGAACTGCCGATGTCAGGCAGCCGCACGCCGGATTCGCGCGCTCCCGCAAGGCCGGTGGCGCAGAAACTCAGTAGGGCGATGAACCAGGTTCGCATGGCCGGACCGTACGGCAATAGTGAAAGCTGCGACACCTTAACCTACGGGAGGTTCCCGCTGCCAATAGCCTGGCCCTGTGCATTCATGCCCAGTTTCGGCCCAGGTATCGTCTCCCCGGTTCCGCCGTGCACTTGTCGAACCGAAATCCGGCCCCACAATGGCGCCTGTGCCGGCGGGGGCTGAGTTTCCCCGCCGCAATACGGCAGGAGGAATGCATGAACAAGATAGAAATGTATACAACTGCGATCTGCCCCTACTGCGTTGCAGCGAAGAGCATGCTCAAGGCCAAAGGATTGGGCTATAGCGAAATCCGCATCGATGCCGACGACTCCAAGCGCGAGGAGATGCTTGCGCGCAGCGGCGGCCGCCGTACCGTGCCGCAGATCTTCATCAACGACCAGTATGTCGGCGGACATGACGATCTTGTCGCGGCCGATCGCAGCGGGCGGCTGGCACAGCTACTGGGAAACTCCGCATGAGTGATGACCGCGTGCGCCAGTTCACCGAATTCCGCAAACGCATGAACGAGCGGATTCTCGCGCAGGACAACCAGGTCGTCCGGCGCTTCTTCGCGCTCGACACGCAGACCTACAAGAGCGGAGTACTCGATGTAAAGACCAAGGAGATGCTGGGGCTGGTCGCCTCCATGGTGCTGCGCTGTGACGATTGCATTGCGTATCACGTGGCGCAGTGCCGCGAGGCCGGGTTAAGTCGCGACGAATTTTTCGAGGTGTTCAGCGTCGCGCTTGTGGTCGGCGGCTCGATCGTGATTCCGCATCTGCGCCGCGCCGTCGACTTCCTTGACCAGCTTGAGGCGGAGCAAGCCGATGTGCCGCCGCCGCATGATCATGCAGCGGACTGAGCCCGTCAGCGCCTGTCGGCGCGAATAAGCTGTACGGGCGTGCCATCCGGTGCGAAGCCGTCGAGGCGATTGATGTCGATGGCGTCGAATTCGGCGACAAGCGTATTTTGCGCGTCGGTGAGGCGGCAGCGTCGTGGCGGCGCCACCTTGGGCGCTGTCGGGTCACGTTCGCAGCGGAGTATTGATCCGTCGTCAGCGTTGATTGCGTAGTTCGCGACGGCGAGAAACGTCTCGGCGCGAAGGCGTAGCTGCCGCGCGCTGCGTGGTTGGCCAGGCGTCGCGCCAAGCAATACCCAGTCGCCTTGCCAGGCGGCGCCGTCGGTACGCTCGGCAAAGGGCAAATGGGCCAAGGCGATGACCTGTTGCCGCAGCACCGGCTGATTCTCCCCGCGTTCGTACTGGCCTAGCCAGGCCGTTGCGCGGCCATTGCCATCGAATTCCAGTGTCAGTACGGCGTCGTCGCTGGCGCGGCGCTCTCCGGCTATTCCGTCGCGGGTTGCCGCAACCAGATCGATCTCCGTGGTGCTGCCGCGCAGTTGGCCGGTACCGAAATACCAGATGGCATCACCATTGCCCGTGTGGCCAAGTACGGCGGCGGCGATGGTGTTGCCCTGGATCTCGAAACTGAACCCCGTGCCTGCCATGGGGTTGGCCGCGTCGTCGCTCGGCAGCGGCCACCATAGCCCTGACGAGGGCACTGCGCGCGGGCCTGGTTGCGGCGTGATCACGGCGAATCCGCGCAATTGCGACGGTGCGGTTGCATCGTTGGCCGTGACGACGCTGACCCGTAGTGGCGTCGCCGGCCACTGTCGGCCGAGTTGCGCAGTGAGGTCTACCTCGATATCAAACGGCACGCTGGCGCGTGCGCAGAGTGGTTTCCTTGAACGCAAGCCAATGCGAAGTTCATTGCCCTCAAGCTGAATTTCATCGATCTCGGGCAGGCAGGGGGTAGGCCAGTTGCCCTGTAGTCGCAGCCGTGGACGTATCGCGGGGGTATCGCTAAGGGCTTCTATACGCAGTTCTGGACTGTCGCTGTAGGGGGCCAGTACCGGATCGGAAGCCAATGCGGCCATGCTGGCGATGCTGCCACCGGCCAGGCCGGCCAGGCGCACAGCGCGTGCGAATACGGAGACTGGGCGCATACGACGGTGGTTGTTCAGGGTGTGGGCATCTCCGATAATGCGGGGTTTTCTTTGTCTCAGACAAGCCGGCACTGGAGTATCCCCATGAGCAAGACTATCGCCGTAATCCGTGGCGACGGCATAGGACCGGAAATCATGAGCGCGACCTTGCGCGTTCTGGATGAGCTGAAATCCGGGTTGAGCTACGAGTTCGTTGACGCGGGCATCTCGGCACAGGAGCGCTACGGCGAACTGCTGCCGCAGGCAACCATGGAGTCGATCGCGCGGCATCGCGTTGCACTCAAGGGGCCTCTGACCACGCCAATCGGCGGCGGGTTCTCATCGCTCAACGTGGAACTGCGCAAGCGCTTCGATCTCTATGCCAATGTGCGCCCGGCAATCACGATTCCCGGTACCAAGGCGCGCTACGACAACATCGATCTGATTACCGTTCGCGAGAACACGGAAGGCGCCTATGGGTCGGAAGGCCAGACACTGTCGGAAGACGGCGACACCGCACATTCTCAGATCAAGGTCACGCGGCGCGGTTCCGAGCGTATCGTGCGCTACGCTTTCGAGCTGGCGCGGCGCCAGGGACGCCGGAAGGTCACGGTTGTCCATAAGGCCAACATCATGAAGACCACCTCAGGCCTGTTCCTCAAGGTCGCGCGCGAGGTGGCCGGCGAATATGCCGAGATTCAGTGCAACGAAATGATCGTCGACAACTGCTGCATGCAGCTGGTGATGAATCCGCAGCAGTTTGACGTGATCGTGACGACCAACCTGTTTGGCGACATCATTTCCGATCTTTGCGCCGGGCTCGTCGGCGGTCTCGGACTGGCGCCCGGCGCGAATATCGGTACTGAGGCGGCGATCTTTGAAGCCGTACACGGTTCGGCGCCTGATATCGCCGGCAAGGGGGTTGCCAATCCCTGCGCTCTGCTGCTGGCGGCCTGCCAGATGCTCGGCCATCTTGGCCTGGAAGACCAGGCGCAGCGCGTGCGTGCCGCGATCCGCGACGTCGTTGGCCGCAAGGACCGGGTCACGCCGGATCTCGGTGGCAACGGCAACACGGAGGCATTTGCCGATGCGTTGATTGAAAGTCTGCGCAAAGGCTGAAGCGGGGCTTGCCGGGGGCTGGGCAACGGCGTGCCCGGTGGCACGCCGTTCCTGTTCCGGGCCGTTCCACGCTATCGATGCCGCATGCTCATAGCCCCGGCGGCGCCGACAGAAGGGTTAGCGGCACGTCGTTGCGGCGGAATTCCGCAACACCGGGAATGCTGATGGAAATGCTGACGCGATTCGCGCCGTCGGCAGGTTCGACACGGGTGGGCTGGGTGAGCTTGAGCTGGATCGTGCCGACTATGCGGGTCTGTGTCGCGCCGGTCGGTGTGGTGCAGGTCCGGCAGTAGCCGGACGTAACTTCGTTGAGTGCCAGTGCCGGTGTACTGGCCAAGTTGACGTCGGCGAGTGCTGTGATCGCCCAGCGCGAACGGCCCTGCAGGTCGGGATAGTAGACCACCGCGACGAGCTGGCTCTGGCCGGCAGAGCCCCTGATGCTCAGAAGTTCCATGCCCCAGCCGAGATCATTGCCGTTGCCGCTGTACCAGTGGCCCGAGAAGTCCGGTGTGGTACGCGCACTCGCAAGCACAGCCGGCTCGATACACCAGGTATCGCGTTCGCTGCGAATACTCCATTTCATGACCGCAAGCGCGCCGGCACCGCTGCGGCTTGCGCGCCGACATGAGGGTGACTGCGTGGCCTGGTTGAAGTCGATGAAGAGCTGTCCGGACGAACTGCGATCGAGCTCGGTCCGCCGCGAGGCGGCGTTGTAGCGCAAGCGCATCAGGGCGATGCCGTCGGCCTGTTTTGCGCCAATGAACTTGCCGTCGATGAGGCGGCCGAGCCCGAAGTAGTATTCGGGCAGATTGTCCGCTTCAAACGTATAAAAAATTACAAAGTACAGATCACCATTGACTGCGTCACGCGAATACAGCTGGAAGTCAAGGCCATGACCGCTGCGTGTCCTGTCATACCAGTTTCCCGTGATCGGAACTGCGTAGCGGGGCGTGGGGGCATCGTCGTTGGACCAGCCCAGTGCGTTGAGCATCGGCAGGGCAAGGCCGAGATCGCGGTTCGACAGACCGCTGTCAAACGCGTTCATGAGATCGCCAGGCTGTACCGTGTGCGAGAGGGTTGATCCGGGCAGTGTCGTGCAGGGGTCGTTCGGTGCTTCGCGGTCGCAGGGAGTGAACAGCGCAGGGAAGCTGTCGGGCATGGGTTCGTTGCGCTTTTCATTGCGTGGCGAATTCACGGCCTCCATGCCTGACCAGCGCACCGAGTCGGGGGTGGTCAGCGCGGCAGCGCGTTCTGCGTCCGTGGTATCAACCCCAAGAAATGGTTTGTAGGTGCGTGTCTGGGTATTTATGAGTGCGAGCTGGCGGCTAAAGGCATCGTCATACGAAAGCCCGTTCGATGCGCGCGCGCGCGCGCCTAGCGGCACCCGCGTATTCTGAGGGTCGACATTGACCACACTGAGGAAGCCTAGCCCGTGAGTCAGTTCGTGCATCGTCGTCGTCACGAAATCAATCGAGCTTCTCGGTTTATTGCTGCCCGTGAAACCGTAGTAGAACGGTGCTCCGATGATGTTGACTGGCGGGTCGAGGTCACTGTTGAACGTGGCTTCGATGTCGTAGGCCGTACTGCAGTCGTTGCTGAGAGTGGCGCATTGCTGGCCGCCGCTGCGGCGGACCATTTCAGTGACCGAATACCAGGTGTACTTGTCTGGCAGCCAGGGCAGGCTGAAGTCTGCGCTGTCGAAAACATACTCGGTCGGGCCGGCGAACGCGATGCGTGCACCGTCCGTGCGGCTGCCACCCAGAGGCTGCCAGCAGGCGCTTACACGAAGACCGATCGGTAGTTTCAGCTGTGATGCGAGCAACTGTCCGGCCTGGGCAAGCGCATTGCGGCGCTGCTCGCCCAGCGTTGTGCCGGAGTTGCCGTCGATGGGTACGGTTGCGGTTGTATCGAACCACGCATCGCGTACGCAGCCATCAGTGCCGGAATAGAAGAAATTGATGGCGGCAGTCGCTACGGTGCTGCGCAACGTAGCGTTCAGGGTAAGGTTCTGCGCAGTGCTGGTCTGATTCAATAGTGCGATATACCAGCGGCCCGCACGCAGCGGGATGGTGCTGGATTTCTGTACGACTACGCTCTCGTCACCAGTTGGGCTAAGGCCCCAGTAGTGGGCGTAATCGAGAAACAGGTCGGCGTCCGGTGTAGCGCCTTCATTGGCTGTCACATCGGCAAACGGTGTGCCGTAGCGCAGCACGAAGTCGATATCGTCATTGCTTTGGTTGTCGAGCTGCACCTGCAACTGGGCGTCGTTGGCACCGACGTCGATGTAGTAGGAAGTCGAGAAGCTTGACCCCGGCATCTGCACGTTAACCGGTTGCCCGCTCTGCAAGGCAATGGTTGGTGCTGCCGTTGCGGCATTGGCGAGAACCGTCGCCATCACCACGAGTGTGAGTAGGCGCATGATCATTGCTGCGGTCCGGGCAGTGTGCTCTTGCCTGCCTCGGGCAGGCGCGGATTGGGGATTTCGCGGCACTTGATCTCTATCCCGCCGTCACGGGTGGGAATGGCCTGCGTTTCACTGACCAGCGGAGCATCAATCGTCTGCGCAAGCGGCGAGCGCATTACCGGTCCATTCTTGATCGAGGCGTTGGACTTGCGGCCGGCTAGCGGCTGGAAATCAGGTTGTGTTGCAGCCGTCGCGGGCATTGCCGCCAGCAGTGCACCAAACAGAAGGATGTTGCGCATGGCTGAGAAACCTTTGTCAAGACGATGTGGGCATCAACGGACTGCTAAACGCTTGTGTTTGCCGGCAAAAGCCGCAGAGCATGCGCCGCGCTACTGACAGAGGCCCATGCTTGGTGCGTCGAGTCAGCTAGTAGCACTGCGCCGCCGCGGTGACGCGGATACGCTGTGATCGAGTACGTCGATGGTACTGCGGCCCGGACGGTAGGCGGAGTGCAGCGCCGCATGCACATAGTCTGTCGCGGCGGCGCAGGCGCTCGCCACATCAAGGCCGCGTGCGAGATTGGCGGTGATGGCTGCGGCGAGTGTGCAACCCGTTCCGTGGCCGTTGCGCTTGAGACGGAGATGCACGAACTCGCGGTATTTTCCGTTGCAATACAGCCGATCGACTACCTCGGCTCCGCGTTGGTGGCCACCCTTGATCAGCACAGCGCCGGCCCCGTCGGCGAGCAGATCCGCCGCGATACGGTCGAAGTCGCCCGCACGGCGTATCGCATATCCGCCCAGGGCGGCCGCTTCGGGCAGGTTGGGTGTTACCAGTTGCGACAGTGGCAACAGGTAATCACGCAGAGCGGTAATGGCCGCGCGCTCCAGCAATACGGCGCCGCTGGTCGCGATCATTACAGGATCCAGGACATAGGCCGCGTCCGCTAGATCACTCAGTTTCCGCGCAACCGCCTTGATCGTGCGTGCGTCAGCAAGCATGCCGCTTTTCCAGGCAGCGATCGAGAAATCGTCACGCACGGCATCGATCTGAGCCTCTATCAGACGGGCTGGCAGGGGCATTGCGGCGGTAACCGCGCGGGTGTTCTGTGCAGTTACCGCGGTCAGCACACAGGTTCCGTGCACACGATGGGCGTGGAAGGTTTTCAGATCTGCCTGCACACCGGCACCACCGCCGGAGTCGGAGCCGGCCACGGTCAATGCGCAAGGGCGTGTGGTGGTAGAGGACATTTGTTGTAATCCTGCAACGGGTGAGGGTGGTTTGGGCTCATTTTCTACGCAAATGTCCGTCACAACACGTGAATCACTGCTGTTGCGTACTTGACTCGGTGTTGCGTTATCGCCAAAATCGCCGCCGATAGTCACCACAAGCCATGGACTACACGGCAGGGTCATGTACCGGGCAGACGCAACAGCAGCGTTGAGGAAGTCGATGGGAGCGATCAGTTTTGGCCTGACGCTCCCTTTCTATTTTCTCGCGCCGATGGCTCTGGCTCAGGTTGGTGGCGATCCCATCATGGTGCGCTGGCAGGAGTATGCCCGCCAGAGCATTCAACCCGAATTCTCCTGGGCCGAGTCCAATGCCCCAGCTATCGCCCCGCAGTTGCTCGAGTTTGCGGCGGCTAGCAGTATTCATTCCAGTTTCGCGGTGGTCGGCAATAACGCGCTGATTGGTATTTCCGTGCGTAGCGGTACCGTCGACGAACTACCCAATAGCCGGCTTGGCAGCGATGGCATCGTCCCTCGCCTTGTTCCGGAGTCTCGCCCTGGTTTGCATCGCTATATCGTGGCGCCGTCCTACGTGCGCGGCTGGGGTGACAGTGGACGTTGGTCGGTCGCCGCGCTGTTTGCCTATCAACGGTTTTCAAATGCAACCTTCGGTGCTAGCACCAACAACGGCAGTGATGAGCTGGTGAACGCGCCGGGGCTGGCCTCGGCAGCTTACGGTCGAGGGGTTCGCGTCGATCTCAGCGAGATGATTGGCAATCGTCTGCGTTGGACAGCAAGTTATCAGTCCCGCGTCAACATGGATGCGTTCAACAGCTACCGTGGCGTTTATGCTGACCCGGGCGATTTCGATATTCCGGCGAGCATGGCGTTGAATCTCGGTGTCGGCCTTGCGCCTTGGCTGAGCGTCGAGTTTGAAGTTGAGCGCGTCATGTATAGCGATATCCGCGCATTCACAAGCCCGACCTTGCCGCGTCGCTTCCTGGCCGCACTAGGCAGCGGCGCCAGTCCCGTGTTCGAGTGGGATAACCTTGACGTCTACAGCGTAGCCTCGGTATGGCACGGCGGTCGCCATGGTGACTTGGCATTGCGTTACAGCACGCGTACACAGCCGGCGCCCACGTCACCTCTGCTCGACCGTCTTTTGGGCGAAGTGTCGAATCGCAACCTTGATCTGACCTATTCCCGTTGGATAGGACCAAACGGTCAACTGCGCTTCATCACGAGTTATGCGCCCGCCCAATACCAATTTGGCCTGCCGACGAACTACGCGTCGCGCAATATGCTCGCTGGCAATCAGCTTGAATTTGAAGCGGTCTGGGCGACGCGGTTCTGAGTTCTTGCAGCCCAACGGCTTCATCAGGGGCACAGGCTCTTTTTGTAAGCATCGTGCAAACAAACTGTACCGGCCGGTTAGGTAAATCTGTCTCGGAAAGGCGGGAGCGGTTCGTAACGTCGTTGGGTAATGGTGTGCCTGAAGCCAATTGGAACTACGCCGCCCGGACAGGCTGAAAGTAGTTGACGAACAACGCAAGCGTTCACCATGAGCCTTCGCGTTGCTGCACCAACCCCTGCACCTTGGGCATCATGTCCGGCGCATCCGATCCAGTTCTCCTCTCCGCAAACTGTCGACAAAATCATAGTCAGCTTGCCGTCGCGCAATCTGACAGTTGTCGCTTTCTGTCTCACCCTTGCTGCGGTGCTGCGCAGCCCCTGCCAGCAGAGAAGGCCTTTTCCACGCACCCAGGCGCGCGGCGATCTGAATTGCAGGTGCTGAATAGCTCGACGCTGATGCGGCCACCGAAGCCAAAGATTGTGCCGTAGTCTCCCCCATCGGTGGCATGGCAACCGTGCGAAGGTTGTCTGGCGCCGCGTCAGCCACGGAAAGGTTGTCGTCCGCGCCGCTGCGTTTGATTGTGCGGCGCTACAGCTTTTCTGACGCGTAGTCGGCTAGGCGCGATCGCTCGCCGCGGCGCAGTGTGATATGCGCGCTGTGCTGCCATTCCTTGAAACGATCGACCGCATAGGTAAGGCCGGAAGTGGTTTCGGTCAGATAGGGCGTGTCGATTTGTTCGACATTGCCGAGACAGATCATCTTGGTGCCGGGGCCGGCGCGGGTCAGCAGGGTCTTCATCTGCTTGGGCGTCAGGTTCTGCGCTTCGTCGATGATGACATAGCGGCTCAGGAAGGTGCGCCCACGCATGAAGTTCAGCGAGCGGATCTTGATGCGCGACGCAAGCAAATCATTGGTTGCTGCGCGACCCCAGGCGCCGCCCTCGCTGGGGCTGGTCAGCACCTCGAGGTTGTCGGTCAGCGCGCCCATCCAGGGCGTCATTTTTTCCTCTTCGGTGCCGGGAAGAAAGCCGATGTCCTCGCCGACGGAAACCGTCGCACGCGTCATGATGATCTCGCGATAGCGCTGCTGGTCCATGACCTGAGCAAGTCCTGCAGCGAGCGCGAGCAAGGTCTTGCCGGTTCCGGCGGTGCCTAGCAGGGTGACAAAATCGACATCCGGGTCCATCAGCAGGTTGAGTGCGAAATTTTGCTCGCGGTTGCGCGCGGCGATACCCCAGACGTTGTGCGAGCCGGTGTAGTCGTCCATGAGACGCAGGCGCGCGCGGCCGTCGTGGATTTCGGTAACGCGCAGCTCCAGCATGTCGTCGCCATCGGGGATATAGAGGCACTGATGGGGGAACCAGCTCTCGTCCTTACGTAGCTTGATTTCATAGAACGTATGATTGCGTTCCTGCCAGGACTTCAGGTCTTTCTGATGCAGGGTCCAGAAGCCCTCTGCAAGTTCGGAATGGCCTGCGTAGAGCAGGCTGAAATCATCGAGCGCACGGTCGTTCTCGTAGTCTTCTGCGGTGATGCCGTAGATCGAAGCCTTGATACGGAGGTTGATGTCCTTGCTGACCAGCACGACAGGGACGCGCTGGTATAGCTCGCGCAACATCAGCACTGCGGCCAGGATCTGGTTGTCCGCCTTGACCTTGCCTGATGCGGTTTCGGGTGTGCGTGTCTGGAAGTAGAGGCGCCCAACCGCCTTGCCGCGCTTGAGGTTGACTCCTTGTGGCGAGATCAGATCAAGGCCCTCCTCGATCTTGCGTTCACCGCCGTGCTCAATCAGCTCGTTAATGAAGCGGCTGACCTGGCGCGCATTACGGGATACCTCGGAGGTTCCCTTTTTTGCATTGTCCAATTCTTCAAGAACCGTCATCGGTATGAAGACATCGTGTTCCTCAAAGCGAAACAGCGAAGTCGGGTCGTGCATGAGCACGTTGGTGTCCAGCACATAGATGCGCTTGCCGCGGGTCATGCGTCAGCCTCGAACGTGGGGAAAGAGCAGGCGCTGGCGCTGGCCAGCGTCGCGATGGTGCATGCGTGAGTGCGTGCGTTCACGCGCTCGGAATGCTTCCGAGCACGTCAGCCGCGTGGCCAGGTACTTTGACCGGACTCCAGCGCTGATGGATGCGGCCAGTCGGATCGATGAGAAAAGTGCTGCGTACGATGCCGAGATAGCGGCGGCCGTACAGTACTTTCTCTTGTATGACGTCGAATGCTTTGCACCAGGCCTCGTCGGTGTCGGCGATCAACGTGAAATTTAGCTTTTGCTTGGTGGCGAAACTGGCATGTACACGCACAGTGTCGCGGGATACTCCAAGCACCGTTGCCTTGCGCCGCGCGAAATCAGCCTGCAGATCGCGGAAACCTTGCGCCTGGCTGGTGCATGCGGGCGTATTGTCTTTTGGGTAAAAGTAAACTACCACCCACTGGCCGCGAAGCGATGCGAGCTTCAGCGTCGTTCCGTCGGTGGTTGTACCAGTCAGGGCAGGAACTTTGTCGCCGGGTTCAAGCATATTCAGAACTTCATCGGGTCCATGATGGCGTCGAGATTCAGCCCGTCGCAGAACTCGAGGAAATCGTCACGCAGTGCAGCGATATGAGTCGTCGACGGAATGCCGATCGTGACCTGTGCCGAAAACATATCCGCGCCGGTCTGCATCGCGCGGTAGCGCGACGAATGCAGTTGCTCGATGGTGATGCCGCGACGACCGAAGAATTCAGCCAGTTGATGCAGTATTCCTGGCCGGTCAGCCGCGATAACTTCAACCACATAGGGCAGCAGCGTGTTCTGTACTGGCTTGGGGCCGGTGCGAAAATGTGTGATGCGCAGATTCTCGCCACGTTCGAGCTTGTTGAGTGCGTTTTCGAGTTTTGCGATCGCATCCCAGGGGCCAACCGCAAGGGCTAGTACTGAGACGTCAGAGCCCAGTGCCGCGACGCGTGCATCGACGAGATTGCAGCCGCATTCAGAAATGCGCCGGGTAACCGCGACCAGCGGTGACTCAGGCTGCGGCGCGAACGCGTTGATGAGCAGGTAGTTCTCGTTCGCCGGTGGGCGGGGCACAGTCTCGGTCAAGGCGGATTTACCTGCTTGCTTCACGGTCCGTGCGTCGCCTGAAGGTGGTGCCGAACCGCGTCGGCAGTGGTCGCAGAATACTTGCCACACCATGGGGCCGCAAGTAACATGCGCCGCTCTTTGCCCCTGAGCCGGGAACCAGTGCTTTGAATCTGTCCGGAAGCATCTGCGCGCTGGCGACTCCGTTTGATTCCGACGGAACGTTGGACCTCGATGCCTTCCGGCGATTGATCGAACGGCAGATTCAGGGCGGTACTCAGGCTGTCGTCGTTGCCGGTTCCACTGGCGAGGCGCATGCGCTTACTGCGGCCGAATTTGATCAACTTGTTGCCAGTTGCGTAAGCCATGTCGCCGGTCGCGTACCGGTTATCGTCGGTACGGGTGGCGCGAATACCGCCAAGACGATCGCCGTGACGCAACGGGCGAGGCAATTGGGTGCCGATGCGGCCCTGGTCGTGACGCCGTACTACGTCCGGCCTACTCAGGAAGGGCTGCGCGCACATTATTTGGCAGTCGCCGAGTCAGCCGGACTGCGCATTGTTCTTTACAACGTGCCGGGCCGTACCGGTTGCGATCTGTCACCGGATACCACCGCCAGGCTTGCAGCACACCCGAATATTGTCGGCATCAAGGAAGCGGTCGCTGACGCGCAGCGCATGGCCGATTTGCTTGTGTTGCGCAACCCCTCGTTCTGCGTACTGTCGGGCGATGACCCCACGGCAGCGCGCAGCTTGCTTGCCGGTGCGGACGGCGTGATTTCCGTCGCAAACAATCTTGTGCCCGCGCTGTTTCGCGCGCTCTGTGATGCAGCGCGTGCGGGCCGCCGCGATGCGGTGGCGATGCTAGACGCGCAGCTTCAGCCACTGTTCGATGCACTTGGGGTGGAATCCAACCCGATTCCACTGAAATGGGGGCTGTCGCTGCAAGGCATAGGCAGCGCACGACCGCGCCTGCCGCTGACGGAGCTGACTCCAGGCCACCGCAGCCGCTTGCACGATGTGCTGATGAACCTGCAAGATGCCGCGGCTTAGCGCCGCCGTTTTGCTCCACTGTCCAAGACTGACCAAGGTTTTCCTGTGAACTCGAAGTCCGCGATACGAATCGTGCTGTTCACCGCACTGATTCCCCTGTTAAGTGGCTGCAGTCTGTTCAAGTCGAAGTCCGAATGGGACAAGGCGGCGGAAGCGCGTCCGCTGGAGATTCCGCCGGATCTTGAGGCTCCGCCGAGCCGCGGCGAGCTTGTAGTCCCCGCCGCTGGTACGCCACGTGCTTCAGCCCGTGCCGGTGGTTCGACCGGCATTGATGGTCTCAATGTGGCTGACACTGTCGACAGTACCTGGCGACGTGTCGGCACCGCGCTGGAGCGTGCGGGGGACTTGGGGGCCGTCGCTGCGCGTGATCCGGATGCGCATACCTATTCGTTGTCGGTGACGACGAAGCGGGTGCGTGATGAAGGCGGCTTCCTCAAGCGCCTGTTCACCCGCAAGAAAGTCGAAACCGTGACAGAAACCGTGAACATCGGCGTCAGTGCCGACGGCGGTGGTAGCCGCGTCAGCGTCAGCGGGGGAGCTGCCGCAGTACAGCGCGTTGTTGCCGTGTTGCGCGAGCGACTGGGCTGAACCCGCGAGTTCAGCGTTCCAGCAGTCTGAGTTTGCCGGCCTTGCCGTCCCAGTCCTTGGCGTCGGCGGGCGGGTCTTTGCGTTCGGTCAGTACGGGCCAGGTCTTGGCCAGTTCCGCGTTCAGCGCGATGAAGTGTTCCTGCCCGGCGGGGACATCGTCTTCCGGATAGATCGCGTTGGCTGGACACTCTGGTTCGCAGAGAGTGCAGTCGATGCACTCGTCGGGATCGATCACGAGGAAATTGGGGCCAGCATGAAAGCAGTCCACCGGGCATACTTCGACGCAGTCGGTGTACTTGCACTTGATGCAGTTTTCGGTGACAACGAAAGGCATGTGGCTACCGAGCCTGCTGAGTAGGAATAAGGGGAGTAAAGTGGCGCTCCCTAGGGGGTTCGAACCCCTGTTCTCGCCGTGAGAGGGCGATGTCCTAGGCCACTAGACGAAGGGAGCGCGTCGAGGATAAAGCGTGCGAAGTATAACGGAATTCATTCGACGGGCAATTCCTCGTGGGTTGCGCCGTGGCGTAGAAAAGGCGGTGCAAACCGCCGTTGCAGTGCAGCCTCGCTTGCCGGAGCTACGCGTGATTTCGCGCGACCAGCACGGCATTTCACGACGCAATATCAGCAACGGCGCGTTGCGCGTTCTGTATCGTCTCAACGAGGCAGGCTACGAAGCATTCCTGGTTGGCGGGGCCGTGCGCGATCTGCTGCTGGGCGGGCATCCCAAGGATTTTGACATTGCTACAAATGCTACGCCGGAGGAGGTGCGCGGTCTGTTCCGCAACTGCCGCCTGATCGGGCGTCGTTTCCGCCTCGCTCACGTTGTTTTCGGCCAGGAAATTGTTGAGGTCGCGACATTTCGTGGCATCGGCGAGGAAGGTAACGCCGATCGTCACGTCGTTGATGGCAGGATCGTGCGTGACAACGTCTACGGCTCGATTGAGGAAGACGCCATCCGGCGCGATTTTCGCGTCAACGCGCTGTATTACAACATCGCCGATTTCAGCGTACGGGACTATGTCGGCGGCATGGCCGACCTGGAGAAGAAAGAGTTGCACCTGATCGGCGAGCCGGAGCTGCGCTATCGGGAGGATCCGGTGCGCATGCTGCGTGCAGTACGTCTCGCGGCGAAACTCGATTTCCGTATTGACGAAAGCGCCGCACGACCCTTTGCGCGACTGGGTGCGCTGCTCTGCGAAGCAGCGCCAGCGCGGCTATTTGACGAGTCACTGAAACTCTTTCTGTCCGGACACGGCCTTGCCAGCTTCCGTGAGCTTGACCGTAGCGGTTTGCTGCAGTTTGTGTTTCCGTCGACGGCGGCGGCGCTAAGCAAACGCCACGGCGACGAGTTTCGGCGCCTGGTCGAGTGCGGGCTTGCCAACACCGACCACCGCGTGCAAGCGGGCAAGTCGGTAACGCCGGCGTTCCTGTTCGCGCTGCTGCTCTGGGGTGGCGTGCGTGAACGCGCGGAACGCATCATCGCCTCGGGCGGAGACGCCTTGCATGCTTATGGCGACTCTGCCGAGGCAGTCATTCTGGAGCAGACTGCGCGCGTGGCCATTCCGCGCCGTTTCTCACTCGTGATGGAGGAGATCTGGGCTCTGCAGCCGCGTTTCGAGCAGAAAATCAAGAAACGAGTGACTCGCCTTCTTGCGCATCCGCGCTTTCGTGCCGCCTACGATTTCCTCGTCGTCCGCGGCCAGGCAGATCCCAGCCTGGCGGAGCTGGCGCAGTGGTGGGAACAGATACAGGTCGCAGACACTGCTCGTCTCGGCGAGCTGTTCCAGCAGCCGTCGCCGGCCGCTTCAGATGTGGCGGTACCGCGCGCAGCACGTAAGCGCCGTCGCCGTCGCCGTCGCAAGTCGGTCGTAGGCGAAGGTGGCGCGCCGCCGGCGGAACCGTGACGCAGGCGTTTATTGGTCTGGGCAGCAATCTGGGCGACTCGCGGCGGGCTGTTGTTGACGCAACTCGCCGCATCGACTCGCTACCGTTCACCTGTGTGCGGCGCAGTTCGAGTCACTACCTGACGCCGCCGTGGGGGTTGCGTGAACAGCCGCCGTTTATTAATTCCGTTGTAGAAATAGATACTTTTCTTTCGGTCGGCAAGCTGCTCACGGCATTGCTCGATATTGAACGTGAAGCCGGTCGCGTGCGCGGCAACGTGCGCTGGGGGCCGCGGGCGCTCGATCTCGATATTTTGCTCTATGGCGACCGCGTAGTGTCATCGGCCGCTTTGCAGGTGCCGCATCCGCATCTGGCGCAGCGTGCGTTCGTGCTCGCGCCGCTTGCTGAAATTGCGGCGGACCTGATCGTGCCAGGTTGCGGTCGTGTCGCGGAGTTGCTGGCGAGCGTCGATGCGAGCAGTTGCCGCCGTCTCGATCCGCTACCGGTGCCGCAGTAGTTCGGGTGGTGCCAGGGATGTTTGGGCCGATTTCGCATCTTTTCGATGCTGCGGCTATGGGTTGATAATCGACATTTCCCCGCAGGAGTTCTGCGTGTACGCCAATCCCGCGACCGCACCGTCCCGTACCGCCGTCACCGTACCGCAGCTGCATGCGCGCAAGCGAGCCGGAGAGAAGATCGTCATGGTCACGGCCTACGATGCAAGCTTTGCTGCGGCGGTTGATGCCGCTGGTATCGAGGTTGTTCTCGTAGGTGATTCGCTCGGTATGGTCATTCAGGGCGAGTCGAGCACGTTGCCGGTAAACCTCGATCACATGGTTTACCACACCGCGGCAGTTTCTCGCGGACTGCGCAATGCGCTGTTGATCGCCGATCTGCCGTTCATGAGTTACGCGACGCGCGAGCAGGCGTATGCGAGTTCTGCGCGCCTTATCGGTGAAGGGCGGGCGGCGATGGTCAAGCTCGAAGGCTCGGGCTGGGCTACCGACGTCATCCATGCATTGAGTGAACGCGACATACCGGTCTGCGCGCATCTCGGGCTCACACCCCAGTCGGTGCACAAGCTAGGCGGATACCGCGTCCAGGGACGCGACGACGAGCGTGCCGAACGTCTATTCGATGATGCGAAAGCTGTTGCGTCTGCCGGCGCCGATCTGCTTGTTCTCGAATGTGTCCCGTCTGCGCTGGCGCAGCGCATAACGGCGGCTCTGGCCATTCCGACGATAGGCATCGGTGCGGGCCCACACTGTGACGGGCAGGTGCTTGTCATGTATGACTTGCTCGGCCTTACACCGGGCAAGCGTCCACGCTTCAGCAAGAATTTTCTTGCTGGCCGGGACTCCATCCAGTCCGCGCTTCATGCTTATGCCGACGATGTGCGCAGCGGCGCGTTCCCCGCCCCCGAACATAGCTACTGATATGGAACATATTGTTTCTGCGGCCGAGTTGCGTGCGGCTACCGCGCGGTGGCGCCGTGAAGGCTTGCGCATTGGCCTAGTGCCGACTATGGGTAATCTGCACGCGGGGCACTATTCGCTGGTGCGCGCTGCACGCGAACGGTGTGACCGGGTTGTTGCCAGCGTATTCGTGAATCCCACGCAGTTCGGGCCAAATGAAGATTTCGCGCGCTATCCGCGTACCTTGGACGCCGATGCGGCCGGCCTTGAGGGCGAAGGTTGCGACTTGCTGTTTGCGCCGCCGGTTGAATCGATGTACCCGTTCGGCCTCGCGGCGGCGACCCGCGTGGAGGTCGGCGGTGTAACGGAGATGTTGGAAGGTGCATTCCGCCCGGGCCATTTCGCCGGAGTCGCGACTGTCGTCCTGCGCCTGCTCAATCTCGTGCAACCGGACGCTGCGTTGTTTGGACGCAAGGACTATCAGCAGCTGCTGACGATACGCCGGCTTGTAACCGACCTGTGCTTGCCTGTGGAGATTGGTGAGGTAGCCACGATGCGCGAAGCGGACGGCCTTGCGATGAGCTCGCGCAATCAGTATTTGAACGTGGACGAGCGGCCGCGTGCCGCGAACATGTATGCAACTCTATGTCGCATGCGCGATGCCGTGCTCTGCGGCGATGCAATTGATGCGGTTGAGCGTGAGGCGCGTGCTGCACTTGAACAGACGGGATTTCGCGTCGACTACGCAGCGATCCGTCGCGCGGACGACCTGGGCGAAGCCGCCAACGGTCAAACCACAGGGCTGATCGGACTGGTTGCGGCGCGCCTGGGCATGACGCGGCTTATCGACAATCTCGCCATAGACGGGTGAGGTCGCTTAGCTGTGGCGATAATCACGAAGTAGTAGCGTTCGCGCAAAACCTGTGGTACTGTCGCCACAGCTGCCAGGGTTTACGCAACGTCTCGTATTCCTGGTAGCCGCAGGGCGCATTGTTCAGGTAATCGTCACTCCGATTCACCCCTCGCCGGTTTCGGCGGGGGTTTTTTTTTGCCTCCACATCAGTGCGGGAGGTTCACAGGATTGTGATAATTCGCTTGATAAATAACCGGTTACGGTAGGTGGTCGGCAGTCGCCCCCGTTTTGTTGACGGACTAGCCCGTAGCGTAAATTTTGTCCCGTGTGGCTGTGCCGCGATGCAAACTGCTGGGGGCACCTTGGTGGAGACTTGGGCTCGGTTCGCAATCAGTAAACTGTTCGCTGTTGTTTTCTGACAACAGCAGATGGTCTGTGGGTTTTTTGCACACCGTGCCAGTCTCAGCTGGCATGTGCGCCAAGCGGCAATCCTTCCGCCCGGTTTCTTGCAGCCGTCCGGTGCACCTGCGGATGGTCGAACCTGATCTTTATCGGTTCCGCATACTCCTTCCATGCAGTGCTTCCGGCGTTATCGACGGCGATCCGCGCAAGGCGTGTGCCTGTTCCGGATCCGGCATTTCCACATTTTCAACCCCAATGGGGCGGTTGCGCGGTCTTTGCAGGAGTGAGTTTGCGGCTTGCTCTCAGTCAACCATGCTGTGGCGCGTCCCGCCGATCCCGGCAAATCCGTAGGCGCTTGCGGTTTGGTTAACTTGCAGGTGCTGAGTCGTTTTGGTCCAAGCCGGCTGGTGTCTGTATTGATGGGATGAGTTGCCCAATGCGCGCGAGCGGTGCGATGCCGAAGCTTGCCACTGAAGTGCAGAGCAGGGTGCCGTTTCGACCTTGGTCGAATGTGATGTGCTGACACAAGATCGTCCCGGCAGCGCCCTTGCCGTGCTGTCCGGACATTGGGTTTTTTTCCTGGGTTTTTCGTTATCGCGTCGGTCGACCCGACGTGCTTGCGCTGAGTAACATCGACGCAGCGGATGCCTGTGCGCATCGAACAGCCCAAGGAATAACATGCTGGCCGGACAGCTCGACACTCTGGCGCGGGAGGCCGCGCGTTTGCAGCCGTTGCATCTGCGAGAACTGCTCTTCGCGCCGCAGCGCTTTGAGCAGTTCTCACGCCGGGCCGGCCCCCTGCTGCTGGATTTCTCGCGACAGAAACTCGATGAGACTGCACTGCAGGTGCTAGGCGCCATTGCCGAGGACTGCGGCTGGCAGCAGCGCCGCGACGCCATGTTTCGCGGCGATGTGCTCAATCGCTCTGAGCAGCGCCCTGTGTTGCACACCGCGTTGCGCGCTGGCGAATCGCAGCTGCCGTCGCTGGCGCCGGCTTCGGTTACAGGCGAGATCAACGAGACACTCCTGCGTATGGGCAGGCTCGTCGACGCACTTGAACGTAACGACGTCAGCGCCTATGGCATCCCTGCGGGGATTACCGACATCGTCAATCTCGGCATCGGCGGATCTGACCTGGGACCACGACTCGCGGTCGAGGCGCTACGCAGTTATCACAGCGGTCGCTTTGCCTGCCACTTTCTGCCGAACGTCGATGGCCACCAAACGGCTGCCCTGATGCGGCGGCTTGATCCGCGACGCACGCTGGTGCTGCTGGTGTCCAAGAGTTTCACCACACAGGAAACCCTGCTCAACGGCGCTGTGTTGCGCCAGTGGATCGCGCAGGCCTATGGCGGTGACGCCACTCGGGCGGCGGCGCATTTCATTGCGGTCAGCGCCAACATCGAAGCGGCTGGTGCACTCGGTATTCCGGCGCAACGGGTGTTGCCGATGTGGGATTTCGTAGGTGGGCGCTATTCGGTCTGGTCGGCCGTGGGCCTGGTGCTGGCACTCGCCGTCGGCATGCCGAATTTTCGCGCCTTCCTGCGCGGTGCAGCGTTGATGGATGACCATTTCCGCAGTGCCGGCTGGCGCGACAACTTGCCCGTCTTGCTGGCGCTGATCGGGGTCTGGAATCGCAATGGCCTGGGTCATACGACCCACGGCGTGATTCCCTATCTCGACGGTCTGGCCGAACTGCCGGCCTTCCTGCAGCAGCTTGAAATGGAGAGCCTCGGCAAGCGGGTGGGGGCGAATGGCGAATCGCTGCGGCAAGCGACAGTGCCCGTGGTCTGGGGCAGCGTCGGCACGAATGCGCAGCATGCGTTTTTCCAGGCTCTGCACCAGGGCAGCGATGCCGTGCCGCTGGATCTGATCGGTGCCGTGCGTCCGGCGCACGGGCTCAAGGACAATCACAGGGCGCTGCTTGCCAATCTGCTGGCGCAGGGCGCTGCGTTCGCCCTTGGCAAGACCACGCAGGATGCGCTGGCCGAGGCGGTGAGTGGTGATGCGGTCGAGCGCCAGGCATTGGCTGCACAGCGTACGTTTCCCGGCGATCGTCCCAGCAGCACTTTGCTGCTTGACGCCGTTACGCCCGAGAGTCTCGGTGCGCTGCTTGCGCTGTACGAGCACAAGGTGCTCATCCAGGCGCTGCTCTGGGACATCAATGCTTTCGATCAGTGGGGTGTTGAACTTGGCAAGGTGCTGGCGAAGTCGATCCTGCCAGCGCTGAGTGACGCGCCAGTGCCGGAATCGTTCGACGCTTCGACGCGTGGGCTTATCGCCACGATCCGTGCGCTGAGCTAACCGGCGCGGTAATAGGTGTGCTACGCATGTTGTTGCAGCGCCCATTGCACGTGTTCGCGTACAAGTTCCGAGGCATGCCCGGCGCGGCTTAGCAGTGCGTTGACCGCGCCAGGCAGGCCGCGCGCGTTGCCGAGCGCGATCGCGATGTTGCGCAACCAGCGCTCGTGACCGATGCGGCGTATTGCTGAACCCTCCGTGCGACGCCGGAACTCGTCTTCTGTCCATGCAAACAATTCGATGAGCGCGGCGCCGTCGAGGTGGTGCCGCGGCGTGAAATCGGTTTCCGCGGTCGGTTGCGAGAACTTGTTCCAGGGGCAGATCAGCTGGCAATCGTCGCAGCCATAGATGCGGTTGCCGATCGCGTGGCGAAATTCGTCGGGAATGCTGCCGTGCAGCTCTATCGTCAGGTAGGAAATGCAGCGTCGTGCATCGACCTGGTAGGGCGCGACGATCGCTCGGGTAGGGCAGATCTCGATGCAGCGCGTACAGCTGCCGCAGTGTGCGCTGGCTGCTTCATCGAGTGGCAGCGGCAGGTCGGTATAGAGTTCGCCGAGGAAAAACCACGAGCCGGCACCACGATTGATGAGGCAGGTGTGTTTGCCGATCCAGCCTAGCCCTGCATTGCGTGCGATCGCGCGCTCAAGCACGGGGGCTGAATCGACGAAGGCGCGATAGCCGAATGGACCGATATCAGCGGCGATACGATCGGCGAGCTGTTGCAGACGGTTGCGCATGAGCTTGTGATAGTCACGGCCCAGTGCATAACGCGACACGTAAGCCAGGGAGTGGTCGGCAAGCACGTCCCAACTGCTGGCAATGCCGGGCGGCGCGTAGTCCATGCGTACCGAGATCACACGCAGGGTGCCGGGCTGCAGCTCCTGCGGCCGGCTGCGTTTGGTGCCGTGGCGTTGCATGTAGTCCATTTCGCCATGGCATCCCGCGGCCAGCCAGTTCAGCAGATGGGTTTCGTCGGCAGCGAGATCCGTGCCGGTAATGCCGACCTGCTGAAAACCGAGCTCAACACCCCAGGCGCGAATTCGGTGGGCAAGTTCTACGTAGTTCATCGCTTGTGGCAGGGCCTGTTGCGGCAGCGCCGGCGCGGCGGGGTTCGTAATTTCATTCAATGATGCCGCAGCCGGTGCCAGAGATTCTGATGCCACGCATTGTAGGCATTGGCAGCCCGGTGCGCTGAGCTGCCAGCAGCCAGCTGCGAGGTCGCCCGGCTTGTCGCAGTATTTCAATGTCAGTCGCGCGCCAGATCCCCGCGTCGGTCGATACTAGCCTGCCGCGGCCGGTCAATAATCCACACATGAATCCGACTCGTTCTCTTTACACCTGTGCGCAGATGCGCCGTATCGACGACGCGGCCTGCTCCGCGCTCGGTATTGATGGCGCTGCTTTGATGCAACGTGCGGCGCAGGCTGCCTTCGAGGTGCTGTGCCGGCGCTGGCCGCATGCCTTGCGCATCACCGTGTGTTGCGGCAGCGGCAAGAATGGTGGTGATGGCTATCTGCTCGCGAGGCTGGCGCGTCAGGCCGGGCGCGACGTCAGCGTGATCGCGCTTGCCGCGCCGCAGGATGTGGACACGCAAGCAGCGGCCGAGGCCTGGCGTTGCGCTGGCGGATTCATTCACCGATTTGCCGGTGAGCATTCGCTGCCACCGGCTGACGTCTGTGTCGATGCGCTGTTTGGCACAGGGCTTAACCGCCCGCTGACAGGTGCTGCGGCGCAACTCGTCGAGGCGCTCAATGCGGACGCCGCCCCGGTATTGGCGCTCGATATTCCGTCGGGGTTGTCGGCGGATACCGGAGCGATGTTGGGTGCCTGCGTGCAAGCCGCCGCTACCGTCAGTTTCATCGGTTGGAAGCGCGGACAGCATACGGGTGCAGGTCTCGATGCTTGCGGCGACAGTGAGCTGGCGTCGCTGGGCGTGCCTGCCACGATCTTTGACGAGGAACCGGCCGGCGCCTGCCTGCTCGACTGGGACGAACTGCAGCGGGTGCTGCCGTCACGTTCGCGCAATGTACACAAGGGCCTTTTCGGGCATGTACTGGCCGTTGGTGGTGACCACGGCATGGGCGGCGCCATACGTCTGGCCAGCGAGGCGGCGCTACGCAGCGGTGCCGGGCTCGTCAGCGTGGCGACCCAGCCTGACCATATGGCAGCGTTGCTCGCGGCACGCCCTGAGTTCCTGCTGGTTGCGGTAAGCGGTGCGCAGGAACTTGATGCCGCGCTGGAAAAGGCCAGCACGCTGGTGCTGGGCCCTGGCTTAGGGCAGCGCTCCTGGGGCCATGCGCTATGGCACCGGGCGCTCGCTAGCGGCAAGCCTGCCGTGCTCGATGCGGATGCCTTGAACCTGCTGGCACGCCATCCGCGCCGCTTCAGCACGCCGGTGGTGCTGACCCCACATCCCGCCGAGGCGGCGCGTCTGCTGGCGAGTGATACCGCCAGCGTGCAGGCGAATCGCTATGCCGCAGCGCAGGCAATCGCCGAGCGCTATCACGCGGTCGTGATACTCAAGGGCGCGGGCAGCTTGATCGCAGCCCCCGGCTGCAGCGTCGCCGTCTGTCCCTGGGGCAATCCGGCCATGGCAAGCGGCGGCATGGGCGATGTGCTTGCGGGTATAGCCGCTGCCTTGCTGGCGCAAGGTCTGAATCCCTGGGATTCGGCCTGCCTGGCCGTTGCGGCGCATGCGCGAGCTGGCGACATCGCCGCGCAAGGTGGCGCGGGTCTACTCGCGTCGGATTTGTTCGTGCCGTTGCGCCTGGTGCTCGGAGGTGGCCGTGGTTGATGCATTGCACCTCGCTGACGAGGCGGCCGTCATCGAATTTGCCGCTGCACTTGCACCGCCGCTGAGTGATGGCGGCACGCTTTACCTGCATGGAGATCTCGGTGCCGGCAAGACCACGCTTGCGCGTGCATTGATTGCAGCCTTGGGCGTGCGGGGGCGGATCAAGAGCCCGACCTACAGCCTGATCGAGTCCTACCGCACCGACGCACTGACGATTCATCACCTGGATCTCTATCGCATCGCCGACGCGGGTGAACTGGAATGGCTGGGCCTGGGGGATTTGCAGGACGGACCCAGCCTGATCCTGATCGAGTGGCCCGAGCGGGGCGGCGATGCCCTGCCCAAGCCCGATCTGGTGATCGAGCTCGCCCATGCGGCGAGCGGGCGGCAGCTCCGCGCCCGGCCGGCGAGCGACCTGGGGACTGCCTGGCTGGCCGCAACAAGCGCCACTTTTCCGCCGCTTGAAGCGGGTTTCTGACCAATACCCAAAGAAACACCGCCAGCTCAGTGTTTTGCAACGGAAAAAACTTGAAATGCGCAGCCGGCTGGGTTTGAATCCGCAGCCATGTGGGGATCCGCCGTCACATTGCTGCGTCTTGTCGCCGTCCTGGTCATCTCAGGGCTTGCGGTTTCGTCAGCTCAGGCGGCGCAAGTGAAGGCCCTGCGTGTCTGGGCCAGCCCCGATTCCACCCGGGCGGTGTTCGATGTGTCTGGGCCGCTTGAGTACAAATTATTCGAACTCGCCAATCCGGATCGCATCGTTCTTGACCTCAAGAACGCAACGCTGGCCGACGGCGTGACGGCGCCAGCAGCCAAAGGTTTGCTCGGCACCGTGCGACTGGGCAAGCAGGGCAAGACCGACCTGCGTGTGGTATTCGACCTGCCACAAGGTGTGCGGCCCAAGAGTTTCCTGTTGCCCCCCGCGGACAAGTTCGGCCACCGTCTGGTCATCGATCTGTTTCCCAAGAGCAAGATCACTCGCGAGGTGGTCAAGAGTGTCGACGATGTCGTTACCGGTGATGGGCGCAAAGTCGTCGTCGCGATTGATGCCGGCCATGGCGGCGACGACCCTGGTGCGATCGGAGCCTCCGGTACGCATGAAAAATCGATCACGCTGAATGTCGCGCGCGAAGTCGCGCGACTTGTCGACGCGCAACCTGGCATGAAGTCGCATCTGGTGCGCGACGGCGACTACTTCATTGCGTTGAAGGATCGTTACAAGAAGGCGCGTGAAGCCAAGGCTGATCTGTTCGTCTCGATTCACGCTGATGCCTGCCCGGGCGCTTGTGAAGCCCGCGGTGCGTCAGTCTGGGTGCTGTCGCCGCGTGGGGCGACCAGCGAGGCCGCGCGCTGGCTGGCGGCGAAGGAAAACGGTGCCGACCTGGTCGGCGGTGTATCACTCGATGACAAGGACGACACGCTGGCAGCCGTGCTGCTGGATCTGTCCCAGGGCGCTACGATGGAAGCGAGCGCGGCTATTGCACAGATCGTGCTCAAGGCCCTGGGTCGTATCGGGCCCACACATCGCGGATATGTGGAAAAAGCGAACTTCGTCGTTTTGCGTTCGCCCGATGTGCCGTCGATCCTGGTCGAGACCGCCTTCATCACGAACCCGGCCGAAGAAAAGCGGCTGACCGATCCGGAGCATCGCAGCAAGCTCGCCGCCGCCGTGGTCGACGGCATCAAGACCTATTTCACCCAGACGCCACCGCCGGGCACCTGGTTCGCAGCTAACAGCACGGGCCGTCGCGGCCCCTCCGAGCATGTGGTCGCCCGCGGCGAAACCTTGTCCGGGATCGCGGCGCGGCATCGCGTCAGCATGGCTGCGCTGCGTGAAGCAAACCGCATTGCTGCCGACGGCAGCGTGCGCGTCGGCGATGTGCTCGATATCCCGCCGCAGGGCTGATCCCGCGCCTGCTGGGGTGTCTCGCAATTACGATTGAATAGTTCCGGCGCCTCTGCCGCGACACGCCGTTGCCGCCTGTCACCGTAGTGCTTTTCTTGCTGCGCCTGGTCGCGCGCCGAAAGGCATCAGAATGTATTCAATGTCGTTGCGTGACATCACACTCGGGCAACTATGGCGCTCCATTGGCCCAGGCGAATCCGTCAACGAAAATCCGGTCGGGGTCGAACTCGAAGGCGCCGAGGTCGGGGCGTGTGCCGACGTGGCCGTCGTTGATGCCGGGCAGCGTTTCGCCACGGTCAATGGCGGCGCTATCGCTGCGCAGACGGAAATTGCCGCTGGCTGCGTCGACGAGATTCGGTGTGCCGACGAGGCCGTCGAGCTCCTGATTCGTGGCGGCACGAAACGCTGCGAGTGTCGTGTAGTTGGTCCCCGCCCAGTTCACGAAATGCGTCGGCGACGTGGTATGCAGCAGGTCGTAGTTCCAGTCGAGCGCAACCGCGTTGACCTTGCTCAGCACGGTGCGGGTCGCCGCGAAGATGTTGTTGCGTGCGCGGATGAATGTCGCATTGCCGGGCGTCAGCAGATAGACGGCGTCGGTATTCGGCACCGTGGTCAGCGCCGTGTTGTGCAGCAGCAGCACCGGCCCCACCACTTCGGGAAACCCACTGTTGATCTTGAGCAGGCTGGAGATATTGCCGTCGATGCGGCTGGTACGTGTATTGCCAATGTCGTAGGCGATGTTGCGCACGATCCAGGTCGGTCCTGGCGCGGCTGGCGCCACCGCGAAGGCCATGTGCGAATCGCGTATCGTGTTCTCGAATATGCGCACGTTGGCGCAATAACCTTCGGGCTCGAGCGCGTCGTCATTGTGATGGCGAAAACGGTTGCGATAGATGTCCACCTCCGTTGTGAACGCGCCGCCTGGAGCGAGGCTGCCGCAGGGGCCTATGCCGTTGAACCAGCCGTCGAACCGGTTGCGCCGTATGACGTGGCCGCGGCCTATGTCGTCAGTGAGCACAACGCCGTTGTTTTCAGCGCTGCTGCCCTTGGTCTGACTCCAAGGCCAGCCTGTTATCGAGGTGTCGTAGAGATCGTTGTCCTCCAGGCGATGCCGCGCACCGCCCTTGATCCAGATGCCTGCCGCGCCGATGTCGTGGATGCGGTTCGCACGCACGATCACATCGCTGGACTGGCGCAGGTAGATGCCTTTGCCGTATTCCGTCGAGCCGTAGTGGCGGACCTCGAGACCTTCTATGCGCAGATGGCTGCGGCCGTCGGCGACCAGGCCGGCTTCGCGTCGCGCGACATGGATGTCGTGTGCTGCCGGCGAACTGCCGTCGGCGAGCTTCAGATAGAGAAAACCGCCGCTATAGCAGTAGCCGCCGGGTGCGCCGGCAGCAAGCGCCTGCAGCTCTGCGAGCGAGTTGTAGCGGAACAGGCGGCTGGTATCCGCGACGACTTGCCAGCTCGGTGTTGCGTCCGCACGCCGGAACAGCCCCTGACTGGCCTCCCAGGCGCTACCCACCGCGAGAAGCTCAGCACCGTCAAGAATAGCCCCGACCTGGCCGCGGAACACAATGGGCTGAGCCGCCGTGCCGGAGCGTGGCAAGGTCACCTGCTCGCGATAGATGCCGGGGGCGATCGATACCACGTCGCCGGCCTGCGCGAGGTTGGCGCCGCGCTGTATGGTCGCGACAGCCTGCCCCGGGCTGAGGCCGCTGTTGCCGTCATTGCCGACCGGCGCGGCTGCCACGTAAAGCGTGCGCAAGCTGGGTTCGATCAAGGTATCGGCCCGGGTCGCGAATGAGGCCGTCGAGCTGGGCGTACCACTGACGCCATCGGGGTCTGATGCGGTCAGGCGCAGCTCGTAGTTCGTGCCAGGCGAGAGTCCGAACACGCTGCCGACGAAGTGCGTTGCGTCGACACGCACCAGGTCCTGCGCGGTGCGGAATGCTGTATCTCCATTGCGGCGCCACTGCAGGGCGATGCGTGCATTGCGGTTGCTGTCACCGGTGACCATTGCGATGGCGCCCGCGGTTTCCAGATTGCCGTAGCCCTCGATCGGGCCCAGCGCAACGCTCGTTTGCGCGCAGAGCTGTGTTGTAGTGAGGCCGAGCAGCAGTGACAGCGTTGATGTGCGGGTCCGGTTCAATGCTCGTCGTCCTCGAAGCGGCGCTCGACCTGCTGCAGACGCGCCTGCAGCGCGTCGACCAGATTTTCGAGTTGCTCGATGCGTGTTTCAAGCGCCTGGGTGCTGGAGTCGACCGGGTCAGAAGGTGTGGCGCGTGCGAGCGCCGTCAGGTCGACCTCGCCGCAGAGCAGATGCATGTACCGGTCTTCCCGCTGGCCGCCGCTGCGGGGAATCCGTACCGTCAGCGCCGGTTCGCGCTGGCTCAGCCGGTCCAGGGTCGCGCGCACATCGTCGAGACTGGAAAATTCCGCGAGCCGGTCGCTGCGCGTGAGCAACTCCGGCGCGGTCTGCGCACCGCGCAGCAGCAGCAGTGCGAGCAGGGCGCGTTGCCGCGGCGTAATGTTGAGAGCCTGGTCGAGGCGATGCTCGTAGCGCGAAGCGCGCGCCGACATCGACCCGGCAACGAGACGCTTGCCCTCGAGCTGGCGCAGTGCGTGGCCGACGGCGCCCGGCTCGAGTTCCAGCACCGGATCGCGATTGGATTTCTGGTTGCACGCAGAGACCACCGCGTTGAGAGTCAGTGGATACACTTCGGGGGTTGTTGCGGCCTTCTCCACGAGGCAACCCAGTACGCGGGCCTCGATGGGGTCGAGCACTACGGCAGCGGTTTCGCTCATGCGGCACTCCGGTAATAAGCTGGGAAAAGCAGAAGGCGGGCTGGGATCTTGACGCAAACCTCATGCGCGCGCCGACTATGCATTATCCCGCCGAGAGGTAACGATGATGAAACGACTTCTCGTTCCGCTGCTGATATCCGCTACCAGCCTGCCAGCGCAGGCGTTGTCGCTGGACTGCATCATGCTCGACAGCTTCCAGAGCAGCACACCGGTTCCGGCCAACTGGGCTCCATTGCTGGCGCAGCACAATTGTGCGCGGCGCACGGTAACACCGGCGGCAACCCCGGCGCTGAATCTGCTGAGCTGGGACACGGCGATTGCCACCGCAGCACAGAACTACGCCAACGGTTGTGTCTATGCCCACAACCCGGTCACGCCGTACGGCGAAAACCTCTATGCCGGTGCCGTGTCGTCAGGGTTTCCGACCGGTGTCGAAGCGGCTGCGGCGGCGGACTGGGCCAACGAGCACACAAGCTACAACTACGCCGCCAATAGTTGCTCGGGCGTCTGTGGGCACTACACGCAGATGGTATGGCGTTCAACGCAGCGCGTCGGCTGCGGTATTCGCCAGTGCAGTGTTAACTCGCCATTCCCGCCGCCGTTCACGAACTGGACACTGGTGGTCTGTAACTACGACCCACCGGGGAACGTCAGTGGGCAGCGGCCGTACTGAAACCTCAGGTACGCACCATCCCTGAGTTCGGTGTCAGCCCGGCGCGCGACGTGCACGGGCCAGACGCATGGCCAGATGCACCGGTACGCCCGCGAGCAGCAGCCCGGCCCCCCAGAGCAGCGCCCGCGCGCCGGTGCCGACCAATGCATAAACCGCAAACACTGCTGCGAGCAGTGCGACCACCGCGTAACCGCCGCGTCCGCGCTGCAGCCACAGCAAGGCCAGTGCGCAAATCAGGAAAGGCAGCAGCGAGGCCGCCGACGACAACAGGATCGCCCAGGTGAACAGGTTCACGAGGCTTGCGTTGGCGTTCGCCAGTACAAGCAGGCTAGACTGCGCGGCGCCAATCAGCAGTCCCGCACGCGGCGTGCCGTTCGCATCCACGCGCGCGAATACAGCCGGGAACACGCCGTCACGCGCGCACGCCAATGGTAGCTGTCCCAGCATCAGCACCCAGCCGTTGAGGGCTCCGAGGCAGGTGACGGTGGCGATTGCGGCGACGACGTAGCCGGCCGTGTCGCCCAGCAGTCGGCGCACCGCATCGACGAAGGGCGCGCCCGAAGTTGCCAGCACATCAGCGGGCACCAGACGCAGTACGGCACTGCAGGCGGCGATGGTTACGCCGACGGCGATCAGGGTGCCGAGCAGGGTCGCGCGGGGCACCGTGCGCTGCGGATCGCGCACCGCCGCGGCCGGTACGGTCGCGCTTTCCAGGCCGAGGAAAGCCCATAGGGTCAGTGCCGACGTGGTCAGCGCGATGGCGAGCAGGCTCTCGCCGCTGGGATTGAAGGGGGCTGCTGCGGCAACCGGTGCCGGCTCGACCAGCACGAGTCCGATCAGGGCGAACATCGTCAGCGCGGTGACCTTGAGCAAAGTCGTTGCGAGCTGTACTCCGCCGGCTGTGCGCAGTCCGGCAGTATTAAAAAGGGTACAAAGAAATAATGCTGCAATCGAGCCGGCTGCGGCTCGCGCGGGCGTTGCGGTCAGCGCCGGCACAAAGGTACCGGCATAACCGATCAGTGCGATGGCGATTGCCGGTACGGCGCTCCAGATCGATATCCAGTAGCACCAGCCGACCGTGAAGCCGACTGCGTCACCGAATGCCGCCCGCGTGAAGGCATACGGACCGCCGGACGCGGCAGGCAGCAGCTGGCCGAGGCGGGCAAAGGTGGCTGCGAGCAACAGTGCGCCGATGGTGCTGATGGCCCAGCCCAGCGCGCTTGCCGCACCGTACGGTGCGAGTGAGCTCGGCAACAGAAACAGACCCGAACCAATCATGTTGCCGGCGACCAGCGCTGTCGCCGTCGAGAGTCCCAGCGTCGGCGCTTTCGCCGCCGCTGCGCCGGTATCAGTCCTCACGCCAGGCGCGCCGCAAAAGTTCGTGAAAAAGATGCACTCCACTTTCGCGCCGCGGGCATAGCCGACCGGCAAGGTACGAGCCCGAGGCCAGGCGCTTCTGCACGGCGAGGCAGATGTCGACATCTTCTTTCTGTACCGCATCGCTGAACTGCCGATCCTGCCGGCGGCGTTCCTGCTCGGCGGCGTCGACTCGCGCCGGGTAGTAATAGTCGAAGTCGACGCGGCAGCGGTCAGCGGCGAGTGGTACGACGCGGTTGGTCTGCAGCCGTCCGGGCAGGACGTTCAGCATGGTGTTGGGCCAGACAAAGTAGTACAGCGCGTCGCCGCTGCCGTAGAAATTGCCGCTGTTCTCCAGCGGGCTCCACTGCAGCGAGTGCCAGTCGGCGACTTCGGTGCGATAGCTGCGGTAATCGAGCAGGCGGTTGAGTTCCGGATGGATGTGCGGAACGTGATAGCCCTCCAGATAGTTGTCCACATAGACCTTCCAGTTGCAGGCAATCTCATAGCTGTCGCGATGACTGAAGACGAGAGCAGCCAGGTCGTGACCGGCCAGGCGCGCGGCAATGCCGGCAAGCAGGTCATCCAGTGCCATGGCCGGAGCCAGCGAGGCGAAGACGAGCCCTTGCCACACGCCGACGGCCACCGCTGGCAGATGCACGTTCGCGGTATCGAAATCCTGTGCCGAATCCATCTCGGCGGCACCACGCAGACGGCCATCCAGCGCGTAGGTCCAGCCATGGTAGCGGCAGCGCAGCACGCGCGCGCCGCGGCCGCTGCACCAGGCCAGTGGGCCGGCGCGATGGCGGCAGACGTTATGAAAGCCGCGCAGTTCGCCGTCATCGCCGCGCACGAGCAGTACCGGCACACCGGCAATCTCGTCGACCACATGATCACCGGACTCGGCCAGCTGCTGCGCCGAGGTAACGAGTTGCCAGCCCGGCACGAATACGCGAGACCTCTCCTGCGCCGTTGCATCAGCATCGGTATAGAACGGTGCGGGCAGTGCGCTGGCGCTGAGCAGTGGTTGTGGAGCGAGCCAGGCGGGATCGGGACGGAACGGCATAGGCAGTCAAGCAATGGGTGATGCACGACTGTAACGTGTTCGCCCGGAGGCGGCTTGCGGCGATGTTACTTTTCTTCCATCGCAACACACGGCACACTCGGGCCGGATCGACAGGCGAGGCTCCCAGCTGCGTCAAGTCAGGAGCCTCTCGCAGCCCGCAGTGCCGCGAGGAGGGTGATGGTGCGTCCCACCGATATCCGTGTTCCCGATTACTTTCACAAGGTCGTCGATTGCCAGTGGGCCTGTCCGGCTCACACACCGGTTCCCGAATACATCCGTCTGATCGCTGCCGGCCGCTATGCGGACGCGTATCTGGTCAACTGGAAGTCCAACGTATTTCCCGGCGTGCTCGGGCGTACCTGCGACCGCCCCTGCGAACCGGCCTGCCGGCGCGGCCGCGTCGAGCAAAATAACGGCGCTTCGCCCGAGCCGGTGGCGATATGCCGGCTCAAGCGCGTGGCTGCCGACAACAAAGGCGATATCGCTGCACGCTTGCCGCGAGCTGGCCGGCCCAACGGCAAACGCGTGGCCTGTGTCGGCGCCGGTCCGGCCTCACTGACTGTAGCGCGCGATCTCGCCCCGCTGGGCTATCAGGTCACGGTATTCGATGCCGAAGCCAAGGCCGGCGGTTTCATCCGCACGCAGATTCCACGCTTTCGCCTGCCCGAGTCCGTGGTCGACGAGGAAACCGGCTACATCCTGGGGCTTGGCGTCGAGTTTCGTGGCGGCGAGCGCATAGACTCGTTGAAGCAGTTGCTCTCCCAGGGCTATGACGCCGTATTCATTGGCTGCGGCGCGCCGCGTGGGCGTGATCTCGACCTGCCGGGACGCAAGGAAGCCGCGGCAAATATCCATATCGGCATCGACTGGCTGGCCTCGGTGTCCTTCGGTCATATCGACACCGTAGGCCGTCGCGTCATCGTGCTCGGCGGCGGCAATACGGCCATGGACTGCTGCCGTTCCGCCCGGCGCCTCGGTGGTGAAGAGGTCAAGGTGCTGGTGCGTTCCGGGTATGACGAGATGAAGGCCTCGCCCTGGGAAAAAGAAGACGCCGAGCACGAGGGCATTCCCATACTCGACTATCACGTGCCCAAGGCCTTCCTGCACGAGAACGGCCGCCTCATCGGCATGCAGTTCGAGCGTGTACGCGCCGAACGTGACGCCAGAGGCCGCCGCCAGCTCGTGCCCAGCGGCGAACCCGATGTGATCCTGCCCTGTGATGACGTGCTGATCGCCGTAGGCCAGGAAAACGCGTTCCCGTGGATAGAACGGGATGCTGGCATCGCATTCGACGAATGGGGCATGCCCGTCGTCGACAAGATCACGTTCCAGTCCAGCCTGCCGCAGGTGCTGTTCGGCGGTGATGCGGCGTTCGGCCCCAAGAACATCATCTGGGCTGTCGCGCATGGCCACGATGCGGCGATCAGCATCGACAAGCTGCTCAGCGGTGAGGACGTGCGTGAACGGCCGCCGCCCAGCGTGCATCTGCAGTCGCAGAAGATGGGCATACACGAATGGAGTTACGACAACGAAATTTCGCCCGATGACCGCTACAAGGTGCCCTGGGCGCCCAGCGAGCGCACGCTGAGCAACATCAAGGTCGAAGTCGAGCTCGGCTTTGATGCTGCAACTGCACTCAAGGAGACCCAGCGTTGCCTCAATTGCGACGTGCAGACCGTGTTCACTGACAAAGTCTGCATCGAATGCGACGCCTGCGTCGACATCTGTCCCATGGACTGCATCAGCTTCACGCCGAACGACGACGAGGCTGCGCTGCGCACTCAACTCACGGCGCCGGCCTTGAATACCGAGCAGTCGCTCTATGTCTCGGGCGAACTCAAGACGGGGCGCGTCATGGTCAAGGACGAGGACGTCTGTCTGCATTGCGGCCTCTGCGCCGAACGCTGCCCTACCGGCGCCTGGGACATGCACAAATACCTGATCGAGATGACACATGCGGGACCGGGCTGCCGCAGCAAGAGCACATGCCGGGAGGCGGCGTAATGGCTTCCACGCAAGTCGAGGTGACCAGCAATACCGTGCCCGCACTGTCCGCCGTCAACGATTTCGTCATCAAGTTTGCCAACGTCAACGGATCGGGTTCGGCCTCGGCCAACGAACTGTTCGCGAAGTCGATACTGCGCATGGGCGTACCGGTCAGCCCGCGCAATATCTTTCCGTCCAACATCCAGGGATTGCCGACCTGGTACGAAGTCCGCGTCAACGAACGCGGCTGGCTGGGCCGGCGTGGTGGCGTCGATTTCATGGTCGCAATGAACCCGCAGACCTGGGATGCAGATCTCAAGGAGATCGAGCCGGGCGGGTATCTGCTGTACGACTCCACCAAACCGCTGCCGCGCTCGAAATTCCGTGACGACATACAGGTAATCGGTGTGCCGCTGACGCAATTGTGCAGCGAGCACTACAGCGTGGCGCGGGAGCGCCAGCTGTTCAAGAACATCATGTATATCGGCGCGCTGTCGGCCTTGCTCGAGGTCGACCCAGCCGTGATCGAGACCTTGCTGGCCGAACAGTATCGCGGCAAGGAAAAACTGCTCGATGCGAACAAGCAGGCCTTCCATCTCGGTCGGCGCTATGTGACCGAGCATCTGGCCCATCCGCTGGGCCTGCGCGTGCGCCGCGCCGACAACGTGGGAGAACGAATCTTCGTCGACGGCAATACGGCGGCCGCGCTGGGCTGCGTCTACGGCGGTGCGACGGTCTGTGCCTGGTATCCGATCACGCCGTCCTCGTCGCTGGCCGAGGCATTCCAGAAGTACTGCATGAAATACCGGGTCGACGCGGCGACCGGCGCGAACAAGTTCGCCATCGTGCAGGCCGAAGACGAGATCGCCTCGATTGGCATGGTCGTTGGCGCCGGCTGGAACGGAGCGCGTGCCTTCACGACGACCTCGGGGCCCGGCATTTCGCTGATGAACGAATTCATCGGCCTGGCTTATTTCGCCGAGATACCGATCACTATCATCGACGTGCAACGTGGCGGCCCTTCCACCGGCATGCCGACGCGTACACAGCAGTCGGACGTGCTCGCCTGCGCCTATGCTTCACACGGCGACACCAAACACGTGCTGCTGCTGCCGGAAGATCCGGCCGAGTGTTTCACCTTCAGCGCTGCGGCACTGGATCTTGCTGACCGCCTGCAGACGCCCGTCTTTGTGCTGACCGATCTTGATATCGGCATGAACCAGCGCCTGTGTGCGCCCCTGAGCTGGGACGATGCGCGCGCCTACGATCGCGGCAAGGTCATGAGTGCGGAGGAACTGGAAGCCGGCAAGGACTTCGGACGCTACAAGGACGTGGACGGAGACGGCATTCCCTACCGCACCTATCCCGGCACCCATCCGACCAAGGGGGCGTATTTCACCCGCGGTACCTCGCGTGATCCGTATGCGCGCTATTCCGAACGCGGCCCCGACTACATCTACAACATGGAGCGTCTGCTGCATAAGTTCGACACGGCGCGTGCACTGGTGCCACAGCCGTTGCTGCGCAACGCCCCACGTGCCACGCGTTTTGGCGCTATCTACTACGGCTCCACCAGTCCAGCCATGGACGAAGCCATAGCCCTGCTCGAAGCCGAAGGCCTGCTGCTCGACACCCTGCGCGTTCGTGCCTATCCGTTTCCGGATTCGGTACGCGAATTCATTGCCGCGCATGAAGCGGTCTACGTGGTCGAGCAGAATCGCGATGCGCAACTGCGCAGCCTGCTCGTCAACGAATTCGGCATCGATCCGGCGCGGGTGCCCGCCGTGCTGCATTACGACGGCACGCCGATCACCGCGCGCTATATCGCGCGGGCAGTCAGCGAGCGGCTGCGCACGGCCAGCGCCGCGCAGGACGCACGTCTCGGAGCACCCTCGTGACAGAAACGGCAATCATTGCACAAATAGCTTCGTACATCGTGCCGCTGCTGGTACTGGCGGCACTCGCCGTACTGCTGAGCAAGACGGGTTCGCCCTGGCTGATCGCTGCGCTGGCCAGCGAAGTGCTGTCCTTGTTATGCCGCATCGCGCTGCAGTTCGCCGCGGATATGCTGACAACCACGGCCTGGTTCATGAGTCTGTGGCAACTGTCAGGCCTGATCTTTGGCGTCTGCCTTCTCGGTTTTGCCGTGACCTGGCCGGCCCGTGCACGTGAGCGCTGAGGAACCCTATGACCTTCGTCGCCAAACCCAAACTGCATCATCCGACCCTGCCGCAGAACGCGCTGTGTTATACGCGGCGTGACTACGAAGGCAAGATCAGCACCCTGTGCGCCGGCTGCGGCCACGATTCGATTTCCGCGGCCATCATCCAGGCCTGCTGGGAGCTCAATGTCGAGCCGCACCGCCTGGCCAAGCTCTCGGGTATAGGCTGCAGCTCCAAGACGCCGGACTATTTCCTGGGCCAGTCGCATGGCTTCAACACCGTGCATGGACGCATGCCATCGGTGCTGACCGGGGCCAATCTGGCCAATCGCGAGCTGATCTACCTCGGCGTATCGGGTGATGGCGATTCCGCCTCGATCGGCATAGGCCAGTTCGTGCACGCAATACGCCGCGGCGTGAACATGACCTATATCGTGGAGAACAACGGCGTCTATGGTCTGACCAAGGGCCAGTTCTCCGCTACCGCCGATGCGGGCTCCACGTCCAAGCGCGGCGTAGTCAATGCGGACAGTCCGATTGATCTGATCGGACTCGCGCTGCAGCTCGGCGCGACCTATGTCGCCCGCAGCTTCAGCGGCGACAAGGCGCAGCTGGTGCCGCTGATCAAGGGCGCGCTCGCACACCGCGGCGCGGCGTTCCTGGATGTGATCAGCCCCTGCGTCGCATTCAACAATCACGCTGGCAGCACCAAGAGCTACGAATACGTGCGTGCGCACAACGACGCGGTCAATCGCCTCGACGTGATTCCGCCACGTGACGAGATCGCCGTTGACTACGCCGCCGGCGAGACCATCGAAGTCGAACAGCACGATGGTTCGCGCCTGCGCCTGCACAAGCTCGATGCAGACTACGACCCGCGCGACCGCATTGCGGCCATGAACTATATCCAGCAGCACCAGGCGCGTGGCGAAGTCGTGACTGGGCTGCTGTTTGTCGATGCGCAGGCGCAGGACCTTCACACGCATCTCAATACAGTGGCAACGCCGTTCAATCAGCTTGAAGCGGCGGATCTGTCACCCGGAGCGAGCGCGCTGGCCAGGATCAATGCAGGATTTCGTTGATTTTTTATTTTATAAAAATAAAAAATAACTGTCCGCCATCGCGCCGCATCCATCGCGGCTGACGCTGATCGACATGCCACACGAGTCAACGGTCAAAACCGCTGCAGATCAGCCTTCATGACGGCGGGCCAAGGCCCGCCCTGCAGTGCCTGCCGAGGCACCCCGGCTTTTGCTGAGCGCCGTGGTCTGGCGCTGCAGACAGGATGTGCGACGGGGCCGTTGCGTGTGTGCAATGCCGTGGGGCGCGGTGTTCTGGAGGCGGAGGCTGGCGGAGAAGGTGAGGTCCACACGCGCATTGCCATGCCGTACGGGAGGCCGTCCCCCGCATCTGGACTCACCGACGTTGCGAGAGCTTCAGTCCCAAGCCGGGCGAACCGCCCCCGAAAGCGCGTCGGGGACGCTGGGTGCGGTTCAGTTCTACAGCGTGTGATGACCAGAAACCGCATGACGCCGACTGCTTTCCGCCGCCGCAGCGGCGGAAAGCCCTGACTCAGAGCGAGAAGTCGTAGCGCGCGGTGAAGCGGAAAGAGCGTGGTGTCTGGTACGAAGCCGGCAGACCGAAGTTCGGGTTGTGCTCCGGGCTGGCGCGGGTACGGTCGCCGATTTCGTTGTAGTCGGTCGGACGCTTGAAGTTGAAGACGTTGAACACATCCGCCTTCAGCACCAGATTGCCGTCTGCGAACTTGGGCGTCCAGGCCAGCGAAAGGTCGATCTGCGTAATCCACTTCGTATTGCCGTTGGAGCCGCGCGGCCTCAGCACCGAGTTGCCGTCGGCATCCACGCAATACAGGCTCGATGCCGAGGTGTACCGGCCGGAGCCGTTCGCAGGTGTACCGTCCGGTGCATTGAAATCCGGTACGGTCGATGGGACGAAGCCATAGCAGCTGCGTGGCCGTCCGGATTGGATCAGCCAGTTGCCGGAGGCGCGCCAGTCCTCAGCGACCTGGTATGTGCCGAACAGCTTGAACGTATGCCGGCGGTCGTTCGGCAGGTTGCCATAGGTGCCGTGGGTAAACGAGGCGAAATCGAAGTCCTGGGTCAGGCCGGCATCGTCCTGTTCCAGGGTGGAGTTCACGTAACCTTCGGCATTGCCGTAGCTGTGTGCCCAGGTATAGGAGCCCTGCAGATACCAGCTGCCGTCCCAGACCTTCTCCCAGAACAGTTCGACCGCGGTGTACTTGCGTCGGTAATTCGGCAGGTCAAAGTAGCGCGCCGGAATGACCACATTGGTCAGGTTGCCGTCGTCACGCAGGTCCAGCGCAAATTCCGCATCCCGGCCAGGGTTGAGGATCACGCAGTCCGGCACCGAATGGAAATCAAAATCGTCATAACCGTTATCTTCCGCCCAGCGCGCAAACGGACCGGCATAGCAGAAATCGTCCATGCCATTCTTGACCTCGCGCATCACCGCGCGGACACCACCGGACCATTGGTCGGTGAACGCCCGTTGCAGGCCGAGAATGATCTCGTCCTGGTACATGGGCTTGAGATTCGCCGCGGTAACGGTCGCAGCCACCGGAGCAATACCGCTGCTGCTCAGCACGTCCGCTCCGAGCTGCGGCCCCAGGCCCACCGGCGCCCCTGTCGTCGGATCAATACTGGTAAAGGTGAAATAGTCGGTATTGAAATATTCTGCAGAGGCGGCACGGATATTGGTGTTAGACGCTACCGGGATGAAGTAGCGCCCCGCGTTGCCGAACAGCTTGAAGGCGCCATCGCCGTTCACGTCCCAGGAGAACCCCAGGCGTGGTGCGATCTGATTGTCAGCCTTGGCAAAGCTTTCACCGGCTGCGTTGCGGTTATCGAAGGTCTCGGCGCGGACACCGGCGTAGAGCACGAAGCTGTCGCGCAGCTGCCAGCTGTCTTCGACATAGGCCGCGGTATTCTCAACGTCATAGGCGCCGCTGACCGTATTGCGCACCCAGCGGCGTACATAGGAGGTCGCATCAGCTGGCAGCGCCGTCCCATTCACCACGCCGCTGGCTGGCCGCGGGTAGTAGCGCCAGTACTCGCCGCCCGACTGCGTGGTGCCGACATTGGTGGAATTGAACTTCTCCTTGTCATAACCAAAGCGCAGTGAGTGATCGCCAACATGCCATTCGGCGTCGATACGGCCTGCGCGGCGCTGGTCGCGGGCGGGCGGCGCCGAACGATCGTCAATGGTAGCTGAGCTCCAGCAGCCCAGAGGAATCAGTGCACCGCCTGCGCGGCCATCCAGCACGCGGGGACAGTTGGCGCCGGGCGGGGTGCCTACGCGTGAGGCATTGAGGTATTCCAGTTGCCCCAGCTGCCCGCTAAGGGTGAAATTGTCCGAGAGATATCCGGTGTACTTGGCGATATAGACCTCGCCACCGTAGCGGACCTGGTACTTGTCGATGCGATCCTGCCGGGCGAGGCTGTAAGGATCCTCGTTCTCGTAGACCTCCGTATCGAAATAGTTCCGATTGGAGATCGCTGTCACCTCGACGATATGGTTATCCGTGAGGTTCCAGTCGAGCTTCACCAAGCCGTGCGGCTTGTCGTTGTGACGGAAACGGTTGCGAAGCGGGTTGTCGTCAGCGGCATAGTTACCCAGATCGGCATCCTGGCCTTCGGCGAGGACGAAGAAGAACAGGTGATCCTTGACGATGGGGCCGCTGCCGTAAAAGTTGTAGCTGATCGAATCCTCCGTATCGTGCGAAGTAAACCGGTAATAGTCACCCGGGTTCTCCAAATCGCGCACGTCCGGTGCCTGTTCACGCAGGGCGTTTGGCTCCCAGTAGAGGCTAGCACCGGCCTTGAACTCGTTCGATCCGCGCTTGGTGACGATGTTGATCACGCCGCCGAGGGAGCGGCCGAATTCTGCACCGTAGCCACCGGTCTTGACCTGCTGCTCGCCGATGGCCTCAAACGGCAGATTTGCAAACGAGGTGAAATTGCGGATGTTGGTGACATCGAATCCGTTGATGTAGTAACCGTTCTCGGCTACCGATGCACCGCCGAACGAGGCCAATGCACCGCCATCCAGACTCTCAAAGCCGCTATCGCCGCGCACCGTGCCCGGTGCCAGTAGCGCCACCGAGGAGATGTCGCGTACAACCGGTAGAGCCGCTATCTGATCCGCGGTAAAGACGGTTGACGACTCCACGGACGACACATCGATAGGATTGATCGCGGTGCCGGTCACTTCAATGGCTTCGAGTTCCTGTGATGCCTTTGCGGTAAAATCCACTTCGGTACCTGTACCTATCTTGACCGTCACTGCACGCTCGGCACCCGCCGTGGTGACGCGATAACGCCCGGTTGGCAGCTGGCTGAAACTGAATCGCCCGTCAGCGCCGGCGGTAACCTCGCGCGATAGGCCTGTATCAGTGCTTCTGATCGTGACGCTGGCGTTGGCGGCGGCATGACCGAAAATTTCGCCTGTCGCTTTTTGTGCCTGCACCGGGCCGGCAGCCATGGCGGCGGCCAGTGCCAGAACAAGAGCGGATCGGAACAAGACGGGTCGCTTACTACATTGCCCCAATGACAACATATATGCCCCTTTAAGTAGCTAAGTTTGAGATCTCGCAAGCAGGCAGGCAATCAGCAGGAACTGGACGCCGATCACGGGAAAGTGGCGGCGGAGCGGGCAGGCAGAAGCAGCGGCGCTGCCAACCAGCCCGCTAACCCGTTATCCCCGATAGGAATACTCCACCCGTTGCAGTCCCAGGACGGCGGCCTCCTCCGCGTGCCCTGGTCAACAAGAAATCATGATCTCTGCGGGGCAAAGTATGACTTATTGCACTACCAATCGAAGAAAGTAAATAAATAGTTATTGCAAGTCAATTATGGGATCTGTGTCCATCCGCACTTTTTCCGCATTAGGTGCCTGCTGGATTCCACCATGCGCTAGCGTATGCCCGGTCCACTCGCTGCGCTGAGCGGCAGGCCTGGACATCTCGCCCCCTGTGCCGCTCGCTGAATCTTCACGAGTAGTAGCAACGGGTTGTGCGGCGGTGTCGAGGATTCCGCGCTGGGCTTGCGGTTCCTGATATCGTCCCGCAGCGGCATCGCGGCGGACTTGACCCATACTCCGCGATGGCCCTGCGAGCCTGAACCTCGCTGGGCATTCGAAGCGCGCGGCTGTTGGGCGAGTGGGGGGCGGGGTTGCTGTGAAGTAGCGAGGCTGCTCGCCTGTAGGGGCGCGCTTATGCTGACCGGGTGTGACTGCTGACCGAATGGGCGGCGCTGCGGGCGGGTTCCACGTGCCTTAGTGGCTGGCTCCGGCCTCGCGCTGAAGATAATGCGCGTGGTGCGGCCGTAACGTCCGGGCGATACCGTGCGGCTTGGTGTTCTTGGTGCTGAGGCCTGCAGCGAAGTTGAGGCCTATGCCTGCGTAGCAGTGTTGCGCGAAGGCCGAGCAGTAGAGCGAGTTCTCGCGTTCGCGCAGGATAGGTCGGGCCAGCGCCAGCAAGGTGCCGACGATCTCGCGCAGGGAATAGCCGGTCGCATCGGCGAGCAGATCCAGCGTGGCAGTCAGTACGGTACGTGTGCCGGTTTTGTCCAGGCCAAAATCCAGTACGGCCAGATTCGGTCATTCGTCAGCATCGAAGAATTTCGACAGCCGGTTTTCCTGTGCGCCCAGTCGTATCTGCTTGTGCCGCAGATCCAGACCGGATTCGAGCACCCACCAGTGGCCGTCGCTGCGTTTTTCACCGATCAGAAAGGCATGTGACCAGGCACTGCCTGCGGCATTGCCGGTCAGCAGAAGCTGTGCCTTGCGGATGCTGCGGTCGACGAAATGGCTGCCACCGGCGAGGCCTATGCGCGCCGGAGCGGCGTGTGCCAGCAGAAAGTCGGCATTGGTCGGTGGCGCCGTATCGTGGGTAGGCATGGGGCAGGGCTCCAAACGTGGACGGGCGGCGAAGGCAGTGGCGCGTTCACACGCGTCAACGTTGCACCTAGTGGTGCTGCATGCGTAATCCGACGATGCCGGCCACCCAATCCGACGCATGCCGTCCACCCTGTTGGGGCGCTAAGCGGGGTTATGTGGATTATGGTTTTTCGGTGGTGGGCACGGTCAAGCTGGGGGCCTGACATTTGCGCACGGAGTCGCCTTTGAGGACGAGCCGGTAGGCGTTGCGCCGCAGGTAGTCGGTCTGGCGGTCCAGCGGGCGGAATCGGCTCATGCCAATAGCGACCTCAATTGCGGCAATGCAGCCGATTCTATCGGCTCTTGGCGTAAGCCCGACAGGCTCCTAGGGAAACTCGTATTCAAGGCGGCGACAGGCATGTCGCCGACAGCATTTCGTCAACGAAACTAGCAACATACGGCCCTCTCACTTATTTGAGAGCATTCAATTTCTGAATGGGAGGCAGCACCCTGGGGGTTGCTGAAGCATCGGCGCTCCTGCTCCGACGAAGGCAAAGACCGTGCAAACCCGTTTCTGCTGCTCATCGTTTCCAACCCTCTGTTTGACGTTGCTGCTGGTACTCCTCTCGGGATGCGCGACAAGCGCGCGGTTGCCCGGTGTCGAGGAGCTGCCAAGGTCGCGATATTGGAATGCGCCAGAAATACTTGAACTCACCAAGGATGCCGGGAAGCATCGGTCAGACGCGCTCATCATTGTTCAAGGCGATCAACTGGTCTATCGAGCTGGACAAACCGTCGAGAAGATCAACACCCATTCCGTTCGGAAAAGCATAGTCGCTGTGCTTTATGGCATCGCCATCGAGAAAGGCCTGCTAAACCTCGACGACAGCCTCAAGGACCTGGGCTATGACGACCGGAAAAATCCACTGACCGCCACCGAGCAACAAGCGACGATAGCGGACCTGCTGAAGTCCCGCTCCGGTATCTACATCGATGCATCCGGTCAGAACTGGCAGCGGCCGGAACGTCATTCGGCCGCGCCGGGTGATTCCTTTTTCTACAACAACTGGGGTTTCAATGCCCTTGGCGAGATTCTCGAACGCCGGGCTGGCATGCCACTTGGCGACATCATCGTGGAGTGGTTGGCCAAACCGCTAGGCATGCAGCACTTCAGCGCCAACGATGTCGACTGGGACAGCATCAATAAGTCGAGCGTCCGCCAGTACGTCATCTACATGAGTGCCGATGATTTGACCCGTTTCGCGCTGCTGGTGGCAAACGACGGCGTTTATCGGGGCAAGCGGTTGGTGTCGGCAAGCTGGATTCGGGAAATGACGACCGCGCATTCTTCCGCCGAAACCGATGCAAAGAATCTTTTCGGCGGCGGATTTTTCGATGGTTACGGCTATCTTTGGTGGACCCGTAACCAGAACGGCCGTCGCCTGATCTGCGCCGATGGTCATGGTGGCCAGTTCATCATCATCGACCAGGAAGCCAGGCTGGTCATGGTCAACCGCCGCAATACCGGTACCCATCTGCTTGCACAAGGCTGGTTTCTCTGGCGTGGTAAGGAAACGGATCGTCGGTATATTTATCAGCTATTTGAAAGAGTCGGTGAGTTGCTTGAAGCGAGACCCGTGAGCACAGCAAGCAATCCGTAGTGGGCAAGGCATGTCGCCTGGGCGTTGTTTCCGGTGTTGCTCGGAAACAGCGCCTGTCGGCACCCCGCCCGCGGGTGCCGGTCGAATACTGACTGGCGCCGGCCGTGGCGCGCATCCAGTAGTTGGTAGCCCCCATCCATTGACCATGCCTGAAGCAGGCTTGCTCGGCCGTCACCCGAGTGGAAGACTTTAATAAAGTGACGTTTTACTTTTTGTGTTTCGGCGTGGTCCGTTTCCGCAAGATGCCCCGAGGGGGCATGACATGCGTATCGCCGTTGCCGCAACAATGACCATTGCCATGTTTGTCGCTGCATTGCCAGACATTGCGCCTGCAAAACCGGCCATTCCTGGCGAAATCGTCATCAAACTTGACCCAGCAAGAGATTTCGTCGCGACGAAACCAGGGTGGGCGGTGCCGAACAAGACAATTTTTGGCTGTGAAGTGACGACGCCGAATGCCAACAAGGATCCGCTGGCGTCGCCACCATTCACATTTGCCGAAGTGCGCTAGGCCGCGGTCAAGGCAGGTCGGATTCTCGTGCGCAACATTGATGGACAACAAGTCGAAGGTGTCAACATCACTCCCAAGAACGGCAAGCCCGGATTTCTTCCGCTTGCGGTATACGTCGATCAGCTGAATGCCGCGGAAAAATGGCTGAACCTCTACGGCCGCAGCTTGCGTGAAACGGAGAGCGACTTTGGCGTCGTGGCGAAGCTCCGCCCCAAGCTTTCTCCGTGCACGCCTACCGGTCCTGAGTTGATTCCCATCCCGAGGCCGCCCGCGCTTGATCCCGGCGGCCTGATCACGGCGTGGATCAGGCCTGGTGACATCTATGTTTTCGAGCGGTTGGGACGTCGCGGCACGCTGGTGACACTGCGCCAGAACTTGTCTGCAACGAGGGGCCGAAGAGTTGAGGTGAGTTATCCTTTGAGAGGACGCCGCACCATCTCGGCGGCGCGGCACTTATGAGACTCCCATGCACAAACAGCTCGAGTACGACCTGGCCAATCTACCCGCCCTGCTGGAAAAGACCAGGCAAACCTCAGAGACCTATTTGAAAGAAATCAGCCGGCGTGCCCCCGCAACACGCTATGTGCCGAGGAAATTTCTCGAACTTTCGCCGCAAGGTTTGGGGGCAGGGAGAACACTGGAGGCCTTCCTCGAACGTTACGGTGATCACATGCCCGCCAGCAATGGGCCACGCTTCTGGGGCCTGGTCACTGGCGGGACTACGCCTGCCGCGCTGATAGGCGACTGGCTGACATCGGTCTACGATTTGAACTTGAGTCATGCGGCGAATTCAGCTGCGCCGGATATTGAGCTGGAAGCCATAACCCTGCTCCGTGAATTATTTGGCTTGCCCGGTGACTACTCAGGAACATTTGTTTCGGGTGCGACTATGTCCAACTTCGCCGGGATAGCCATTGCGCGCGAATGGATAGGCCAACACTATGGCAAGTCGGTTGCCGTGGAGGGACTGCATGCAATCCCTCCGGTGAAGCTGATCAGCGGTGAAGCACACAGCAGCAGCTACAAGGCACTTGCCATGCTTGGACTGGGGAAAGGCAACCTGAAAACGGTGCCAACCGTACCCGGGAATCGCGAAGCGGTGAACGTCAGTGAGTTGAAAAAGGCGTTGGAGGAATCAAATGGAGCGCCGTGTATCGTCATCGCTAACGCGGGGACGGTCAACAGCGTGGATTTCGATGACATACAGTCTATCGTCGCATTGAAATCCGAGTTCAATTTTTGGTTGCATGTGGATGCAGCATTCGGTGGGTTCGCGGCTTGCTCGCCGAAATTCAGGCATTTGCTCGATGGAATCGAGTATGCCGACAGCATTACGATTGATGCGCACAAATGGCTTAATGTGCCCTACGACTCGGCGATGCTCTTCACGCGGCATCGGGATCTGCAAATAGCGGTCTTCCAGAACAGCGGTGCGTATCTCGGCGCCATTGCGGAGCCAGTGGATTTCATCCACCTGGCGCCCGAGAATTCGCGGCGCCTGAGAGCATTACCAGCCTGGTTCAGTCTGCTGGCGTATGGCGCAGAGGGTTATCGCGATATTGTGGAGCGAAATGGTGAAATGGCGGAGAAACTCGGAGCAAAGATTTCAACCAGCGCCGAATTTTGCCTGCTCGCCCCCGTGCGTATGAACGTTGTCTGCTTTACGTTGAACGGCAGCGTGGACGCTGAACGTGTGAAGACTTTCCTGCAAAAGCTCCGTGACGATGGGCGGGTATTCATGACGCCGACTACGTATAAAGGTACGCCCGGCATCCGTGCTGCATTCAGCAACTGGCGTACCGAAGAAAAAGACGTGGAAATCGCCTGGCAAGCGCTGATGGCGTGTTTGTAGAAAAGTAGAGACTCATTGCAGGCCGGAGTTCTGCGCACCCGTCCTTTCGTTCCCTCGGTGCGGAGAATCTGACCAAATCACGTCAAATGCCAGCGGCGGGAGCCGGGTGCGCGAATCGCGCCCACTCTGATCTGTGCGGGGGACGAGGTGACTCGCATTCCTGCCTCGAATTTGAGGCCGGTCCGGGTTTCCCTGGTCCTGGTGGGTGGTGCAGCCCTGGTTTCCACGAGTCACTTTGCGCACTCGCCGACGTTGGGAGGGCTGTGCAGTGAACTCGCTGCAGCAAGCGACTGGCGAGCGTCCTCTCTTATGCATGACCGCCAACGCGCAGGTCGCGCGCTGGCGGGGAGAAGACGTCGGCTGGGCGTATCTCGACATCAATCAGACATCTGCCTGGCGACCTTGCAGATGTTGTTGGCGTCGACCTGAAAATATTCCCGCAAAGCAGCGCGAGTGTCGCTGCGGCCAAAGCCATCCGTCCCTAGCGTTCTGTAGCTGCGACCCTCCGGCAGGTAGGCTCGCACGGACTCGGGAACCGCCCTCACGTAGTCGGTCGCAGCGACGAGCGGGCCCTGCGTTTCGCTAAGCACCTGAGCAATCCAGGGTGTTGCGGAGGGGGTTGATTCACACGCCAGTCCGTCCCGCGCCAGTTCGCTCCAGCTCGTTACACTCACCACGGTTGAGGAGATTCCTTCAGCTGCGAGCAACTCGGCCGCCTTGACCGCTTCAGTCAGGATAGCTCCCGATCCAAGCAGTGTGACGGGCTTGCGCGCCCGGCTGCCCCCATCACTACCGAAGCGTCTATAGACATAGCACCCGCGCAGCACCCCCCTGTGCGCATCGGCGGGCAGACTTGGTTGCGCATAGCTCTCGTTCATCAGCGTGATGTAGTAGAAAACGTCGTGCTGCTCGACGAGCATCTCGCGCATGCCGGCGTCAAGAATAACGGCCAGTTCACCGGCATAGGCTGGGTCGTAGGCCTTGCAGTTCGGAATCGTCGCGGCCACGAGGTGGCTGCTGCCGTCCTGGTGTTGTAGACCCTCGCCCCCGAGGGTGGTCCGGCCCGACGTAGCACCCAAAAGGAAGCCACGCGCGCGCTGATCAGCAGCCGCCCAGATTGCATCGCCCACGCGCTGGAAGCCGAACATCGAGTAGTAGATATAGAACGGCAGCATCGCCAGACCGTGCACGCTGTAGCTGGTAGCAGCGGCGGTCCAGCTGGCGATCGCCCCGGCTTCGCTGATTCCTTCTTCAAGGATCTGGCCGTCCTGTGCTTCCCGGTAGGAGAGCAGCGAATCGATGTCTTCCGGCGCGTAGCATTGACCAACGCTGCTGTAGATTCCCACCTGCTTGAACAGATTGGCCATCCCGAAGGTGCGCGCTTCGTCGGCCACGATGGGTACGATGCGTGGCCCGAGCTGGGCATCCTTGAGCAGGTTGCCCAACATGCGCACGAAGGCCATGGTCGTACTCATCTCCTTGCCGCCGGCGGTACGGGCGAACTGGCCGTAGCTGTCCAGCGCCGGCACGGGAACTGATTCGCAGTCTGACTCCCGTCTTGGCATTGAGCCACCCAGCGCCGCCCGCCGCTCGTGCAGGTAACGCATCTCGGGGCTGTCGGCGGCGGGCTTGTAGAACGTCAGGCTGGTGGCCTGCTCGTTGGTCAGTGGCAACTTGAAGCGATCACGGAATTCCAGCAGGTCTGCGTCTTCAAGCTTCTTGTGGCTGTGGGTGGTCATGCGCCCCTGGCCTGCGGAACCCATGCCGTAGCCTTTCTTGGTCTGCGCCAGGATTACGGTCGGTTGGCCGCGATGTGCCGCTGCGACGGCGTAGGCGGCATGGATCTTCACGGGGTCGTGGCCGCCGCGCTTGAGCGCGTCGATCTGCTCGTCCGTCAGGCCCTCGACCAGGCGCGCCAGCTCGGCGCTCTGGCCGAAGAAGTTCTCGCGGTTGAACCGGCCGTTCTTGGCGGCGAAGGTCTGCAGCTGGCCGTCGACCGTCTGCGCAAACGCCCGGGGCAGGGCGCCGGTATGGTCACGGGCGAACATCCCATCCCAGTCGCTGCCCCAGACCAGCTTGATGACATGCCAGCCCGCGCCTGCAAACAGGCATTCGAGCTCGTCGATGATGCGGCCGTTGCCTCGCACCGGACCGTCCAGTCGCTGCAGGTTGCAGTTGACTACCCAGACCAGGTTGTCCAGCTGCTCGCGGGCGGCCAGTGTTAGCGCCGATACGCTTTCTGGCTCGTCCATCTCGCCATCCCCGAATACGCCCCAGACCTTGCGCCCGGCACAGTCGAGCAGGCGGCGGTCAGTCAGGTAGCGCATGAAGCGTGCGTGGTAGATCGAGCTGATTGGTCCCAGACCCATAGAGCCGGTGGGGAACTGCCAGAAATCGGGCATCAGCCAGGGGTGGGGGTAGCTGGAAAGGCCACGTGCGCCGCGCTCGGGCGCCACAATCTCCCGCCGGTAATGCGACAGATCCGCCTCGCTCAGGCGGCCTTCCAAGAAGGCCCGGGCATAGACGCCGGGTGCGCTGTGGGGCTGGAAGAACACCAGGTCGCCGCGGTGTATCGCGTTTCGGGCTTGGAAGAAATGGTTGAAGCCGACCTCGAACAGGTCGGCTGCACTGGCGTAGCTGGCAATGTGGCCGCCGAGTTCGCCATACGCCTTGTTGGCCTGTACCACCATGGCCAAGGCGTTCCAGCGCATCAACGACGCCAGCCGCTCTTCGAGGGCGAGGTCGCCCGGAAACGCAGGCTGGTCATCCACCGCGATCGAGTTGACATACGGCGTGTTGCGCTCGGGTTGCCAGCCCAGGCGTTGCTGATGCGCCAGATGGGTGAGTTCATCGAGTATGGCATGGGCCCGTTTGGGGCCCTGCGTTGCGATCAGTGAGAGCAGGGCATCGCGCCACTCCTGTGTCTCCACTGGGTCTATGTCTTCCCGTTGGCGGGGTTTCGTGTCGCGGGAATTCGTGTCACGCATGATTTTCCGTTTCTGTCTCGCCCAGGTTGGCCTGCGCGGACTGTAGACGTTTCGGGGTATCAATGGCTTTCCGTCGCGAAATCTGGCTTCGGCCGTGAGGTCGGCCGAGCATGCCCAGCCATCAATCAGGGTGACGCCGGCCCATTCCGGAAGCGATTTGATGCCGCTTGAGAACACGAGGTGGGTGGCGTGGTGCAACATTGCCCTGCACCGAAAACGCCGTGTTTACGCGAAGCTGGTCGGCCCCTCAAACAGGGCTTGCTCTACGGTGACTGTTCGCGGACACGATGGCGGACGAGGCGCCGCGGACGCAGTCCGTGCAGCGATCGAGTGCCAGCAGGAGATCCTCGGTGATATCCGACAGGTCCTCGAGTCCGATCGGCAGGCGTACCAGTCCCTCTTCGATGCCGTGTGCGCGCCGCTGCTCCGGCGCAACGGGTTTCGTGCAGTTGCAGGTGCAAAACCACACGCCCTGGCCTGCCACAATCTGTCTGGACACTATGACTGCCCGCTCGAGGTCGTCGGTAAGGATCTGGAAAACTTCTCGGAGTTCGTTCGGACCTGGATCTGCGCCTTGCCTGGCGTGCGTGAAGCCCCGACAAGTTTTTCTCTCAAGGAGCTCAAACGACTGGCGCACCTGCCGGTCGAATCGCTGTAGCAGGCTGGCCTTCACGTTTCCTGGGACACGCACTGATTTCCACGGCCCAGTGCCGTAAACCCGATCTACTGGCAGGGAACAACCCTGAACGCCGGAGTATGTAGTGCTGAGCATACGGCGAATTGAGCAGAAGCAGGGCAAGAACGCACCGGGGGGCGGGCTTACTTCCCGCAACGGCTGGCCAGGCCGTTGCGGCGTGAAACCTGCCCCTTTCGGCACCGGTTGCTGCTTGCTCGAACTGATTGCAGCAGAGCTGGTCCGTGTGGTTGAGATTATAAAAATACTTATTTTTCCATTTGATTTTCATTGCGTTTATCGAGGGTGCGGCCTTGGTGCGGTAGCGCAAGACCGGCTGCCATCATGGCATTTCCGGCATAAGCAAACAGGGCGGGGTCCAGCCCTTGTGTAGCCATGGCGGCGGGCTGCGCCAACCAGGACTGGCTCAGCTTGCGCGTGGTCTGGGCATTCCCTCCGGTGAAGCACTGCACCAGCGAATACCAGCGTCGTGCCAGATCCGCCACTGCGGGGGCATCAACCGGCGTTTCCGTCTCCATGGCGGCACGCATTTGCTCAATCAGCTCCGGCCATATGGCCTGTGCTTCACGCAGGCCGACCTCACCCAGTTGCGCAGCTCTCTGCCGCAGGTCCTCGCGTTCCTGCTCGGTCCAGTCCACATCCAATTGGTTGCTCATCGCTATAGCCTCCACAAGTTCATCGAGATGGAAAACCGATGGCGAAACCTGCTGTTGTTCCAGTCTGCGCAACGTTCGCAATACTTGCTCGCGTTCGGCACACTCCCGCTCAAGTGTTGCAATGCGCGTGCGCAATAGCTGCGCTGAGGCCTGTGGATTCCGTGCCAGCAAGCGACCGATTTCGACCAGACCGAAGCCTGCACGCTTGAGCAGCACGATCTGATTCAGCCGGATCAGCGCCTCAGCGTCATAGAGACGGTAGCCGGCAGCCGAGTGGGTTGCCGGGCGCAATAGCCCGCGTGCCTCGTAGAGCCGCAGGGCTTTTGCGCTGAGGCCACTGCGGCGCGCGACATCTCCAATACGCAGATAGTGGGACTTTGGTTTCGACATCAGAGTCAGTCTCAAGTCTGCCCTTGGGGCAAGGTCAAGCAGCCATCGGGCGCGGGCCCAGTTCTACTGCATCCAGCGACGATGTCGGGTGTGGGGCATGAAAATACCTGCGGAGATCTATCGAAGGTTGATGTGACCTGCACCGAAATTGTCGGGTGCTTGCCGGGTTCCGTAGCGGTTTCTGCTCCCGCGGATGGGCCAACAGCCGGTACGGCTTGCTGCCATGTGCCCGACAGAGTGCGATGGGCAGGGCGCACTACTTTAGATCCAATCTAGCTACGGACGCTGGTGAAGGAACCATCGTTCGGTTCGCAGCAGCGCTCTGGCGTGATCGCGAGGAGAAACGCCAGGAAGAATGGTTGTACATTGGGCAATGGTGTGCTGTTGCCAGGCGAGTTCAAATGCATCCTCGGGTGATTGCGGTCGATCGCAGGCAATGAGCTGAAGCATCGTGCCGTAGTGGGCGACGAGTTCAGCCCTGTAGCGAGAGTGCCAGTGCCGTAAGAGCGCTACGAGAGTTTGGCTATTGCTACCCTGAGACGCAAACCAGTTGATGTATGCCAGGGATTCCCAATTTTCTGTCGTAGGCAAAAGTACCAATGCTATCGGTTCATGGCTTGGTTGGTACCAATTGAGATAGCCCAGCTCTTCCTGGTCAAACCGCAGCGGTTCGTCGCAATTGGCGAGTTCCCAGTCGAAGAACCAACGCTCAATAGATTTTTGTGACTTGAGCGAATGCTTCGCAAGGAAATCGACAGAATCGAGTATCTTTGGCGTTTTCCCGAATCTTGCTTTTGTGCTTTCTTTGCAGATCGAAAGACAGTCAACGAGAGTCAGGCTGTTGTCTTCCGGCATTTCGGAAACCGCATTGATCGCGTCGGTTGTGGTTGCTGCGGCGACTATCGCCTCTGGTGTATCGCCGGTTCGACCTTCCTTTCTTTCGTCCAGATAGTAGAACCGCGAGAAGATATCGGTCGAGCGAACTTGCTCATCCCACGAGTGGCGGTTGAACGGCTGGAGTAGGGTAAGTACAGGCCATCGGCCACTTTCACTGATCCGCTCGCGCAGCTCTCGCCATGCGGTTACTGCATCTCCGGTAACTTCAATGACGAAAGCAGTCGACTTATCGCTCCCGGCGGGAACACTGGTTGCCCTGTTGCCGGCCAGCGAGGTGTCGCCTAACAAGGTGCGTAGCTGATCGTGTGAGTTGATCATCGATTCTCCAGGTCAGTCCGACAATTGGACTCGCAAAACAACCATCCTTCATCGTCACACATATCAAGGATCCGGCAACAAGTATCTGCGGCGGGAGTGAAATGCACGAATCGCGCCCGCGTGGATCAGTAGGGGGTAGGGGACACGCGCTCTTGCCCGAAGAAGTGGTTGTCCCTGTATCGCCGCAATGATGTGAATTTGATGGCAGACTGTTGTTGCATCGACGAGCGGAGCCGGCTATGAAGCGCCTTCTGAGTCTTGGTTTGTTGTTGGTTGTCGCCTGTGGCGCGGTGCTGATCGGGCAGGTCACTTCTTGGGGCCGTTGGGAGCAGCGCCTGCCGGCACCCGCGATGGAAGTGCCAGGCGAGGACGTCGACTATCAGCGTCGCCGCGAGGAATGGATCGAGACCCTGCATCGGCACGCACCCGGTACCGACTGGCGCGCGATGGATGCGGCGTTTCGTGCCACGGCGTTGCAGACACGCATGCAGCGCATCGCCGAGTTACAGACGGTGCGTGCTACGGCGGACCAGTACCGGCAGGTTGAACTGGCTGCGGTTTCCGGGCAGTGGTTCGAGCGTGGTGCCGGCAATGTCGCCGGGCGCACGTTAGGCACCGAGTTTGATGCCAGCAACAACCGCCTCAACGTGCTTAGTCACGGCGGCAACCTGTGGCGCGCGGACCGAACCGCGCTCAATTGGAACAGCCCGGGCGATGGCGCGAGTTTCACGCCGACCGGTAATTTTGGATATCTGGCCCGGCTCAGCGGAGCCGAGCGCTTGCTGGTGCTGTCCGATGCCCCGACTGGCGTATATCGCAGCGACGACGGTGGGGTGTTGTGGGCGCCCGCCACCGGTTTGACAACCAGCAATATTTGGTATTCGTCGGGTCTGGCCATTCGCGATCCGGCCAACAGCGAGCTGTACGCACTGCGTGTCGAATACGACTTCGGCGCTGCCGTCTGGCGGCCCCGGCTCTGGGCCTCGGCCAATCGCGGTGCTAGTTTTTCCGACCGCGGTTTTCTCGGCGTCCGCGATCAGGTCGCCCTGTTCTCGCCGCGTTACAACAGCAGCACGATGTACTTGCTCGATGGGCTGATGCTGAAGACGATCACTGCGGGCACACACGCGCTGGTCAATGTCGCCAGCATTGCTGGCGCGACTCCGCTCGCAGCGGGCGACCGGGTTGCGCTCAGCGGCGGCGTCGATGGTGCCAACACCTTCCTGTTCGCGTTTATCAACCGCTCGGGCGCTGGCGTCACCGAGGTCTATCGCAGTCTGGACGGCGGAGCCAACTGGACGCGCCGCACTGATGCGCCAACCAGTCTGTTTGGGTTGAACTCAGCCGAGTCGTCCACGCGCGACCCGCTGCGGCTCTATATCGGTGGTATCAACGCCTACCGCAGCCACGACGGTGCGGCGAGCTGGCAACTGGTCAACGGCTGGCAGTCTTACTACGGCGGCGAGGCGACCAATCTGCACGCCGATATTCCGAACATCGACGTATTCGTTGACAACAGCAACGTGGAGCGCGTGTTCGTGTCCACCGATGGCGGCACCTACGAATCGAGCGACGGCCTGCTGTCGGTGCAGAACTTGGCCTTGAGCGGTCTGCGCAATGCGCAGTACTACGGCAGTTATACGCCGCGCACCACGCCCTATCCGATTCTGGTCGGTGCTCAGGACCAGGGCTACCAGAAGGCCAAGATTCCGGTCGCCGGCATCACCAGTTTTGTGCAGACGATCAGCGGCGACTACGCACATCTGAGTTCGTCAAACAACGGCGGCAGCTTGTGGATGGTCTATCCCGGCTTCGTGCAGCTCGATACCGCTCCTGCGGCCGGCGACTGGCCGGCGTTGAAGTCCTGGGACTACGCGGCCGCCAATTTTCAGGACTGGCTGTTTCTGGCGCCGATCGAAGCCAATCCGTTGAATCCGAATCAGGCCCTGCTTGCCGGTGGCGGCATAGGCGCCAATCGCAATCGGGTGCTGACCCTGACCTATAACGGCAGCAGCATCACCTACAGCGAGGACAGCTTTAACTTTGGCTCGAAGGTCACTGATGTGCAGTATTCGCGCAATGGGCTTACCCGCTATGCCATCGCCGACGCCGGTGGTTTCTATCGCGACAGCGGTGCCGGTTTCAGCCTGCGATCGAGCGGTTTGCCCGACGGTCAGTTCTTCTACGGCAACTGCATCCTGGTGCATCCGACCACGCCGGGTACGATCTACGTTGCCGGCGCTGGCTACTCGGGCCCGGGCGTATACCGCTCGACCAGCGACGGCGACAGCTTTACGCCATTCAACACGGGTTTGCCGAACACGCTCGTCTATCACTTGGCGATGTCAGCCGATGGCGCGCACTTGTTCGCAGCCACCGAGCTCGGACCTTACTACTACGACACTACGGTATCGAGCTGGGTGTCCTTGGCCGCCGCGCAGACACCGGATCAGATCTATTGGCATGTCGACTACATCGATGCTTTGCAGACTGCGCGCTTCTCGACCTATGGTCGCGGAGTCTGGGACTTCGTCGTTAACTCGGATGTGCTGTTCGCAAATGGATTCGAGTGACTAGGAGCCGAATCAGGTCCATTGGCCGGAAACAGGGCTTGAAACTGCAAATGCAGAGATGAAAATTTGAGTACCCAGGCCCGCCAGCAGTTTGTCGAGTTCCTAGAACGAATCGCCGCAGGAGCCGACGTATCGGAAGAATGGGCGCACCTCGCTGTCGCGCACTACGCCGATCTTGAGCTCGAGTCTGCGCGCAGCCAACTCGTCAAAGCATCCCTCGGCATTGATTCACGGTCGTGGTTGCAGGCGCCCATTGCCATGCGGCGTGTCGCAGCAGAGCTTGCTGAGCGGTTTCGCGTCTCTGGTACCTGACGACTAGGGATAGATCGCGCGAAACCGCGATATATCCCGGGTTGAACAAGCCAGGCCTTGCCGTTGCAGGGCCGTGCCATTGATGGGGGCTTTGGCGCCACAAGGTGCCCGAGATGAGGGGCAGGCTGGTTGGGAAACGCAGTTCATAGTGCTTCTTCCGGGGTTCTCCCACGCGCTCCTGCGTCGACGTCGCGACACCCTCACCAGACTAGGGCAGCGCGCGGCGTAGTCGTCAATAACAACGGCAGGCCATCTTGAGGCGGCAGCTGTTGGCTGATCAGCGTGCAGCTACCAGAGCAGTTGCTCAGCCGGTACTACCGTTGGCCAAGTTCGGCTGCTCTTGCTAGCAGCTAGCTCCGGCCTGGCGCTGCAGATAGTGCGCGCGATGTGGCAGTGCCGTGTGCGCGATATCGTGGGGTGTGGTGTTCTTGATACTGAGGCCGGCTGCGAAGTTGAGGCCTATGCGCGCGTAGCAGTGCTGCACAAAGGCCGAGCAATACAGTGAATTTTCGCGCGCGAGCAGGTTCTCGCGTTCGCGCAGGGTAGGCCGGGCCAGCGCCAGCAAGGTGCCGACGATCTCGCGCAGGGAATAGCCGGTCGCATCGGCGAGCAGATCCAGCGCGGCGGTCAGTACGGTACGTGTGGCGGTTTCGTCCAGGCCAAAATCCAGTACGGCCAGATTGGGCCATTCGTCCGCATCGAAGAATTTCGACAGCCGGTTTTCCTGCGCGCCCAGCCGTATCTGCTTGTGCCGCAGATCCAGATCGGATTCGAGCACCCACCAGTGGCCGTCGCTGCGTTTTTCACCGATCAGAAAGGCGTGGGACCAGGCACTGCCGGTGGCATTGCCGGTCAGCAGGCGCTGTGCCTTGCGGATGCTGCGGTCGATGAAATGGCTGCCGCCGGCGAGGCCGATACGCGCCGGGGCGGCGTGTGCCAGCAGAAAGTCGGCATTGGTCGGTGGCGCCGTATCGTGGGTAGGCATGGGGCAGGGCTCAAGGCAGGGAAGGCCGAGTGGTGATAGTACCCAGTGCGGGCGGCTGGGAGATCATCAGCGCTTGCGCCAGGCTGTCCGGGGCACGGCATTTCGCAAAATGTTTTTTGCAAAAATCGGAAAATTGTAGGGTGGGCTTCAGCCCACCATCTCAACCCGTGCCTCGCGGCAGTCGCTGAGAGAGACACCGCACAAGGCAACGTTCGCGAGCGCAGTAGAATAATCGGCGTGACGGTGGGCCAAGGCCCACCCTACCGTCTGTTCGGATGAACTGGTAAGGCCTTATGTCTTCGCAACTGTAGGGTGGGCTTCAGCACACCATCTCAACCCGTGCCTCGCGGCAGTCGCTGAGAGACACCGCACAAGGCAACGTTCCCGAGCGCAGTCGAACAATCGGCGTGACGGTGGGCCAGGGCCCACCCTACCGTCTGTTCGGATGAACTGTTAAGGCCTTATGTCTCCCCGCCTTCGGCGCTGCTCAGCCGCTGGTAGGCGGCAACGACAGCCTTTTCGGTCAGGAAACGATGCAGCATGGGCTACGTCTGTCCGTTTGTTTGCGGGCAAAGTTGTCACGATTGCCGCGTTGGCCGAAATCAATCGGATTGTTCGGGCGGCAAGCCCAACAGTTTCCTTCCGGAAAACGCGTTGATCGAGTTGGCCCGCAGACTTCGCGTTGTGCCTGTGGGAAGTACACCGGACCCGGCAGACCGTCTTAGTATCGGCCATTCAATCAGGGAGCGTGTTCATGACGGCCTTTGTTGCGCTGCTGCGCGCGGTCAATGTGGGGGGCACGGGCAAGCTGGCCATGAGTGAACTCAAGTCGCTGTGCGAAGCCTGCGGGTTCACCGGCGTAAGAACCTATATCGCGAGCGGCAATGTCGTGTTCACGACGCGCAAAGGCGAGGCTGCCGTACAAAAGGCGCTGGCCGCCGCGCTGCAGGGGTATGCCGGCAAGCCGGTAGGTGTGCTGGTGCGTACGGCGGAAGAAATGGCGGCCGTGCTGGCCGCGAATCCGTTTCCACAAGCCGCGCCTAACCGCAGCGTTGCGATATTTCTGGATACACCGCCGCCGCGGGATTGCCTGGCTGCGGCCACCCATGTCAACGGCGAGGAAATGGCGCTGGGCAAGCGCGAGATCTATGTGCACTACGGCGCCGGCATGGCCGAGTCCAGGCTGAAGATTCCGGCCGCGGCATCCGGCACTGCGCGCAATATGAATACCGTTGCGAAGCTGGTGGAAATGGCTAGGCAGACGGCGGCGTCGGGCTGAGATGCGTATTGCTTTGGTTGTGCCGGGGTAGGGAACCGAACGTTCACGTCCTGTCTTTACGAAATTGACCCTCAAGAGATCCTGCATGAAAAACGAAGTGAAACCCGTAGCCGTGCACCGGGTCGCTGCTGGTGCTCTTGCATTCGCGCTCGCCGGTTTCGGCGGAGCAAGTCAGGCCAACCGCGCCGATCTTGATCTGGCGTTTGGTGTCGACGGCGTGGTCCGGCTCAGCGTGACGAACGGCGGCTTCAACGACCTCGCCGTGCAGCCGGACGGCAAGATCGTTGCCATCGGCATGAGCGGTAGTGACTGGCTGATCGCGCGGTTCAATCAGGACGGCAGTCTGGATACAGGCTTCGGCAACGCCGGTGTCAGCAGGGTAACGCCTCCGCCGACGGCGACACCGCCGCTAGCCAAGGCCGTGGTTCTGGATGCCAGCGGCCGTCTGCTGGTTGCTGGCGGTCGATATGTAATGCGCCTGGAGAGCAACGGCAGTCTCGATGCGAGCTATGGCAGCGGAGGCATCTACACGCCGCCGCTCAATCCGGTGCCCTCGCTGACGCCGCAGCAGCTGGACCTGGATATCAGCGACATGACGGCGTCGGCCAGCGGCGGATTCCTGTTGTCCTGCACCGTCAACGGGATCGTTTTCCCTTCTTACATTTCCAAGGACGTCTCGGCGTTGAAACTCACTGCCACCGGTGTCGCGGACACGAGCTTCGGCACGAACGGGTTTGCGACGAAGTTTGGTGACAACAGCCGCATCTACAACGCGACGTATGCAGTTGCGGAACGCGGCGGCGCCGTCTATGTCGGTGGGCGCAGCGCCACGCGTCAGCAATTCAGTATGTCGGAAATCGTTCGATTCACGGCTACGGGCCAGGTCGACACCACCTTCGGCAGCAACGGTGTGCTGGGGCCTGTTTTCCCTGCCCCTGCTCAGTCGGGAACTACGGTGGGGAAACTGGCGCTGCAGTCCGGCGGCCTGATCGCGGCGGGCTTTGGCTACGTTGGATCGCTGGAGGCGGCGACTTTGGCGCTGCGCGTCAACAGTGCTGGGCAGATTGATGCGACATTCCCGATGGCTTCTTTCACGCCGGCTTCGACGTCACCGGTGTGGGCACTGTTTGCTGATGCGGATGACCGTATCCTGCTGGGAACAACGACGACGAACGCTATCGTTGCGAGCCTGCAGCCCAATGGCGCTGCCGATTCGGGTTTTGGCGCAGGTGGTCGCCGCGAGGTACCGTTTGACGGCCAGCCGGCTACGGTTATCACGGCGCAACCCGATGGCAAGTACCTGCTGGCAGGCGGCGTGGGCTCCAGCGTCGCCTATGTGGCGCGCCTGCGAGGTACCGCGGCAATTCCGCCCGAGGTGGTGACGACCCCGGTTGCTGGCACAACGCTGGCCGCGGCGGGTGGCGGAGCGGGAACCACACAGTCACTGGGTACGGTGCGCTTCAGCAACCGCGGCGGCGATGCGCTGACTGTGACCGGTTGCGCGGCGAGCAGCGGTTTCTCGGTTGCAGCGGCGTTTCCGCTGACGATTGCGCAGGGGGCGTCGCAGGATGTGGCCGTGTCCTGCCGTTTGCCGTCTACACCACTGACGACGATCACGGGCACGTTGACCTGCGCGACCAACGACAGCGACGAGCCGCAGATTTCTTTTCCGCTGCAATGCACTTCCGGCGCCGGTGCACCGGGTGCGGCGGCGATTCCGGCACTGAGTCAGGTCGTGCAATGGCTGCTGGGTGTACTGGTCGCCTTGATCGCAGGGTTCGCGATACGGCGCGTGCGGCCCGTCTGATTCGCCTCAACCCTGATATCTGGCCGAGGACTGTTCCCAACTGATCAGTGGCGCGTGGATCACGTCGCTGGCATCGGGGATGCCGGCGAGTGGATCGACGAGTTCGATCGCAAACTCCCGGCCGTTGGCGTCTATGTCCTGCACGATGACGTCGAGGGTGGCGGCCGTGTCAGTCTCGGCGACGAACCAGTGCACATTGCCTTCGACGGCACTGATCGCGGCGCTGAAACCGGGCCGGGCCAGCGTATCCAGGCGTGGTCTCAGCCGCAGCACATCACCGTCGCGGCCGAGCCGGTCATAGGTGCGTGTGCGCAAGGCGCCGCTGACGACGGCATGTGCCGACACCATGCCGCGATGTCCATGGGGCGTAATGACCTGACCTTTGGCGAACACAAAGTACGCGGCGGCGAACGCCGCCCTGGACAGGCTGCCGTCGATTTCGGCGAGGCGGATAAAGGTCTTGGCCGGGTCCTTGGCCTGCTGTTGCATCGCGCGCAGCGCGCGGTCGAACTGCAGCTGCGGCAGGAATTCGGTCAGGGCCGTGGCGGCATTCAATGCGTCGATTTCGCCGCGCCAGGCCGCGCTTGTGATCGTGCCGCGGCGTAGTTGCTGCGCCAGGGTTTCGACCCGTTGTAGCCACTGGCCTGCGTCGCTGGCCGTGGCCACGCGTGGATCAGCGCGCAGCAGCGGGGCGAAGCCGCAGGCCAGGGCGAAAGTAGCGACTTCAGTGAGGAACTGCCGCCGTGAGGGTGTTGATGTGGCGGGTCGTCCGCAATCGGCCATGGGCTCGATCCGTCCTTTAGAGGGGACGAAGTCTTGCGGTCGCAGCGGGCGGCGTTACGGCGGAATCAGGGCAATCTGCGGGCACATGATCGGCCGGCGTTGGCCAGCAGCGCTTGCGATTGCCCCGCATCCCCGCGCAGAGTGCCGGCTCCGGGGCTTGCGCTGATGCGGCCCGCTGCGACGGAGTTGCCATGTCCGATCTGAAGACACAGCCAACCCAGGCCACGCTGGCCGCGTTTCTTGCCGCTGTCGCCGATCCGGCGCGCCGTGCCGATTGCGCTGCGGTTGCAAAGCTGATGCAAAAGATCACCGGCGAAAAAGCCGTGATCTGGGGAACCGGCATCGTCGGCTTCGGCCGCTATCGCTATCGCTACGAAAGCGGTCGCGAAGGTGAGTGGCCTGTCGTCGGTTTCTCGCCGCGCAAGAACGATCTGACGCTGTACCTCATGTGCGGCTTCGACGGGGCGGAGGCGTTGCTGGCGCGACTGGGCAAGCACAAGACCGGCAAGTCCTGCTTGTATCTGAAATCACTGGCCAGCGTGGATCTGGAAGTACTGGAAGAACTGATCGTGCGCGGTGTGGCGGCGATGGAGTCCCAGCGCGTGCGCTGATTGTCCGTCATTGCTCGCGCCGAAATTCCTTAGTTCGTCGCGCGCAGGCTGCCGTCAGTCAGAACGAGCCGCGCCCGCAGCATACGCTCGACGTCCTGCGTGGCGCCTTCGCCGCTGCTGGGATCGCCGCCTTCGCGCAGCAGGGCGTAGCGCATCGGCAGTGCGATATCGATGGCATCCTTCTGCGCCTCCCAATTCAACCGGCCTACCTCACCGCCCACTGCCTGGGCTGGTTCGGGAAAGGCCAGGCTGGCCACTTCGTAGCGCGTTTCTTTCGGCGTTCCGCCTGCTGTTGGACGCAGTACGTAGAGCACCAGCCCGGCGGCTTCGGTGCGGCCGACGGCGACCATGGCGGGACTGCCGTCGGCCAGAGCGTGTTGCTGCACCAGCTCTTCCGTGACGCCGGAATCGGAGAACAGTAGCTGACGTACCGCTTCGGCATCACCGGGCGAGCCTGCGACGGTCTCGATGGAGATGCCGCTGTAGTTCGCGTCATCCGCACCGTCTCCGCTCCTCGTTGCCGGTTCGTCGGCTGCTGTTGCGTGCAAGGGGGTGGTCACGCCGCCAGGATCGTGGACGATGCGGCCTTCGTCGTCGATGCGGAAGGCGGCGTTGTAGCCTGGGCGAGTCTGCTGTTCGCGGCCTGCGATTTCGTGCACCGTGAATTGCCTGGGGCCACGCAGGTCGATGCTGCGGGAATAGCGTATGCCGTCGGCACCAACCAGCATCTGGCTGCGCAGCTGGCCGTCTGCAGTGCTGGTGAAAATCAGGTCGTAGCGGCTGCCTTCGAGGGCGAGTCCACTGTCGATGCGCAGCAGCCAGATTGTGGTCGCTGCGTTGTCTGCGATATGCAGCAACTGTACGCGTTCATGGGCGATGCTGGCCCAGCGCAGGTCGGTGTCTTCGCCGTGCGCGGCCTGCACGCTGGCATAGGCCGGGTCATAGGCCTCGGGCGAGGCAAAGCGCGTCTCACCCCAGACGTCGGCCAGGCAGCGCAGGCCGGCGGCGTCGAGCGGTGCTGCGGCGAAGTCCTGCGTAAACAGTGCGGCCGCCGGCGATGTCAGCGGCGAGGACGGCAGCATCGTCAGGCAGTTGCGCGCAGTGGCCGGTGCGGTGGCAATCGGCGGTGCTGGGCTGGGCTGACAGGCGGACAGGGCCAGCGATAGCAGCAGCATGGGCAGCAGACGAAGCAGCATGTACAACCCCGTAACAGACGGCTGCCCCGGTCGGTGCAGTCCACAGGGCAGAAGCTTAGCCTGTGCGCACGCCGTTTCGGCGCGTGGGGTAACCGGCTGTCGGCAGTCCACACCGCTCGGGCCTGAGCTACGCTACGCGCCCCGCGCCAGCGGCGCTGCTGAGGATGATCGTGGACGACCCCGCGCTGCAGGCGCTTTTTCTGCCGTTTCTTGATGGAACTCTGTCGGTACCGGCGCGGCTTGCGTTCCTGCGCGCGCGCAACGGGCAAGGCTTGCAGCAATTTCGTACCCTGTTCGGCCGGAGCGCGATAGTCGCCGAGCAGAGCTTTCGCCCCTATGCCGATGCGCTGCCGCCGGGGATTGAGGCGACCTCGCTCGCTGAAGGCCAGTTCGATGCGGTGCTGATGCTGCCGCCGCGCCAGCGCAGCGAGGCGCGTGGTCTGCTCGCGCATGCGCTGGAGCTTGCGGCACCGGGTGCTGTGCTGGTCGCCAGCGTGGCAAACACGCAAGGTGCACGGGCGATCGAAGGGGACTTTGAACGGCTGGCCGGCCCGCTGGTCAGTGCGAGCAAGCACAAGTGCCGCACATTCTGGCGCCATCACCAGCCGGCTGAAGTCGATACGGCGCTGATGCAGCAGTGGCAGGAGGATGCAGCGCCCAGGCCAGTTGCTGATGGACGTTTCCTGAGCCGGCCCGGTGTATTCGCCTGGGATCACATTGATGCGGCATCGGCCTTGCTGGCGGCGCAGTTGCCGGCCGATCTGGCCGGGCATGGCGCCGATCTGGGAGCAGGCTATGGCTACCTGGCTAGCGAGGTGCTGGCGCGCTGCGCTCGAGTCGAAGCGCTGGATGTATTCGAGGCCGAGGCGCGGGCGCTTGATCTCGCGCGTATCAATCTCGACGCCATGGCGGCCAAACGCGAGCGGCCGCCGGCTCTGCAGTATTTCTGGCACGACGTCACGCGCGGTCTGCCGCGGCGCTACGACTTCATCGTGACCAATCCGCCGTTTCATCAGAGCCGCGCCGATGAGCCCGAACTCGGCCGGCAATTTATCCGCGTGGCGGCGCAGGCGCTGGTCTCCCAGGGCCGTCTGCTGCTGGTTGCCAACCGGCATCTTCCCTATGAGCAAACCCTGCGCGGGTCCTTTATGCAGATCCAGGTGCTCGCTGATACGCAGGGATTCAAAGTGATTGCCGCGAAGGAGCCGCGTCCATGAAGCTGCTGCGGCTGATTGCGAACCTCGGCTATGGCAGCCGGCGCGAGGTCGCAGGTTGGTTTCACGACGGTCGTGTTACGGATGTATCCGGCGCCGTACTGGACCAGGATGCACGTGTGGCTCCGGCACAGGTGCGGATCGACGGCGAGCCGCTGGATCCGCCGCCGGGCCTGGTCGTGCTGCTGCACAAGCCGGTGGGTTATACCTGTTCGACCAAGGATCCGGGCCGGCTGATCTATGACCTGCTGCCGCGGCGCTATCGCTATCGCGACCCGCTGCTGTCGCCGGTGGGGCGGCTGGATCGCGATACCTCAGGCCTGCTGCTGCTGACCGACGACGGCGCCCTGCTGCACCGGATCATTTCTCCGAAATCCAATATTGCAAAATGCTACGAAGCGGTGTTGGCGCAGGACTTGCGCGGCGACGAGGGGGCGATCTTCGCCAGCGGCACCTTGCTGCTCGATGGCGAGAAGACGCCTTTGCTGCCGGCGGAGCTGGAGGTGATATCTCCGCGTTCGGCGCGACTGACCCTGCACGAGGGCCGTTATCACCAGGTGCGGCGCATGTTCGCCGCTACCGGCAATCACGTGACTGCCTTGCATCGCAGCGCGGTCGGCGCGTTGGCGCTGGATGGCCTGGCCGCCGGCGAGTGGCGCGCTTTGGCGCCGGCCGACATCGTCCGTGTATTTGCGCGCTGAAGCTGGGCTCAGCTCGTGGTTTCGCTGGCGACGCCCTTGTCCGTGACCACGGGGCGCGCCAGCCGCGCTTCACGGTGTGCGATATAGATGTTGCTGCCGACGATGATGGCGGCGCCCAGGCCGGTCCATAGATCGAGTCGTTCCGAAAACAGGAAATAGCCGAATACGATCACTACCGGCAGCTGCAGGAAACTCAGCGGGGTCAGCGCAGAGACTTCGCCGAGCTTGAGCGCCCGCGTCCAGAGCATGTGCGCGACAGTGCCAAACCCGCCGGCCAGCACGACCCAGAGCCAGGACTCCGCATTCGGCCATATCCAGACTGGCAGTGCTGCGGGCAGGGCCAGCACTACCCAGAGCCCGGTCGTGATCAGCACGATGGCGTCGGGATGTTCGGTGCGCGACAGGAACTTGATGCTGACCGCGACCGTGCCGCTCATCGCGGCGGCGAGCAGGGCGACCAGACTGGCAGCGCTGAAATCGGCAGCGCCGGGCCGCACGATCACCAGCACGCCGATAAAACCCAGCAGCACTGCCGTCCAGCGACGCAGGCGCACGACTTCACCGAGAAACACGACCGCGCCTATGGTCACGAACAGCGGGGTTGCATACGACAGGGAAATGGCCTGGGCCAGCGGCAGGTGCACTACCGCCCAGAAGCCGGCCAGCATCGACACGATGCCTATGCAGCAGCGCAGCAGGTAAAAGCCCCATTTGCTCGTGCGCAGCAACGCCGGGCCATGGCGTAGCAGTAGCGGCAGCGCGAATACAAAGCCGAACAGGCTGCGGAAGAACGCAATCTCGAACGCGTGCAGCTGCTTCGATGCGAGGCGGATGGTCACCGTCATCAAGCCGAACAGGACAGCGCTCGCGGTCATCAGCAGGGCCGCTTTGACGAGCGAGGAGGAAGCGGCGTTGCCCGCTTCGGCAGTGGCATTCACGGCAGGCCGTCGTGGCGGAAAGCTGGCAACGATACGCTGCTACGGTCGACGGTGACAGATCCAAAGGTCAGGGGCGCCACAGGGCCGACCTGCCTTTTGCACACCGGTTCGCTAGCGGGCTAGCGCGCCGGTGTGCAGTATCAATGCCGCAACCAGATCAGAACGGCAGGCGGTACGTGGCACGGACCTTGTACATGGCGTCGCAGTCGAAATTGCCCAGATCCGTCTCGGCGCCTGGCGGGCAGTGATAGGACAAGATGCTGGGCCGCATTTCCTGCGAAGTCGGCACGACACAGCCCGTCATCAGGCAACTGCGCGGCGCAAGTCCCACATAATCGAGCTCCGCCCGTTTCCACAGGGCCTGGTTTCTATACCAGACGCCGAGATCATGCGGGAACAGGTGATCGCGAATATCGTCGGCAAAGTCGTCCGCATCATCGCCGGCGCCGTCGTGCTCACCCCATTCGAGCTCCACCTTGGTCGTGAATTTGAGCGATGCCAGCGGCAGGCCCGGGGATACGGTGTTCAAGCTGTCGTCCAGCCAGGCGAAGGGTAGAAGAAATTTCTCGCCCTCGTCGATGCCGCGATACAGCAGATAGCGATAAGTGCCATCGACGAACAGGCGGCCCATGGCCTCGTCCAGATCATACGGCGCATCATCGTTGTCACTGTCTGCGATGAAGGCGTCCGGGCGGAATTCCAGCACGCGCAGATTGGTTTCGTATCCGACACGTATCACCTGCTCGGTACTGACTGAGGCACGCGTGAGCTTGAGCACGTAGCTCGCATCGGGATGGGCCGCAGGCACATCCGCCTCCAGCAGCAGATAACGCCGTTCGCGGCTGCCGTCGGTAGCACGGTTGGGTATGTCGGCCGCGGCAAAACTCTTGATCACGCTGCGCGAGCCGTCGGGCAGGATACGGGTCAGCGTGGCCGACACACGCAGAGGAGCGCTGCCTGCGTTCGGTGCTTCCCCCAGGGGTGAAGGCACGCCCTGGGCCAGATGAAAGATCAGGTGCTGAGAAGCTGACAGGGAAGGCCGTTCGAGGTGGAACTGGTAGAACGCATCAGCCTGGCCCACAGTGCCGCCGCTAGGTGCACGCAGCAGCAGCGGCTCGGTGTGGTGTTCGGTGTACTGATCGCGAGCGCGGATCAGCTCACTGCGCCAGCTGCCTTCGTAGACCCGCGGCATCAGTGGCAGCGCCTGGGCCTCGGATACCCCGGTCGGCGTGGTGATGCGTACCCGAAAGGTACCGGTTGCGAGACCGTCGTTGGCGCGCAGACGCAGGTAGTGGTCGAACGGATAGGCGTCGACAAATCGCGTGCCATTGGCTGTCATGCGCACTGGCCAGCCGTCGGTAACCACGTCGGAGATATTGTCGGCGCGGAACAGCTCCACGGCGACGCCGACACCGGTGGCGCCTATCGGATCGATCTGGATCTGGGCAATGCGGTTGGCCGGCACGCGTATCCACTGATAGCCGCCGCTCTCGTCGAGTTGCATCGAAAACGTGCCGTCACTGGATGAGTCCAGCGCACGTGCTGGCGAGCAATGGCCGCTGGCCGGACCTATGGTCATCTCCAGCGCACGGTGGTCGGACAGGTACGCTCCAGCCTTCAGGTCGGCCGGCGGATCGTCGCTGGCATAGGCGACAAAGTCATTGCGCTTGCGTACATGCTGAGCGCAGGCGCTGCTGCTGCCGGGGCTGGTCATATGGCCGGTAAACGAGGTCATGAAATGGTCCAGCCGGCTGTATTCGCTGGTCAGCCCGAAGTCGGCGTCGGTGGCAAAGGGTTTCAGATGCATGCGGAACGTGTCGTGCAGCGCCTGCGTACCCAAGGTCAGCCAGCCGGAACCTTCCTGCAGCCAGGTGCGGTATTCATCGTTGATGACCGGTGGTGTTTCGTTCGGGCTATTGAATTCGCGCACATTCAGGTCGCCGGCAAAGACGATGTCTTCGCTGCCCAGGCCGAGAAAGTCCATAAAGGCATGCGCTTCTTCGAGCTGTGACCAGCGTACGCTGACGTCTTCTTCGCTGTTGTTCGACTGCAAATGGGTGGCAAAGACATTCAGCGGGCGATTGTGCTTGGCATCGAACACTCGCATCCATACCACGGCTTTGGACGACAAGGATTCATCGTCCCAGTCACTGTCCTGGGTAAATTCAAATGAAGCCAGCGAGCAGCGCACAGCGGCTGGGTTGCGCGTGTCGGCGAGAAAGCTCTTGTGTGCGGAAAACGCCGAAGCAGCGACCTCGTCCGGCGTGGTCGTGGTATTGCCGGCATGGGCGCACTCGTAATGGACGGCATGACCCATAGGTCCCGAAGGGTAAAACTTGCCGTCGACCCCCGTGGGCACAACGATGGAGGCTGGCGCAAACCGGCTGAACAACATCAGGCCCGAGTTGTAATAGTCCGAAGCCGAGTCGACGCCGGCGTCGGCAACCCAGTAGGGCAGGGCGCCAGTGGCCGGGCGTGGCAGCGCCGAGCGTAGTTTCCGATAGGCCTCGTAGGCCGTCGACGCGGCCGCGCCGGCGTCGGTGTCGTTGAACGACAGCAACGCTGTCAGTGGTTCCTTGGTGTCTTCGCTCCAGGCTTCATTGAGCAGCACCACATCATGGTTCTGCTCCAGGATGCGTCGAGCCAGATGCGGTACTTTCTCCGCATCTCGTAGCCCCGCATCGAGCGGGCCGGCTTTGTCCGGAAAGTTGATATGCACCCAGTCGTCAAAAGCGTGCACGTTCCAGGTCAGCACGCGTGTGACTTCTGCAGCCTGGGAAAATTGCGAAATAGATAACAAGGAAAAACCGGCAAGGCCGGCATAGCGCAGGATGGACCTCATCAAGTATCGCCCGATGGCGCAGGATTGCGCGGGTCAGCGGTGGATACGACGCGCTGGCCTGAATTCCGCCAATGCGCTGGCGCCAATGCCGGGAACTGCGAACGGTTACTCAGTTCTGCTCCGTCACAGTGGCGCGCCCCTTTTGTCTTCGGGTCATATGCGCGCTCAATAATCAAAACTTGTGAGTGTGTTGAATCTGCTCGATCCGAAGATCGCCTGTTCCCAACGACACGGCCCTATGCGTAGTAGCCAGGTTGATCCAGATCGGTAAGCGAGCTTGACTCTTGAGGTTTCCAGTCAGTCAGTTCGCGCGTGCGCGAGCTGGAACCAGACATGACTGCGCCAGCGAAGTGACCAAACCAGTCGAAGTGCTCGCGCCCGCGTGATTCCACCAGCAGACTCAAGCGGCGGCCAATGATTTCAGCGATGGACCTGATGGGTACTGCTTCGTCAGCGACGGCGTGATAGGCCGACCCGGTGACGCCCTGCTCCAGCGCAAGGCGGTAGACGCGCGCGGCTTCTAGTGTTCTGTCCCGCAAATAACTATCGAACAATTCCGGGGTCTTTCACCCCGATACGTCGTTGCCGATCGTCGCCGTAGCGCCGCTACGACTCCTCTCGGCACCGGGTGTAGCGGGTTGCACGACCTCGCGGCCATCGGTGGTGAGTAGGTGGACATCGATCGTCCGCACGGTGGCAAATTGCTCAAGGGCGCTGCGTGCGGTTGAGGCCAGGAGCATGGCTGTGGAGTTGTAGGGCGAGGGTGATGTGCAGGCAACAAGCCAGGAAGGCGATGAAGATGTGCTGTAGCGCCTTATCCGGCGCTACAGAATCTGATCGACCTTCAGTCTCGCGTAGCCGTGACCCAGTGCCGGCGTCACGGCTACGCCGGTGTTTACGGTGTGTAGCTGCCGGTCAGGCTGACGCCAGAGTAGGCGGCATAGCCGTTCAACATCACATAGTAAGTGCCTGCCTGAGCGGTCGTGATATTGCAGGTCTCACTGTTGCCACCTACGAAAGGACGGCAGTCGTAGCTGCTCAGGGTCGGTGCAGAACCGAATTTCACATACATATCTGCGTCGCCTGTGCCGCCGCTGATGACAAACTTGAGGTTGGTTGCACCGGCCGGAACAGCCAGGGTAAAGGTCTGGGTTGCATTCAGAGCTCCCGACAGGCCGGTCCTGGGCACGCCGTTCTGCAGCGCGTTGCCGCTGACGGTAGAGTAGCTGCCGGTCAGGCTCAATCCCGACACGGCCGCATAAGCATTGATCAGCACGTAGTAAGTGCCAGTCTGGGCGGTCGCGATGCTGCAGGTCTCGGCATTGGTCGAACCATCGGACTTGCAGTCGTAGCTGGTCGTGGTCGGCGCGGAACCGAACTTCACATAGAGGTCAGCATCGCCCGTGCCGCCGCTGGTCACGAATTTCAGGCCCGTAGCTCCGGCCGGTACGGCCATCGTGAAGGACAAGGTTGCGTTGGTCGCTGCGCTAAGCCCGGTCTTGGCCACCCCGTTCTGCAGCACCGTGTCAACCGGCGGTGCGGTAACGGTGACCGAGCTGCTCTTGGTGTTGCTGGCGCCGCCGTTGTCGGTCACGGTCAGGGTGACTGTGTAGGTGCCGGCCGCTGCATAGGTCTTGCTCGGATTGGTCGAGGTCGAGGTGGTACTGTCGCCGAAGTTCCAGCTGCGTGAAGCAATGGTACCGTCGGAGTCGGTCGAGGTATCGGTGAAGTTGGCAGTGAGTCCGCTGACGCTGGAGCTGAAGTTCGCCACTGGCGGGACATTGCCCGGGCCGCTGCTGACCGTGACTGAAGCGGTCTTGGTATTGGCCGCACCGGCGTTGTCTGTCACCGTCAGCGTGACTGTATAGGTGCCGGCTGCAGCATAGGTGTGGCTGGGGTTGGTCGCGGTCGACGTACCGCCGTCGCCGAAGTTCCAGCTGCGCGAGGCGATGCTGCCGTCTGAATCCGTCGAGCTGTCGGTGAAGTTCGCCACCAGGCCGCTGGTCGTGCTGCTGAAGTTCGCTACTGGTGCCTGATTCGTGCCGTTGTTCAGACCAACCTTCCAGGCGCCGCGGCCGTAGGTGCCTGCGGTGAGTACATGCGGCGAGTTGTCGATCTCCAGATCGGTGACGACCAGGCCCAGGGGCAGGCCGGTGGAAAACGCCACGAACGTATCGCCGCCGTCCGCGCTCTCATACACGCCGACGTCCGTGCCGACGAAGATGCGGTTGGTATTGAGCGGGTCGATGGCGACCGCATTCGCCGGGACATCGGGAAGGCCGGCGCCGACGGCAGTCCAGTTCGTGCCGCCGCTGGTCGAACGGTACAGGCGCGAACTGCCGAAGCCGGCGCGCGTGATAAAGACGCGCTGGGCGTTGAGCGGGTCCATGGCCACATCGGAGACGATGCCGCCGGGATAGTTGCCGGTGACGTTGGTCCAGCTGGGGTTGGGTACCGCCGCATCCGCTGTCGAGTAGATGCGCCCACCGGAGGTGCCGACATAGGTCGGAATCAGCACGCCCATCGCGACCGGCGTGATCACCGATACCTTGCTGCCGAAATTGGTCGAGATGGCGGTCCACGAAAAAGGATTGGCTGAGGTGGTGCCGCGGTAGACCGTATCCGAAGCGACGAACAGGCGGTTGCTGGCTACCGCCAACGGCGTCACCCAGGGGAAGTTGCTGGATGAGGTGATACCGCTGGTCGAGAGGCTGGAGAAGGTGTTGGCGCCGCCGCCGGAGGTCGAACGCACTATGCTCGGGTAGCCACCGGAGGGGTAGCTCGTCTGGAATACGATGGAGGGATTACCCGGGTCCACGGCATTCATGAAGCCGTCGCCGCTGGCATAAGTCAGGTTCCAAACCAGGCTGCTGCTACGGCCCGACGAGGAATTGTCCTGCGCACCGCCGAACACGATGTTGGAGTCGGTAGGGTGTACGGCGATGTCGTAGAACTGGGTGATATTGAGGTTGGAGTTCATGTTGGCCCAGCTTGTGCCGCCGTTGTCGGTGCGCCACAGGCCGCCATCGCCGCCGATCCAGAAGCGGTTCGCGTTACTGCGCGAATACAGCACGACGTGGATGTCCTGATGCACCGTCTGGCTGCTGCCCCAGGTCGTGGTCAGGAACGAGAAGCTGGTGCCGCCGTTGGTGGAACGGGATGGGCGTATCGTTCCGACCAGAATCGTGTCCGGCGTCGTCGGATGGACGTTGATGGCCTGGTTGTACGTGCATTGGCCTTCGCAGGCGCTGCTGCTGCGCAGCTCCCAGGAAGCGCCGGCATTGGTGCTGCGGTAAAGGTTGCTGCCCAGCAGCGCGTAGAGCACATTGCTGTTGCTGGGCGCCATGGCCAGGCGCAGGCGGCTGCCGGATACGCTGATGCCGCTGCTGGATGCGGTCCAGGTTGCTCCGCCGTCGGTGGATTTATATACGCCGGAGCCGGCGACGCCAGCATAGACTGTGGCCGAGCCGGGCACGAAGACCAGGTCCTCGACGTTGCCGTTGAGCACCTTGCCCCAGCTGCCGCCGCGATCCGCCGACCGGTACAGGCCCGAGCCGGACAAGCTGCCGCCGACGCAGCTGCCGGCGCCGCCGGCCAGAACGATATTGGCGTTGGTCGGCTGTACCGCTACGGCGTTGACGATGGAAAGCGGCATTGCGCCCGCGCCGCTGCCGTTGCGTGCGGTCCAGGTCGTTCCGCCGTCGCTGCTGAGGAACACGCCCTGGCCGAAGTATCCGGCGCAGCCGCCGCCGTTCTTGTCGCCAGTGCCGACCCATACATTGGCCGGAGCGGCTGGCTCGATAAAGATCGATCCGATCGGCAAGGTGCCGACCTGGTCGAACAACGGAATCCAGGAAGCGCCGCCATCGGTGGTCTTCCAAACGCCGCCGGCTGCAGCCCCCAGGTACACGGTATTGTCGTCGGTGGGATGCGGCGCAACCGCATTGGTTCGGCCAGCAACGCGGCCCATGGTCCAGCTGCCCATGACCATCGAGGATGGACCTAGCGCCGACCAGATCTCGCCTGAAGCGCGATGCAGCGCGGTTTGTGACTCCACCTGCTTTTTCAGTTCCGCCGCAGCCTTCGCACGCAGAATACCGGCATTGGCTACCCGATCCAGGCCGCGCGATTCGGTGAACCAGCGCTGGCGTTGCTCGATCTGCCAGCTTTCGTCGCGGTTCTTGCCGTCGCGGGCGGTGTTCTCTGGTGTCTGTGCAACGCTAGTGCTGCCAAGCGCGCACAAGGCCAGGCTCAGGAAAAATTGCTGTGGTTTCGACGGTTGCTGTTTCACGCTTGTCTCTCCCTCGGTAAGCCGGTCTGGCCGCGCTTCCGGTTCTGGTTGTGATGCAGAAAAGCAAATAGGTATTTAGGTAATTGTCCCTTTTCGCTCGGAGCCCCTCCCCGAGACAGTGCAGGGCGATGCGGTAGCGGCCGGAACTGGATCGATAACCTGGGCAGGCTGCTGTCAGTGCGATCAGACGGTGATCGGAACGCCGTAAAGCGCCTGGCGAAGCAACACCAGGCGAGGTTGACGGGCGCGATCCGATCCGATGTGGTTTCCGCTGATCCACGTGCGCAGGATTGTGTGCTGCCGAAGGCGCTTGCGCCGGCCTAAAACCGCGTCAGGCTAATGCCGCTGATTTGGCTGCTGCCGGCAAGCAGGGGCTCGCGTGTATGACGCCCCCTCCACCGGCAAGACTTGGTTTGCGAGTCGCACTAGCAGGCACCGCTGCGGCCGGCGGCAAACCCGGCCGATATTCGCCTGGTACATTTCCCAACCTCCATTCGTCTGCGTATGCGTCGCGCAGCCGCGCGACCCTCCTGCTGGCAAAGAGCTTGGTTCAGTGTTTTGCGTAAGCGGATAGTGATTTCCGAGACATCCCCGCTGCCACGAGCACTGACATACGCGCCCGGTGAAAGGCGTGCTGATTGCACAGCGATTTGCTTGAGCTGGCGGCGGCGATCCCCCGATCGCGTCCAGGCCTAATCTGCCACCTTCGCTGGAGGTACGGCATGTACCCCGCGGAACCCGGACCGCAGCAGGATATACATCAATCCATTGCATGGGTCTACGGGCGGATTCACATAAATCCGCAGGATGGAGCGGTGCAATTCGGCCCTTGCTTGTTCAGCCCTTCGCTAAACACTGATGCAGCAAGCCTTTGGTCGCTGGCACGGCGTGGGGAGGGGCGGGAGTCAAAAACAAATTTTTGACTTGTCCGGAGATTCGTTTGCGCCGGATGGAGTGCCGATACGAAAAACGGCGCAGTCTCCTGCGCCGTTTTCGTGACTCGTCCCCGCTTCAGGGGGCTTACTGCAGGCCGTCCTTGATGGCCTTGGCCAGGGAGCCTTCGGCATCATCGCCGCTGAATTCCCAGAAGAAGGCGCCGCCGAGGTTCTGACTCTTGACGTACTGCATCTTCTCGAAGACCAGCGCCGGATCGTCGTAGCTCCAGAACTGGTTGCCGCTGAGCAACCAGTGCGCGCGCGCGGTGGTATCGGTGTGATGTGAGCCTGACCGGGTCTTGAGTACCTTGTAGTCCTCGATGCCGGCCTCGTAGGTGCCCGGGGCCGCACTACCGCTCTGATAGAGGCCGTTGTTGGCGGACGATACGTTGGTCCAGCCGCGGCCATAGAAGCCAATGCCAAGATTGAGCTTGGATGCCGGTACGCCACGGCTGCGGAATGCCTGGATCGCATCGTGCGAGTTGTAGGAGCGCTGGTCGCCAGTCGACGGATCAGCAGCGGAGCCGTACAGCGGCGAATGGTGGTTGGTCTGCGGATCCCAGGCGCCGTGGAAGTCGTAAGTCATCACATTGATGAAGTCCAGGTACTGGTGATAGGTGCCCGGGTCGGTCACGCGGATCTTGTCGATGCCCGCACCGGCGGCGATGGTCAGCAACAGGCCCGGACGCACGGCGTCGAGCTGGCGGCGGAATTCAGCGAGCAGTGCGGTGAAGTTTGCGTTGTCTTCGGGCAGGCCGCAGGCGATGCCACAGGCCACCGGGTATTCCCAGTCCAGATCAATGCCGTCGAACACGCCGGCCGCGGCACCGGGGCCGCCAGCGCCGTCGGTTACCGGCAGATTGCCGCGTATATAGGCGTCGATGCACGAAGCCACAAAGGCCTGCCGGTTTTCCGGACGTGCCGCGCTGGAGAAACCACGCGACCAGGTCCAGCCGCCGAGTGAGATCAGCACCTTGAGGTTGGGATACTTGGCCTTGAGCTTCTTGAGCTGATTCCAGTTGCCGCGCAGCTTCTGGTCCCAGGTATCGCCGACGCCATCCACGCTTTCCGCCGCGCCAAACGACTTGGTGTAGTCGGCGAAGGCATCACCGCCGGCGCCAGTGTTCGGATCGGAGGCGATGGTCAGGCCGACCTCGCAGCGATTGTTGCGCACGTTGCCGAACGCATAGTTGATGTGGGTGAGCTTGGCCGCGCTGTTGCTGGTATCGATGTTCTTGACCCGGTAGCCGCGGCCATAGATGCCCCACTGCACAAAGTAGCCGAGCACGGTCTTGGCGCCGCCGCTGATGATGGGTTTGGTGCGCACGCTGAGCGCAGCGCTCTGTGCCGAGGCGCCGGCTTCGCTGACGGCTGCGACCGTAAAGCTGTAGCTGGTGTCGGGACTGAGGCCACTGTTGCTGAAGTCGTTTGTCGTGACTTCGCCCTGTTGCACGCCGCCGCGGAACACACGGTACTTGATCGAGCAGTTCGGGCCTGCAGCGACATTGCCCCAGCTCAGGCTTATGCTGTTCGTGGTCTGGCTGGGGGAGTTCAGCCCTGCAGGTACCGAGGGCACGGTGGTGCAGGTGCCGCTGCTGGTAGTGGTGACCGAGATCGGTGATGACTGTGCCGATGCGTTCGAGGCGTTGTCACGTGAACGCACCGTATAGCTGTAGGTCGTGTTCGCGGTCAGGCCGGTATCGGTGTACGTGGTTGCGGTGGGGCTGGCGATCAGTACGCCGGCGCGATAGACGTCATAGCCTGCCACGCCGCTGCCGCCAGCGTTGTCGGTGGAGGCCGACCAGCTCAGCGTGATCGAGCTGCTGGTGCGGGACGGGGCGCTGAGATTCGCCGGCACGCTGGGTGCCGTGGTGTCGCTGCCAGCGGTGGTGGTGGCGTTCAGCGGCGCGGACTGTGCCGAGGCGTTCGATGCCGCGTCGCGCGCACGCACGGTATAGCTATAGGTCGTGTTCGCGGTCAGGCCGGTGTCCGTGTAGGTCGTCGTGGTCGGGCTCGCGATCAGCGCGCCGGCACGATAGACGTCATAACCGGCCACGCCGCTGCCACCGGGGTTGTCGCTGGAGGCCGACCAACTCAGCGTGATCGAATTGCTGGTCCGGGACGGGGCGCTGAGGTTTGCCGGCACGCTGGGGGCCGTGGTATCACCGCCGCCGCTGTCGCAGGCACCAAGGTCGGTATACCAGCCGCAGCTGGCACAGTAGGTCGGCGGCGCATTCCAGATGGGGATATTGGCCTGGTAGAGACGGTTCTGATAGACCATCTTGTCGCCGGGGTTATAGATCGCCGACTGGCTCCAGGCGGCTACGCCGGCGCAGTTGGCGGCCTGGACCTGTGCGGTCCACGCAGTTGTGGAAAGTGAAGCAAAAAGTAATTGGGTAAAAACTGATCGGAAGCGCATATCCAAAGACTCCGTTGCGAGTGAGTGCGGAGGGCGGGTGCCGGGGAGCGGCGGGGCTGTCTGAGCGCGGACGGCGCGACGAAATCGTTTCTGCACGCAGCTTCAGGACTGTGTGCCTCGCAACGCAATAGCGCTGCGACGGTTGTGTCGGCGACGTCTTCGGCCGGACGTGAGTCCGGAAACGACAGCAGTACCGATGCGTCCTCCCCGGACACATCGACTGCGGCCAATTCAGCCTCCTCGCACCCCTCTGCGATGCGACGCCCCCGCGTCGCCGCCCGTTCAGCCGGTCGTACCGGCCCTGTCCCACTCACCGCTATCGCGGTCGGTGGTTCCTTCCCTGGAACATCCTGCCGCGGTGGGCAGAACGTTGGGTGCGCGGCTGTCGCCGCAGCGCCGTAGCTTCATCCAGACCGGCTATCCCGCCGGTTGTACGCCGCAGTTTGCGACGACTTCCGTGTTGACGGCACCACACCGCCAGCTCGACGCGGTATCTACAGTGCACCCGGGTGACAACGTTGTCAACAAGTGCGCATGCAAAGCTTGCAAACTCTGTCACATTGCGTGAATTTTTGTGCGATGCAAAAAATTTCCCGAATGCGATTGGTGAACACACGGTTGTTTTTTCGTTGGGCATCCGACGGTTTTCCGCTGTTTTCTCCCGCTTGACGGCTCTGTATATGCGCTTACGCCGATGGCCGGTTAGCGACTGATCGGCGTGGCCTGGATTACCATGATCGGGAATTTGGAATGACAACGTAAGTCTTTCCGTGTCGCTCAGCGTGTAGCGGAACCCCGACTTTGGCGTTTCAGCCATTGCGCGGCGCCACGGCCGGCGATGAGGCCGCTGGCGAAACTGGCGGTCAGCAGGTAGCCGCCGGTCGGGGCCTCCCAGTCAAGCATCTCGCCAGCGCAGAACACGCCGGGCAACGCGCGCAGCATCAGGTGCTCGTCCAGTGCTTCGAGGCGCACCCCACCGGCGGTGCTGATGGCCTCGGCGACCGGGCGAGGACGCAGCAGGCGCAGCGGCAGGGCCTTGATCGTAGCGGCGAGTTTGTCGACATCGGCAAGGGCGTCTTTGCCTAGCGCTTCAAAGATCAGTCCGGCCTTGACGCCGCTGAGTCCGGTCTGACGGCGCAAATGCTCGCTGACCGAGCGGCGTTCGCGTGGTTTGCGCAGGTCTTGCTGCAGGCGCTGCAGCGAACAGGAAGGGGCGAGATCAAGAGTGATATCGGCGCAGCCTTCCTGCTGCTGTGTCTCGCGTAGATCCGCTGAGGCGGCGTAGATCAAGCTGCCCTCGACGCCGCCGGTGGTGATAACGAATTCGCCCTGGCGTATTTCGCGGCGGCCGTCGCGCCGGGTCCAGTGCAGTGCAACGGGTTTCAGCGCCGCACCGGCGAAGCGCTGGGCGAAATGCGCCGACCAGGCGACATCGAAACCACAATTGGCTGGTTTGAGCGCGGCGATGTCCACGCCGCGTGCGGCCAGTATCTCCGTCCAGGCGCCGTCGGAACCCAATACGGGCCAGCTCGCGCCGCCCAGGGCGAGCACGCAGGCACCGCTAGCGACCGCCTGTATCTGTCCATCGCGTTGGCGGAAACACAGCTGTCCTTGTGCATCCCAGCCCACGAAGCGCTGCTGCACATGAAACTGCACGCCCTGCTCGCGCAGGCGCCGTACCCAGCCGCGCAGCAGGGGGGCTGCCTTGAGGTCCTGCGGAAATACGCGGCCGGAACTGCCGACGAAAGTTTCTATTCCCAATCCACGCGCCCAGGCGCGCAATGCATCCGCATCGAACGCACGCAGCCACGCTTCCACGGTCGCGGCGCGCTCGCCGTAGCGAGTCACAAATTCCACAAAGGGTTCCGAGTGGGTCAGGTTCAGGCCACCTTTGCCGGCGATGAGAAATTTCCGGCCTACGGAACCCATGGCATCGTAGACCTCGACGGAAACACCGCAGGCGCGGGCAGTTTCAGCGGCCATGAGTCCGGCCGGACCGCCACCGACGATGGCGAGTGCTGACGAAGATGAAGACACGGAATGAACGCAGCAACGGCGTGAAGCCAGGGCGCGCATCATAAGCGAGGTGCTGCCGCCGCGGCCTTGCAAGGGGGCCGTCCTTGGCCCCGGGGGCAGACAAACCTTGCGAGGTGCCGTCAGTACTCCGTGCTCAACGTAACGCCGCTGAACGCACTGGCCGCATGCAGGCTGACGTAGTAGTAGCCCGTCGGCGGATTGTTGATCGTCAGCGTTTCGCCGTTGCCTGCATTGATGGAGCGCTGCTGGTAAGCCGTCGGCGTAGCCCAGGTTGGCGCATTTGCGTAGAGGTTGGCGTCACCTGTGCCACCGCTGGAGCGGATGCGCAGCTGCGCGGTTCCGGCGGGGATATACACGTAGAAGTAGGCGATGTTGCCCGTGTTGGCCGAGATATTGCCACGCTGGCAGTTCTTGCCCATGGCCTGTGCGCTGCCGGTGCATTCGGGCAGCGTGTTGGTCGTCGGTGTGTAGGTCGCAACGAGAGTGGCGCCGGAGAATGCGCTGTACGCGTCGAGCATCACATGGTATCGGCCTGCCTGCGGCGTGGCGACCTGGCAATTTTCGGTGTTGCCGCTGACCCACGGGCGGCAGTCATAGGCCGTCGTCGTCGGTGCGCTGCCGAAGCGCAAGTACAGGTCGGCATCTCCGCTGCCGCCGCTGACGGCGACGCGCAGATTGGTCGCGCCGGCGGGCACATCAATTGTGAAGTAGAGCTTGGCGCCCTGGGCAGCAGAAAGGCCGGTGCGTGGCACGCCGTTCTGGAGTTCACTGCCCGTCGGAGGGGGCGGCGTGCTGGTTACGGTGACGTTTCGTGTCGTGCTGTTCGTCGCGTTGCGGTTGTCCGTAACAGTCAGTGTGACGGTATAGGTGCCGGCGCTTGTATAGGTCTTGCTGGGGTTCGTTGCGGTCGAACTCGTGCCATCGCCGAAATTCCAGCTGCGCGCCGTGATATTGCCGTCGCTGTCCGTCGAGGAATCGGTGAACGTAACAGCCAGGCCATTGGTAGTGAAGCTGAAGTTTGCCACGGGTGGCTGGTTCACGGCGCCGCCGCATCCGTTGCCGTTGGGGTTGGCGACGCAGGAGAGGAAACTGCGGAACTCGGCGTCATAGTTCGAGCCGATACCGGACATATACGAGGCATAGCCCGTGTAGTTGCCCGGCCGGAACTGGTTGAGAATGCTCGTAACCTCATTGCGATGCTTCTCGAACATGAAGCGCACGGCGAGATAACCCCAGCGATAGACGCGAGTCGTGCCGCTGTTGTAGTCGTTCTGGAATATTGTGCTCAGTGCGTGCGTGCCGGCAGCGGCCTCGTCAACCGCGGCGCTGTAGGTCAGGTTGCGATAGCTATAGGACAGGTATTCGGCAAGGCCTTCGATCCACCAGACCGTTTTCTGCGAAATCGACGCGCTGAAATCACCGTACAGGTTGTAGCGGCCGTCGAGGTAATGCACGTATTCATGGGTCAGGTTCCAGATCTCGAAGGTCGGGCGTAACCATTCGGCCTCATAGGCGATAAAGCGAGCCTGATTGCCAGCCGTCGCCGGGTTGCCTTCGAGGTATATGCCGCCGTTGTTGGTGTCGATGTCAAACAGGGCGCCCGCGTAGGTGCCGTAGTCCGTGCTACTGTCGAATACGACCATTTCCAGCGCGGTATTGTTGTCGTTGGCGACTGGTACGCGGTTGCTCGCTACTTTCGTATGGAAATAGTCCTCCTGTCCGGCGACGATGGTGCAGGTGTTCTGCAGCTCGCTCTGGCTCATGGACTGGGCGCGTATGCGCAGGGTAGAACTGCATTGATGCGAGATCGGCAGCGCGGCGGCTGAGACCCGCTCCTTGAAATCGCAGAGGTTGTAGTAACTGCAGTTGGCCTTGTCGTGGTAGTCGGCCAGCTCACCAATGCCAACCCAGAGCGGCGCCGTGACTCCGGTGACGCTGCTGCGATCCAGCAAAGCCTTTGCGCGCGAGCGGGCAAGTGCCTGCAGGCTACCGGAATATTGCACGAAGCGGGTTAGTTCGCGGCCGGCGTTGGAGACCAGATAACTGTCGTTCTGGCCGAGTCGTGAAAAATTATTATTGGCAAATGTGTATAAAGTATCAATTATTGAAGTGTCTGAGTTTACGAGATTGACGAATTCGGTGTTGTAATGCCCGCGGAACAATACGGTGTAGGCGTTGTTTGTCGCAGCCCTCATCCAGTAATAAGGCGCATACGTCGTGGGGTTGTAATTGTTGAGCACGCGCTTGACCACATAGAGATAGCGCGCGTTTTCACCCGAGCTGTCGAGCAAGGTCATGTACTCGGACAGTGTCTCGCCGTGCACGTCGTCTATGCGGCTGAAGTTAGCGTTGGCGGCGAATGAATCCAGCCCTGGGCGAATCGCGTTGCGCAGCGCCGCGCCATAGCTGCCTACCGTGGACGGGTTGTAGTACTGCACGTAGTAGCCGGCGCGAAGGAACAGGACCAGCTGCAGCGCGCTGCCGGAATTCGTGCCGTTATAGCTGGTGGCAGCGCTCTGGAATGCGGTCGCAATGCTGGTCATCTGCGCTTCGCGGAAGGTGGCTTGCGCAACGCTGCCGGTGAGGTTGAACAGGGTGTTGATGCACTGGCTCTCGGCGGCCTTGACCGCATTGACGAGCGCGCTGCCGCTCAGGGTGCTGAACTGATTGGAGTCGCACGTAGCCTTGCGGCTGTAGCGCGCCGAAGGCCGCTCCAAATCCAGCGCGTCCGTGTCCGGAAGGTCATAGTCGGAGCGGTGCACATTTTGCAGCGATGTGGCAGGCGGTCGCGAACTGGCGTTCAGATACTGCTCGCGATGCAGGAGCGGCTCCGTGGCGGAGGACTCGATCGAGGCGGATTTCTCCACGCCTGGATGCGTAGGCTGGGATTTTGTAGCAGCGGTGGCGGCCGTGGAGGCGGTTGTTGCCAGCAGGATTGCGCTGAGGAGAAATTTTCTACGGCGATAGGTTTGCGACATCTGTGTTCCCTCCCGAATGATGATTCTTATTAGGCGTCGGCGATGAATCGCTTGGCGACGCGGCGCCGAATCTAGGGGGAGGAAATGTCGTCGTATTGTCATTTCCGTGGGTTAGGTCGGATGTATGCGCATATTTTGAGTTAATTAACTATAGTGATTTTTAAACTAAACTTATTTAACAAAAAGTCCACCATGCGCTGCGGCGCGCAATGCCGAAAAGGCGGTTGTTACGGTTGCAATTCCCCGAGGCATACTCTTTGCGCAGGCTGTCACGATTCAGTAATTTCATACCGAAATCGATGCAATCAGAGCCGATAGCGTCATGACAGCGTGCGCCGGCCACGCGACAGTTACGGGGCCGGACTTATTGGACGTGATTGCGGCTGCCGGCGCTGCCGCCTTTTTGGACCTGGACGTAGCCATTTCGCCTGGAGCCGCCATGTCTATGCTCGACACCAAGGATCGTCAGCTGCTCGAGTTGCTGTATCGCAACGCGCGGCTACCGCTGAAGACCATCGCCGCGCGGGTTGGCCTTGCCCGCAGCTCGGTGCGCGAGCGCGTCGCGCGTCTGGAAAACAGCGGCATCATTCGCGGCTACCGTGCCGAAGTTGCGTGGCCGGTCAGCACTGGCGTGGTCCAGGTCTACTTCAGCGTTCGCCTGCTACGTACGCCGGCTACGGCACTGGTCCGCCGCCTGCATGAGCGGCGTGAGTTCGAGCGCTGCTGCTCGATCGGCGGTGACGTTGATCTTCTGATTGCTGCCAGCGCCGAGTCCATGCTTGCACTCAATGAGTTGCGCGACTGGCTCGCCACGCAGGCCGAGGTTGCCGCGGTCTCGACGCTCGTCGTGCTCAATGAGGACTTCCGGCGCTGACGCCGTCGGCCGCGCCATGCCGGCTTGAGCGCCGGGTGCCACGGCTGGAGGTACCGGGCGAAACCTCCAGGGAGTGTTCGCCGGGTCGCGTCGTACTGACGCTATACTGCGGCGGATCTGGCATAAGGTTCTGGATGACTACCTACTTGCGCGGCACGCTGTGCATGCTGGTCGCTGTTGCTGTGTTCGCGCTGATGGACACCGGCATGAAGCTGCTGGCTGCGCGTTATCCGGCGACCCAGGTTGCAGCACTGCGTGGGCTTGCTTCGTGGCCGTTCGTGCTGGTCTGGGCGCTGCTGGCGGGCGGACCTGGCCAGCTTGTGCGCGTACGCTGGAGCCTGCATTTGCTGCGCGGTGTGCTCGCGGTCGCGATGCTTGCCTTGTTTGCCTATGCCCTCAAGCGCCTGCCGCTGGCGGAAGCCTATGCTCTGTTTTTCGTCGCGCCGTTGTTGGTGACGGCGCTTGCTGTGCCACTGCTCGGCGAACGCGTGAGCTGGCAGAGCTGGAGTGCAATCGGCGTCGGTCTCGTCGGCACGCTCGTAATCTTGCGTCCTACCGGACAAGGGCTGGTGTCGCTGAGCGGGCTGGCCATGCTCGGTGCAGCGCTGGCCTACGCGATCAGTGCGATCAGCGTGCGCCTGCTGGGCAAGACCGATACGACGCAGGCCATGGTGTTCTGGATGCTGACCTTGCTGGCGCTGGTTGCGACGCTGCTGGCTTGGCCCGACTGGCGCAGCGTCGAGAGTGAGGACGCCTGGCTGCTGGCCGGTGTGGGCCTGAGCGGCGCCATCGGCCAATACGCGGTCACGGAAGCCTTTCGCAGCAGCCCCGCCGCGGTCGTCGCACCGCTGGAATACACGGCGCTGATTTGGGCGTTGCTGATCGACTGGACGCTGTGGCGCACGTTTCCGGATATGGCCACGCTGGCCGGCGCCGGCATTATCGTGGCGAGCGGGCTTTACCTGATAGCGCGCGGAACCCGATAGGCTGGCCGCGGGTCGCTGCCACCCTCAGGATGATTCAAAAGCCATTTATGGAGTAATGGTAAATGCCATATTCCCCGATCGTCGCGACGCTAGGTTATGTACTTTCGCCCGACCACAAGCGCGTACTCATGATCCACCGCAATGCGCGTGCGCAGGATCATCATCTCGGCAAGTACAACGGCCTGGGCGGCAAGATCGAGGCCGACGAAGATGTGCTTGCGGGCATGCGCCGCGAAATCTACGAGGAAGCCGGCATACAGTGCACGGCGTTGACCCTGCGCGGCACCATTAGCTGGCCCGGTTTCGGCAAGCACGGTGAAGACTGGCTCGGTTTTCTGTTTCTGGTCACCGCGTACTCGGGCACGCCGCTGGAGCGCAATCCGGAAGGCACGCTTGAATGGATCGCCCGCGAGCAGTTGCTGGATCTGCCGATGTGGGAAGGCGACCGCCACTTTCTGCCGCTGGTGTTCGACGGCGACCAGCGGCCGTTCCACGGTGTCATGCCCTACCGGGATGGCTGCATGCTGTCCTGGCGCTATTCGCGCTGAGTCGGGGTTTGCTGAGTGGGAGAGGGACCTGTCAGATCGGCGCGCCGGGTGGTATCGGTGGCAGGGGGCGCAGCCTGATCGGCTTTGGATCGGCGTGATAGCGCGTTATCAGCGTGGCGGCCTCGCGCTGGCTTGCGGTGGCGGGGTCGTCGCCGCTGCCCGTCACACGCCGTGAGAGCGATTCCCGGAATACGGCCCGTGGTTTCTGCGCGCGCAGTCCTCGGCGAATTGTCGAGCACGGGGTTCGATGGCGACCTGCACTGCTACGCCGGCGACGATCCTCCGTGACACGCATGGCCGACGACATTGGCCGTCCGGCGCGTCAACTACCGCCGGTCGGACCGATGCGCCGGGCTGCGGAGGTCTTCCGGTCCGCTGGTCACGGCCAAAGCTCCATTCGTCGCGGGAAATGTGACGGAGCGCAAGTGTGACCGTCGATGCCCGCAGCTGTCTCTCTACTGTCGCCGTCAGTCCGGGGAGGAACCTTCATGCGTCGATACCGTCGTCTCGTGTGCCGTTTCGGCGCACTCGCGCTCGTCATCGGAAGCCACGCCGTGCTCGCGCAGAATTCGCTGAGCCGCTGGCCCGACACGATGTTTCACGACGGATTGGAGGCATTGGACACGGGGCCGCGCAGTGACGCCGACGCGGCGCGCTTTCTCGCCCAGACCACATTCGGAGCGACCGCGGCGGACATCCAGCATCTGCGCGATATCGGCTATCGCGCGTGGTTCGACGAACAGCTGGCCGAACCCATGACGCGCGAAGTCGACTATCTGAACTGGGTTGCGTCGATTCCGGAGCCGGTGTACCAGAACGCCCGCGTGGAGGCGTGGTGGCTGGGTGCACTGGGCGGTCCCGACCCCGCGATACCGACCCGCATCCATCGCGATCAGTTGCGCCAGCGTGTTGCCTTCGCGTTGAGCGAGATCTTTGTCATCTCCAAGGTCAACGGAGCCGTCAGCGGCCAGACGCGTTCCGCCGCGCACTACTACGATCGTCTGGCAACGCACGCGTTCGGCAATTTTCGAACCTTGCTCGAAGACGTGACGCTGCATCCGGCGATGGGGCACTACCTGTCGATGTTCAAGAATCGCAAGCCCGATCTCGCGGCGAACATCCGTCCCGACGAGAACTACGCGCGCGAGATCCTGCAGCTGTTCTCCATCGGCCTGGTCGAACTCAACGCCGACGGCACGCCGCGGCTGCTCGCCGGACAGCCCATTCCCACCTACAACCAGACCACGGTGCGCGGCTTCGCGCATGTGTTCACCGGATGGAACTGGAAGAACTGTTACCAGGGCAACGACTGGGACTGGCAATACTGCGAGCCGGGGCCCAACGGCAGCTATTGGCTGGAACCGCTGGAGCCGGTCGAAAGTCTGCACGACACGCAGGGGCCCGAGGTCGACGGCAATGGCCAGCGCTACAAGCAGCTGCTGAACTATCCCGGTGTCACACTTGCGGGTGGTCGCCTGCCTGCCGGCGGAAACGCGCGATCGAACCTGGCAGCCGCGCTCGACAACATCTTCCGGCATCCGAACGTCGGTCCGTTCATGGCCCGTGCGTTGATCCAGCGGCTGGTCACGAGCAATCCGTCGCCGGCCTATGTCGCACGCGTGTCGGCGGTATTCGATAACAACGGCAGCGGCGTGCGCGGTGATCTCGCCGCGGTCGTGCGCGCGATCGTGTTCGATGTCGAAGCCCGCATGGGGCCGTACTCGCACGCGGAGACCTTCGGCAAGGTGCGCGAGCCGCTCCTGCGCCTGGCGCATCTGCGCCGCGCGATGGCGGCGCGCGCGCAGATCGGACGCTTCCAGGACTGGAATCCGGAATTCGACTACGGCCAGGCACCGCTCGCCTCGCCCTCGGTGTTCAACTTCTTCAAACCCGATTACAGCCCGCCGGGCGAACTGTCCACACGCGGGCTGCTGGCACCCGAGCTGCAGATCCATACGGAGAGCCAGATCACGGCGCAGACCAATGCGCTGGGCAGCCAGATCTTCTGGGGTTACCTGGGCCAGACCTACGCGGAACCCAACAGCATACTGATCGATTCCATGCGAGACGCTACGCTGGCGGCGAATCCGGCCGCACTGGTCGATCGGTACAACCTGCTGCTGTTGTCGGGGCAGATGTCGCCGTGGATGCGTGCGCATCTGATTGCCTATCTGGAAAGCATCACCAGCGACACGCCCAATCACCTGCGCCAGCGCGTCCACGAGGCGCTGTATCTCATCGTCAACTCGCCCGAATACGCGGTGCAGAAATAGGAGCCGGCCATGCAACGACGTGACTTCCTGCACCGCAGCCTCAAAGCCGCACTCGGCGGTGTCGCGGCGACCTCGATGCTCGGCAACCTGCGTCTGGTCGAAGCGGCCACGCGCGCCGGCACACCGCGCGGCGACGGCAACTACCGGGCGCTGGTCTGCGTGTTCCTCTACGGCGGCAACGACTCGGTGAATACGGTGGTTCCGCGCGACAGCATCGCGCGAAGCGCCTACGCGGCATCGCGCGGAACGCTGGTGCTGCCCACCTCGGCGCTGCTGCCGCTGACGCCCGTCGCCGGCGGAACGCCGGCGTCCGATGGCTGCGCCTATGGCCTGCAGTCGGCGATCACGCCCAGTGACCCGGTCGGCACGACGCCGCTACGCGATCTTTTCGACAGCGGGCGCATGGCGATCGTGACGAACGTCGGGACGCTGATCCGGCCGACGACCAAACTGCAGTACCAGTCGCCCGGCCATCCGCTTCCACCGCAGTTGTTTTCGCACGACGATCAGGCTGTCTACTGGCAGACGTCGCGCCCGGACGACAGTCTCGGCTGGGGCGGCCGCATCGCCGATCTGCTGCACGACACCAACACGAACACGAAACTGCCGATGACCATGACGGTCGGCGGCGAGAACCTGCTGCAGCGCGGCGCAATCGTCAGCCAGTACGCGCTCAATCCGGATCCGCAAGGCGCCATGGCGATACGCGACGTGGAGAACGCCTGGAACGCGAACCGGCGTGCCGCGTTCCTGGCCCTGATGAGCAGCGGCGCTCAGACCCACGCGCTGGAACGCGGCTACGCGCGGTCGATGAACCGTGCCGTGGATCACTACGCCATGGTCGCAGATGCGCTGAGCGGCGGCGCGCCGCTGGCCACGCCGTTTCCTGCATCGCGTCTCGGCGCGCAGCTGAAGATGGTGGCACGCCTGATCGCGGTTCGTCAGGCGCTGGGCATGCAGCGCCAGATCTTCTTCGTCTCGGCCGGCGGTTACGACACCCACGACACGCAGCTGGTCGACCATCCGCTGCTGTTGGCCGATCTGGCCAGATCGCTGGCCGCGTTCTATGCGGCGACGCAGGAACTCGCCGTCAGTGAAAGCGTGACGACCTTCACCGCGTCGGATTTCGGCCGTACGCTGTCGTCCAACGGTGACGGTTCCGATCATGGCTGGGGCGGCCATCACTTCGTGCTGGGCGGCTCGGTGCGCGGTGGCAGCTTCTACGGACGCATGCCGGACCTGACCGGCGGCGGTCCGGACGATGCCGGGTGGGGACAGATCATCCCGAGCACTTCGGTCGACCAGTACGCCGCGACGCTCGCGCGCTGGTTCGGCGTTCCGGCCAGCGGCATCCTCGACATCGTGCCGAACGTGGCGAACTTCCCGACGCCGGACCTGGGTTTCCTGGCATAGCCGTAGGCCCTGGCGACGCGCCGCGGTTGCGCGCAATCGGCGCGGCGCAGCGCATCACGACCAAGCGACGAGGCGCGAACGCCTCGCTCTGTCCGCAGCCCGTGTTGCGATGGTGCTATCGCGTCGCGCGACATCGGGACTTCGGGTCGATCCGGCGCAATGTCCTCCGGTCATTGCGCCCAGCGCGGCCTGGCGCGCCGGTCACTGCTCGAAGCCGTTCGCAAACACCCGATCGTCCTCGGGCACGGGCATCCCATTGCCTACCCGCAGCAACAGGTGCCGCGTGCTGTCGCCAACGGGCACCCCAGGACGCCGATCCGCTTGCGACCCGATCACGAGCACGCGCCCGTCGGGCTGCATCGTCGCGGCGCTCGCGAACTCGTCGAAACGGCCGAAGCGTTCGGGCAAACGAAACAGATTTGCACCGGGGCCCGGCCCGAAGTCGTAATCCGTCGCGCGCGAAACAGCTGCCCGCGGCGAGCAGAGCCAGAAGAAACGATACGAAACGTGCAGCGTGCATGAGCGGTCCGCGAGGTAAGCGGCCGTTCTCGCGACGTACGCTGTCGGGCGCGAAACCTGTCAGACAACGCCGTTCTCGGACGCGCCCCTCGTATGCGGACGCAAGTCGTGGCACCCTGTCACGCTTTTTCACGGCGCTTTTCACTGCGCCATCTGGATCTTCGCTTGAACGCCAACGCTTCCCCTACCGCTCCCGCGCCGAATTCCGGTGTTTCGGACGTCACCGACGGCCTGCAGGCCGCGCTGAACCTGCTCGAAGCCATCGTCGCTGACCGCGACGTGCTGCAGTCGCTTTCCGGCGAAGACCGCGAGCGCCTGATGAAGGCCGTCGCCCTGGTTCATCATCCGGAGCCCCGCGCGCGACGGCGCCAGCAGAAGGACCAGGCGCGCGAGCGCGCGCAGGAGAAGGCGCGGAAGACCGAAGCGCTGCTCGACCAGACCGGCATCCGCACGCTGCGGCGCAAGCCGGTGTTCTCCACGCCGAATTATTTTCCGCCGCACGGGCCCGAGCAGATCGACCCGCGCAATCGCGCGCCGGACCCCATCGCACACGCCGAATCGCCGGAGCTGCTGCACTGCTACGTCTGCAAGCAGAAGTACACGCGCATTCATCACTTCTACGACCAGCTCTGTCCGCCCTGCGCGGAGCTGAATTTCTTCAAGCGCACCGAGAGTGCCGACTTGCGCGGACGCGTCGCGCTGCTGACGGGTGGACGCGTGAAGATCGGTTATCAGGCGGGCCTGAAGCTGCTGCGCGCGGGTGCCACGCTGATTGTGACCACGCGCTTCCCGCGCGATTCCGCCGCACGCTACGCGGCCGAACCCGATTTCGGCGACTGGAGCGATCGTCTCGAAGTGTTCGGGCTGGACCTGCGCCACACGCCGAGCGTGGAAGCCTTCTGCACCGAGCTGCTCGCCACGCGCGACCGCCTCGATTTCATCATCAACAATGCCTGCCAGACCGTGCGCCGGCCGCCGGCGTTCTATGCGCACATGATGGCCGGCGAAACCGCGAGCGTGCAGACCATGCCCGAGCATGTGCGCAAGCTCGTCGGTCGCTACGAAGGCCTGCGCAGTACCGATCTCGTGGGCGCCGCGCTCACGCCGGCCTTGCGGGCGGACGTCGCCGATGCGGCAGGCCTGACCCGCGCGGCCGAGCTCTCTCAACTTCCGCTGCTCGCCGACGAACTGCTCGGTCAGGCGCACCTGTTTCCGGAAGGCCGGCTCGACCAGGACCTGCAGCAGATCGATCTGCGCGGACGCAATTCCTGGCGTCTGCAGATGGACGAAGTGCCCTCGGTGGAATTGCTCGAGACACAGCTCGTCAACGCGGTCGCCCCCTTCATCATCAACGCGCGCCTGAAGCCGCTGATGCTGCGCACGCCCGACGGCACGCCGCCCTCACGCGACAAGCACATCGTCAACGTGTCCGCCGTCGAAGGCCAGTTCTACCGCAACTTCAAGACCACCAAGCACCCGCACACCAACATGGCCAAGGCCGCGCTCAACATGATGACGCGCACCGCGGCGGCCGACTATCACGGCGACGGCATCCACATGAACAGCGTCGACACCGGCTGGGTGACCGACGAGGACCCCATCGAAATCGCCGCGCGCAAAGTCATCGAAGAACGCTTTCATCCGCCGCTCGACATCGTCGACGGTGCGGCCCGCATCGTCGATCCGATCATTCACGGCTTCAACACCGGCGAACACGTGTGGGGGCAGTTCCTCAAGGACTACGCGCCGACGGACTGGTGACCGGGGACGGGGGCAGGTTCACCTGCCGCCCGCCGGTCCAGAGCTTCATCGCCTTTGCTTTGCCCGCGAACGCGATCAGTTGTCCGGCCAGAACTTCTTCTGTTTCGCCTGACTCCTGGTGCCGCACGTCGCGAGCTTGAAAAGGCTGTCCGACTTCCTGTCGATGAACGCTTGGAGACCCATGCCTAGCGGCGGTTTCCCCAGTTTCCGAAACGGGGAGGGCTTGATCACGCCGGATTTGTTGCGCGCTGGCCGGCTGCCCGGTCCCGCGGTTTCGGACCGGGCAGGGCAGCGGCTCGCTCAGGGCGTCACGCGTCCGATGACGGTGTCGTAGCGGTTGTTGCTGCTGCAGAACGGCAGGGCCATCCAGAAGCTCTGGCCGTCGACGGGGTCGACGTCGACCGTGGTGTAGTCGACCGCTTCGGCCGGTGTTTCGTCGCAGGTGGCCTGGCCAGCCTGGAGCAGCGCGCTGCGCTCCAGCGTGAGGTTCGAACGCCACAGCGAATAGCGGGCTTCCGGCAACAGCGGATTGACCGTTTCGAACGGATAGCGGGCATAGCCGAACAGCATGTCGCCGCTGGCGTTAACGGCCAGCGACGGTGCCTCGTAGCTGATCCGGTCGGTGGGGGCGTCGTCGAGTGAATGCAGGCCGAAGTGCTGCTCGATGTAGCCGTCGGCCGGGTCGGTACTGGCGGTAAGCCCGCTGCCGGCAATCTGCAACGGCACGCGTACGAGACGTACGCTGCGGCGCGTTTCGTCGCCGACGGTTTCGGCGATGGTGCGCTGTGCAAAGTACAGAAATCCATTGCGATACGTGGCGGCGGGCATATTGCTGAGTCCTTGAGCAATGGTGACCGACGTGGTTTCGGGCGTGCCCTTGGTCCAGGCGTCGGCACCCGACGGTAGTGCAATGATCTTCAACGTACTGCCAGACCCGTCCAGCAACAGGGACTTGCCGGCCCCATCGTTGAAATGACGCACGGGTATAGCGCGAATCGAGCCGCCAAGGTCGCCGGAGAAATACTGGACATAGGCCGGGTGCCGGTCGCCCAGCCGCAGGTCCGAGGTATCGAGCACGGTCGCGACCGGCGTGGTCGTGTCGTTCGATTCGCGGCCGACGCCGCCGACCACGACGCGGTCGCCGTTGATCGCCATCCAGGGGAAATCGCGATAGATGTTGTCGGTGATCATGTACTGGTGGAAACCGTCGCGCGGATCGCTGGTACGCGAGACGGCCAGTGCGATCAGGCGCCGCTGCGCACCGCAGTAGTTCGCGGTGTCCACCGGGTTGCCGTTGCCGTCGGTGTAGCGCAGGCAGTTGCCGCCGCTGCTGGAGGTCCACACCGGATGGCGAGAGTTGGCGATCACGAAGAAGCGCCGCGACGCCGCATCGTAGTGGACACGCGTATCGTAGAAGCTGGTCAGGCAGAAGCGATTGCCGCTGGTGACCGGAAACGCAGTCGAGTCGCAGCGGTCGTCGTAGCCGAGGAAATGGTTCACGTTGCTGTCGTTGAAGCTGCCGTCGGCATTGGATTCCTGCAGGAAGCCGCCGAAGAAACTCGTAGTCGACAGCGACGTCGGAAAGCCACTCTTGCCTTCCAGCAGATTGCCGTCGCGGTCGAGGAAGCGCAGCGTGGCGGTATCGGATGCGATCAGGTAGTCGTGCCCGGCGGCAACCATGGAATCAATCGCGCGGCCGGTGTTGGCCGGAAAGCGCTCGTTCCAGGCGGGCGCGGCACGAAACGGCGTGTCGCTGGTATCAGTGGCGCGATGGCCGGTTGCAAGGCGCGCGAGTTCATCCGTCAGCATGGCCGCTTCCAGTGGCCGGTCGGGCTGCGGCTCGGGTTCGGTGCGCTCCATCGACAGAGGCGGGAATGTGAGGGTCAGTGGTCCCCAGTAGCGCGAGATCAGGCGGCTCGAACGAAAGCCGGTCGCTGCCTGATAGGCATCCAGGTCGCGCGACTTGCCGATGGTGAAGCGGCCGTCGCGAAACCACGTCACGACGCGATCGGCGGCGCTGATGTCGACCTCCAGGATGTCCTCGACAGTCTGGTCAGCCGGCAGGGCCACGCCCAGAGGCGCCTGTATCGTGCCGAGTGTCTGGGGCTGGCCGATGCTCACGCTGGCATCGTCGTACCACGTGTAGACGTTGCCGGCGCTGTTGAATGCTATCCCGACGATGTCGGCGGGGGTTCGCCCGGCAGGCAGGCTGAAGTTCTGCGCCGCCTGATACGCGTCGAGGTCCTTGGAATGACCGATCGAGTGTGTGCCGTTGCTGTACCACGCATGCACGCGGTCGTTCGTATCGATCGCGATGCCGACGATGTTCGACGGCTTGAGTCCCGACGGCAGGCCGTAGGCGTCGGCCTTGCGATGCAGTTCGAAGTCGGTAGGCGATCCGGACGTGACTGTGCGGTCGTCGTGCCAGGCATAGACATGGTTGTTGGACTTGGCGATGCCGATCGCCACCACCCGGGCCTGCGCCAGCATGGGTGACAGCAGGAGTGCGGCGGCCACGGCGGCCGGACGAAGCATGAAGCGAACCATCGATGTTTTCTCCACGATGAATCCACCGGAAGGTGGCAGGGGTTGGGGGCCGCCCCGGGCCGCAGGCGCCCGCGCCGGCGGACATGCCAGCGTGAACGGGGCCGGGTTAGGGGCGTGACGGCGTTGACCTGCGTCTGTGGACTGAACGTGGCCCGGTCTTGCAACCGAACGTATAAATTGCGTTTAGTTTCTATGGCAACAACTGGCGGTGCTTGTGGTGTCGGAGGCCTTCGAACTGCACGGTGGACGATCTGAACGAGCATGGCTCGTGGCTGCTGGGCAACTGCCATCAGTGCGGCGAACCGGGCGACGTGGCCGGTCACGGCCACTTCATGGCGGTGGTATGGCACCGGGTGAATACCCCGAGCGGATAGGTGCCACAGGTGCTGGCAGGCACGATCACGCGTCTGGAGACGGAGGACTGGGGAATCCGGGGCAGACCGTGATCGGCCGCGAGATGAGGCTAACCCGGGTCGTTTGGTCACGAAGGGCTGGATATCGGCGTGGGTAGCCGGCAGTAGCGTCACGAGCGACGTGAGATCACTGAGGGACCTTCAAGCCTCCATCGCGACTGAAGAAGGGCCATACCGACTCCAGTTCTTACTCAGTGCATTGGATCATCAACTCGTGCGATCAAAGGATCTCAATACCGCATCGGCCGCGTCTTTACCTAACAGGCTTTCTACCAGCCACGCGGTAAGTTCGAGTCCAGCCAGGCACCCCCCTCCTGTGGCGATCGATCCATGCGCAACCAGCGGCGCACGCCTTGTCGTCACGCCCATTGCTTCGAGTTCCGGAAACACGGTGGAATAAGTCGTTGCCGAGAGCCCCCGTAGCAGCCCAAGTGCCGCAATGATCAAGACGCCAGAATCAATCGCGGCGATACGTTGTCGCCCTGGGTCAAGCTTTAGCCGCGCCATGTAAGCGGGGTCCGCGAGCTTCGCTCGGCTTCCATCTCCGCTGACCACAAAGACACCATCAGCTGTCACGACATCTTCGATACTGCCGCTCACGTTGATCGGCACACCGGAATAGGACGTGATCACAGGCTTGTCGGCGCAGATCATCGGTTGCCATTCGCCGGTATAACCAGCCCCATAAGGCACCTTCACCCGCCACAGAAAATCCCAAGGAAGGAACAAATCAACGTCGGTGAAGCCATCGTATGCGAGCACCGCGACCTTCATCCTGTCACCCCAATTACTAATTTGACATTTGGCGGGTGTTGCTGATTTCCACAATCAAATCGATTTCGACGCATGCGCCAAACGGGACCTGTGCTACGCCTATTGCGCTGCGCGCGTGTTGTCCGCGCTCACCGAATACTTGTTTGAGCAGTTCTGACGCTCCATCGGCCACGCGGTGAGGATCCAAAAAATTCGACCCGGTATTGACCATCACGAAGAGCTTCACGATTCGTTCGACGCGATTCAAATCACCGATCGCGGAGCTCAGAACTGCCAACAGCTCGATAGCCGTGTTGCGTGCAGAAAGGCGCGCTTCGTCGAGCGTGATGCTGTCGCCGACTTTTCCGCACAAGAGCTGGCCATTCTTCTTTCCAAGACGCCCCGAGAGATGAACTTGATTTCCGCTGATAACAAACGGAACAAACGCCGGGGCATAACCGTCGACGACAGCCGGCATCACATCCGGCAACTCGATACCAAGTGCGTTGAGGCGTTCGCTAATGTTTGACATGCATTTTCCTCGTCGCCTTGGAAATCGCCTCAAGGGTTCTGTCTATGTCATCTTCCGTGTTCATCAGATGGGGCGCGATGCGGATTCGCCCCTCGCGCAACGAGATCACAATCTGTTCTGCTAGAAGCGCTTGATAGAGCTTTTCGGTGTCTTCGCGGCGATCAGCCACAATGCAACCATACGCGCCACGCTCGACCGCGCTCATTGGACTCGCGACATGACACCCTTGCGGAAGCCCGGCGAAGAGCCTGCCGATGAGTCCTTGAGCGTGACGACGCACCGTCTCCGGTCCGACACGTAGTACAAACCTCGTCGACGCTTCCATCACAGTCAGATTGAAGTTGTATGGCGACGCCGCTTCGGCGCTATCCCAGCGACTCATCGTCGGCGACGGACCGGGGTTTACGAAGTTCATTTGCGCGACGGACTGCGGGCCCTGGGTTTCCCAGTTGTACGGTCCGGACTGCAAGCTCTGTAAATGCTCTTTCTTGATCCACAGGAAACCAGTGCCCACTGGGCTCAGCAAATATTTGTACCCGGCGCATACTATGAAGTCGGCGCCGAGCGACCGGACATCCATCGGGATGGCGCCACATGACTGACTGACATCCAGCAACAGAAGGGTTCCGTTCGCTTTGCATGCGTCTGCCAAGCGCCGCACGTCGAGGAGCGAGCCGTCGTCAAATCGAACGTGGCTGATGGAAATCAACCGAGTCCGCGGTGTAAGCGCATTGATCAGGTCGTCCGCGCAATTGAATCGATCTTGCGGCGTAACAATACGCAGCTTGATGCCCGCACGCGCCTCCATGGGTTTCCATGTGGCGTACATCGTCGGAAACTCGCCGCTGGCAATCAGGACTTCATCGCCCGGTGACCACGGCAACGCATAGGCAACCGTCATGACGCCAGCACCGGCACCGGTCGTCAATGCGATTTCATCGGGGTTCGCCCCGATCAACGACGCCAATGAGCGGCGCAAATCCGCGGCGACTTGAAAGTACCGCGCATCGTCGATGACATGCGGTCGTCGCATGGCCTCAAGCGATTTTTCTACCGCTTCCAGTGCTACGCGCGGGGCTGCCGAGTGCGCGGCGAAATTGAGATACGTCACATCGTCGATCGGCGTCCATTCGGCACGCCAATCCATTGAGCGAGTTTCGACCGTCATTGCGGAGCGCTCCAGACAAGTTTATGATTTAGCCACTCGACTAAATCATATTTAGCCAATCGACGAAATGTCAAGCTTTGACCATAAACTCGTGCTACGTGCCATCGCCAATGAACGCCGGCTCCAGATCCTGGATTGGCTGCGCTCGCCGGCAGATCATTTTCCACCCCAGGTGGACGGCGATTTGGTGAAGGACGGCGTGTGCGGTGTGCGCATCGCCGAGAAACTCGGGATCAGCCATCCTACCCTGAGCGAACACATGAAAATTCTGTCGCAAGCCGGCCTGGTTCGCGGCAAACGCATTAAGCAATGGACTTTTTATCGACGCGATGAGGTGCAAATCAAACGACTTAGGGAACAACTCCTCAAGACTCTGTAACGCGTACTCTTCGCAGCCAAGCCGATACCCTGTTCGCGGTACAAGGGTCCGCCTTGAGACTCGCTCGACCCGCGTCTGACGCTCCGACTCAATCGCAACTCGCACCCGAATCATTCGGACCACAAACAGGCGGCGCGGAAGTCGCTGAAGCGCACGAGAGCCACAAGCTGGAAAAGCTGTGCCACTACATTGCACGTCCGGCGATCGGCGAGCAGCGGCTGTGTACTCGTCAGACTCTCCGAAAAGGGTGTTTGAACGTCCTATACCCGTCGCGCCGCCGCAGAAGCCTTATTGCGTTGATTGAAGCGTGCGTCTGGCCAAGGCCATACCAAACAGGCAGCAGGCCAAGAGGGCGCGGGGAGTGGATCGTGGCTCCGGGGCGTGCGCTGAAGGGCGCGGGTCTGGTGCAGGATCGCGGCCAGGCTGCCGGTGGTCACCTCAGTGTTCCATCTGGGCCTTGTGCTTGGCCCGGCAGTCGCTGGGGCTCTGGCTCAAGCCGTGCGCATGGTCTCCGCGCCGGCCATAGCTCAAGTATCGCCACAACCATTCAGCCGGGCCGATCCGGAACCGCGCCAGCCAAAGGTGACTGCCGATGATCTGCGCAACGAAGATCAGCAGGCCCAGCAAAAGGACCTGATCGAACGGGAGTCGACCGTACAGGCCCAAGCCGAAGCCATGGAACAGCCAAGTGCAAATCAGCGATTGCAGCAAATACTGCGTCAACGCCATACGCCCGAGCGGTGCCAACACTGAAAGCACGGCACGGGCCGGGCGATATCGCAGCGCCAGCAGGATGCCGGCGCCATAGCCCAGAGTCAGCGTGAACTGGCCGAAGAAGAACGTCGCCTTGATCAGAATGCGCAGCGGCTGCCATGACAAGGTGGTGTTGACCCAGGCGTGCAAGGACTCCTGCGGCACCGCATTGGCGAGCAAGCCAAGGCTGAAACAGACCGCGAAGACGCGTTTCAGTGCGGTGCGATGCTGGTCTGGCGACATGAGCCAACCAGCCTTCCAGGCGGAGACGCCGATGATGAAAAACGGCGACAGAATCGCCAGCCGGTTGGCGATGCGCGTCGGTCCGATCGTGTGCACGGTTTCCCAGATGCGGAACTGCAGCGCGTCGAGCCAACTTCCCTGACCGTAGTGCTGCAGGCCCAGGGCATAGAATTGCGCCGCCGTCAGATCGACCGCGCTGGCCAACAGCGGCAGTGACAACAGTGCGGTCAGCACGAGCACCGGCAGGATGGCCCACAGTACGCGACCTGCCGATAGGTTCAGGAACGGCAACACCAACAAGCTGATCAGCGCGTAATCGAGCAGGATGTCGAGGTTCCACAGCAGCAGCGTGTGCAGCGCGCCGAACAAGGCGAGCACGGCCGCACGACGCAAGGCGAACCATTTACCCGACCGTCCTGCACTCGCTGCGCGCTCGGCCTGGATCGCCATTCCGGCACCGAACAACAGCGACAGCGCCGCCGCCGCCTTGTTTTCCAGCAATATCCGCACCCAGGTACTGGCGCTGTCACCATAGGCACCCATAGGGAAGTCCATCCCGGCTTCGAGCGCCCAGTCAGCACCGCTGAAGTTGCCAATGTTGACCAGCAACACGCCCAACAGCGCCAAGCCGCGCAACACGTCCAACTGCACCAGGCGTTGCTCGGGAGCTATCGGTTGGACTGTAGCGATGGGTACTGACATTGGATTCTTCCTGACTACCGAAGCGACTCACGCGCTGGTCTGGATGCCGAGCAGTCGCGCGGCGATGCGTCTGGCCCGAACGATGGCCGCGACATCGGACTCGCGGACAGCAGTGACCACTGCACCATCAAACAGCAGCATCGGATCGGGCGCGCCAGCGAAGCCACGGCGAGCCCGCGTACTCGGGCTCGCTGCTGGAGCACAATCCGCAAGGCACGCTCAAATGGATAGCCCGCGAGCAGTTGCTGGATCTGCCGATGTGGGAAGGCGACCGCCATTTTCTGCCGCTGGTGTTCGACGGCGACCAGCGGCCGTTCCCCGGGGTTATGCCATACCGGGACGGCCGCATGCTGTCGTGGCGTTATCCGCACTGAGTTGGCGTTGAGCTGAGTGTGCGCAGGACCTCTCAGATTGGCGCACCGGGGGGGATCGTTGGCAGGGGGCGCAGCTTGACCGACTTTGGATCGGCGAGATAGCGCGTTATCAGCGTGGCGGCCTCGCGCCGGCTTGCGGCGGCGGCGCCGTCGCCACTGCTGTTCTGGCTGAGCCAACCCTGCCATTGCTTGAGCTGAGCGCGTACCTCGGCATCAACCTGCGGATTGAGCTGGCCAGCTTCGAGCAGGTTCAGGGCGGCATCGAGTGTGGTCCAGTTGATCGCCAGCTGTACGGCAGTTGCCGCCGGCAGGTTGTCGGTCGCGGTGTCGCGTTGCCAGGTTGCGCGCAGGGTGCCGCCCAAGATCGCCGCAATGCCGGGCTGATTCGCGTCCCGGGCATGCTGCCAGGCGACGCGGTTCAGGCGAGCGGGATCGAACAGGAATTGCAGGGTCTGTGCACTTGCGGCGGAGGCGGCCGACAGCGGGTCGAACAGCGGCCCGCTGCGGGTCACAAAATACTCCCGTGTGCGTTCGTAGTCGTTGCCCGGGGGCGTCAGGCTGTCGAGCACATTTGCCGGTAGCGCGAGCTCGGCGGCGCTCAGCGTGCTGAACAGGCGTTCGAGCGCCGCGAACTGATCGGAAGCGGCGACCGGCGTCGTGCCCGGCGTGGTGTCGCCGGCCAGGCCGTAGCGATAGCTTGCACCACCGACGAGCCGCGCGACGGCCTCGGTCTGGTAGCGGTGCAGCAGGTATACCGGCACCAGCCGCGCTTCGAGCTCACCGAGCTGGCGCGTGGGCGGCAGCACGTCGCGGCCGAAATTGGCGAGAACACGGCGGCGCAGTTTCAGAAGATTGTCAAAAGTCTGCAGCGACGAGTTGCCGTAGTCCCATAACAGCCCATTCGGATGGGCAGCGCCCGCACCCCGGGCATCTGCGTCGCCGATGTATTCGAGCTTCATGGCTGTAGCCTCGGCGCGCAGTGCGGCGAGGGCAGTGTCTTCCTGTTCCGCCGGGAACTCGCCGTAGCCATGTTTGACCAGGAAGTCGTCCCAGGGCCCAGTACCTTCGTGATAGGCAGCCTGCAAGGCGACATGGCCCTGGGCATCGATGTAGTCGAGCATAGGATGCGGATAGTCCAGCACCGAGCCGTTTGCACTGCGGCTGGCGGCGAAGTTGTGGGCGAAGCCGAGTGCATGGCCGACTTCGTGTGCAGCGAGCTGGCGCAGCCGGGCCAGCGCCATCTCCTGGGCGAGTGCAACCAGGGTGTCCTTGCCGGCAAGACTGGCAACTCCGCGTGGGCCATAGGGCGCGAGCAGTGCCTCGGCGATCAGTATGTCCTGGCGTACGCGCTGCGAGCCCAAGGTAACGGCGCCCTTGATAATCTCGCCAGTGCGTGGGTCGGTCAGCGCCGCACCATAGGACCAGCCCCGCGTCGCGCGATGTACCCAGAGGATAGTGTTGTAGCGCACGTCCATGGGATCGACACCCTCGGGCAGCAGCTCGGCGCGGAACGCGTCCTTGAAGCCGGCGCGCTCGAACGAACGCCGCCACCAGTTCGCGCCTTCGAGCAGCGCCGAGCGTACCGGCTCGGGCGTGCCCGGATCGAGGTAGAACACGATGGGCTTCTTGACTGGGCTCAGCTCTGCCGTGGGATCGGTTTTTTCCAGGCGGAAGCGCGGCTGCACGCGTACATCGAGGCTGGCGGCCAGCGGCTGCGAGAAGTCGATCACGCCCTGGCTGAAGGCGCCCGAGGCCGGATGGTAGCGGCGCGGCCTGAAACCCTCCGGCGGCAGCCGGATCAGACTCACGTGCTGGCGTAGCGTCAGCGCCGTCGGGTCCATGCTGACCTGGCGCACGAATTCGCCTTCGCCGCTACCCTGGAAGGTCAGCAGTGCTTCGAGTTCGGTGTTGTCGGGGAAGCTGCGCGCCTGATCAAGCAATACGGCGCTGCGCTTGTCGTCGACGGTGTACTTGCCCTGCTTGGACTGATCGAGCTGCTCGGCGATCCCGTGTCGGTCAGACGTGAGGAATGTGGAAAAATCCACTATGGTGTGTTCGCTGCGTGGCGATTCCAGCGCATCGCCTGCCCAGAGTACGGATTCGGCGAAGGCCTCGTGCGCCGCCCGGCGCTCGGCCGCATCACCGGCACTGGCCATGAAGCGTGTATTGCGCTCGACCAGCAGCACGCGCGGGCCGGTGCGGCGGAACTCGACTTCGCGCACATGGCCGGGCTGACCGCGATCCAGTCCCACGTCGTTGGAACCAAGGCCGTGTGGCAGCGCGGTCACCAGCAGCAGCGGGGTTTCCATTTGTTCCAGGCCCAGCAACAGCCGACCCTTTTCCTTGTCGGTCCAGACTTCAAGGAATCCGTCCTTGCGTTCAAGCCCCTCCAGCGGGTCAGGCGCACGCTCCGCGGCGCTGACGACGGGATGCAGGCTAAACAGGGCAACAGCGGCGAGCCAGCGCAGGAGTGCGGTCATGGGCGTGTAGTCGGCGATGATCGCCGTGACCTTAGCCAACCTGCGCCTTTGGCGTAAATGCTGAAAGTCTCGTCTAGGCATGCCAATCGGCATTGAATTTCCGGCCGCGGCGCGATGCTGCCATGCCAGCACGGCGCCGATCCCGATACGGCAAGTTCTGCCGCGGAATCCACCGGCGCCAAGTTCGCGGCTGGCCGTGCCGCCATAGGCTGCGGTGGCACGTTATCCTTCGCGCCCCTCTATTCGGTGCTAACCGCGATGCCTCTGCTCCAACTTCGCCAGGTCGACTACAGCGTCGGCGGCCCACTGCTGCTCGACGGCATCGAATTCAGCCTGGAGGCGAACGAGCGGGTCTGTGTGGTCGGGCGCAACGGTGCAGGCAAGTCGACCCTGCTCAAGCTGATCGCTGGCGACATACGCCCCGATGACGGCGTCATTCAGATTGAAGGCAGTGCACGCATCGCGCGGCTTGCTCAGGAAGTGCCGCAGGCGACCGCCGGCAGTGTGTTCGATGTGGTTGCGCAAGGGTTAGGCGAACTCGGTAGCTGGCTGGCGCAATTTCACCACTTGAGTCATGCACTCGACGTCCCGGGTAATACCGACGCGCTGGCCGCGGTGCAGTCACGCATCGAGGCGGCCCAGGGCTGGGATCTCGATCGCCGCGTCGGCGATGTACTGCAGCGGCTGGATCTGCCCGAGGACCGGGATTTTGCCGCGCTCTCCGGCGGCATGAAGCGCCGCGTGCTGCTGGCCCAGGCGCTGGTTCAGGCGCCCGACGTGCTGCTGCTCGATGAGCCCACCAATCACCTCGACATCGAGTCCATCGCCTGGATGGAAGATTTTCTGCGCCAGTTCCGCGGCAGCATCGTCTTTATCACCCACGACCGCAGTTTTCTGCGTGCGCTGGCGACGCGCATTGTCGAGATCGATCGCGGCACGCTGACGAGCTGGCCCGGGGACTACGACAACTACCTGCGCCGGCGCGAGGAACGGCTGCATGCCGAGGCGCAGGAGAACGCCCGCTTTGACAAGCTGCTCGCACAGGAAGAAGTCTGGATACGCCAGGGCATCAAGGCGCGCCGCACGCGTGACGAAGGCCGCGTACGCCGGCTCAAGCAAATGCGTGTCGAGCGCGCCCAGCGGCGCGAGCTTGGTGGCAATGCGCGCATGGAGCTTGCCGACGCCGCGCGTTCCGGCAAACGTGTCGTCGAGGCCAGCAACGTCTACTTCGCCTTTGGGCAGCGCCCCATGGTGGTGAATTTCTCCTGCAACATTCAACGCGGCGACCGTATCGGCATCATGGGACCTAACGGGTCGGGCAAGACGACGCTGCTGCAGTTGCTGCTGGGAGCGTGCGCTCCGGACCGGGGCGAAATCCGGCCCGGCACCAACCTCGAAGTGGCCTATTTCGACCAGCATCGCGTGCAGTTGCGGGATGACCTCAGCGCGCTGGACAACGTGGCAGAAGGGCGCGAGTACATCGAACTCAACGGCTCGCGCAAGCACATCGTCGGCTATCTGCAGGATTTCCTGTTCACGCCCGAGCGCGCGCGCGCTCCGATCACGGCCCTGTCCGGCGGTGAACGCAACCGTCTGCTGCTCGCCAAGCTGTTTTCCAAGCCGTCGAACCTGCTGGTCATGGACGAACCGACCAACGATCTCGACGTCGAGACCCTGGAACTGCTCGAAGACATCCTGGCTGACTATTCCGGCACGCTGCTGCTGGTCTCGCACGACCGGGCGTTTATCGACAATGTGGTCACGAGCACGCTGGTGCTTGAGGGGGAAGGCCGTATCGCCGAATACGTCGGCGGCTACAACGACTGGCTGCGTCAGCGCCCGACGCCGCGCACCAAGCCCCCGGCGGCAGCACTCAAGTCTGCCGCGCCGACTGCGGCGGCCAGCGAAACGCCGCCGGCAGCCAAGCGCAAGCTCAGCTACAAGGACCAGCGTGAGCTCGAACAGCTACCGGCGCGTATTGAGCAGCTCGAAAGCCTGATCGCCGGGATTGGTGCGTCGATGAATGATCCGGCATTTTTTCAGCAGCCAGCCGCTGCGATAGTGGATGCCAACCAGCGGCTTGCCGACCTGCAGGCGGAACTCGATGCCGCTTACCTGCGCTGGGGCGAGCTGGAAGGCTAGGGCACCCTGCCGCGGCTCGCCGGCGGCATCAAGACGGTTAAACTTGGCGCATGGATCCAGTCACGGCGTTCGCGATAGTTGCCCTCATGATGCTGCTCAACGGCGGCGTGCTGGGGCTTATGCACAGCGACTTGCCGCCGGCCCTGCGGCCGAGCGCTGTCACTTGGCGTATCAGCACGCTGCTGCTGGCCTGTGGCTGCATCCTGTTCGCGGTACAGGCTTATCTGCCGCCCTGGTTTGTGCTGCCGCTGAGCAATGGCATAACCCAGCTCGGCATTACTGGCTACTGGCACGCCATGCGGCAGTTCTATGGGCGTCCCGACAGCATCTGGCTGCTCGCCCCGGCGGTTATGGCAACGGCGGGTATTGCCTGGTTCGCTGGTCCACAACCGGATTTGCTCGCGCGCATTGTGATTGCGTCTTTGGCGGCGGCGGTGACCCTGATCGGCGCGGCCTGGACCGTGCTGTCAGCCACGCGCGCAGACGGTGTGCTCAGTGCGCGTGTGCTCGCCGCGATGTTTGCGCTGCTGGCCGTATTCATGCTGCTGCGGTGTCTTTACTTTATCGCGCTGGCGCAGGTCCCCAGTACGGTCACTGACCCGCGCAGCTGGATGAACGTGATCACGCCGATGCTCGTATCGATACTGCCGGTAATCGGCACGACCGGCTTTTTGCTGCTGTGCTCAGACCGGATTCGCCGGCAATGGGAAATCGCTGCATCCACGGACGCGCTCACCGGGTTGGCGAATCGCCGTACGCTGGCTGGCGTCGGCGCGCGTCGGCTTGCCCAAGCGCGCGAAGAGGGAGGGCTGGTTGCACTTGCGGTAGCCGATATCGATCACTTCAAGTCGATCAATGACCGTTTCGGTCATGACGCCGGCGACCTCGCGCTGCAGTATGTCGCCGCACGGCTCAGCGAGGTCTGCGGCAGGCGCCACCTGCTTGCGCGCCAGGGCGGCGAGGAGTTTGTGGCCGTGCTTGATGTGGTTAGCGCCAGCGAGGCGAAATCGATTGCCGAGCGCCTGCGCGAAGCCGTGTGCTTCCAGCCATTTCAGCATGGCGATGTTGCGCTGACGATTACGATATCGATAGGCGTCGCTGTGCTGACGGGGCGTGACGCCCAACTGGACGACCTGTTGCGCCGCGCCGACGTGGCACTCTATGCGGCCAAGCGAGGTGGGCGCGACCGGGTCGTGAGCGAGGGCGACTAGCCCGCATTTCTCACACCCGTTCGTATCGGCGGTCGCAGTAGAAAGGGTGTGAGAAATGCGGGCTAGCGCGAGTACCTAGCGGTTTTGGTATTGCGATTCCGCTAGGTTCGCGGACTTGAACTTGTTTCCTGTGGCGTAAGTCGGAAAACGCGGTGACGTTGCTGCGCAAACGCTTGTGGGTTTGAGGCGCCGCGCCGCAGGGTGTACTGGCCCCATGATGGATGGTCGTTCAGATCTGCCAGGATGCTGAGCCGGCGCAGCAGAAGCGGAGAGCCATGTTGCAGCGGTAGCTCGCCGGGAGTCGTGTCGCTCTGCAAACTATCCGTGCAATCGCCGCGCCGGCGCGGCCTCATCAACCGTGGCCAGCCTGCAGCGTGCGATCGCAAGCCTGGCAAAGCGTACAGAACCTTGCATCGAGTTACGGCTGTGCTGGAGTGCGGCATTGAGCGCGCAGGTACCCGGCTTCACCGCGGGCCGCGACTGCCGGAATTCCCACTGTTCCGAGGGCGGTGATGGGTAAGTCGGCGTTGCTGAGATGTCGCCGCATTTGTTACGCAGCAGGCATTGCTATCGCTTTCATTATCGCCGCCACGCTGGGTGCGTTGTTGGCGGTAGCGCTGGTGAAGTGGTGGTACACCGCCAGGGTTGCACAAGCGCGCGCTTTCACTTCACATGTTTGTCTGTGCCTATGGCTATCACGTTTATGCGCTGATCTCGGCGCTATGCTGGGACTCGTGGCTGTGGAGATAACCGCTTGGCAGCGCCGGCGCTCGCGGCAACTGTGGCAATAACGGCTATTCAGGCCTGCGATTTGTGGGCTGGCGCAGAAAGCGCAGAATAGCGATGCGGTTCTGCAGTGATTCAACCCGCAGAAGCCTGCAATCTAGAGTTTCAGACTGCGTGAGCTGCTCGTCATCAGGTGCGGACTGGGAGGGGGCGTCTGGTGGCGCTGCTGTGAGAGCTTGAGCCGCGAGCAGCAGAATCACCCGGTCGCCACGGCGTATGCGGAATTCCTCACCCGATCCGCTGACCAGTGGCGACACCACCGCATCGCCGCGGTGTTGCACGCGTTCTTCGGAATAGCGGCAGGTCAGCGTTTCCTCCATGCCGTTTTCGAGCGCGGGGCCGGCGATCACCTGTTCCGGAGTCGCTTCGATGTCGATGCTGTGCTCAGCCTCGTCGTCAGACTCATCGGCCGCAACGATTTCCGCAACGACTATGTGCTGCGCCCGCACGGCAACACTTGCGAGCGATTCATGCACTGGACGTCCGGCGTAGGCAACGCCGACGCTGGCGGCAAGCGCAGCTGCAGCACTTAACCAAATCGATAGTGCATGTCCTGTCGCCGCACGGTGCCGAAGCGGCGTACGGGTCTTGGGTTCGCGGTTTTTTTCACTCAATGCCACGGTCGGGCTCCGAAGTCTGAAGCAGTAGTGCGGCTGCGCCGTTCATTGCCGTGCCGGCGTCTAAGACTCCATTAGGCACAGCAGATTCCACTGTGCGGCTCGGCCTGGGCGTGGGATAACCGGTATTACCACCGCGCTGGCCAGCGCTTTGCAGCCGGATCGGTGTACTCGTCCTTTAACGTGTCGCGCTCGACCGTGCGGAGTTTTTCGCGCCAGCCTTGGTCGGCAGTCAATCCCGCTGTCGCAATCAGGTTGCGCAGTACGGGCAGCAACTCATCCGGATAAAACGCCTTGACGGCGTCCCATTGCAGCTGGTCGCAGGTGAAGCAGATTTCGAGCGTGCTGTCGCGGCGGCCGCCGACATAGAACTCCACCGCATGATGTGGCGAGAAGCCGCACATTGGATCCTGCGTTGCCAGTGGGTCGGCAGATTCGACGGCCCGCAGCAACCAAAGCCGTTCTGCGGCGGCCAGCTCATGAGACGCATAGACGAAGTACGGCCCGTCGAACCGTTCCGTAGTCTCGTTGTCGCTGTCGTATAAATTTGAGTGCTCGGTAACCACGATGCGGTCGGCGGAGCGTATCGCATCGACCAGTAGGCCTTGAAAGCCGGCGCCGCTGCCCTGGCCCTCGACAATGATCTCCGGCTTCCCGTTGTCTGATCCGCGCTCCGCCACCGCTGTTGCAGGCAGGAGGACCAAGCTGATCAGCAGAAGCAGGATAGGCATGGAAGGCGGCTAGAGTGGCTCCGCAGTGGATCTTATCGGGTCACAAAAGGGGCGTACACGGGCACGAGTCATAGAAATGCGGGTGACGTCGTGCGCCGGTGGACAGCGCCTACGCAGAAGCCGGGCGAAATCGCCCGACTCTATACCGTCCTGCTGAAAGTAGCGGATTACGGCATTGCCGACTTGAAGTAGCTGATCGCGTCGAGCACGTCCGGAGTAAGGCGGCGGATGCCGTTCGGGTAATCGTCTGAGGCCGTGCAGGTTGTGCAGGTCTGCGTACTGACGACGCCGACAACGACGTTCTGACTACCGGCCCAGCGATTGGTATAGACCGCAGAACCGGAGTGACCGCCGGAGAGGTCGCAATTAGTGGAGAAGCGCGCGTTCCAGCCATCGCTGCCTATGCTGGAAAAGCTGCCGATGTTGCAGGCTTTCGTATCCTGATAGGCCCAGCCTTGCTTGCAGGTTTCGTAGCGCACGGGGGCGTTCGACAGTCCGCAGGCCGGATAGCCGCGATTGAAGCACTGGCCGGTGCTGAATGCGTTTGCGTCGCAGTAGTCGCGCAGGCTGTCCGCGCCGAGTGCGACATAACCCATCCAGCCGGTTTCATCGCCCGGCGCCGTGTCGAGCACCATGATGGCGTAATCGTAAGTCCAGTCGGTATCGCTATCGCGGAACTGTTCCGGCGTGAAATACCAGGTGGCATCGTGCGCGCCATAGGGTTCGCAGGTTTCGCCAGCGCAGTTGCCTTCGCGACCCGGGCGGAAGCGCGTCGCGGCAATCGAATACCAGCTGTCGTTGGTGCGGTTGTATACGCAGTGCGCCGCGGTCAGCACATGGCGGCGGCCGACGAGTGTGCCCGAGCAGCCTGAATTCATGCCGCCGCCCATCTGGCCCATCGCACGGAACGGGAATGCCGTGTTGTCGTAGCGGCGTGTACGCGTATCGTCGCCGTCACTCCAGCCCTTGAGGCCGGCATCGGTGCCAGCTTCAGCGAGCGCATCAGCCTGGCCTTTCGCTGAACCCGAAGCCCTGCCCGATTGCAGCGCGAGACGATGCAGTTCATGCGCCAGTTCGCGCGGCATCTCGACACGGTACTTCGCTCCGGTTTTCGCGTTGACGGCGGTCCAGTACTGATCGCCGCTGCTTACTGTCTTGCCGTCGCTTCGCTTGGTGTCGACGTCGGCTTTCGCGCGGCTGCGCTCAGCCCAGGCGGTCTCGGCGGATTTGGCATCAGCCGGTGCGAAGTTTACGGTGCCTTGGCTACGCCAGATTTCTGGTGTGAATCCTTTGGCGCCCGGCAAGCCAGCGGTAACGTCGATGACGAGGTCCGAACCCGCCTGCCTGTCGGCAATGGGACCGCCTGCGGCGAATACGCTGCCGGCGCAGCTCAACCCCAAAAGCGTGAGCAAAGCGCTGCGAACTGTAGCGTAAATCATGAGCCTACCCTCCCTACCGTAGTTGAGTGCCGGCCATTCCGGCGGTGTCCTCAGCACGTACGGAGAGCGGCAATTCATGGATCACTGAACCGAAGGCAGCCAAGCATCGCCGGGCGCCCAGCGCGGAACGCGCGCCGCAGACCCGGCAAAGTTCGGCGCGGCCACAGGGCGGGCTTGGGCGCATCCGCATGCCTCGTCCGCTGCGGCTGCTAACACGGGCGGTGTGCTGGCATACAATGAATGCCTTTCGTCAGCACAGCGCCAGCGACCCGTGACCACGATCCAGCAGGAAGACTTTATCCAGAGCATCGCCGATGCGTTGCAGTACATCTCGTACTACCACCCGGTCGACTACATCAGGAACCTTGCCGTTGCTTACGAGCGCGAGGAATCGCCTGCCGCGCGCGATGCGATGGCGCAAATTCTGATCAACTCGCGCTTATGTGCCGAGGGCCATCGCCCGATCTGCCAGGACACGGGCATCGTTACGGTCTTTCTCGATATCGGTATGAATGTGCGCTGGAACGCGAAGCTCGGCGTCGAAGATATGGTCAACGAAGGCGTGCGCCGTGCCTACAACCATCCGGACAACAAACTGCGTGCCTCGGTGCTGGCGGATCCGGCTGGCAAGCGCCTGAACACTCGCGACAACACGCCAGCCGTAGTCAACATGCGCGTAGTGCCCGGCGACCAGGTCGATGTGATCGTAGCTGCCAAGGGCGGTGGTTCGGAGGCGAAGTCGAAGTTCGCGATGCTGAACCCGTCAGACTCCATCGTTGACTGGGTGCTCAAGACCGTGCCGACCATGGGCGCTGGCTGGTGTCCGCCGGGCATGCTCGGTATCGGCATCGGCGGCACGGCGGAAAAGGCCATGTTGCTGGCCAAGGAAGCGCTGATGGAACCTATCGACATTCAGGACCTGATCGCGCGCGGCCCCTCCAATCGTGCCGAAGAGCTGCGTCTTGAACTGTACGAGAAGGTCAACGCGCTCGGTATCGGTGCTCAGGGGCTGGGTGGTCTCACGACGGTGCTTGACGTCAAGGTGCGCGACTACCCGACGCATGCGGCGAATCTGCCGGTTGCGCTGATTCCGAACTGCGCGGCGACACGGCACGCGCATTTCGTGCTGGACGGCTCGGGGCCGGTCACGCTGGAGCCGCCGTCTCTGCAGGACTGGCCTACCCTGACATATGACGCGTCCAAGGGGCGTCGCGTGAATCTCGACGCGATAACGCGCGACGAGGTCGCGAGCTGGGCGCCGGGCGAGGTCATACTGCTTAGCGGCAAGCTGCTGACCGGTCGAGATGCAGCGCACAAGCGCATGATCGATATGCTCAATCGTGGTGAAAAACTACCGGTCGATTTCACCAACCGATTCATCTACTACGTGGGTCCGGTCGATCCGGTGCGTGACGAGGTCGTAGGGCCCGCCGGCCCGACGACGGCCACGCGTATGGACAAGTTCACGCGCCAGATGCTGGAGCAGACGGGCTTGCTCGGCATGGTCGGCAAGTCCGAACGCGGTCCGACCGCGATAGAGGCGATCCGTGACAACCGGGCCGTCTATCTGATGGCTGTCGGCGGAGCGGCCTACCTCGTGTCAAAGGCCATAAAGGCCGCGCGTGTACTTGCCTTTGAAGACCTGGGCATGGAAGCGATCTACGAGTTCGAGGTCAAGGATATGCCGGTTACCGTCGCCGTCGATGCTACCGGCGTTTCCGTGCATGAGACCGGCCCCAGAGAATGGCAGGCCCGTATCGGCAAGATTCCCGTCGTGGTGGCGTGACTGCGTCCGGCGGCTGATCCGCCGGCGAGCAGGGTGCAAGGCTGGGAGATTCGCGCTAGCCCGCATTTCCCGCACCCGTTCGTATCGGCAGCCGTAGTAGAAGAGGGGTGAGAAATGCGGGCTAATGGTTGCGGACGGCCCGCGTGATGGCTAGGTCAGTTCTTCCAGCCATAAGGCGGTGCGCCGTACAACGGGTCCCGGTTCGCGTAGCCACTCGAAATGGCCGGCGCGCCCACCGGCGAATTCGCTGTCTTTGATCTCGGTTCGTTGCAACTGCAGCAAAGGCAACTTGTTGAGAAGGTGGTCCAGCGACGGCGGCGGCACATAGCGGTCGCTGCGCAGGCGTATGGCGAGTGCGGGCAGCGCGACCCGGCGCAGACTGGTTTCGGCGTCGAAATCAAGATGCGCGGGCCGGTAGCTGCCGTCGCCGGCACTTGCCGACCAATCCCGCATCACACCGCGGGCTTCTCGACCGGCGAAGCCCGCACGTTCCCCGGGGAAATAACCGCAGATGGCCGATACCGTACGGAACCAGCCTATGGCTGCAAGCAGCACCGCACGGTGCCAACCGGGGAAGGTCCGCCACCAGGGATGGCCGCCGCCCACGAGGGCATAACCGGCGTAGTGGCTGGGCATGCGCGCAATAGCCAGCGCCGCAAGCTGGGCTCCCAGGCTATGTCCACCCAGAACCCAGCGCTGCTCAGGCAATGCCGTAGCCAGCGCGTGGCGGCTCGCGGCAATATCACGCAGCAATTCGGCGTAACCCCAGTTGCAGGATCGCGCGGCACGCCAGTTGCTGCTGCCCAGGCCGCGCCATTCGTGGACCGCTACTGTCCAGCCCTGGGCGGCAAGCGCTGCGGCGAAATGGCGGTATTTGCGCGCCGCAACCCCCATAGCCGGCAGCCAGAGCAGCCCCAGGTCGCGGTGCGGTTTGCCGCAATGCAGCAGCAGACGCGCTTCATGGCCATCGCCGCTGAATACCGGCAGGGCGTCTTGGGTATCGGCTGCGAGGGTCGGGCTAGGCATGCGGCAATAGTAGTCCGCGCATGAGTCTGTGGTCATTCAGTCGGCCGCGGTTCAGACACTGTCGATTTTGTTAAAAAGCTTGAGTAGACTGATCACGCTGTGTTTGCACGGTCTGAATGTTTGACCCGATGCCAGCCGATCGGTTGATTCGCGTCATCGCTTTCTCTTGAGCCATGCAACCAGTAAGCCGACGGCGTGCCGTCAATGTTCAAGCTTGGGAGAGCGTTTCATGTCGGATCGTGAGGTTGGTACCGTTAAGTGGTTCAACGATGCCAAGGGGTTTGGCTTCATTGCCCGGGAGAACGGCCAGGACGTTTTCGTCCATTTCCGCGCTATCACGGGGACTGGCTTTAAGAGTCTGCAGGAGGGCCAGAAGGTGAGCTTCAAGGTAGTGCAGGGCCAGAAAGGCCTGCAGGCTGATGAAGTCAGCCCGGTCTGACCACGCGACAGACGTGCAGTGAAAAGTTCTGACGCCACGGAGCAATTCGTGGCGTTTTTTCTTGTTGTGCGCCAGAGCGGGTAGCCTGATGAGTGCTGCAGCGCTTCGCATCGTATCGCGCAGTCACGATATTGGCGGCGGTCTGGTCGTACGCCGCGCGCTACCGCACGGGCTTGCGCGTTCGGTCGGACCATTCGTGTTTTTCGATGAATTCGGCCCGATACAGGTGCCGCCCGGAAATGCCGCCGACGTGCGGCCGCATCCGCATATAGGGCTGGCGACGATGACCTACCTGTTGACTGGCAGCCTGGTGCATCGAGACAGTCTGGGTACAGTGCAGGAAATCTGCCCCGGTGACGTCAATCTGATGAGCGCCGGACGCGGCATCGTCCATTCGGAGCGTGCTACCGATGCAGCTCGGGCGAATGGCCAGCTCCTGCACGGCGTGCAGACCTGGTTGGCTCTGCCGCTGGCTCAGGAGGAAAGCCCGCCCTGGTTTCGGCATTACCCCGAGGCTGAGCTACCGCGCCTTCAGAGGCCAGATGTTGCTATCCATCTGCTGATCGGTCGTGCCTATGGTGCTGTTTCGCCTGTTGCCGCGCCGTCGCCGACCCTGTGCGCGATATTGCAGCTAGTCACCGGCACGCCGCATGAGATCGAGGCCGATACTGCGGAACGTGCCATCTACGTGATTTCAGGTGCGGTCGACATCGACGGCCAACACATTGCATGCAACGAGCTGGCCGTGTTGCATAGGGGCACAACACGCTTGATCGCGCTCGAAGACAGTCGTCTCGTGTTGTTCGGTGGCGATCCACTGGACGGGCCACGCCATCTCTGGTGGAACTTCGTTGCCTCGACTCGCGAACGCATAGCACGTGCCAAGCAGGACTGGTCCGAGCAGCGCTTTGCGCTGGTGCCGGATGAAACCGGGTTCATTGCGCCGCCTGATCGCTGATCGCGCCAATCCGGTGCCGTATGCTTCGGGGACGAAGGCAGCTTTTGGGCTGCCTTCGTTCCTGATGTCGATCGAAAGGAGAACTGCTCAGCAAGTTGAGCGTGTCGTGAGCCCAGTCTCAACAGGGTACAGCGAGGTGCGCAAGCCTTGCTGCAAGCCCGGGTTCAGGTCTGCTCCAATGCTCAGGCCACATCAACCAGTGCGGTGGGTTTGCTGCTATGGCGGCGCTCGCGTCGCATGGCGCTCCATTCGGGCAGATCAACCTTGTCCCGCAAGCGTGTGCAGGCGTCGATCAGCTGGTTGACCGCCGTATCGTCGAGGCCGGCATGCAGGGTCAGACGCAATAGCGCGCGGTTCTTTGCTGTTGCCGGTGCGCAGAAGATGGCGCCAAACACATTCTCTGCCTCGAAGGCATCACGCACCCGCATGACAGCGGCCTCGCTGCCGACTTCTAGTGCAATGATCTGCTCCGTTCCCTCGCGTATCGGGTAGCCCAGGTCGAGCAATGCCTCACGCACGCGCCGGGTGACATGTTGCAGGCGTGCGCGCCGCCAGCCTTCGCGCTGGATCACGCGGTGCGAAGCGTCGATGCCGGCCAGCTCCTGCGGCAACAGGGTCGAGGAAAAGATTGCTGGCATGGACTCGAACGCGAAGTAGGGCTTGAAGCGGCGGCTGCAGCTGATCAGCCCGGCGCGGGCGCAATAGGCCTTGGCGAGGCTCGCCGTAACAAAATGTACGCGGTTGGCTAGCCCCAGACTCGCGACCAGTCCTTCTCCATGCGTGCCGTGTGTGCCGAGTGAATGCGATTCGTCGACGACGAAGACGCAGCCGTGGCGCTCGGTGATCGTGGTCAGCTCTAGCAGCGGACACACGCTGCCGTTGGTGCTATAGACCGAGTCGACCAGCACCACGCCGGGGCCATGCCGCAGGATCTGCCTTTCCAGATATTCCGGATCGTTGTGGAATACCGGAACTGCCTGCGCCCCGGCAGCCTTGATGCCTTCCCATAGCGAGGCGTGGGCGAGCATGTCGATATAAACCGGCGTGCGCTCGCCAGCGAGACTCTGGACCAGGCCTACATTCGCGGCATAACCCGACTGGCACAGGATGGTTTCTTCGCTGCCCAGCGCGAGCGCGAGTTCGCGTTCCAGCACATGCAGGGGTTCGTCGTCTTCCTGCAGGAACAATCCCGACATCATGTTGCCGTTGCCGGAGCTGGCGAGTGCCGCGCGCTGCGCATCGACGATTTCGGGGTGGCGGGTCAGCGCAAGATAGTCATTGCTCTGCAGCATAAGCGCACCTGGTCCGGGCCGGGCGCCGCGCAGGATGTGACGGCCGCTCCAACCGACTTGGAGGCGGTCCTGATGGAAACGCTCGACGCGCAGCCGCGCGAACTCGGGCAGCTCGGGTGCGCACGCCTGCTGTAGCTGCGGGAAGGAGGGGGTGACGACGGACAGGAAGGAAATAGACATGACTGCAAACCTCTCTTGGGAGTTAATGGACCAAGCCGTTCCCTGGCGAGCTGCGCGCTTTGCCGCCGCAGCGGGACGACCGGTCCGGCCCTGGGCCGGTCGGAATCGAGAGGTTTCTTGCTAGTTAGTATGGCGCCCCGCAAATCTCGTCGAGTGCGACGAGTCGCTGGGTTTGGTAGCGCTGCCGCCCTCAGATCTGCTCATCTCATCAAGCCTCGCGGCAGAATCGAGCGGGGGTTTTCTCAGGGTATGGGTGGACCATCAGGCTAGCAGCCGATCAGCCCGCGCGAGGCGGGATGTCGATGTTGTCCTGTTCGCGTAGCCAAATTCTGTACGATTTCACGTGCGTAAGCTGCAGCGGGTCCAGGTGGTCGATAAGACTGAAGTAGTAGCAATTTTCGCCCTGTATGGCAGTTGCCGGAAACAGGTTCGCCGTGGGGTTTGTGATTTGTGGGCTGTAGAAACCGCCACTGGACCAGAACCAGGGCAGGGCACTGCCGGAGCGCAGCGCGCGTAGGACGGTATCTGGTGCGCCGCGGTCTTCAGCGATGTCGTGCTGTTCGCGCAGGTCATCGTCGGTCTGGACCATCAGGAAGCGCCCGACTCCCCAGGCGTCAAGCATCAGCACACCGGTCGGGTTGCAGACCACATAGGACTCGATTGGCTGGAAGGTTGCCACTACTGAGTCGAACACACCGCGGAATGCCGGGTCGCGCAGGAAGCTGAAGCGTCCCATGGCGAGGGTTTCGGCAACAAAAGCGCCGGCGCGCTCGAAATAGCGCTGTTGCAGTTCGCGGATCGCGACCTCGAGCTTGGCCATGGCCTTGGGGTCGCTCTTGCGGATGAAGCGGTCGATAACGCCCGAATTGAAGGCCTCGATCGCGACGGAATCTTCCGCTCGGCCGGTCAGCAGTATCTTGCCAATCAGCGGGTTGTTGAGGCGCTTGCAAAACGTGACTCCGTCCATCTCGGGCATGAAGTAGTCCACAACGAGTACGGAGACTTCCGAGAATCGCTCCGGGTCGTACACGATGCGGTGTATCGAGTCGACGTCCAGGGCAACCAGCTCCTGGGTTTGCGAGGGCCGATCTTTCCAACGATAGAGCCAACCACCGCCCGGTACGGGGCGGCTGCCGGCGCTACCGAGCGCCGCTAGCGCCATGCGCGGTGAGCTGAACGGGCGCAGGCGCAGCATGGGGTCGAGCATCAGGGGGACGACGTCGAGGTATTCCTCGTGGTCGTCCACGAGGACGGTCGTGGTCGGAAAGTAGAAAGGAGGGATGGCGCCGGTGCCGGGCAGCATTACGTTTCCCTCCCTAAAAGGCTTGGAAAAACGATTGTGAATTCGGTGAATTCGCCGTAGGTCGAGCGGCATATTATCGTTGCGCCCATGTGTTCGAGCGCGGTGCGCACGAATGAAAGGCCTACGCCGAGGCCGGTGCTGTAGTCAGTGGCGCTGGAATAAAAACGCTCGAATATGTGCGGTAGCACGTCGGGCGGTATACCAGGGCCGCTATCGTGACAAACCACGCGCTGGCCTCCTTCGTCGGCGTGGATACTCAATACAATGGTACCTTTTCCCGCCCGAGCAGTGTGGAACAAACTATTTTTGATTAAATTGAACAGCACGTGGACCAGTAGCAGACGCGACCCGCTAAACTGGAAGTCGTCTGCGACGCCGATGGTGACGCGGCTGCGCTCGTGCTGTGATCCAAAAGGATAGCGGTCCAGTGCCTCATGTACACATTCGCGCGCCGAGACCATTTCGGTCTGCTGCTCACCAATGGGGCGCGCGGCGACGAGCAGCATGTCGATCACCGTGTTGGCGTGCTCGACCTCGCGACCTATGGTCTCCATGGCTTTGGATAGGCGATTGAGCTGCGACTCGCGCAGTTCTGGCACGCTAAGGCGCGCCTCAAGAGCCTTGCGATGCGAGTCGGCCAGTAGCGGCAGGAAGCGATCGACCGCCTGTGTCGCAATGCGCACTGCGGCCAGCGGCGTACGTAGCTCGTGCGCGATGTTGTTGCTCGCGGCGATGATAGCGTCGATACGCGCCTGGTTGCTGATGCTGTGGGAAATGCTGAATACAGAGCCGGAGACGATGGCGAATGCCCAGATCGGCGAGTACGCCAGCAATGCATCGACTGCCAACGGTTGCGCCGGCGCCAGCAGATAGGCGAATACGGCAAACAGCGTGCCGATTACACCGGTCACGATAAAGCTGCCCATGTCAAACAGCATCACCATGAGGAACACTGATATCAGGTGCGACAGCAGCCACGCAACGCTATTGCCGTTCTGAAGCAGCATGTACGAGAAGAAGAACGGTAGTGCGAACGTCATGCCGAGATACCAGTACAGCGGCAACCAGGCGCGCAGCCGCGACGGCCAGAAACGGACAAGCATCAGCGGCAGGAATAGTGCCGAGCCAAACAGGCGCAGGCCGAGGTTTTCGTAGGGCTGCGGCAGCAGTTTGGCCCAGACGAAATAATAGGTAGGAAATCCAAAGACGCCGAGCGCCCCCATCCAGCGCATCTTGGGTTCGGAATAGCGCGCGCGGGTAAAGGTCGCGGCCCGGAAGCGCAACCAGGCGCGTTTGGCGTACCACCAGGTGAGCCGTGACAGATCGCGGAAACGGCGGCAAGTGATTCGGATGGCCTCACTCGTGTTCATGCGTGCCCGGGCGGTGCGGCGCCGTTGGCCGGTCTGGGAAACGGGATCGATACTAGTGGAATTGCGCTGATCGTGGGCGAGTGCGAGGTCGGGAACATGGACACGTCGTGGCGTTTTTCGCACCGGGACTGCAATACGCAGGACTATGGTTTCTAGAATCAACTGCTTAGCCAAGTTCAGCGATAGTCCCGGTGGCAGTCCTGGCAGGCATTGCCGATTTCCTGCAGGGCGGCGTCAAGGTCTGGGCATGCGGAAGGTGCCTCCGTCGCCAGCCGGTGGTTGAGGCTGAGAAAACGCTGTGCCTGGGCGTGATAGTCGGGTTTTTCGTTGGGCCTGGACGGGCTTATGTCCGCACTGGTCTGGGCCATTCTCAGCAAGTGCGGTGCCGTGAGTGTGGCCGAGCAACTGCCGGTGCGCTGCAGCCGGCGCAGTTCGCCCAGGTGGTGCTGCAGCAGATTCATGACTCCGCGCTGCCAGGCGTTACGCTGGTGCAGCGCATTGGCCATGCTGAATGTGACCAGTGCGCCGATCAATGCGCCGGCAATCAGAATCAGCAACGAGCGCATGGCCCCCTCCCGGAAAAATGGCGCAGCCTAATGCAGATGGCCGCATCAGGCGAGCCTGACGCGTGCATAGACCTGAGTCTGTGCTTGAGCCGGGCCGGTGCCGGGGCAGGTGCCGCGATGCACGCAGCTGATAGAATCGCGCGATGTCCGAATCTGTTCTTTCTGCTCGCTTCGGCGGCGTTGATCGTCTCTATGGCCGAGGTGCGGTGCAGCGGCTGGCCAGTTGTCATGTTGCGGTCGTCGGTGTTGGCGGGGTTGGCTCCTGGAGTGTGGAAGCGCTGGTTCGCAGCGGTCTGGGCGAGTTGACCCTGATCGATGCAGACGATGTCTGCGTGTCCAATGTGAACCGCCAGTTGCATGCGCTGGACGGGCAGTTTGGCCGCGCCAAGATCGATGTGCTCGCCGAGCGCGCGCTAGCGATCAATCCGGAGATCCGCCTGCACCGCGTCGCGAGCTTCCTGACGCCGTCGAATCTCGATGAACTCCTGGGGCGTGGCTACGACCTTGTGCTTGACGCTTGCGACAGTTTTCGCGTCAAGGTCGAGACCATAGCCTGGTGTCGACGGCGCAAGCTGCCGTTGGTCGTCGTCGGTTCGGCGGGCGGCCGTATCGACGCGACACGTGTCCAGGTGCGTGATCTGTCGCGTACGGAGCACGATGCCCTGCTGTCGCTGGTGCGCAAGAAGCTGCGCCAGGACTTTCATTTCCCACGCAACCGCGATCGTTATTTCGGCGTGCCAGCGGTGTTCTCGCTGGAGAACGTGCGCTATCCGCAAGCTGACGGCACCGTGTGCGGCACGCGCCCGGCCAGCGCCGACGAAGCCCTGCGGCTGGATTGTGGCAGCGGCCTTGGCGCCGCCATGCACGTGACGGCGACGTTTGGTCTCGTTGCCGCGGGCAGGATCATTGAGCGCTTGCTCGCGCGTAGCGGGGCTTGAGTCGCTTGTCACGGACCCCATACTGCGAGCCGACAGAGTCGCCGCGTCTGGAGAATGCCACTTGAACAGCCCCGTGCGTTCGTTGCTGCTCGGCCCCTTGCTCGGATTTGCCGAGCGCTTGCGCTTTCCGCGCCTGCTGCTGCTGACAGCGGTGCTGTTTCTGGTTGATCTGATCGTGCCCGACCTGATCCCGTTTGTGGATGAAATTCTGCTGGCGCTGCTGACCTTGCTGCTCAGCCGCTGGAAGAAGAGGCCGGATGTGCTGCCGCCGCCGCGGGATCAGCAGCAAGCCTGAACAGACGGCGCGCGTTGGCCGTGGTTGCCGCGGCAATGACTTCGCGCGATTCCGTGCGCAGTGCCGTGATTTCCTCGAGCACCAGGGCGACGCTGGAGGGTTCGTTGCGCGCGCCGCGCTGGGTGGCGAGCGGCTGATCCGGCGCATCGCTTTCCAGCAACAGGAATTCAAGCGGCATGGCGGCGACGATGCGACGCAGGCGGTGGGCGCGTGAATAGCTGAGCGGCCCGCCGATACCGAGCATAAATCCCATTTTCCATAACTGATTGGCCTGCTCCTCGCTGCCGGAATAGCTGTGCACTACGCCGCAGACGCCCGGATAGCCACGCAAGGTGTGGATGACTTCCTCGACGGCGCGGCGCGCGTGCACGATAACCGGCAGGCCAAAGGCGCGTGCAAGCGCGAGCTGGGCATGAAAGAAATGCCGCTGCGCGTCGACGGCAAGTCCCGGTGCGAAATAGTCGAGGCCGCATTCACCCACGGCGACTGCCGGCCCCTGCGCCAGACGCTCGCGCAGCAGCACGAGGTGTTCGTCGCGATGCTCGGCCAGGTACAGCGGGTGCATGCCGAAGGCGGCATGCAGCCCCGGGGTGCGTGCACACAGCGCGGCCAGTGCAGGCCAGTCCTCGGCACGTATCGCCGGGATCACCTGTCCGGTGATGCCGGCGGCACGTGCGCGTGCTACGACGGCGTCGCGGTCCGGGTCGAACTCTGCCGAGTCGAGATGGCAATGGCTGTCGATCAGGGACAAGGATGGCGCGTTCATAGGTCCCAGTCTGGCGTTCCACTTGTGCGCGGTGCAAGCGCGCTCGTGTGTCCAGGGACGGCCGTATAGACTTGGAGTTTTACGTCACCTTCTTGCCATGAGCACGATCCCCGATTTCGCCGTCAGTGTGCTGCTGATCGCCTACCGTGCTGCCGATACCATCGTCGCGGCCATCGATGCAGCGCTCGCCCAGACGGAACCCTGTGAAATCATCGTTTCCGACGACTGCTCGCCGGACGACACTTTCGCGTGCGCGCAGCGCCATCTTGCCGGCTATGCGGGTCCGCATCGCGTCATCGTGCGTCAGTGCGCGCAGAACCGCGGTGTTGCGGCTCACTTGAGCGAGCTGTTTGCACTCGCGAGTGGCAGCATTTTTGTCATCATGGCTGGCGACGACTTGTCCCGGCCGCAGCGTGTGGCCGGGACGCGCGCGGCATTTGCGGCAAACCCCGATGCCTATGCGCTCGGTTCGGTAGTCGACGAAATCGACATGGCAGGTGCGTCGTTGCGGCGCGGGGTCCGGCACATGCCGGCCGAGTTCGGTCTGGACTACTTTGTGCGCGCCGGCAAGCTTGCAACGTTGCTCGGCGCCAGCCTCGCGATCCGCCGCGAAGTGTTCGATCGCTTCGGTCCGCTGCGGGCGAGTGCCGAAGACAATATCCTGACCCTGCGCGCCGCACTGCTAGGACGCGGTCTCTGCCTGAGTGAAGCCCTGATTGACTATCGGCAGAACCCCGACAGCCTGGGCAATTGGATCTTCGCGCGTCATGACGATACGCCGGAGCGCTTTCGCCGCCGCTACGAGCGCACCGTACGCATGTACCGTGATGTTGCAGACGACATCGAAGCGGCGATTGCCCAGTTGCCTGAGTTGCCGCCGCAGCGCCGCCGACTTGCCGAGTGCGTAGTACGTATCTATCGCATAGAAGCTGACGCTCGCCTTGCCATTCTCGACCGTCCGCGACGCCAGTGGCTGGGGCCGATCTGGCGCGGTCTGCGCGAACCGGGACTGCGGCGCAAGAGTGCCGAACGCGCGCTCAAACTGTTTCTGCCCAAGCGCTGGTTCGGCCTGCGCTGAAGCGCGTGCTCAGGTGACAAATGCGCTGGCGAGGCCGAGAAACAGGCCCATGCTGACGACGTCGGTCGCCGTGGTCAGGAAAATGCTTGAGGCCGTAGCGGGGTCGGCGCCGAGTCGTTTGAGTACCAGCGGCACAGCGGCGCCAGCGACGCCCGAGGCGGCGCAGCTTGCGGTCATTGCAGCGAACGTGATGAGCGCGAGCGTGAAGGGTTGTGAATGATTCTGCAGATGAGCCATGACGAACATGGCAATCGCCGCCACCACGCCGGTGAGCGCTCCGTTCGCAAAACCGAGCAGGGCTTCCTTGGCCATCAGGGCCGCGGCCTGGGCGCTGCGGACTTCGCCTAGCGTCATACCGCGCAAGGTTACGGCGAGGGACTGGCAACCGGTGTTGCTGCATTGGCCCGACAGTACCGGAATGAAGATCGCAAGCAGCACGATGCGATTGACCGTGTCCTGAAACAGGCCAACGGTCGCAGCGGCAATGAAGGCGGTGAGCAGATTGAGCTGCAACCAGGGATGGCGGAATCGCAACGCACGCAGCCATGGTGTTGCGGCGCGCTCTTCTTTCTCGACGCCGACCATCGCGCCGGCCTGCGCGCTGATCTCGAAGGCCTGCTGTTCAAACAGTACCGAGCCGCGTACCACGCCGATCAGGTGACCTTCGGTATCGCAGACCGGGTAAACCGGGTAGTGCCGTGTGACCACGGCATGCATCGCGTCGATGAGGTCCATATCGCCGCGCAATGCAAATGGTGAGTGGATCATTACTTCGGCCAGCGTGTCCTGCGGATTGGCAAACAGCAGTTCGCGGAATGCGACTACGCCAACGAGCCGGTCTTCGCGATCGAGTACGTACAGATAGGTGATCAGGGTCTGCTTGACCGCTTCGCGCAGTACCTCGATCGCTTCATGGATACGTGTGCCCGGTGAGAATACGGCGCTGGGTTTTTCCATGAGCCGGCCCACGCTGGACTCGGGCCAGGCTACATCCTCCAGCCACTGTTCGCCCGCGCTGTTGGCGGCGGCAATGCGCTCGCGCCGTGTTGGCGGGAATTCTTCCAGGATCTCGACCGCCTGCCCGGGATTCAGCTGCGCCAGTACGGCGGCTACGGTGCTGTCGTTTTCGTCGTGCAGGGCGTCAGCGGCGGCCCTGGGATCAAGCTCGCGCACGCGCCGGTATAGCGATTCCATCAGCCCTCTGCCTGCCGCGAAAACATGTCGTTGTTTGACTCAAGCGCGCGACCGCAGCAGCGCAAGGCCGGCGCTGCGGTCATGGTCATGCCGCAAGGCCTGATGGTAGCAAACGCGACAGGTTGTGCGAGCGCACTAGGAGGGGCGTCATGCTCAGCCACCTGACTTCATGCGGAGCTGGCAAAGCCGTTTTTGCGCAGGATCGCTCGTAAGGTAGTGTTGGATTCCCCAGTGCAGGGGGCTGCTGCGCTGAGGTGACGCGGGATTGATCAGTTCAGCGAGTAGAAGCGATGCGGGCCGATGATTGCGACCGGGCGACCGAGCGCCCAGCTTTGCGGCTCGGCGTAATTGGCGACGAAGTGACTTGCGCCCGGTACGACGCGCACGCGCAGGTTCTCGGGAAGCAGCCATGCGTTACGCGTGGTGCTGGCGACAAGCCATGCTTTTGTCCACGCTTCCATATTGTCAATTTCGTAATTTTTGCTAGTAATGGACAATGCGAATTGACGTGGCGCCTTTAGCACCTCACACAGGCTCTTGCCCCAGCGGCCGTCATCCAGTCGGTGCAAGCCGACCTCGGCGACGGCCATCTGGCCGCGAATCGATTCGCCGCGGGCCTCAAGATAAACGGTTGCCGCCAGACAGGTCTGATCGGCGATAGGTTGCGGCATGACCGAAGTCATCCAGAGCAGCAGGCCCAGCTTCATTCTCATACCTCCGTGCACACGGTCCTTGGGCGCGACAGGTCTGGGCGACGCTGGCGTTTTGGGTTCCGGAATGTCGGTTGCGCCGCGCCTTCTGGGTTATGCGGCGTGGCCGGGCCGGGCGCTATTACTCGCCCCGTTCAGGGCCTGCGCGGGCTGACGACCGGTTTATCTAGCCTCCGCCTTCCGGGCGAAAGCACCTAACCAGGGTGGCCGTAAAGTCAAACTCCGGCCACCAACAACCTCGCGATCCGAATACTTACGCTTCGCGAGATCTGGTTGCTGGGTCTTTCGACCCGGTTCTGAGTGCGGGAATGGCGACCCGCTAGGATTTGGTGAGGCGCACCCTAACGGGCAAAAGCGGAGCTGTCAAACGCAGGAAGCCGCTGTTAACGCGGGGCTAACATTCGGTTCAGGTTGCGTTTTGTGTGGCACGGCAATGTACAAATGCGCGTTTTATCTTTCGCTGCAATGTTCTGGCGGTTGCGGCCTTGGCTTATTCGTAACCGTAAAAACCCTTGAGCATGGCTTCGGCACCCTTGTAGTCATCGGGGCTCGCGGCGACAAACTTGCTGATGCCAAGCTCCAGCAACAGGTTAGACAGCGCCGGATCCTGATCCAGCTTCAGCAGGGCTTGCGCAACCTTGGTTCGTGTGGCCTCCGGCACGCCGGGAGCGGCCGATACGGCGGCGCCGGCAAATTCTGCCGAAGTCTTCACCGGCGTCAGGTTCGGGTACTGGTCCTTGAGCCAGGTTGGCACCATGGCTGCCTCGGCTTCGCCCGCGAATACCGCTTCCACCGCGTCGCGCCAGGAAGCAGCTGAGGACTCGATATTCGGCTGCTGTATTGGGTTTGGATAGAAACCGAGCAGTAGCGCATAACCGAGGCTAGGCGCCCCCATGCAGACAATCTTGCGACCAATGAGCGCGTCGAGATTTTTTCCCTGCAGGTCGACATTTGTGACCAGGGTATAACTTTGGCTTTCTGCAGTGCGCACCAGGGGTACGAATTGGAATCGGGATTTGCGGTAGTCGGCGAGGTGAGCCTCGTCCAGCGCAAAGTCGTACTTCTCGTTTGCGCGCAGGTCGCGCCAATAGAAGTGATAGTTTCGCGGTGCAACCAAGGTGAATTTTTCGCCGGTCGCCTTGCTGAGATAGTCGATCAGCGGTTTGTAAACTTCGCTGGCCTTCTGCGGGCTGTAGATAGGTTCCACCACGAAGCTGTAGTCAGCCCAGGCCGGAGCTGCCGCGAGGCCGAGAGCACAGATCACGCCGCGGAGCATACGCTTCCTGCTGGCTTGTCGATGCTGGGGCATGGCCGACCTCCTGATAAACCTGATGCCTGAATAGCCTGAGTATATGTGAGTTTTGCCGCAGGGCTTCAGGTGAATTGTTGATTCATTCGGATCAGGTCCAAGCTGACGCAAGGACACTGAGCTGGTGTTCTGCGGCCTGCAGCTGCATTCCGCTTTCGGCTGATTCGCGTCGTACGACGGCGAGCGCGCGGCTGCCGCCTTCCGCTGCGGGCACCCATTGCAACAGAAGCCCGGCCTCGCTGCCGCCATCGCGCAATTCGGTCGCGCCGATCAGTGCTGACGGTGCCGACAAGCGGACTGGCACGCGTTTGTCGCCACCGCCACGAAAGTGCAGGCGAGCCACGATTTCCTGCCCTGGGTAACAGCCCTTGGTATGGCTGATCGCGCCGAGTCGTGCAAACGTCAGCCACGACGGCAGTATCTGTTCGAGCGCATGATCGGGTAGCCAGGGCAGGCCGGCATCGATGTCGCGCGCCAGTGTCTCGGCGAATGGCAGGCCGTCGACGGGGCTGCCCTGGCGAAGGATCAGCTGACGGCTGTCGGGCAGTGCTGCGTTGAAGTCACCGGGCTGTAGCGATCCGGCTGCGGCCTCGGCCCAATGCCAGCCGTTCAGTTGCCGAATGTCGACCTTGAGGCGCAGTACGAACATGCGCAGCGGCGGCAGCACGGCAGCCGCACTGCCGCCGCGCAAGAGCAGCAGATAACGCCTGTCATCGGCGCGAATCAAATGAAACAGGCGGCGCACTCGCCCCTGAGGGGTCAACCAGGCATTGAGCTGACTGTCGCCTGTCCGCAGAGGCTCGACGTCGTTACAGAATTGAGCCTGAGCGAACGCAGCCGCGTCGGGGCCGGAAAGTTCTATGAGTTCGGTCGGTGCGGACGGTAGCACGGGGATACCCCAGGGTGTGGAGCCGCGAGTATCGCAAATCGGACCGGACCCTCATCGCCTCTGGCAAGCTGCGCGATCTGACAGGGCCGGCTGCCCACTCTACTCGGCCAGATGGCGCAGAGGGGCGGTGTTGTGCGCCGCGCAAGGGTTGTCAGGCGTAGCGGCCGGGGGTTAACCTTCGCGCCGCTTCAAGACCTATGCCCGAATCCACTTCCCAGCCAGTTCCGCCCGATTGCGCCGTGCCCGAGTCCAAGGCTCCAGCACCGGCGGACGCCCCATCGCGTCCGCGCGAAATTGGCGGCCGCCAGGGGCCGGAGCCTACCCGCTACGGCGACTGGGAGAAGAATGGCCGTTGCATCGATTTCTGAGCGGGTGCAGGCGGGCTGAACGCCGCAGTGCGCACGCAGATCGTGGCAACGCCGGATCGGAACCCCGGTTGGCGTAAAGGATGGCGACCATGCCTCAAGCGGCAAGACCCAAGTCACCGCACCTGCAGATCTACCGCTGGCAGATCCAAATGGTGTCTTCGATTCTGCACCGCGCTGCTGGCGTAGCACTGGCTGGCGGCACCGTGTTGCTGGTCTGCCTGCTGGTCGCCCTGGCCGGCGGGCCGGAAGTGTATGCAAAGGTACAGCGCTGTTGCGCTTCCATGCCCGGACAGCTGCTGCTGCTGGGGTGGACATGGTCGCTGGCGTATCACCTGCTCAATGGATTACGCCATCTGCTTGAGGACACGGCCGCGGGCTTCGAGATCAGGACCTTTGTCATGACCGGCTGGGTCGCCGTCCTGGGTTCGTTCGTGCTCACGGCGCTGGTCTGGATTTGCGTACTGCTGCAGCGAGGTGGGCTATGAGCCGTCTACGCACTCCGCTCAAGACAGTCCGCGGACTCGGTTCGGCCCGGAGCGGCACGCGGCATTTCATCGTGCAGCGCATTACGGCCGTCGCCCTGGTGCCGCTGTCTTGCTGGTTCGTCTGGCTCGCGTTGAGCCTCGTGCACCTCGACTACGCCGGAGCGCGGGCGTTGATCGCGCAGCCACTGCACGCTGTGCTCATGGTCGCGTTCGTGGGCAGTGTGTTCTGGCACGCGCAGCTCGGTCTGCAAGTCGTGATCGAAGACTATGTCCACACACCCGGCCTGGAGATCGCGTCCCAGCTCGCGGTGAAATTCCTCTGCGTGCTCGGTGCACTGGCCAGCATCCTCGCCGTCGTTCGCATCGCTCTCGGAAGCTGAGCACATGTCAAGTTACAAGATTCAGCAGCATAAGTACGATGTCGTCGTCGTGGGCGCCGGCGGTGCCGGCCTGCGCGCCACCTTCGGTATGGCGGCCAAGGGCCTCAACACGGCCTGCCTGACGAAGGTGTTCCCGACGCGTTCGCATACGGTGGCGGCGCAGGGCGGTATGTCGGCTGCGCTGGGCAACATGGGCGAAGACGACTGGCGCTTCCACTTCTACGACACCATCAAGGGGTCCGATTGGCTGGGCGATCAGGACGCGATCGAATACATGTGCCGCGAGGCCATTCCGGCCGTCATTGAACTGGAGCACTACGGTGTGCCGTTCTCGCGTACCGAAGATGGCAAGATCTACCAGCGTCCGTTCGGTGGTATGACAACTCATTATGGCAAGGGCACGGCACAGCGCACTTGTGCGGCTGCCGACCGTACCGGCCACGCCATTCTGCATACGCTGTACCAGCAGTCGCTGAAACATGACGCGCGTTTCTACATCGAGTATTTCGCGCTTGATCTGATCATGGATTCCGAAGGCGTCTGTCGCGGCGTCATCGCGCTGGACATGGCCGAAGGCACGCTGCATTTGTTCCGCGCCCATGCGGTCGTGCTGGCGACTGGTGGCTACGGCCGCGCTTATTTCAGTGCGACCTCGGCGCATACCTGTACCGGTGATGGCGGTGGCATGGTGCTGCGCGCCGGGTTGCCGCTGCAGGACATGGAATTTGTGCAGTTCCATCCGACAGGCATCTACGGCGCTGGTTGTCTGATTACCGAGGGCGTGCGCGGCGAGGGCGGTTATCTGACGAACTCCAAGGGCGAGCGTTTCATGGAGCGCTACGCGCCCAATGCCAAGGATCTGGCCTCGCGCGATGTCGTCAGCCGTGCCATGACCATAGAGATTCGCGAAGGTCGCGGCGTCGGCACAAATGCCGATCACATCCATCTGAACCTGATGCACCTGGGGCCTGAGGTCATCAACGAGAAACTGCCGGGCATTGCCGAGAGCGCGCATATTTTTGCCGGCGTCGACGTGACCAAGCAGCCGATCCCGGTAATTCCTACCGTGCACTACAACATGGGCGGCATTCCGACCAACTACCACGGCGAAGTCGTGCGCAAGGTGGGCGACAACCCGGATGCAGTGGTACCGGGCTTGTTCGCGATCGGCGAGGCGGCTTGTGTGTCGGTACATGGGGCGAATCGCCTGGGCTCGAACTCGCTGCTCGATCTGGTCGTGTTCGGCCGGGCGGCGGCGAATCGCGCGGCGGAAATCATCAAGCCGGGTGCGCCGCACAAGGATCTGCCGGCTTCGGTCTGCGATGCGGCGCTGGCCAATCTCGACCGCGCCCGGCATGCGAATGGCGCGACGCCAACCGCTGATCTGCGTTTGCGCATGCAGCGCACGATGCAGGAAGACGCGTCCGTATTCCGTACCGATGCGGGCCTGAAGCGCGGCGTGCAGCGCATGCGCGAATGCCATGCCGCCTACAAGGATGTACGTGTCACCGATCGCTCGCTGATCTGGAATTCCGACCTGATCGAAACCCTGGAGTTGCAGAACCTGCTCGATCAGGCGCTGGTTACCATGGTCTCCGCGGAAAACCGCAAGGAATCCCGCGGTGCGCAGGCACGCGAGGACTACTGGACTCACGATGAAGCCGGCAACCTCGGTCACGAGGGCAAGCGCGACGACGAGAACTGGCTCAAGCACACGATCTGCACGGTTGACGGGAGCGGCAATACCGCGATCGACTACCGTCCGGTGCACATGTATACGCTTACCGGCGATGTGGAGCCGGTTCCGCCGAAGGCGCGTACCTACTGAGGTCCGGACGATGGCACGAGAAGGCGGGCTGATCGCATGGCAATGGCGCGGTTACGCGGACAATCACCGCGACCGCCTGAACCTGCTACTGCATAGTGTTGCGGTCCCGGCCTTTATTGCCGGCACCCTGGCCGGCGTGCGCCTGCTGGTCGCGGCGCAGTGGCTGGGAGCGGTCGTGGCGTTTGGCGTGGCCGTATTTGGGTTTGCCCTGCAGGGCATAGGTCACAAGCGCGAGGCGGTCGCTCCCGTGCCGTTCGATGGTCCGCTCGATTTTCTCGGGCGCGTAGTCATCGAACAATTCATCACCTTCCCGCGCTTCGTGCTGAGCGGGCAATGGGCGCGGAATTTCGCTCGTGGCTGATCATGCCGCCAATGCGCCCGCGGCTGCCACGGCTCCGGGCGGCGGCCGGATGCACCGTGCGCGTGCTGCCACCGAGCGCCCCGCTGCGAATCCGGTCGCGATGAGTTTTTTCCCTGCTTCGCCTGTGCTTGCCGATTGCCGTCGAGCAGTCCCCTGCGAAGTTCACGATTCCCACCAGCCTGCCTTGGCCGTGGTCGCCGCATCTGCGTTCGATCCGTCCCGGCTGCCAGAAATCGAGGCGATCGCCGCCTCCCGGAGTCCGCAACATGGCTGAGTTCACTCTGCCCAAAAATTCCAAGGTGCAAAAGGGCAAGCACTTTCCGGCCCCGGCCGGAGCCAGCAAGGTGCGCACGTTCAAGGTCTATCGTTGGAATCCGGATGATGGCCAGAACCCACGTGTGGATACCTACGACGTCGACATGGCCAGCTGCGGGCCCATGGTTCTCGACGCATTGATCAAGATCAAGAACGAGATTGATCCGACGCTGACCTTCCGCCGCTCCTGCCGCGAAGGTATCTGCGGCTCCTGTGCGATGAATATCGACGGCACGAACACGCTGGCGTGTACCAGGGCGGTCGCCGACTGCGCGGCGCATGAGGTGCCGGTCTACCCCTTGCCGAGCATGAGCGTAGTCAAGGATCTGGTGCCCGATCTGACCCATTTCTACGCCCAGTACGCATCGATCAAACCGTGGATACGTACCCAGAGCGCGCCGCCGCCGGATGCGGAGCGGCTGCAGTCCAAGGAAGACCGGGCCAAGCTCGACGGCCTGTACGAATGCATTCTCTGCGCCTGCTGCTCGACGTCCTGCCCCAGCTACTGGTGGAACGGCGACCGTTATCTCGGTCCGGCCATTCTGCTACAGGCTTACCGCTGGATTATCGACAGCCGTGACGAAGACACCGGCGCACGCCTGGACGATCTCGAAGATCCGTTCCGTCTGTACCGTTGCCACACCATTCTCAACTGCGCGCGGACCTGTCCCAAGGGCCTGAATCCGGCCAAGGCCATCGCCGAAATCAAGAAACTCATGGTGCTGCGCCAGGGAGCTTGAGGTGAGTGACGACACGAATCCGGCACGCGGCCGATTCTCACCGCTGCGGTTTGTGGGCTACGCCCTGGTGGCCGGGCTTGCGGCCGGTGCCGCGGCCTGGGTCATGTTTCGCGTAAGCCCGGAGGCCTGGCGTGCCGTCCGTGCGCCGGTCAGCTGGCTGGCATTGGTGCTAGTGCCGTTCGTGCTCGGTATCTTGCTGGTCGCGCGCCAGTCGGCCGCCGAGCGCGGCTGGAGCAGCCTGCTCTGGGCATGGTGCGCCACCTTCCTGTTCACGCTGGGCATGAACCTGCCCAGTATCAACGGGCTGCGTATGCTGCTCGCGATCCTGGTCTTTGTGATGCCAGCCTGTTCGATCGGTGTCGCGGCCGCGCTGCTTGCGCACCGGCGTGCAGCAAGGCAGGGGCTGTGACGGATGCGGCGATTGCGCGGCTGCGCTGGCGTTGCCGCCGCGGCACGCGCGAGCTCGACGCGCTCGTGGGCTGGTGGCTGGATGCGCGCTACGCCGCGGCCTGCGCATCGCAGCAGTTGGCGTTTTCTGAATTGCTGGAGGCGCAGGATCCCGATCTGTGGCACTGGCTGGTAGGGCGTGAACCTGCGCCGCGTGCCGACTGGCAGGCTATCGTCGATGAAATCCGCGCGCGCGATCGCGTTTGAGCTGCGACCTTCACACGCGCTGATCGCGACGCTGGGCTGCGTCGCGTTGCTGGCCTTGTTGTCGGTATGGAACAGCGGACTGCGCGATTATCCGGGATTGGCTGCGGGATTGAGTCTGGTCGTGGTCCTGGTCACGGCGCGCACGGCAAGCAGCCTGCGACAACGGGGCTGGCTGCGCGCGAGCTGGAACGCCGACGGCAGCTGGGCTTTGCTCGATGCATCGCAGACCGCGGTCAGCGCGGTGCTGCTGGGTTGGAGCGGGCTGGGTCTGATGCTGATACTGCGGCTGCGCACGATGGCGGGGCAGGCGGTGATCGTCTACCTGCTGCCAGACAACATGGATCGCGACCTGCGCCGCCAGCTGCGCGTGCGGCTGGATCAGGAGGCGCTGCCGACTCCGCGCTGAATCCGCGCAGGGTGCCGCCTTGCGCGGTGCTGGCGTGTATTGCACTCTCGGCCGGCTGTCCGGTCTGAACCGTACCCAAGGATTGCTACCCCCGGCCATGTTCCGACCGTTAGAGCTGTTCATAGGCCTGCGCTACACGCGCGCCAAACGCCGCAATCACTTTATTTCCTTCATTTCGCTGGTATCGATGGCCGGTATTGCTGTCGGCGTCATGGCGCTGATCGTGGTGATATCGGTCATGAACGGCTTCGACAACGAACTGCGCACGCGCATCCTCGGCATGGTGTCGCACGCCACGATCAGCAGCATCGATGGCAGCATGCAGGACTGGCCCGGCGCGCAGAAAAAAGCCGAGGCCAACACCCATGTGCTTGGTGCCGCGCCATTCATCGAACGCGAGGCCATGTTGCAGGGCGACCGGGTCGGCGGTGCCATCGTACGCGGCGTGTTGCCGCGGGAAGAACCCAAGGTGTCCGAGGTCGACCGCAAGATGAAGGCCGGCAAACTCGACGAACTGGTTGCCGGCCGCTTCGGCATCGTGCTCGGGCGTGAGCTGTCGTACAAGCTTGGCGTCGACGTGGGCGATCAGGTCGTGGTCTACGCCCCGGAAATTCGCGCTACGCCGGTCGGTGCCGTGCCGCGGCTGAAACGCTTTACCGTCATCGGCGTTTTCGAGATCGGCATGGAGGAATACGACGCCGGTCTGGCCATCGTGCATCTTGAAGACGCGCAGCGCCTGTACCAGACCGACGGCCCCGACGGTCTGCGCCTCAAGCTCGACGACATGTTCCGTGCACTGTCGGTTGCGCGCGAGCTGTCGCAGGAACTCGGCCAGTTCTACCGCGTGCGCGACTGGATGCAGGGCCATTCCAACTTCTTCAAGGCCATTGCGATGGAGAAGCGCGTGATGTTCATGATCCTGTCGCTGATCGTCGCCGTCGCCGCTTTCAACCTTGTTTCGACCCTGGTCATGCTGGTGCAGGACAAGCAGGCGGATATCGCCATACTGCGCACGCTGGGGGCTAGCCCGCGCAGCATCATGGGCGTGTTCATGGTGCAGGGTGTGCTGGTCGGGGCGATTGGTATTGCGATCGGCACCTTGCTCGGGGTCGTGCTCGCGCTGAACCTGGAGGCCATCGTCAAGTTCATCGAAAAACAGCTTGAGATCTCGGTGCTGCCTGCTGACGTCTACTACATCAGCGATCTGCCCTCGGATATGCAGTGGAGCGATGTCGGCCTGATTGCGACACTCGCGTTCCTGTTCTCGCTGGTGGCGACGATCTATCCCGCCTGGCGTGCGGCACGCACGCAACCTGCAGCAGCATTGCGCTATGAATAAGGATTCCGCGGCTGTGTCCGAGGTCGTACTCCGCGCCAGCAACGTGGCCAAGATCTACCAGGAAGGCGCCCTGCGCACGGAGGTACTTGTCGACGTGAACTTCAGCCTTGCCCGTGGCGAGACGCTGGCGATAGTCGGCGCTTCGGGTTCGGGCAAGAGCACGCTGCTGCACATCCTGGGTGGGCTGGACACGCCCAGTGGCGGCGAGATCGACGTCGCCGGGCAGCGCATGTCGGCGTTGTCGGATCGTGCCCGCGGCGAGTTGCGCAACCGCGCGCTGGGATTTATCTATCAGTTTCATCATCTGCTGCCCGAATTTACTGCGCTGGAGAATGTCTGCATGCCGCTCCTGATCCGCGGCACGCCGATTGCGCAGGCGCGGCGCGAGGCCGGCGAGCTGCTGGCGCGCGTCGGCCTCGGTCAGCGCCTGGAGCACAAACCGGGCGAGATGTCGGGCGGCGAGCGGCAGCGCTGTGCGGTGGCACGCGCGCTGGTCACGCGCCCGGCCTGCGTGCTGGGCGACGAGCCCACCGGCAACCTCGACGAAAAAAATGCGGCCCAGGTCTATGCCCTGATGCTCGAACTCAATCGTGAAGTCGGCACCAGCTTCATTCTCGTGACCCATGACAACAGTCTTGCGCGGCGCATGGACCGCGTGCTGGAGCTGCATGGCGGGCGGCTGGTAGCGGCGCAGGGCTGAGGCAGTGGTGCATGCCTGGGCGGGGCTTGCGTCCACCTACGCAGGTGCCCGGCGACGATCCTGGCTGCCACGGATCAGTTCGCTGAGCGCCGTGAACAGCGCCGCTCCGTCAACCCAGATTGCATCGTCGCGTTGAACGGTGCAGTCTGCGCGGGGGGCTTGGCATGTTACAGAAACCGGGTTATGGCTGGCGCCTGATGAGTCTGATCGCCCTGGCAACTGGCGGTGGTGCCAACGCGGGCGGAACAGGCAATACCTGCAGCGACTCGTACTGGGCCGCGTCGCTGCGTTGCGCGGTGTCCCCCACTGCCGTACCACAGCCAGCACCAGCGCTACCCGTCACGCCGGCGCAACTGCGCGAATTCACCCGGGTGACATTGAATGACGACGTAAACGTGCGCTGCCTGGACGGCACGCGCCCGGTCATCTACGTCGATCCGGCCGAGGGCGGCCCGTCCGCGCGCTGGCTGATCACAATGACCGGCGGTGGCGCCTGCAGCGCACAGGATCTCGATGACAACGGCAGTTTCGAGAGCGGCCAGGAGTGCGCACAACTCTACGCAACTCCGGCGGAGGCCGATGAAATGGGCTCGGCCGGCAAGCCGCTGATGAAGACCTTTGGCAGCGGTGGTTCTTCCGAGGGATTGCTCAAGCCGAATCTGGTGCGCAATCCGGTGTTCGCACGGTTTCACCGCGTACGCATAGAAAAATGCAGTTACGACCGTTATAACGGTCGCGCTACGCACGCGGTGACAGCGCAACGGCCGCCGCCGGCGGCACCAATCGCCTATACGCTGTTCCAGCATGGCCAGCTTATCGTGCGCCTGACGCTGGATACGCTGCGCGGCAGTGGTGCCGGTGGGGCAGGGCTGCAGTACACCACCTATGTGGACGACGGCAATGGCGGTGTTGCGGCGGTGCCGGTGTCGCTGCCGTCGATCGCCGACGCCGACCAGGTCGTGTTCGTCGGCCACTCCGGTGCGGCACATGGCCTTTATCACAACATCGATCGTATTGCTTCGCAGTTGCGCGGGTATGCCGGGTTCGATGGCGATATCCGTGTCATCCACGACGCCAATTTCCTACCCACGCCCGAGAACGAGGCGGCGTTCGATACGTTGTCACCATCCGGGCTGTTTGCGCACGACTACAGCGGCAATTCGATGGCACTGGGCGCCTACGACGGTGGTGATTTCTTCCGCGATCCGTCCAACGACAACGAATGGTATTTTGAACAATACCGGGCCTGGTTCACTTCGCCAGCCGATAGTCTGGCAACCGTGTTCGATGCGTCGTGTGTCGCAGCGCACCAGGCCGGCGGTGACGCCTGGAAGTGCCGTGATCGTTTGCATGTGCGGCTGCATCACGAGACTACACCTGCGTTGGTGCGCGAGGATTTTCGCGATCCCAATGCGGAGCACACCCAGGGCGGTCTTGGGCACGCGCTGCCATGGGGACCCTATGCAGCCTACAGCCATTGCGCGGCACTGGGTTTTTCGCCCTGTCCTCCGCTGCTGCCGGTGGGGCCGGGGTCGGCGCACCAGCAACGGTTGCTGACGCAAGCCAACGCTTTCCTGTCCGGATTTGCAACGCAAAGCGAACTGGCCACAGGTGCCGACAACAGCGGGCTAGTGCCTAGCTCAGCACTATGGATGCCAGACTGCCGCGCGCACGAAGGTGCCTATGACGATGTCCAGTTCTACGATTCGCGGCTGTTCATTGGCACGGCTGGCATGACCTTGCGCGAACTGGCGCAGCAGTTCGTTGCCGCGCCCGCGATGGGCAGCCACATGGCTTGGGTCGATGGCCGCGCTGCTGCGGTGAGCGAATGCGGACCACGCTTGTTCGCGGACTCGTTCGAGTGAGTGCCTGCTTGCCTTGATCCGGTACCCAGCCGCGTGCTGAACGTCCGTCAAGGTTACGTCGTCCCCAAGACAGTCAAGTTCAAGGACGGTGAGGTCGTCGTGTTCTCGTGAATCGTCGGCAAGCCGCCGCGTGCGGGCGATCGCATCAACACGTTCGTCTTGTCGGATCCGCGCCTGGACCTGGATCCGAAAACACAGCAGTTCGACGGCATGCGCATGATCTGGGGTGACTTCAGTGAGGCCGTGAAGTACGGGGCAGCGGATTGGCGGCGTATCTGTTGTCAGCAATACGGTCAGATAGTGCCGGACAAGTCGCTGCTTTCCGGTTTCAGGCCGCCTTTGGTTGATGGGTGACCAGACGCCTTCCACACATGCGTCTGATCGTTGGTGTATATGTATTATTTAATAATCCTTGTCTATTGCCCGTCTTGATTGTGTCTCAGCACTGCTGGTGAGGCAGCTGCAGTGTAGGTGCCGCCGACTGCCAGCGCCCAGTCCACAAAAGCCTGTGCCGCGGGTGCGAGGCGCCGTGCCGATGGATACAGCAGCGATACCGGCAGTACTGGTGATGTGTATGCGGCGAGCACTTCGACCAGGCTGCCGTCACGTAGTGGTGCTTCGACCTGTAGCCTCGGCAGCTGGATCAGGCCGCAGCCGCGCAGCGCGCAAAGCAGGTAGCTTTCGTCGTCGCTGACGCCGACACGGCTACGCAGTCGGTAGTTGCACACACCCTCTGCGCTGTCCAGCCGTAGGCGGGCCTCGTTGTCACGCTGCCGTTGCAGCCAGCCGACACCGATATGATGGGCAAGATCGTCGGGTTTGACGGGTATGCCATGCTGTTGCAGGTAGCCTGGGCTTGCGCAGACGACTTGTGGCAGCGCAGCGATCCGGTGCGAAACCATGGCGTGCTCGTGTGTTTCGCCGGCACGGACGACGCAATCGACGTCGCCGCGCATAAGGTCGTGCAGGCGCTCGCCGTTGCTGACTACAAGGTCAACCAGTGGGTGACGGCTGCAGAAGGCATCGACATGCGGTAGCAGCAGTTGCGCGGCGGCGCCGCCGCGTAGATCGACTCGCAGCACGCCGCGAGCCTCGCGCACAGCGCCGGAAAGGCTGGCCTCGACTTCGTCAAGTTCCGCCAGCAGATGTGAGCAGCAGTCGTAGTAGATGCGGCCGTCCGCAGTCACGCGTACTTGCCGCGTCGTGCGTTCCAGCAGGCGCGAGCCCAGGCGTTGTTCAAGCGCCTTGATCGCGTGAGTCGCGCTGGCGCGGGGTACGCCGAGTTCTCCGGCGGCGCGCGTGAAGCTTCCTAGCTCCACGATGCGGGTGAACAGTCGTAACGAGTCGAATCGGTCCATGAGGTGCTGCCATCCGTGTCAAGAGGGGCTACGGCCGTTCGCAAATCCTTGCTTGCGGCTTGCCTGGAGCGCGCCAGCATTGATGCATCGCCATTGCCGGTTTTTCCGCGTGGCGGGCGCTTGTCCGGGCAGCGTTGACCCTACCGTATTTTGTGGCCCTGTGGGACTGTCTTTTTGGACAAATATGTCAAGATTTTAGCTGCTGGGGTGAATTTTTTTGGTTTGTAGTTTTGGCGTCGAACAACACTTCCAAGAACTGTTGTCGGAGTGAAAACGTCGCTGGCTGTGATCCAAAGCGCAGCGGTGGGACGGGCTGGCACCCTGCTTCGACGTCCGGTATTCCGCGACTGCTTCGGGGCGCGCTTCCGGCCAGCTCAGGGATGCGGAAACCAACATATCCGCACTCGCCTCGCTTCGTGCGATGATCGCCAGCCGGGGCAACGCCCATCCTTGCCCCAGGCCAGCCCGCTTCTTGCCCGCGGCGCGTCAGAACTTCGGCGTAGCCTGGCAGCGATTGCAGGTGCGCCGTGCTACCTCACAGGGAAGTCGATGCAAGACCTCGAGAAGTTTCCGCTGCGCGTTCTTTCTGCCCCCTTGCGCATTCCTGCAATTCCGCCAGACACAGGCATCTCAGGCGCTTGACGTCTCCTTGACTGAAGCGGCACGAGACCCCAAGGCCAGATTCCGGCTCGATCTGAGGCACCCCATGAATTTTGCAGAGCTTGTCGCCTGTATTCAGCGCTATCCCATAGTCACCGACGATACCCGCGAGCTCGTTGCCGGCGGCGTTTTTGTCTACGGCGGTGGCCGGGCGCGCAAGGACGAATTTCTACAGCAGGCGTTGGCGGCCGGCGCTGCGCTGATCGTCAGCGATTGCGATCTGCCGCAACTGCGGCCGGAACAGTGTGTACGCGTCGCAAACCGGCGCGCGGCAGCCGCTGAACTGGCGCGGGTCTACTACGGCGATCCCAGCGCGCGGTTGCTGCTGGTCGGTGTCACCGGTACCTGCGGCAAGACCACAACGACCTATCTGCTGGAAAGTCTGTTGCAGGCCGGCGGCCATCGTGTCGGTGTCATCGGGACCGAAAACATACGTTATGCCAGTCATGTGTTGCCCTCGCCGAACACGACGCCGAGCACCTTCGTGCTCAATCGAGTCCTGCGCGACATGGCCGATGCGGGTTCCACCGCCGTCGCAATGGAAGTGTCTTCGCATGCACTGGAGCAGGAACGCACGCTGGGCGTGGCATTCGACGGCATGCTGTTCACAAACCTTTCGGTAGATCACCTCGATCTGCACCACACCATGGAGAACTACTTCGCGGCGAAGGCGCGCCTGTTTACCGACTACGCTGACGCGGCGCGCCGTCGCGGCAAGTCACCGCGTGCGGCAGTCAATGTCGACGATGCCTGGGGCGCGCGACTGCAGGCACAGCTCGCCGGGGCGGCAGGGTTTCCGGATCCTGCGCTGTTTGCGTTCGGCAGCGCCGCTGCGCAGCGCCGTGCTGATGGCGCCGCACTCGCAGTTTCGGCTGCGGGCATAGGCGGAGAAATCCGTCTCGACGGTGCCGTCATTGCAATGATCGAATCATCGCTGATCGGCCGCTTCAACGCGGAGAACATCCTAGGGGCCGTCACGCTCGCCCATGGGCTGGGACTGCCGCGTGCGGCATTGGAACAAGGCGTGCGTGCCATGCAGCCGGTGCCTGGGCGCATGGAGCGCGTCGCGCACTGCGGCGAGGTGGCGGTGGTCGTCGATTTTGCACACAAGCCCGGCGCGCTTGAAGTCGTGCTTGATACCTTGCGTCCGCTGACACCAGGCCGCCTGATCTGCGTCTTCGGTTGCGGCGGCAAACGCGATGCCAGCAAGCGGCCGGTCATGGGGGCTATAGCCGCGGCGCGTGCCGACATTGTTATCGTTACCCCAGATAACTTCCGCGGCGAAGCGTTCAGCCAGATCTCGGCTGAGATACTTGCCGGCGTTGAGCCGGTGCTGCGGGCCAAGGTCCAGGTCATTGACGAGCGCCGGGCCGCGATCGAGCGGGCTCTGCGCCTTGCGCGGTGCGGCGATACCGTGCTGATCGCCGGACGCGGCGCGGAAACCGTACTTAGCGTTGACGTCGATGGCGTCGAGCAGCGCATTGAGTTCGACGATAGGTGCGTCGCCGCAGCGATTGCGCAGCAAGTGCTTGCAGGCCGGGCCTGAGCGGCCCGCAATTTTTTCCCTCTCGGTGTGGCTCAGGCCAACTGCTGGTTTTTGGGGCTGTACCTGCGAAGGGCGGATCAAACCGGCCTCGGCCAGAGCATTTGGCGTGCCGGCAATCAAATTCTGCGCTTCGCCTGCATAGGGACTAGAATGCCGGCAAGGCAGAGGTTGGTGAGTTTCCTTAACCGATTCGGGAGTTCTTCCCGGGTTCTGTCGCGCCGCAGCATAGTCTTGGGGAATGCCAGGACGCGACGCCGCTGCTGAGTGCGGTTGGCATGGTCATTGCGGTGGTTCCATGCCGCCTCGACATCACGGCCGGCGTCTTGCCTATCTGGCGAAACGGCCGCAGTCGGACACGAAGGCCATCATTGGAGAGCCCCATGAATCCGAACGACCAGCGCAAACTTGATGCTTCGGTGCAAAGCCGAGGCGACGATGCCCGCAAGGCTCCGGCCGAGCGCCGAACGGACAACAGCGGTATGAGCCGGCGCGGTTTTGCTTCGATGGATGAGACGCGCCAGCGGGCTATTGCCAGCGAAGGCGGAAGGGCTGCACACGCTCGCGGCACTGCGCACGAATTTACTCCGGAAGAAGCACGCAAGGCTGGCCGCAAGGGCGGTGAAGCGGTAAGTCAGAACCGTGAGCACATGGCGGCGATCGGGCGCCGCGGCGGCGAGGCACGCGGCAACGCCCATCGCAAGGCTGCCGCTCAGGTGCGCGGCCAGGAGGCTGACAACTAGGAACCTGACCCAGGTTTGCAGCGAGGCCGTTGTGCCTGGCTGCACCTGCGGTATTTGGCGCACCGGGCAGATCTGCCGGCTGCCAGGGACGGAGTGTGCCTGGGCTCTGAGGGTCGGCCTGTGCGTAGGCCGAAACATGGCATTTGCGTCGTGTGACTCATGGGTTGCTCCTGCCGCTTTGTCGTTTCCTGGTTAAGCGAGCATCGTCCGCACTGTAGTCAGGCCAACCAGTGGAGGCGCTATGTCGTTTTCGGGTCAGGACGTTATCGATGTCGGCTCTAGCCGCCGTGGCCAGGCCTATGTGCTGGGCGCGCGGGTGCCGCTGGACAACGCGAACTGGAAAGGGCCCTGGGACTGCGCTGAATTTGCTTCCTGGTGCGCGTATCAGGCCTATGGGTTGATCTTCGGTGCTGGCAAGGTCAGTCAGGTTGCGAAGGCCGAGCCGTATTCCGGTCATTGGTATGACGATGCACGAACACGGGGACAGGTGATCCGCTGGCAGGATGCGCTGAAGATCCCTGGCGCGGCGCTGATCCGGGCGCCAGCTCCCGGCAAGATCGGTCATGTAGCCTTTGCCCTGGGCGATGGCGAGCGCACGCTGGAAGCCCGCGGTAAGGAATTCGGCGTCAGTGTTTTCGATGGTGCGGCGCAGCGTGCCTGGAGCATTGGCTGTCTGCTGCCGGCGGTCGACTACGCCGTGCCGGCGACGGTCCTGCTGTCGGCCAGCGCCGAGGCTGAGGCAGCGCCGGTTGGCCATCTCTGGCTCAGGCGGCCCAATTTTCGCGGCCCGGACGTGGTCGCGCTGCAGCGTGCGCTGGCCGCGGCCGGGGTTGATCCGGGGCCGGTAGACGGCGCATTCGGCCCGAACACGCAGGCGGCGCTGATTTCGTTCCAGGTAATGCGCGGCCTCGAAGTCGATGGCCTGTTCGGGCCACGCACGGCAGCGGCGCTGGATCTCAGCTTTCCCATACGTCCCTCCGCAGTCGACGAGGCGCTATTTCGAGAGTTGCGCAAGCCCGCGCTGGCTACGGGCTTTGTGCTGGCTGCAGCGGACAACTTTGACGCCATCGTCAGCGTGCGGAAAAGCGGCAAGACGTATACCGCCGTTTCCGCATCGGGCCACAGCTTCATCATCGGCAGCGTGACGGAATTTACCGACGACATGCCGCGGCTGGGGCTGTTCCAGGGCAAGACTTCAATCCAGGACAGCCTGCGCTTTGGCAGCTATGCGGCGCGAGATTTCGCCGCCGAGCTCGGCCAGTGGGCGCACTTAATAGAACCGACCTTGCTGGCCGAAAGCGGCGCACGTTTCGCCACCTTGAACACCTACGATCGTGCAGCGTTCACCTTTGGCGCACCTCAGCTCGCTGCGCATACGCCGGAACAGAATTTCGTCGTCTATCTGCGTGCGCTGCTGGCCCTGCCCGATGCGCAGCGGCATTTTCCCGAACTGGCATTACGCGCCAATGCAAGCGGCAAGATCACCGTGCATCGCGTGGACGGTAACCTTGCGGAAGATCTGGAGCACGTGGTTGAGGTGATCAGGCCCAACGGCAAGCGAGAGCTGCAGCTTGCGCGGCTGATGGCTTTCCTCAACCCCTCTGCTACGGCGATCGATGCTGCCGAGCTTTCGGTGGCCGCGCGGCTTATGAACTGGCTGCGTCTGGATCCGGCGGCGAAACGTCTGCAGATCGAGGTCTTCATCGACCAGATGCGCAGCAAGCTCGTGCACGCAAAGGCCCGCGTTGCCCGATTCGATGGCAGTGACTGGCGTACCGCATTGTGGATTATGGATATTCTCCACCAGGGGCGAGGTAGCTTCGCCGAGCTGTCGGCAGCGCTGGCGAGCGCGAATCCCGAGGCGGCGCTCAAGCGGCTGGGCTGGCCCAAGTACCGCACACGTATCGAGACCGTTGAGCGGGCCGTTGCACGGCTTGCGGCTGACGGAGTGCTAGAGGGGTTCGCCGTCTGATCGCGCCGTCCGGTCTGATTCGATTGCGGGCGACTGGCCAACACATGCTGCGGGATACATCAGTCAGCTGCCGCAGTACTAGCCCGCATTTCTCACGCCCCTTCTACTGCGGCTGCCGATACGAACGGGTGTGAGAAATGCGGGCTAGCACACGCTACCGGCGCGGCATTTGGCGATACGACGGCGGAGCCGTGCAGTCCAGGCTCGGCATATCCCAGGCTACAAGGGCTGGGATTGCGCCACTCTGGCTATGCCGCTGCCTTGCCGACCTTGCTGCCGGTTTCACGGCCGAGCTGGGCGGCCAGCCATTGGCCGGTCTCGATAAGCCGGGGCAGATCGACGCCGGTCGCGATGCCCATGCCTTCGAGCATGTAGACCACGTCTTCGCTGGCCACATTGCCGCTGGCTCCCTTGGCGTAGGGGCAGCCGCCGGTGCCCGATACGGCGGCATCGACGACAGCGACACCGAGTTCGAGGCAGGCCAGGATGTTTGCCAGCGCCTGGCCGCGCGTGTCGTGGAAATGGATCGCGAGTGCAGCCATGGGCACGGCGTCGGCGACCGCGGCGAGCATGGCCGCTGCCTTGCGCGGGGTGCCGATGCCAATGGTGTCGCCAAGGGAAATTTCGTAGCAGCCGGCGCGGTGCAGGGCTGCCGCGACGCGCACCACATCGGTCAGCGGCACCTCGCCCTGATAAGGGCAGCCCAGCACCGTGGAGACATAGCCACGCACGCGTACGCCGTCGGTCTTGGCGCGTTCGAGCACAGGTTCAAAGCGCTGTAGCGATTCATCGATACCGGCGTTGATGTTCTTGCGGCTGAACGCTTCCGAAGCCGCCGCGAATACCGCGACTTCTGCCGCACCTGCGGCGCGGGCGCGTTCATAACCCTGCAGGTTCGGCACCAGCACCGGATAGCTCACGCCGTCGCGCCGCGTAATGCCACTGAAGACCTCGGCCGCGTCGGCGAGCTGCGGTATCCATTTCGGACTCACGAAGCTCGTCGCCTCGATGCTGCGCAGTCCGGTTGCGCTCAGGCGGTCGATGAGTTCGATCTTGGTCGCCGTGGCGATGATGGCCTTTTCGTTCTGCAGGCCGTCGCGCGGGCCGACTTCGACGATGCGCACCTGGCTGGGCTGGGTCATGGCTGTTCCTTGTGCTGGCGTGCGAGCAGCGCTTTCTCGTAGGCCTCGACCGACAGCTCGCTGCGTTTCATGCGCAGCGGCTTGCTGGTGAACAGGTCGTGCTTGCGCACGATTTCCAGCATCTGGCGGCGATTGCCGCGCACGTAGACATGGAGCTCGGTCGAGGTCTTGCTGATGGTGCCTTCGAGTTTGGCGTCGAGAATCAGTTTTGCGACACGCTCGCCGTCGACGTCGTAGATGTCGAGGCGGTCGCCGCGCAGGCGATAGCGCGCAAAGAAGAACGACTTATCCGGCACCGGTTCGACCGCATGCGGCGGATCGAGCTTGACCAGCGGCTTGAGCTGGGCGTCGGACACGACGAGGTAGTCGTTGCCGCCGTCGTGCACGAAGTTAAGCGGCACGTGGATGGGTTTCAGTGGTGTGCCTGGCCCGCTCTGATCCAGCACGTGGAAGCGGCACTCCTCATCGATGTAAAACGCGCCATCATCATGTTCCCGCGCTGCGTTCTCGGCTAGCCAAAGCCCTTTCCATTGAATGTCGCAGCTCTCGATGTTGTCGCCAAGAGGCGATTCGAAACGTGTTTCCACGCAGGCCGTCAACGCCGTCAGGCAGAGGGTGGCGACTGCGGCGAACCGCCACCTCGCCGTGATTCGGATACAAAACGCGGACAACCCTCGCTCGTGTTTCATCATTGCGGTTCCAGCTTGATCAGCACGGCGTCGGCCTCGACGAACTCGCCAGCCTGGGCCTGCACGGCGGCTATCGTCCCGGCGCGCGGCGCGCGCAAGGTGATTTCCATCTTCATCGCTTCCATGATCGCGAGCTCCTGGCCTTCGCTGACGCCGTCGCCGGCGCTGACCTTGGTCAGCACGATGCGGCCCGGCATGGGTGCAACGACGCGGTCGCCGCCGCTGCCGCCGCTGGCGCTATAGGCGAAGGCTGCCGCGCGGTCAAAGCTGTGGCGCGTGCAGCCGTCGTGCACCAGCACGTGCTGTGCGTCGATGCGAGTCTGCGAGCGGCGCGCAACACCGTCGATCTCGGCGCTGAAGCAGCCGTCGACGATCAGCGCGTTGCGCACGCTGGCATGGTTGCCGTTCCAGTCGAGCGCATAGTTGCCGGCACTGCCATGCGCCGCGATCTCGAAGCGCTCGCCCGCATGTACCAGCACCACCACGCGCTTGCCCGGATGGCCCAGGCGCCAGCCGTCGGCGCGTGCCCAGGGCGAGTAGGGATCGTTGCCGCTCGCGGCCAGCAGCGGCGCGGTGTTTTCCTGGTCGAGCAGTACCGCAGTGGCCGCCGCGGCGAGCACCGCACCCGGCACGGTGTCGTTGGCCTGCGGCAGGAATTCGTCCAGATGCCGGTCGAGATAGCCCGTATCGATGGTCGCGCCGGTGACTGCCGGATGCCGCACCAGGCGCTCGAGGAATTCGACGTTGGACTTCGGCCCTATGATTTCAGTCGCCGCCAGCGCTTCGCGCATGCGCTGCAGTGCTTCGTCGCGATTGCGGTCCCAGACGATGAGCTTGGCGATCATGGGATCGTAGAAGATCGACACGGTGTCGCCTTCGATCACCCCGCCGTCGATGCGGACATGGCGCGAGGATTGCGGCAGACGCAGGGTGCTGAGGCGGCCCGAGCCCGGCAGGAAGTTCTGTGCCGGATCTTCGGCGTAGAGGCGCAGTTCGATCGCATGGCCGTCGGCCGGTACCGACTTGTTGCGCACCAGCGAAGCCGGCAGCGCCTCGCCGGCGGCGACGCGCAGCTGCAGTTCAACCAGGTCGAGATTCAAGGTCAGCTCGGTTACCGGGTGTTCCACCTGCAGGCGCGTATTGATTTCCATAAAGTAGAAATCGCCGCCTTGTCCAACAATAAACTCCACTGTGCCGGCGTTGGCGTAGTCGATCGCCCGCGCTGCGGCAATGGCCGCATCGCCCATGCGAGCGCGCAGTTCGGGGGTCACGAACGGCGAAGGCGCTTCTTCCAGCACTTTCTGGTAGCGGCGTTGTGCCGAGCACTCGCGTTCGTTGAGGTGCACGATATTGCCGTGCCGGTCGCCGAATACCTGAAATTCGATATGGCGTGGCCGCTCGACATAGCGCTCCAGCAGCACCCGGTCGCGGCCGAATGCATTCTTCGCTTCGCGCTGGCAGGACTCCAGGTTGGCGGCGAATTCCTGCTTGGCCCGGACTATGCGCATGCCCTTGCCACCGCCGCCGTGCGCGGCCTTGATCATCAGCGGAAACCCGATACGTTCGGCCTCGCGCGCGAGCAGGGCCGGGTCCTGATCCTCGCCGGTGTAACCCGGCACGACCGGCACCTTGTGCTCCTGCATCAGCAGTTTGGCGCCGGCTTTTGAGCCCATCTTGCGCATGGACGCGGCGCCAGGTCCGATAAAGACAATGCCAGCTGCTTCCACGGCTTCGGCGAAATCCGCGTTCTCCGACAGAAAGCCATAACCGGGGTGGATGGCCTGCGCGCCGCTTTCCTTTGCCGCAGCGAGTATCACGTCGCCGCGCAGATAGGAGTCGGCCGGCCGCGAACCGCCGATAGGCCAGGCTTCGTCGGCCAGCCGCACATGTTGCGCGGTGGCATCGGCCTCCGAATACACGGCGACGGTAGCAATACCGAGCCGGCGACAGGTGCGGATTACGCGGCAGGCGATTTCGCCGCGATTCGCTATGAGTACCTTGGAGAACAGTCCTTGCATCGTTTGCGTTCCGTGATGGGCGGGCGACCGTGGGGTAGGGCCGGATCAGGCCGGTGCGTGACAGACGGCTTCGATATTGTGGCCGTCGGGATCGATAACAAAGGCACCGTAGTAGTTCGGGTGGTACAGGGGGCGCACACCCGGCGGGCCATTGTCCTTGGCGCCGGCCGCCAGCGCTGCCGCGTAGAAGGTATCGACCGCGGCGCGATCGGTGGCGACAAAGGCGATATGCAGTCCGTTGCGGGTCGGCTCGCCGCCGGTACCGATCCAGAAATCCGGTTTGCCATTCTTGCCAAAGCCTGCATGGCGCGAATCCGTGCCGGTCATTTCCGGTGTGACTTCCATGACCAGGCCATAACCCAGCGGAGCAAGCACTTGCTGGTAGAAGTTCAGGCTGCGGTCGTAGTCGCTGATTTTGAAACCGAGGTGATCAATCATCCTGAAGTTCCTTGGTCTGGTCGGGATTCGATGCTGGGCGATGCAGTGTCGGAAGCGGTCTGGACTGCCGCCGTTTGTCAGTCGTTACGGGCCCAGTCCGGCGCCCGCTTGTCGAGAAATGCAGTCAGTCCGTGCTGGCCCTCCGGTGAAACCCGCAGCCGGGCGATCAGGGCTGCATTGCCAGCGTCGAGGTCGTGCTGATTGGCCGGGGTCATGCCGGCCATGGCCAGCGCCAGCTGCTTGGCCTGGGTCTGGGCGAGTGGGCCGCCCTTGCCCAGCCAGTGCAGGCTGCGCTCTACCGCAGCATCGAGCTGGTCGGCGGCGACCGTTTCATGCAGCAGGTTGATGCGGCGTGCTTCAGCCGCATCGAACACTTCGCCGGTGATGAATAGCCGGCGCGCGTGACGTGCGCCGATCGCGGCGATCACGTACGGCGATATGACGGCTGGGACAAGCCCGAGCTTGACTTCGGACAGGGAGAACTTCGCCCCCTCGACGCCGATCGCGATATCGCAGCAGGCGACCAGGCCAACACCGCCACCGTAAGCCGCGCCGTTGACGCGGGCAATGGTCGGCTTGGACAGGTAGTTCAGCGTGTGCATCAGGGTGGCCAGTTTCAGCGAGTCGGCGAGGTTGTCCGCCTCGCTGGCCTGGGCCATGGCGCGCATCCAGTTGAGATCGGCACCAGCGGAGAACGATGCGCCGTCGCCGGTGAGCACGACCGCGCGCACGGCCGTATCGGCCTGGAGCGTCTGCAGGGTTGCGGTCAGTTCGGCGATCAGTTGCTCGTCGAAAGCGTTATGCACGCTGGGGCGCGCCAGCCGCACTTCGGCGACAGTGCCGCGTATGGTCAGCGCAACGGAGGCAGTCATAGTGCGTGTCCCGGAAAGAAAGGCCGATGATAGCGGGGCGCGGCGGGTGAATGTCCGGATAAGCACCCGAACAGGCCGGGATCCGGTTTAGGCGGTGATGCGCTATCTAAGTCAGTGCTTGCTTGGGTACAATCGCGAACCATTCTTATTTAGTGCCTGCTTGCCCGTGCGCCTTTCCGAACTGATTCCGGGCCACACCGCCATCGTGCGTGAAGTTGAAGACGTCGGCAGCGCCGATCCCATTGCCCGGCGTCTGCGGGATCTAGGTTTTGTCGCCGGCGAACCGGTCCGGCTGGTGGCACGGGGGCCGGTAGGTGCCGATCCGTTGCTGGTACAGATAGGTTTCACACGCTTTGCCCTGCGCCGTAGCGAGGCAGCACGTGTTTGCCTGCAGACGGCAGAGGGGACTCCATGAGCACGGCAGAGACGGCGTTGCGAGTCGCACTGGTCGGCAATCCCAACTGCGGCAAGACGGCCTTGTTCAATCTGCTGACGGGCAACCGGCAGAAAGTCGCGAACTATGCCGGCGTCACGGTGGAGCGCAAGCAGGGCCGCTATACCGCGCCCTCGGGGCGAATGGTCGACCTGCTCGATCTGCCTGGCGCTTATAGCCTTGATGCGGCCAGTCCTGACGAAGCGATTACGCGCGATGTATGCCTGGGTATTGCGGCTGGCGAAACGCGCCCGGATCTGCTGGTTTGTGTGGCCGATGCAACGAACTTGCGCCTGCATCTGCGCTTCGTGCTCGAGGTGCGCCGGCTCGGCCTGCCGGTGGTGCTTGCATTGAACATGATGGATGCGGCCGTGCGCCGTGGTATCCGTATCGATATCGCCGCACTCGAGCGCGAGCTCGGCATTCCGGTTATCGAGACCGTGGCCGTGCGGCGCTCCGGCGCCAAGGCTCTGGTGGAAAGGCTGGATGCCCGGGTGCAGGCCCCGGCTGTGGTCAGTGCGGCGGACGAGGATCTGCATGCGGAAACGCGCCGGCTGCTCGCTGCCGCGGTAAGCATGCCGTCACGCACGGCGGCGACGGATGATGCGATCGATCGCATCGCCCTGCATCCGGTCTGGGGGCTGGTGCTGCTTGCCGGCCTGATGTTTCTTATCTTCCAGAGCGTGTTTTCCTGGGCCGAGCCGCTGATGCAAGGTATAGAAGGCGGCATCAAGGCCTTGGGTGCCTGGAGCGTGTCGGCCTTGCCTGCAGGCCCGCTGAGCAGCCTGCTCAACGACGGCGTGTTTGCGGGAATAGGCAGCGTGCTCGTATTCCTGCCGCAGATCCTGATCCTGTTCCTGTTCATCCTCGCGCTGGAGGAATCAGGCTACCTGCCCCGCGCGGCCTTCCTGCTCGACCGCCTGATGTTCAAGGCCGGGCTCAGCGGCCGTTCGTTCATTCCGCTGCTGTCGAGTTTTGCCTGCGCCATTCCCGGCATCATGGCCACGCGCAGCATCCAGGATCCGCGCGACCGCCTGACCACGATCCTGGTCGCTCCGCTGATGACCTGCTCGGCGCGGCTGCCGGTCTATACCTTGCTGATCGCGGCGTTTATTCCGCAGCGCACGGTAGCCGGGATATTCAACCTGCAGGGCCTGGTGCTGTTTGCGCTCTATCTCGCGGGCATACTCAGTGCGCTCGCGGTCGCGTTTGTCATCAAGCGCCTGCACCGCGACCGCAGCGAACATGCGTTGCTGCTTGAACTGCCGTCGTATCGCTGGCCACACCCGCGTGATCTCGCAATCGGACTGTGGGAGCGCGCGTGGATATTCCTGAAGCGCGTCGGCGGCATCATTCTCGCGCTGACCATACTGCTGTGGTTCCTGGCCAGTTTTCCGGCACCTCCCGAGGGCGCGACTGGGCCGGCGATCGACTACAGCCTGGCTGGGCGCCTGGGACATTGGCTCGAAGTCGTATTCGCGCCGATAGGCTTCAACTGGCAGATCAGTATCGCCCTGATTCCGGGCATGGCCGCACGGGAAGTCGCGGTGTCGGCGCTGGGCACGGTCTATGCGCTGTCGGGTTCTGACGACACGATTGCGGCCGAACTGGGCCCGTTGATTGCGACCCAGTGGCCGCTGGCGACAGCCTTGTCATTGCTGGTCTGGTTTATCTTTGCGCCGCAGTGCATTTCGACCCTGGCGGTGATCCGGCGTGAGACCAATTCCTGGCGCAATGTCTTCGTTGCGGCGGGCTATCTGTTTGCGCTGGCCTATATCGCCTCGTTCCTCACCTATCAGATGGCAAAGGCATTGAGTTGAACGCTTCACTGGCCCTGCAGTACGCCGTCGTTGCCGTCGTGGTGGCGCTTGCCGCCGTCAGCGTGCTGCGCCGCTATCTGCCTTCGCTGTGGGGCAGGGGACTGGCGTGCATCGCCGATGCGCTCGAAGCCGCACCTGCGGCGATAGTTCTGCATCGCCTGGGTGCGCGGCTGCGCGCGCGTATTCCGGCCAGCGTCGGCAGTGCTTGCGCAACCTCCGGCAGCTGCAGCAGCTGCGGCGCTTGCACGACGGTGGCGGAGGTCAAACCGGCTACCTTGGTGCTGACCGAGCCCAAGCCGGTGCGGCGTTCTTAGGTCCTGAGATTTGCGAGTTCCTTGTTGGTGTGGTCTACCACATGCAGCATCGGCGCAATGGCTTCAATAGTCGCTGCGGCGACTGCTACCGGGGCGCGTCGCTACTGCGTAGGAGCAATAGCTGATGAAGGCGCGTGTGATCTTTGTCGATGTCGACGATACCTTGGTGCGAACCGCCGGTACGAAGCGCCTGCCGATGCCCGCGGTTGTGGCACGGATCCGTGAGCTCTGGAGTGAAGGCGCAGTTCTCTACCTCTGGAGTTCCGGTGGCGCTGACTACGCACGCGCCACTGCGGACGAGCTGGGCCTCACGTCATGTTTTGTCGCGTTCCTGCCTAAACCCGATGTCTACCTCGACGACCAACCGGTATACGAATGGCGTTATTGCCGGCATGTACTGCCGGGGAATGCAAGCGAGATTTGATACCGCGTGACTGAGCTGCAGAACGGCGCTTGGTGTGGAAATCGCTACCACTGTGCATCCATTCAGCCAGCTACTCGAGACGACTTTGCTGCCTTAGATAGTTTGTACAGGTTGCATTGCGGTTGATTTCAACGCAGCACCTGAACATCCACCCGTGCATAGCTGCCCGCCGGTGTCAGTGCCGTGACGGCTTGCGGGCCCGGGGTGTCGAATGCGTGCTCAAACGGCCGGTTCGCATCGAGTACGGCCTTGATGCGGCCGTTGACCAGCCACTGCACCACGCCCTGGGTACCCAGCGCGCGCAGCGCCAGCTGTGGCGGCTGTTTGCTGCCGGGCGCACGTACCAGGCTGCTGCCCGGGGTGACCCCGGCGATGGTGAGATGCTCGCCACGGTCCAGGCCATCATCGCTGCAGCCCGGTGCCAGCGGCGGCAAGCGGGAGGCTTTGCGCTGCCAGGTGCTGAGCCAGGGCTGGGCGAGTGCGGGCCAGCGTGCGAGCACGAGGTTGCGTTCCGTCGGCGCCTTGCAGTTGCCGCTGAGGCGGTGCCCGCTGCGGGCATCGACGCGCAAGCTCAGCCGCGCCGCCTGCCAGGCATTGGCGTCGCGCTCGGCAAGGGTCGGTGGAATCACGTCATCCAGGACCAGGGCACGGCGTTTTTCCTGGCAGAGCTGCGGTTGGCCGACTTCAAACGCCGTGCCCAATGGCCAGCAGATATCCACTTCGCTGATGCTCGACGGCGGTACCGCTGGCGCAGCATCTTCGGGCGAGTGCGGCAGGCTGTCGACGGCCTGGAACAGCAGCGGCAGTGCGGTGATCGCGCCGTATTGGCCGGGTACCGGCGTGCCGTCCGGGCGGCCTACCCAGACGCCCAGCGTGTAGCGCCGCGTAGTGCCCAGGGCCCAGGCATCGCGAAACCCATAGGACGTGCCGGTCTTCCAGGCCAGCCGCGCGCGCTGGCCTGGGTCAAACGTGTCGCGGTTCTGGCCCGGGCGCAGATTCGCTTCGAGCATGTGGCGCACGATATAGGCCGCGCCGGCGCTCAGTAGCCGGCGCTCGGCCAGCGGTTCTTCGGCACGCAGCCGCACGCGGGCGGCGATTCCGCCGCGGTTGAAAGCAGCATAGGCGCCGACCAGATCTTCCAGCGTCGCGCCTGTGCCACCGAGTATCAGCGCTAGATTGGGACTGGCTCCCTGGGGCCAGTGCAGCGCCACTCCACCATTGGCCAGCCGTGCGGCAAAGCGTGCAGGGCTTACACGATCCAGCAGATCGACCGCCGGTACGTTCAGTGACAGGCGCAGCGCTTCGGCGGCGCTGACCGGTCCATTGAAGGCCTGATCGAAATTGCCGGGGCGGTAGTCGCCAAAGGACTGGGGTGCATCCACGAGCAGGCTTTCCGAGTGAATCAGGCCGTCGTCCAGCGCCAGTCCATACAGGAACGGCTTCAAGGTCGATCCCGGCGAGCGTGGCGCGCGCACCATATCGATGTAGCCCAGGCGCTGTATGTCGGCGAATGTGCCCGAGCCCACATAGGCGAGTACGTTGAGGCTGGTGTTGTCGACCAGCAGCAGCGCAGCGGAGGTGCGCTCCGGCAGACGCGCGAGGTAGCTGCTGACCCGCGCTTCCATGGCCGCCTGCAACTCGCGATCGATAGTCGAGCGGATGCTGCGCTGTTGTGGCAGTGCGGTGTGCAGGCGCTGCGCGAGAAGCGCCGCCGACAGGGGAGGGTCCAGCGTGCGTGCCGTGACGGTTTCGTGCCGTGCATCTTCTACCGTGGCCGCATCCCAGCGTCGCAGTTCGTACAGGCGCGTGAGCAGCTTGTCGCGGTAACGCTGCGCGAGTCCGGCGTTGCGGTCGGGGCGAAGCCGGCTCGGTGCCTGGGGCAATACGGCGAGCAACGCCGCTTCGGCATGACTCAGGCGCTGCGAGGATTTACCCAGATAGGCCCAGGCGGCCGCTTCCACGCCGTGGATGGTGCCGCCGAACGGCGCGTGATTCAGATACAGGCTGAGGATTTCGTCCTTGCTCAGATGCGCTTCCAGCTGCAGCGCGCGCAGCACTTGCTTGAGCTTGCCGAACGCAGTGCGCGAATGCGGATCCAGTATGCGTGCGACCTGCATGGTCAGCGTCGAGCCGCCCGATACCGTGCGTCCATGCCATACACGTTGTGCGGCGGCACGTGCGAGGGCGAGCGGGTTAACTCCCGGATGCAGGCGGAACCAGCGGTCCTCGTAGGTCAGCAGGGCATCCAGGTACAGCGGTGAGACGGTCTGCGGCGTCACCGGGTAGCGCCAGACACCGTCGGCATCGGGGAAGGCGCGCAGCGGCGTGCCGTCACGGGCGAGCACGACCGTGCTGCCGCCATCTGCCACGGGCAGGGGCAGCGGAAACAGACGGTCGAGCACGAAGGCGGTGATACACAGCGCGATGCCGAGGCGCAGCAGGCGCCGCAGCCAGCGCAGCGCGGTTGTTCGTCGCGGGAGCATCAGGCGATGAAACCAGTCATCAACCCCGCATGGACTCGGGGCAGCGAGGCGCACATCCCGCGTGCTCCCCTGCTCACGGCGGCACTACCGTCACTCGCGCCGGTACGCTGCGGGCGACCCCGCGCAGCTGCGGCCGGTACATGTCTTCAACCGTCGTCGGCGGCACGACGTAGTTGCCCGGCGACACGGCGCGCACCAGATAGAACACCTGCGCCTGCTGGCCTTGTGCAAGGTTCAGCGCGGCGACATAGCGGTCGTCGCGGAATTCCTCGTGCTGAACATCGGCAGCGTAGGCACGCTCGGCCATCTGCACGCCGTCGACGACGACATTGGTCCATTGCCTGGCGTCGGTCAGATTGAAGTTCTCGATCTCCAGACCGCCCGGCAACAGATCGATCAGCAAGGCATCCCGCATGGCTTCCTTGGCTTCCACCTTGATGCCGACTATGAGCCCCTGGCCTTCCTTGAGTTCGCCGCCATTCCAGACTGTTCCGTCCAGGGCATACCACTGACGCTGGATGGAGACGACGCTGTCATCGGCAGCGGGTGCGCTCCTGGGTACGCCGGCCACGTTCTCACTGACGTACAGCGGCGTGCCGGCGTCTGGCGTGAAGCGCACGCCGGCCTGCAGGTCGGCGGCACTGAAGTGGCGGCTCCACAGTGGTGCCGGTGCTATGGCTTCGCTGCTGCTGCCGAGGCTGAGACTGCCGCCGAACGTGCTTTCAGCGCGGCTGATCAGCGCCTTGCCCAGCCGCGCAATGGCGCTCTGCTCCTGGGTACTGAGCCAATGCAGAGGACGCGCGCCCTGCTTCGCAACCAGCTCGCGTCCCAGCGCGACGACGCTGGCGTCATATTCGGGCTTGTTCAATCCGGCGCGGTGCGTGAGCGCCACCATCAGCGCCGCATCGCGCAGTTCCGAGCCGTAGTCGCCGAGATAGCGCGGCCGCTCGACCGGCTTGGCGAATGCCTCCGCAAGCGCCTGGCTGCCGCGCGCCGCATCGCCTTGCAGGGTCAGCGCTATGCCCAGGTGGACCAGCGGAAGTGCAGTAATGGATTTGTTGCGCTCGTTGTCGTACAGCGTCCGCAACGTGCCCAGCGGCGCCCGCTGTACCCGCGCCAGCACATAGGCCGACCAGGCCTGATCGGCAAAACGCAGGTGGTCGGCATGGTCATAGGCGTAGTAGGGATGGCCACCCGAAAGCAAATCATCGCTGATCCGCTTGAGGGCGTTCTGCAGCACGCTTTCGGGCACCGCAAAACCGGCGTCGCGGGCGTCCAGCAGAAACTCGGTCACATAGGGCGTCAGCAAGGTATCGACGCCACTGTCGCTGCCCCAGGTCGAGAAATGCCCTGACGGTATCTGCAGGGCCGAGATGCGGTTGATCGCGTCGTCGAGCAGGCGTTGCCGCGCCGTGTCCGGCAGCGGCGTGATGCCGAGGTTCCTTGCGTTGTCCGCGTCCAGCGCCAGCAGGCCATAGCCACGGCTGGTGGTTTGTTCTATGCAGCCATAGGGGTAGCCGAGCAGGCCGCGCAGCGCACTGGCAAAGGGCAGCGGCGGCAGCGCGCTGACGCTGAGAGTGGCACTGACCGAGTCCGCCATCAGTCCGTCCATTGCGCCCGTGCCCAGCCCCAGGCCGGCGCCGGGCTGCAGCACGTGCGCGGAGGAACGCAGCACGGCCGGCCAGGCCGGACGCAGCGTGACCTCGAATTGACGGCGCAGGCTCAGCTCGGCTGATTCGGCAAACAGGCGGAATTTGCCCACGCCCAGGCCGTCATCGGCGCTGAGGGTGAACTGCAGGGTTTTCTTCGCGCCATCGGCCAGTTTTTGAGTACGCACTGCGTCGGCAATGCGTAGCGGCGGGTCGGCCTCCAGCCGCACACGGAATTCGCGCTCGCTGCCGGAGAAGTTGCTGAGATCCAGCGTCAGGGCAGCACTGTCACCTGGTGCCAGTACGCGGGGCGTCGACACTTCCGCGACCAGCGGCGCGCGCACTACGGTCTCGGTGTCGGCGCCACCATAGCGATCCTCACCGAACACCAGTCCGGTCACGCGCAGGGTGCCGTTGAAGTCCGGTACTGGCAGATCGAGCCTGGCATTGCCCTGGGCGTCGAGCTTGACCGCGCCGGAGTACAGATCGACCGTCTGCACCTTGGCCGTGGGCCGCCGCGCCTGCGGCAGTGCGGTCGGCGCCAGGTCCCCGCCGTAGCGCAGTCGGGCCAGCGCGCCATCGAAACTCTCGACCAGACGGCCATAGAGGTCATAGGCATCAATGCCCAGACGACGCTGGCCGAAAAACCATGCACTCGCATCAGGCCGCGCAAAACGCGTGATGTTGAGAATGCCGACATCAACCGCGGACACGGTGACATAGGCATTCTTGCCCGCCAGAGCCGGCGCCTTGATCGTTACCGGCAGTGGCAGCTCGGGTCTGGTTTGCTGCGGTGCGCTGATCTCGACGGCGACCTTGCGCTCGCTGCGATCCATGGCGACATGGGCGACGCCGACGGCGCGTGCAGGGGTGATCTTGCTCGCCGCAGAGCCGCCCCTCAGTACGAGTGCACTGATATAGATATCGTGGCGCTCCCAGTCCGGCGTGACCGGTATCTCGAACGTGGCTGCTGTACTGACGTCGATGCGGCGCGTGTACAGCAGCTTGTCGCTCTCCACCAGCAGCAGCCCGGAGCCCGGCTGTGGTGCAGTCACAGTGACCTTGAGCGTATCGCCGGCACGATAGCGTTCCTCGTCGAGCGCGAGCTTGACCTTGTCGGGACGTGCTTCCAGGCCGCGGTTCTCGTCGTTCCAGCTCCAGCCAGCGGTGAAGGGGTAACGCGTGAGGAGCTCCGTTGCGGGGTCCAGCACCTCGATGCGATAGCCGCCCCATTCGACCGGTACGTCGAACTTGAACGCCTGGCCGGCGGAGGCCGTGATTTCGCGCGTTTCGACCGTGTCCAGGCTCTGCGTGAAATCAAAACGCCAGCCGCTGCTTCGGTCATAGCTCCAGTGGTAGTTGCGGTTCTCGCGCACCAGGCGGAGCTTGAGCCCCTGGGCGGCCAGCAGTTCACCCTGAGCGTTGCTGCGGATCAGCTCAAAGCCAGCGCGGCTGTTTGCGCTGGCGCCGTCCTTGGGATCAAACAGTGGGCGCAGGCCTATCAGTGCATCGGCGGGCCAGGCCGTGCGTTTGAGCGTGCGCGTGACGCTGCGTCCGCCGCTTTCATAGATACTGCCCGACAGCAGGATGGCGACCGGCGCCTGGATCTTCAGATCGGCCAGCACATCCACGTCGCGCCGCAACTTGCCCTGTTCGTCCAGTGCCTCGTCGAGCACATCGCGTGCCTCTTTCGGCCAATCCAGCGTCGGGTCGCCAAAGTGGAAGTCCTTGTGCGTGTCCAGTGGATGGGCATCGTTGGCGACGGTCAGGCGCGCGCTGAAGCGATTGCCTGCTGCGGGTGCGCCGTAGAGGTAGTCGCCCTGTACCTCAAGCGCGAGCTTGTCGCCCGGGCGCAGGCGTTCCTGGGAGCTGCCGAGATCAAGCTTGAGCCGCTCCGGCAGGAACTCCTCCACGCGCAGGACCAGCGCCTGGTTCGCTTCCTTGGCCGCCGGATCGAGGCGGAATTCGATCTGCCAGCGTCCGGTGGGCGCATCAGCCGGGATGGCCTGCGACCATTCCAGGTACCCCAGCTCACGCGGTTCGAGCTTGGCCTGGCTATAGGCGCGCCCATTAGGCTGTTTCAAGGTCAGGAACACGGGCTGCGGTGGGATCGGCTTGCCATCACCGTCGCGCAGCAAGGCCGAGATGCGCAGGGTTTCACCGGGACGATACAGGTCGCGTCCCGACCAGGCGAAGACGTCGAACCATTCCTGGCGCCGGCCGGCGACGGAGAAGTCCGACAGATCCAGCGCTGGTTGATTGAACGGCAGCAGCGACACGTCACTGCCGCTGCGCGCGACCAGCACCTGATTGGCGGTGAGTGTGTAGTTCAGCAGTGCATTGCCGTCGGCGTCGGTGCGGGCATCAAGCACGGACTCGCCTTTGGCGTCGATTATGGACAGTTCAACGCCGGACAATGCGGTGCCGGACTTTAGCGAAGCGGCATGCACGAACAACTGTTCGCGATAGGCCCGTGTATGCAGGCCGATATCGCTGACGAAGAAGTAGCTCGTCTCCCATTCACCGCTGAACGAGCCAGCACGTTTCATGACGGCGAAATACAGGCCGGGCTGCGACAGTTCGGCGATGTTCTGGATCGGGAGATAGGTCAGGCTGCGCTCGTTCTGCTTGCCGCCGAGCACGAAGCGGTTGGCATAGACCGAGTCGGCGATACGTGCGACCGGCGTGCCCTTGCGTCCCCACCAATGGCTGTCGGCATCAAGATCGTAGCTTGAGCGGCGCTCGTTCCCCTGGTAGGAGGCGAAGAAGGTCGACAGTTCCTTGTCACGCACCCGCAGGAACTCCACGTCGACTTCGGCCACGTTGACCGAGACCACGGGAAGGCCGCGCGTCTCCCGCGCCGGGAGCACGCTGCCCTGGGAGGCGAAGCCGACCGCCGGCTGCAGTGGTCCGCTGAATATTTCGCGCCGGTCTCCACTGCCCAGCGTGCGGCCGTCAACCGCGCTGATTTCGCCCCGCAGGGTGACGGCATAGGTTTGATTGGGTTGTACATAGGGAAAATGCAGGGTTTTACCGTCTTCATCCAGCGCCCAGCTGCCACTGACGGTAGCGCCCTGGAGGTCCTTGACCGTGAGCAGCTCGTCAAAGGACTGTGCGCCGACCAGGGGCTGGCTGAATTCGAGCACCAGGGCAAGCTGGCCCTGAAACTGTGCCGCTTGCGCGGAGGACAGGACAAACCCGGTTGCAGCTGGCTTGGACTGCGCCGACTTCACCGGTGGTGAACCCTGTGCTTGCGGCAAATTGGGTGCAGAGCCATTGCAGGCAATGAGGCCGAACAGCGCCGCGCCGAGTAACGCAGCGCAGCGGGTCTGGTGCATGCGTGAGCGCAGGGCGAAGGCGGGCATCGTTCTCGTTCCTCGCGGGGAATGGCGACGCCAGTATAGGGCCGCAATTCTGGCGAACTGCGGGCAGAATTGGGCAGGTCGGGCGGCGCCGCCCCGCTCTGCGTCGACGCCGTGATCGACGGCATGGCGGGTGGTTGAAACTCGCAGCCGAAACTCGCAGCCAGTTTTTTGCGAGCTGCGGGAGTCCGTATTTCGTGTCCGGGGGCGGCAGGTGAAGATCTGGCCTGCGTTGCCCGTTATCCACTTACGCTTGCCATAGGGCGCTACCGCATGAGTCTTGCCATAGTCTGGTTTCGCCGTGACCTTCGCCTGGCGGACAACCCTGCACTCAGCCTGGCATTGCGCCAGCACAGGCGTGTTCTGCCGCTGTACATCCATGCCCCGCACGAGGAATCACCCTGGGAACCCGGTGCGGCGAGCCGCTGGTGGTTGCATCACTCGCTGGCTGCGCTGGCGGCCGAGCTTGAACGTCGCGGCGCGCCGCTGGAAGTCCACGCCGGTGACAGCCTTGCCGTGTTGCAGAACCTTGTGCGCCGCTGCGGCGCGGATGCGGTCTACTGGAACCGGCTCTATGAGCCGTCGGCCCTGGCGCGTGACCAACAGGTGGAGCAGGCGCTGAAGGCGCAAGGTGTTGCCGTTTGCCTCGGCAATGCGAGCCTGCTGGCCGAGCCGGGGGAAATCACCACGGGACAAGGCGGGCCTTATCGGGTATTCACACCGTACTGGCGCAATCTGCGCGCGCGCCTGCAGCCGAGTCCACCGGCTGGCGTGCCGGCACGCCTAGACTCCTGCGCGCCGGCCGGTGGCCTGGCGCTTGCGCAGCTGGGGCTATTGCCGCGTCGCCCCTGGGACGCAGGTTTTTATTCGGCCTGGAAACCCGGCGAGGCCGGCGCGGGGCTGGCGCTGTCGGCGTTCTGCGAGGATGTAGTGCAGGTCTATGCGCAGCAGCGCGATATTCCTGCTATCGGCGGCACATCGCGCCTGTCCGCACATCTGCACTTTGGCGAGATCTCGCCGCGGCAAATCCACTGGGCCCTGCACGAGCTGGGCTGTAGCCGTGGCGCGCGCTGCCACGAGGCCGCCGAGCCATTCCTGCGCGAACTCGGCTGGCGCGAGTTCGCACACCATCTGCTTTACCACTTTCCGCAGACAACACAGCAGGACCTCAATCCGGATTTTGGCGGCTTCGCCTGGCGCGAGCCGGAAACCGAGCTGCTGACGGCCTGGCAGCGCGGACGAACCGGGATACCGATGATTGACGCGGGCATGCGCGAGCTCTGGGAAACGGGCTGGATGCACAACCGCGTACGCATGCTGACGGCCAGTTTTCTCTGCAAGAACCTGCGCATTCACTGGCGGCACGGCGCGCGCTGGTTCTGGGACACGCTGGTCGATGCCGATCTCGCCAACAACACGCTGGGCTGGCAATGGAGCGCGGGTACGGGTGCGGACGCCGCACCGTATTTCCGTATTTTCAACCCGGTCACGCAGGGTGAGCGTTTTGACCCCGATGGCGCGTACGTGAAGCGCTGGTTGCCGCAGCTTGCGCGCCTTGCGTTCAAATCGGTGCATGCGCCATGGAAGCAGCCAGATCTGCTTGCGCGCAGCGGCTATGCGCAGCCGATGGTCGATCTTGCGGCGTCGCGCGAAGCCGCGCTGCAGGCGTACCGGAATCGCACGGCGCCGCGCCTCAGGGGCGTCTGAGCTGCCAGGCGAGTATCGGTGGCGTGATCATCGCGGTCAGCAGCGACATGGCAACAATGACCGCATAGACGCGCGGCGAAAATACGCCAGTGCCCAGGCCCAGGCTTGCGATGACGACCCCGACCTCACCGCGCGGCACCATGCCGACGCCAATGATGCTCGCGCTGCGCTTGCCCAGCGCATAGGCGCCGAGGAAGCCGCCAATGAACTTGGTCGCGATAGCCAGCAGTGTGGCGACGGCGAGCATCATCAGCGCATCGGCGTTGGCGAGTTCGGCCAGGTCAATCTTGCTGCCGGTTACCACGAAGAAAAATGGCGTGAGCAGCGCAAGCAGCGGCTGGGTCTGGTGTTCCAGCGTTTCACGCTGTGCGGTTTCCGAGGCGATCATGCCGGCGAGGAAGGCGCCGATGATGGCGGCCAGGCCGAACTTGGTCGACAGGAAGGCAAGACCCAGGCACAGGGCCAGGACGATGGTCAGCGGCGACAGCGGATTGGTCGGACGTTCCAGCCAGTGCGACTTGCGCCGCATCACGCGCGTGCCGACCCAGCCGATGATCGCAAGGAAGCCGATCGCTTCGAGCAGTACGACGGCAAGCTGCCCAACCTTGATTTCGCCCCCGGCCTGCAGCGCAACAACGACGCCGAGCAGCAGCATGGCGAGGATGTCGTCGATAATCGCGGCGCCAAGAATCACGCGGCTCTCCACGCGCTGCAGCGCCTGCAGTTCCTGCAATACACGCGCCGTAATGCCGGCCGAAGTCGCAACAAAGGCCGCCGCCACGAACAGCGACTTGGACCAGTCGAAACCATTGGCATGGGCCCAGAGCGAACCGAGTGCAAACGGAATCACGACGCCCAGCACGCCGACTTGAAACGCACTGCGGCCAACTTGCTTGAGGTCGCCCAGGCGAGTTTCCAGGCCTACGGAGAACAGCAGCAACACGACGCCGATCTCGGCAAGCACTTCCAGCGGCTCGCTGATCGTCACCCAGCCCAGCACCGAGGGGCCGATCAGGCAACCGGCGCTGATCTCGCCGACGACGCCCGGCAGCTTCAGGCGCGAGGCGAGCTCGGCACCGATCTATGCCGCGACGAAGATGATGAACAGGCTAAGCAGTATGTCGCTCGCATGGTGCATAGTCTGGGGTTCCAACGTGGTGGCAGCGGCCAGTCGGCGGCCGCATTGTATTTTTCGCGGGCTGCGCCGATGCTACAACGCGGGAAGCGAACGCGGGCACGCCGCGGCAGGAGAAGAGCATGTTCGAGGTGCTGCGTGGCAAGCGTGATGCGATGTCCAAGGTCGATACGGCCTGGCTGCGCATGGAAAGCCCGACCAATCTCATGATGATCACGGGCGTGCTGATGTTTGAGACGCGGCTGGATCTGGCCGCGCTGAAGAAACTTCTGGCCGAGCGCTTTCTCGCATTCCGCCGCTTTCGCCAGAAAGCCGTTGACAGTGGCAGTTCTGCCGCCTGGGAGACCGATCGCGACTTCGACCTCGACTGGCATGTGCGCCTGACCGCATTGCCCGGTGCCGCCGACAAGTTCGAGCTTGAGCGACTGGTAAGCCAGCTGGCTTCAAGCCCACTGGATCATTCCAAGCCGCTATGGCAGTTCCATGTGGTCGAGAACTATCGTGGCGGCAGCGTGCTGATTTCACGCATCCATCATTGTTATGCCGACGGCCTTGCTCTGGTGCAGGTGCTGCTGTCGCTGACCGATGCCTCGCCGTCCGTGGAGCAACATGCGGAGCTGGCGAAAGTCTGGCTCAAGAAAGACCAGGGCGGCGTCATGGAGCGCTTGCTGGAACCGACCAAGGCCGGCTTTGCCAAGGCCATTGGCGCCGGCGAGAAGGTGCTCGGCAAGGGCCTGGAAATGTGGAAAGATCCAGCGCTCGCGGCGGAGCTTGCGCGCGAAGGGGGTGAAATCACCCGCGAGCTCGCCATTGCGCTGTCACTGCCGGATGATCCACCCACGGCGTTCAAGGGGCCGCTGGGGGTGAGCAAGCGCGTGGCCTGGGCCGAGCCGCTGCCGCTGGAGGAGGTCAAGACCCTGGGCAAGGCTCTGGGCTGTACGGTCAACGATGTGTTGCTGGCCTGTGCTGCCGGCGCACTGCGTGGCCATCTGGTTGACAGCGGGCAGGCTGCCGACGGGCTCACGATCCGGGCCACCGTGCCGGTCAATCTGCGGCCGCTGGAACATGCCAAGAAACTTGGCAACCATTTCGGGCTCGTATTCCTCGACTTGCCTATAGGCGAGGCCAATCCGTTGCGCCGGCTTGAGCGTGTGGCGGCGAACATGCGTGAGCTCAAGCGTTCGCGCCAGGCTGCGCTGACCTTCGGTCTGCTTGCGGCGGTAGGCATGGCGCCGGTTGCGATCCAGCGCGCGGCTCTGGAACTGTTCAGCCGCAAGGCGACGGCAGTCGCGACCAATGTGCCGGGACCGCAGATGCCGCTCTATCTTGCCGGTGCGCGGGTGCGCGAGCTGATGTTCTGGGTGCCGCAGAACGGCACCATCGGCATGGGTATTTCAATTCTGAGCTACAACGGACGTGTGCATTTCGGCTTGATCATCGATGCCAAGCTTGTCGCTGATCCGGCATCCGTGGTGACGCGCTTCGCCGGCGAATTTGAAAAGCTGCTGCTCGCGACTCTTATGGAAGACTGGGACGGTGAACTCAGCGCGGGTGATGTGGAGGCGACCTATCAGCGCTTCGGCGCTGCGCAGGCGGACGAGGCGCCCACCGCGTCAAAAGCAGCGCCGAAGGCAGGAGCGGCTGCGCCGCGTCCACGCAAAGCGCCGGCGCGGAACAAGAGCACCAAGCGTGCCGCTGCGGCGCGCGGGGCCGAGCCGCAGAAACGCAGTGTTGCGTTCGACGTGGAACTGGGTCGCTTCCGGGCTGCTGTCGACCGCCGCGACGACGGCGGCTGAGGCATTCACGTGCAACATGGCGTGCGGCCGGGGACGTGTGCGGCTACACTGCCGCGCCGCATTAGAACCCGCGCCCATGTCTGATCCGTCCTCGCTGCCTCTGCCGCCGCCGCTGCTGCAGGCGTTGACTGCGTTGTCTTTTGACACGCTGACGCCGATACAGGCTCAGGCGCTGCCGCCGCTGCTGGCCGGGCGTGATGTGATCGCACAGGCGCGCACCGGCAGCGGCAAGACCGTTGCCTTCGGCCTGGGGCTGCTCTCGCGCATCGACACGGGTGGATCGCTGCAGGCGCTGGTGCTGACTCCGACGCGTGAATTGGCCGATCAGGTCGGTAAGTCCCTGCGCCAGCTCGCCCGTTTCCTGCCGAATCTCAAACTCTCGATTTTCTGCGGCGGCGTGCCATTGCGCGTGCAGGTCGAATCGCTGGTCCATATGCCGCAGGTCGTCGTCGGAACACCTGGTCGTATTCTGGAACATCTGGAAAAAGGTAGTCTGGAACTTTCCGCGTTGCGTGTGCTGGTGCTTGACGAGGCCGACCGCATGCTCGACATGGGGTTTGCCGATGCGATCCGCGCCGTGCTCAAGTTCGTGCCGCGCGAATGCCAGACGGCGCTGTTCTCGGCCACGTTTCCGGATGAAATCCGTGCTCTCAGCGGCGAAATCCAGCGCGAGCCGGTTGAAGTCACGGTTGATGCCGATGCTCCGGCCGAGATCGTACAGCGTTTCTACGAGGTCGAACCTGAGCGCAAGCTCGACGCCTTGGCCGGACTGCTCGGTGAGCACAAGCCTGAGTCGACCATGATCTTCTGCAACACGCGGCGCGACACCCAGGATGTCGCCGCGGCACTTGATGCACGCGGTTATTCCGTACTGGCCCTGCACGGCGACCTGGAACAGCGCGACCGCGATGAAGTGCTGGTGCGTTTCGCCAACCGCAGCTGTTCCATCCTGGTTGCGACCGATGTTGCTGCACGCGGCCTTGATATTGAGAACTTGCCGCTGGTCGTCATGTACGACGTCGCCAGTGACGCGGACACGCATGTGCATCGCAGCGGGCGTACCGGCCGTGCTGGACGCAGCGGCCTTGCACTGACCCTGTGCAGCGCACGCGAGAGAAATCGTGCGGCCGTGATTGAAGAGCGGCTGGGCCGACCGTTGCGCTGGGAAACGCCCAGGTTCGCTCCGGCCAAACTGCGTACCGGACAACTGGCCCCGATGCAGACCCTGGTTATCGATGCCGGCCGCAAGGACAAGCTGCGTCCGGCGGATATTCTTGGCGCCCTGACCGGCACCGCAGGCCTGCCTAGTGGCGATGTCGGCAAGATCTCGATCTTCGATACGCGCGCCTACGTCGCCATCGTCCGTGACGTGGCTGACAAGGCCTTGCAGCGTCTGCGCGACGGCAAGATCAAGGGGCGCAGCTTTCGCGTGCGCAAGCTCGTTTGATTGGGTTCGGCGCTGCGCCACATCGCTGCGTGGCCGTCATTCAACGCGGGAAGGCTGGCTTTCTCCGGGTGATGGAGCAACACTCGGGAAACATCGCGGAACTGTACGGAGCAGCAAGCGTCATCACGACGGTGGTCAGCGGCGCGCCAGATAGCCTTGATACGGGTGCCCGAGTCTTCTGACCGTTTGATGTGAGGCGGCTGGCGTTCACGCCCTTGCTGGTTGATCGGCGTTCAATCGCTCACTGCCGGAGTGGTTATGAACAGAAATCTTGATCTCGTGCGCAGCGTCTATCAGGCCTTTTCCGTCGGCGACATTCCTTCCGTGCTTCGCGCACTCTCTCCAACTGTGCATTGGACCGAAGCTGCTGGTGGCCCTTACGGCGGCATTTCAATCGGCCCCGATGCCGTACTTGAAAACGTTTTCATGAAAATCGGCGCGGAGTGGCAGGGTTTTTCTGCTGCGCCCAAGGAGTTCGTGGTGGAGGGCTCTACCGTGGTCGCACTTGGCGAATACAGTGGGACTTACAAAGCCACCGGCAAGAGCTTCAAGGCACCATTCGCGCATGTGTGGAAATTTGATGGGGACCTGATTGCCTCATTCCACCAGTACACCGACACGGTAGTGCATCGGCAGCCGTTGCAAGCGTAGCGCAAGGTCTAGCCGTTCGCTCACACCGGTTGCAGTTCGAGGCATGGGCTGGTCTGGCCTTTCGGCGAAACCGATAAATGCAATGTCCGACCCCCTGGCCTCGGCGCCGGGCGGGGGAGTGCTGCGGCAGGAGCCCAGTGTCGTGGGTAATGCGTGCGCAGATAGCTAATTCCACTATGTAAAAAAATGCGTCATCATGCGCGCGCCGTCATCCGACACAAGAGGGGAGGGGGGCGGAAGCGTCGAGAGTCGCTTTGAGGCGTATTGCCCGCCGACCCTGACGTTACTGTGTCGTGCGGATCGGGACACTGATGCAGCGCCACAATCCCTGGTCGATCGTGACATACGCCTTTAGCTCGCTTACTGCCCCGGTGTTCATGCTGTTGAGTGCCGGCACGTGGAAGAAAAGACAGGAAATTCTATTGTGAGAAAATAACTAAATATTACTTTTTGTATTGAGGTGAGTATGAAGGCGACTGATGCAAAAGACCTGTCCGGCTCGGAGCTGCCAGATGCAGGGGAGGTTTACTCCAATGCGTTTCCGGGGGACGTTACCGCACGGACGCAGATGTCACTGGCTGCCATTGAGATCACGAATCGCCGCTACCAGGGCGACATATTCTGGGGCGGGCCCAAGGGGACCAGGTACGCGTGCCTGGTGGGCGCGTTGCCGATCCAGCAGGCTCACCTCTACCCGGATCAGGGCAGTACCTACTTCGTGGGTCAGTTCAAGCTGCCGAAGGGGTGCAGCCTCACGATTCGCGGCCAGTATCCACATGCCAGGTACTTTTCCTTCACCGTCGCGCAGCAGTCCAGTACCGGGCAGCTCTATGGCGGCGACAACATTATCGACATCGACATCAATCCGGATGCTGGGTCCAAGAACCCCTTCTCGCCGGAGCAGGACAGGAACACCAGGGGCAATCGGAATTACACGGTACATGTCGTCCAAGGGGGCAAACCGCCCGACCCGCCGGTCAACACAATCTATACAGGGGCGAGCCAGGGCAGCCATCAAGCAATACCTGTCCACCTTGCATTACGTGTCTACATTCCGGACGTAGGTTATGACGGAACGGGCGCTGCCGAACTGGAGCCCGAGAATGCCTACGGACTGCCTGAGATCACACTCAACCTCGCAGACGGAAGGCAGGTGACCGGGCCGGAGATGGCCGAGATATTGCGAGTCACCAAGGCAGGGGAAGCGGGGGGCTATCCGCTTGATGAATGGTTGTCCCTGGTGGCAGCTTCAAGAGATCCGAGAAACGCGCCCTGCAAGCGCAGACCTGCCTTTGAAGTGTTCTGGAACGATCAGTACAACGTTACAGGGGCCTTCATCAGCGATCCGGAAAAACGAGTGAGGCTGTACCCGGCGAGCTCAAAGGGCGGATTCGCCAATAACCCGAGCACGGTTTATCTGATGGAGAGTTTTTCCCTGGCCTTTGGCGAGGTCGTTGTCATCCGTGGAAAAATGCCCACTTTCCCCCGAACCCGGCATCGCCAGAAGGTGCTGGAGCAGAATACGCAAGTGCGCTACTGGTCGTGTAGCTCAGGCGGATCGGCACCTTCCGGTGTTGGTTGGACATCTGTCTTTGATGAAGAGGTTCCGTTGGACGCGGACGGCTGCTTCACGCTGGTAATGAGCTGGCCGGAAGATCGACCCAAGAATGCGACCAGAAAAAATGGCGTCATCTGGCTCGATTTCGGTGGCGGTGAAGGTCACTACGTGGGCGCACGAAGCTGGATAAACGTCGTCTACCTGCGGTACCAGGTCATCAATCCGGATTGGGCGGAATCGCCAGCGAACATTCCGCCCCCGACCGAGAGCCACCCGTTGAACCAGGCCGAGAGCGTCATGGGTCCGTATTATCCAACGGCGGAATACACGACCAAGGAGCTTTTTGAGCGCAACTGGTCAGGAGAGGAATGACAACACTCAGGAACTGAAGAACGAAGAATGTGAAGTGGTTCAGTCGCATGCTTGCCCGGTAGCCCGGTTTTTTTAAGCCGCCGGGCAGGCATCCATACGTTTGTGTAGCGAGGCCGATACGTCGCCAAAGCGCGGTATCTGCGGCCTTGGCAGAAGCAGCAAGGAATATCCGGCGGGCGCAAGTTAATCCAGGGCCGCAGCGTGCGGCAGTGTACGCGCGCAGCCATTACGTCAACAATCGCCGGGGACTGATGTCCGCGGTCCTCACGTCTCAAGCATGTGTTGCAGCGGCTCAGGCGAAAGGGGGGACGTGCATTCTGTAGTCGTTCTCCGGCTTACAATCGCGCGCCCATTTGCTGCCGGCTGCACCCATGCCCGAATTCATCGTCGCGATTCCCGCGCGTTACGCGTCAACTCGGCTGCCGGGCAAGCCGTTAAGCCTGATCGCCGGCGAGCCGATGATCGTTCACGTCGCGCGGCGTGCGTTTTCGGCTGGTGCGCGGGAAGTGGTTGTTGCGACTGACGACGGGCGCATCCGCGATGCATTGGCCGGACAGCCGGTCACGGTCTGCATGACGCGGCAGGATCATGCCTCGGGCAGCGACCGGCTGGCCGAATGCGTGGCCCAGCGTGGCTGGTCTGACGATACGGTAGTGGTCAATCTGCAGGGCGATGAACCGCTGGCACCGGCCAGCGGCATACGCGCGGTCGCCGAGGCGCTGATTGCCAACGATGCGCCGGTGGCGACCCTGGCCACGCCAGTACTTTCAGCAGAAGAGCTGTTCAATCCGAACTGCGTCAAGCTGGTTGCCTCTGGCGAAATGGCTCTGTATTTCAGCCGCGCGCCATTGCCCTGGGCGCGGGATGCGTTTGTACAGTCGCGCGATCGGTTGCCGCAGGATGTGCCTTTCCTGCGCCATATCGGAATTTATGCGTATCGTGCCGGGTTTCTGCGGCGCTACACGCAATTGCCGCGTACGCCGCTGGAAGCGGCCGAATCGCTGGAACAGTTGCGTGTACTCGAACACGGCTATCGCATTGCGGTGCGCATCGCGCCAGAGCCCTTCCCGGCGGGTGTGGATACGCCCGAAGACCTTGCGCGCGTCAATGCACTGCTTGCCGGCGCATGAAAATTCTCCTGGTCTGCCTGGGCAATATTTGCCGTTCACCGGTACTCGAAACCGTGTTGCGCGCGCACACGCAGCAAGCCGGTTTCGACTGGGAGATCGCCTCGGCCGGTACCGGTGACTGGCATCTGGGGCAGGGGGCCGACCCACGAAGCCTCGCCTCGGCGTTGCGGCGTGGCTATTCGCTGGAGGCGCATCGCGCGCGGCAACTCTGTGCCGGCGACTACCGCCACTATGACTGGCTGCTGGCGGCTGACCGCAGCAATCTGGTCGAAATCCAGCGGCGGCGTCCGGCCGATGCGACGGCGCAGAGCGCACTTGCGCTGGCCTTTGCGAACCTGGCTCTGCCGCCGGAGGTACCTGACCCTTACTACGGTCAGGCAGCCGATTTCGACGCCGTTATCGACCTGGCCGAGGCATTCTCGCGGGCTGTCGTGGCGCGTGGGCGCTGCTGATGGCATTGACTTGTCGTAGCGCGGTTTCTGCCGGCAAGGATTGCAGTCACCAGCCTTTTCCTGAGCGTATTACGCCCCGTCGGCGGATTGCGCATAATCCGCCGGCACGATAGCAGCGGGACAACGGTGATGGCGCAGCAGGTCGAAGTGTTCGAGTTTCCGGCCGAACTGGAATGGGTCAACACCAGCCAGATCCCGCAGCGCGAGCAGCTGCGCGGACGCGTCACCCTGCTGTATTTCTGGACCTACGACAATGTCAACAGCGTCAATTGGCTGAGTGACCTTGCCTGGCTGGAAAACCGGCATCACGACGGCCTCTGTGTGATCGGCATCCATACTCCGCGCTACACCGCGCAGCTCAGCGCCGCGGCAGTGCTAAAGGCGGTCAACCGGCACCAGCTGCGCCATCCGGTAGCGAGTGATCCTGGCTTCGTGCTCTGGCAGAAGCTGGGCGTGCAGGCCTGGCCCAGTGTCGTTCTGCTCGATGCCCAGGTGCGTCCGGTGGCGATCTTCACCGGGGAAGGGCGGCGCCAGGAAATCGACAATCGCATCAGCGCGCTGCTTGATGAAGCCGTTGCCAATGACCTGCGTGTCTATGAGAGCTGGCCGGCGGTCGGTCACCCCGAGCCGCGCCTGCCGCTCGCGTTTCCGTCGCGTGTCATTGCGGCGGATAGACATTTATACATTGCTGATACGGCGCACCATCGCGTGCTTGTAACCACTGCGGAAGGTCGCATCCTGCGCCAATTCGGTTCCGGCAATGCGGGTTACTGGGACGGACGCCTGGTCGACTGCGGTCTGGCTTCGCCGCAGGGGTTGGCGCTAGGCAAGGACTGCCTTTATATCGCCGATACTGGCAATCACGCCGTGCGTCGCGTTCGCTTGCTCTCGGGCGATGTCGAGACCGTAATTGGTACCGGCAAGGTCGGTCGCGACCGGCCGCTGCAGTTTACCCAGCCAGCGGCGATTGGAATGTGCGCGCCGGTTGATCTTGCGCTGCACAACGAGCATTTGTACGTGACGGTGGCCGGTCAGCATCAGGTCTGGGATCTTGATCTGGTGCGCGGTACGCTCGATGTGCTTGCGGGTTCGGGGCGGTTCGGCCTCGAAGACGGCACCGGCCATTATGCAAGCTTCGCCCAGCCAGCCGGTATCGCGGCACTGGGTCCGGCGCTGTTCGTCGCTGATGCAGGCGCCGGTGCGGTGCGGGTGATCCGCGTTGCCGACCGTAGGGTCACGACCCTGGTGGGCGCTGGACTCTGGGAGTTTGGCGATGCCTCAGGCAAACGCGATGCCGTGCGTTTGCAGCATCCGCAGGGTATCGCTGTTGATCCGCGCGGCCTTGTGTTCGTCGCCGACAGCTACAACAGCAAGCTCAAGGCGATCAATCTCAAGAACGGTGAAACGCGCAGCTTCAACATGCCTTACCGCTTCCACGAACTCGAAGGCGTGAGTCTGGGGCAGGGATCCCTGTGGATTGCGAATACCAACGCGCACGAGATAGTCCGTGTCGATCTGACCAATGGCAGTTGCCATCGCGTCGCAGTCGGCGAATGAGGCAAAACCGGCGCAAGCTGTTGCCCTCGGGCTCGATTCGGCCACCCTCACGCCGCTAAGCCTCGCTTCGCGCGACAATTCTTCGCATGGAAACCAGCCCGCATACCGCGCCGTTCGACGGCAAAGCCTTCGTCCGCCACCTGAGCAGTTCACCCGGTGTCTATCGCATGATCGACGCACGCGGAGAGCTGCTCTATGTAGGCAAGGCGCGCGACCTGAAAAAACGCGTCGGCAGCTATTTCCTGAAACCACGGCTTGAACCGCGCATCATGGCCATGATCGCGCAGATTGCACGCATCGAGACCACGCTGACGCGAACGGAAGGCGAGGCCTTGATTCTCGAGGCGCAGCTGATCAAGTCGCTGAAGCCGCGTTACAACATCCTGCTGCGTGACGACAAAAGCTACCCGTATATTTTTATTTCATCCGGCCCCGAAGCACCGCGAATCAGCTTCCACCGCGGCGCGAAAACTGAAAAGGGGCGCTACTTCGGGCCTTTTCCCAGCGGCTATGCGGTGCGCGAAAGTCTGAGCCTGATGCAGAAGCTGTTTCTCGTGCGTCAGTGCGAGGACAGCTATTTCCGCAATCGTTCACGGCCTTGCCTGCAATACCAGATCAAACGCTGCAGCGCGCCTTGTGTCGGGCTCATCGCCGAAGACGACTATGCCGCCAGCGTGCGGCATGCGGCGCTGTTTCTTGAGGGGAAGAGCAACCAGGTCATAGACGAAACCGTTGCGCGCATGGAAATCGCGAGCAAGGCGCTTGAGTTCGAGCGAGCCGCTGCCCTGCGTGATCAGGTCGCGACCTTGAAGCAATTGCAGGCCCGTCACTACGTCCAGGGCGCCAGTGCGGACATGGACGTGCTGGGCTGCAGCATAGCCAATGGGCTCGCCTGCGTGTCCGTGCTGTTCTTCCGTAATGGCATCAGTCTGGGCTCGCGCGATTTCTTTCCGCGCCTGCCGCTGGATGCGACTGAAGCTGACGTGCTTGCGGCGTTTATCGCGCAATATTACCTGGAGCGACCTCCGCCGGAGGAGATTCTCGTCAGCCATGCCATCGACGATTCCGATGTGCTGGCCGGTGCGCTAGCGGTACAGGCCGAGCGCAAGATCGAGATCAAATCCAGCGTACGGGCCGAGCGCGCCCGCTTTCTTGAGCTCGCGCAGAAGAACGCGGTCGCCGCGCTCGCAACCCGGCTCGCAAGCCGCCAGACCTTGCGTGAGCGGTTCGAGGTACTGCGCGAATTGCTGGAGCTCGACGAGATGCCGTTGCGAATCGAGTGCTTCGACATCAGTCATACCTTGGGCGAGGCCACGGTCGCCTCCTGTGTCGTATTCGGTCCTGAAGGTGCGGAAAAATCGCACTACCGGCGCTTCAATATCACCGGGATTACCGCGGGAGACGACTACGCCGCCATGCATCAGGCGCTGGAGCGGCGCTACAAGCGCCTGTCTGCAGGTGATGGCGTCATGCCTGATGTTCTGCTGATCGACGGCGGCAAGGGGCAGGTTGGGCAGGCGCTGACTGTGCTCAGCGAGCTCGGTATCGTGTCCGTGCTTGTCGTCGGTGTCGCCAAGGGGCCTGAGCGCCGTGCCGGACATGAAACCCTGATCGTCGGGACGACCGGGCGCAGCCTGTGGCCAGGGCCGGATTCGCCGGCATCGCACCTGATCCAGGCTATACGCGACGAGGCGCATCGGTTTGCGATTACCGGGCACCGGCAAAGGCGCGAAAAGGCCCGCGAAAAGTCGAGTCTTGAAGAAATTTCCGGAGTTGGTGCGCGGCGGCGCGCGGCCTTGCTCAAGCAGTTTGGCGGGATCGCCGGTGTTGCCGCGGCAGGTGTCGAGGAACTCATGCAGGTCAAAGGGGTCAGCAAGGATCTCGCCGAACGTATCTACGCGCGATTTCATGGTTGAGTTGCGCGCCGCCGTGGCACACTCAGCGGGCATTCGTTAGGTCAGGGAAGGCGGCGACTGTGGCGAAAAAACTGCTCGTCCAGGTGGGAGTCCGTTCTGGCAATCAGGTCGAGCCGGTGTTGCCGAGGCGATTGGTTCCAGCAATCCAGGACGGTTTCCATTTTTCTTCTTGAGACACTCCCAAGGAAGCCCCTGGTGCGACCGATACGCCTGACTCTGCCGACGATGCTGACCCTGTTCCGCATCGTGCTGCTACCGGTAATGGTGGTTGTTTTCTACTTGCCGTTTCGCGGCGCCAATCTTGCCGCAGCGGCCATTTTCATCGCTGCGGCACTTACCGACTGGCTAGACGGCTGGATTGCGCGGCGCTACGGCATGACCTCAGCGTTCGGTGCATTTCTCGATCCGGTCGCGGACAAGCTTATGGTCGCCGTGACGCTGTTCCTGCTTGTGCAGCAGAACCCCACGCCGATGCTTGCAATTACCAGTGCGGTCATCGTCGGTCGCGAGATCAGCATTTCAGCGCTGCGTGAATGGATGGCTGAAATCGGGCAACGGGCGAAAGTCGGCGTCGCTGCGGTCGGCAAGATTAAGACCATCGTGCAAATGGTCGCGCTCGTCGTGCTGCTGCATCAGCATGATTTCCCTGAGCTGCGGTTGTACCGCATCGGTGAATATCTGCTGGTTGCGGCTGCGACGCTGACGATCTGGTCGGCCCTGGTCTATGTGCGTGCAGCTTGGCCTGTACTGCGTGACAGGGATAGCTGAAACCAAGACCTGTGCGCGTGGCAGTCCGAATGTCTGTGGCGAGTGTTGACATCGATCGGCCAATCCCTACAATGCGCGGTCTCCGGTGCGGGAATAGCTCAGTTGGTAGAGCACGACCTTGCCAAGGTCGGGGTCGCGAGTTCGAGTCTCGTTTCCCGCTCCACGAATAAAAAAACCTCGGCCAACCGAGGTTTTGTTTTTTCGGAGCGACGCAGTCATGTGTCGAACCGGAAAATACGCAAGATGGCCTGGTGGCAGAGTGGTCATGCAGCGGCCTGCAAAGCCGTGTACGCCGGTTCGATTCCGACCCAGGCCTCCATCTTCGCGACAAGATGCAATGCGGGAATAGCTCAGTTGGTAGAGCACGACCTTGCCAAGGTCGGGGTCGCGAGTTCGAGTCTCGTTTCCCGCTCCATTCATAAACACTCCGCGCTGCGGAGTTTTTTGTATGCGACAGGTGTGATCTTCCCGGCCGCCGCGCAATCGCGCATGCTTGCACCCGCGTGCCCCGATGGCGAAATCGGTAGACGCAACGGACTTAAAATCCGTCGACCGCAAGGTCATGCCGGTTCGAGTCCGGCTCGGGGCACCAGCCTGGAGTGCAGCAGCCGTTTCAGTGTTCGCTAGTGACGGGTTGCTACCACGTCGGCAACGTGGCCGGCTCGGCGGGTGAAACGGTGCATATGTGCACTTGTTGGTGCTGGCCGGGCTGCAGCACCAGCACACCTTGCTGCGACTCAATCCCCGCCGCCCCCGCCACATCCTCCGCAACCGCTGCTGCAGCTGCTGCTGTCGGAGGAACAACTGCTGGAATCAGTGGAGCTGGTGCTGCCGCTGGGCGGCTGCTCCCGGTGGAAGTCGGCATAGGCCGTTCCTGCGAGGGCGACGGTTCCCGCGAGTGCCACCGCGATGCCAATATCGGAATCTCGCGGCGCACGGCGCGCATGCGTGTACTGCAGCTTCATTTCCCGCAGTTTGGCCTCACCGGCGCGGCTGCGTGTTGGTCGGCGGAACAGCAGCATGAGCGCGGTAACGCTGGCCAGCAGAGTCAGAAAGACCAGGATATCTACCGGCCGATCCCGTTGCAGACCGACTGCGATTTTCACGCAGCCGAATACGGTAAGCAGGGTGAACGGTAACGCGCTGGCCAGGCCGACGAGCCAGCGGCGGCGTGTATCGAGCAGCAGCTTGTGTTCGATCAAAGGGTCACGGACGCGCTGCAGTTTTTCCGTCACGCGGCGAGCGATGCGTGCCACCGTGTGATCAGTCGCCGCCGCGCGCACGATTTCGTCCAGCGGATAGTTCTTGATGTGTTGCGGATGTTTTACGTCGAGCTTGTGGTTCTGCTGGTCCCAGCGTGCCTGGCCGCTGGCAAGTAGCGTCGCTATGCCTGCTTCGACGACGCGTTGGGGGCCGCCGGCGAGGTAAGCGGCTGACCAGGTGTCCAGCGGCTTTTTGCCTGCCGTGGCGCTGCTGCCGTCGGCGTAACGGCGCAGCAGCACGGTAGCGACGATGCAGACAGCGGCTAACGCCAGGTACAGCAGCAGAAAAGTGGGGCCATCCAGGTCCAGCGGATTCAGCGGCAGGGCGTGCAACAGCGGCGCGACCGCGAGCAACACGGCCGCGGTGGCTAGCCCGCGCCAGCGGATACGGGGTATAGAGGGGCGCGGCAGCGCCCAATGGCGAGCCAGGTCTACCCGGCGGTAGCGTGCGGGGCTCATGGTCTGGGTGCGTGCGTCCGGCCAGTAGTCAGCTGGTGGTGGGCCGAACCAGCGCTGGTAACTGGCCAGTGTTTCGGCGTACTGCGCGTAATGCAGGCGTCCCTGGTCGTGTCCGCCTCGTGTCGGTTCGTGATGCAGCGGCGTGCCCAGCAGGTTAGGGCAGAAGTGCTGCCAGTAGTCGCGGCTGTAGGTCAGGTGCTGATGCCAGACTTCGTCGATGGCATCGCTGGGGGTAACCGTATGTCCGGCGACGATGGCGAGGAAGCAGAAACGCTTGTATTCGCGGATGGCACCGGCGGCAAACGTTTCGCTCCAGCCGTGCTCGCGTGCGAGCCGGCGCGCAAACGTGAGAGCGCAGTCCGAAGTGCCGAAATCGTGTGCTTCCAGGCGCTGCCAGCATTGGCGCTGCGGTTCCGACCAGATCGTAGCGGCGTCTGACATAGCCTTCTCCGTTCGCGGGGTTGGGGCACATTAACCTGAGTGTGTTGCAGGGGAAACGCCGGCTGACCCGGCTAGCGAACGCGACATCGTGGTTCCAGTGAGTCCGTTCTCGAACTGAAAGCCTGAACCTATTGGCAGAAAACACAAATGCGAGTATCGTGGTGCGCACTGTGTTTGCCTGGGTCACGGTAAATTGTGGCCTGATGCAGTTGATCCTTGGATCCGCTTCATCGATTCGCCCTGCTTGCTCCCTGCAACCTCAGTCTCGGCCCGGATGCTCCGTGGTCGTGATATCCCTAAATTGTTTCATGGAGTTAAGACATGTCGAATCGTCAGACTGGCACCGTAAAGTGGTTCAACGACGCCAAGGGCTTTGGTTTCATCACCCCGGAAAGCGGCGCTGACCTGTTCGTGCACTTCCGCGCGATCCAGGGCACCGGCTTCAAGACCCTTCAGGAAGGCCAGCGCGTGAGCTTCATCGCCGTGCAGGGCCAGAAGGGCATGCAGGCCGACCAGGTTCAGGTTCTCTGATCCAACGGTACAGTCAGTAGAATAAAAAACCCCAGGTGGAAACGCCTGGGGTTTTTTATTGCCGTTCTTTTGCCCTGTGCTTGGGTGGGCCACGAGTCGGGCTGCCAGGTCGGGTTTCGGTTTAGCCTCGTGCCGCCGCAAAGGAGCTGAAACGATGTGGCGCGGTGCCTATAAAAATCTCTACGTCCAGGTGCTGGTCGCCGTCGTAGTCGGCATTGCCCTCGGCCATCTCGACCCACAGCTTGGTCAGCGCATGAAGCCGTTCGGCGACGGCTTTATCAGCCTGGTCAAGATGATCATTGGCCCGGTGATTTTTCTAACCATCGTCGTCGGCATGGCGCGCATGGGCGACCTGCGTCATTCCGGGCGCATAGGTTTCAAGGCGCTGGTCTATTTTGAAGTGCTGACGACGCTAGCGCTCGTGATTGGCTTGGTCGTGGCCAACGTGGCACAGCCGGGTGTCGGCATCGCCGTACAGCCGGGTGATCTCGATCCGAACAAGACGGCGAGCTACGTCGAGGCGGCCAAGGAACAGACGCTTGCCGGTTTCCTGCTTGGCATCATCCCCAGGAGCCTGGTCTCGGCCTTTGTCGACAACAACCTGCTGCAGGTGCTGCTGGTCGCTGTGCTGTTTGGCGTTGCGATGACGGGGGCGGGGCCGGCCGGGCGACGTCTGCTTGACCTGCTCGACGAGTTGTCGCAGGTGCTGTTCAAGATCGTCGCGCTGATCATGCGTGCCGCACCTATCGGTGCGTTTGGTGCGATGGCATTTTCGATAGGCAAGTTTGGCCTTGGCATGCTGGTTTCGCTGGGCTGGCTCATGCTCTGTGTGTACGCGACCTGTGCCGCGTTCGTGTTCGGCGTGCTGGGTGTTGTCGCCCGCCTGTCGGGTTTTTCGCTGTGGCGCTTTCTGGTGTACATACGACGCGAGATCGTGCTGGTAGCCGGCACGTCTTCGTCAGAATCCGCCTTGCCGCGCCTGCTATTGCGGCTGGAGCAGGCGGGCTGCGATCGCTCTGTCGTCGGCCTGGTGTTGCCGACCGGCTATTCGTTCAATCTTGATGGCACCTGTATCTATCTGACCATGGCGGCGATCTTTATTGCTCAGGCGCTGGGTGTGTCGTTGACCCTGTACGACGAGCTCGTCTTGCTGGGTGTATTGCTGCTTACCTCCAAGGGGGCGGCCGGCATCACGGGGGCGGGTCTTACCACGCTGATCGCCACGCTGGGTGCATTGGCAGGCAAGGTGCCGGTCGAAGGTGTTGCACTCGTGGTGGGTGTAGACCGTTTCATGTCCGAAGCGCGCGCGATCACGAACGTGATCGGCAATGCGGTTGCAACCATGGTCGTCGCGCGCTGGGAAGGCTTGCGCGACGACGAGAAAATGAAGGCTGCGTTTGCAGCAGGGCCCCAGGATCAGACCGCGGACACGGCATCCGCCGCAGCGGCAACTTGAATCGCTGCCAGGCTGCCCTCATGCTCCGCGGCGAATCCAGCCGCCGGTTGGTCCCCCGCCCGTTCCGGGCGCCATTCCGAGAAGTCCATGCAGATTGCCGACCGACGTGTCGCCGCGTTTCACTACACCCTGACCAACGCCGAAGGTGAGGTCATCGATTCGTCCTCCGGCCGCGAACCGCTGGCTTACCTGCATGGGGTCGGCAATATAGTGCCTGGCCTGGAACGCGAAATGACGGGCAAGAGTGCTGGCGATACGTTCAACGTCGTCGTTGCTCCGGAGGAGGGCTATGGCGTGCATCAGGCCGGCCTGATCCAGTCGGTGCCGCGAGCCGCGTTTCAGGGCGTTGATGAAATCGAGCCCGGCATGCAGTTTCACGCCAATGGTCCGAATGGGCCCATGACGGTCACGGTATCGGCCGTCGACGATGACATGATTACGATTGACGGCAATCATCCGCTGGCCGGTCAGGCATTGCATTTCGCCATCGAGATCACCGAGGTACGCGATGCAACGCCCGAAGAGGTCATGCACGGCCATGTGCATGGTCCAGGCGGTCATCATCATTGAGTGCTCAAGCCGGCGTTCCATCCCTGACGAGGTGAAGCATGACCACGGCCTATGATTTTTCCGCGACAACATTGGACGGTGACGAGCAGGCCTTGAAAGCCTACAAAGGCAAGGCGCTGCTGATCGTCAATGTTGCCTCGAAATGTGGTTTCACGCCGCAGTACACCGGGCTGGAGGCCATGTACCGCAAGCACAAGGATGAAGGGCTGGTTGTGCTCGGTTTTCCCTGTGACCAGTTTGGTCACCAGGAGCCCGGCGATGCCGACGAGATCCGCAACTTCTGTTCGCTGACCTATGACGTCAGCTTTCCGATGTTCGCCAAGATCGACGTCAATGGCGACAAGGCACATCCATTGTACAAATGGCTGAAAAGTGAAAAGGCTGGCTTTCTTGGTACCGAAGGTATCAAGTGGAACTTTACCAAGTTCCTGGTCGGCCGCGACGGCCGTGTGCTCAAGCGCTACGCACCGACCGACACGCCAGAGAAGATCGAGAAGGATCTGCGCGGCGTGCTTGGCTGACGCAGCATCGCTGGCCATGTTGAAAGCAAGGCAGCCTCTGTGCTGCCTTCGCCATTGACCTGCACCTGCTGGCGCAGGGCGCGCACACTGAGTCGTTGGCTGTGCGGAAACGTGTCAGCCTGCGTTGGCCTTCTTTTGGATCGAACCGTTGCGCCGTTGCATCTTGCGCCGCAAGCGAAAAGACCAGATCGGCAGTCGCGAGATCTTCAACCGCCATGCCGGTCGAGTCGAACACAAAGATCTGCGCGGCCGAGGTGCTCCCCGGGATCCCTCCCGAGACTATGCCGCGAAGTTCGGCGTAGAAGCTGCGGCGCGATTTCGTGCTTGCTTGCCTCCACCGAGGAAGCACATGAGGACTTCGCCTGGCTTGTGCGTCAAATCCGCTCAGGCGGCGCCGAGGTCACGTTGTGGTGCTCCCGGATCGTCGACGGCCTTTCCAATGCCAAGCTCATCGCCTGCTTCCAGGAAAAGGCGCAGGCCGGGTACGAGGTGCCGGAGGGCGAGGTGAGGGCGGTCGCCGAGCAACTGGCCGGGAGCAATGCAGCACCAGCCGACGGACGAAGGCTGCTGGCCCGCCTGCGCAACCGCTTCAGGGAAATTGAACGCCGCGATTTCTTCAGTCCTGCCCGGTGTGAAGTCGCGAGTGCGTTGCTCGACCAGCTGACGTCGGAACTTCAGCAAAAAGAGGAGGGGCAGGCTGTGAAGTCCGCGGACAAACGCGAGAGCAGGACACACTACCAGGTGCGTGTCTGGGTCACGCGGGCCATCGTCAAAGCAGATCGCATGGCCTGCATCGGGTTGATTCGGCGGTTCATCGATGCACAAGCCACGTTTCGTTTTGTCCTGGGTTCCGACCGCGTACTGCCGGAGAACGTTTTGCGATTCGACATGTACGAAGGCGAGATCATCCACGACATCGACCTGAAGGACGAACGCTACCAGCATCCGGAAACCGACAGCCTGGCGGTAGCACTCAGCGGAATCAGCGCCCGCCTTGATAGTGATTTCACGCGGATTGAAGTCGCCTCCGGCGTGTTCGACGGTCTGCTGCAGCAGTTCGCGTCGAAATGATGCAGTCCGGTGAGCTGCCAACAAGCGAGTCCCGGCCGCGCCAGGGTTATGACGTCGCAGTCTGGGCCAAGATAGGACTGCTGTCGTTTGGCGGGCCGGCGGGTCAAATCGCGCTGATGCATCGACGCATCGTGGACGAGTTGAAGTGGCTGAGCGAAAGCCAGTTTCTTGCCGCCTTGAACTTTTGCATGTTGCTGCCCGGTCCGGAGGCGCAACAGCTGGCGACGTATATAGGCTGGCATCGGGCGGGCTGGCGCGGCGCGCTCGTTGCCGGGTGGCTGTTCGTCCTGCCCGGTGTGCTGGTCATGTATGGGCTTTGTTGGGCCTATGTGAGCGCTGCTCAACTGCCTGGTGTGGCTGCGGCCTTGCTCGGCGTCAAATGTGCCGTGATGGCGATCCTGGTCCAGGCTGTAGTCCGTTTGGCGCGGCGCGCCCTGCGATTTCGTGGCGCGATCGTGGTTGCCGTCACCGCGTTTTTCGCCAACTTCCTGCTTGCTGTTCCTTACCCGTTGACTGTGCTGGCAAGTGGCTTGTGTGGGTATTTCTCGGCGCAGGTGCCGCCGGTGAACTCCGCTGGACCGGAGTGCCCGCCTGATCGGCCCAACTACCGGCTGGTGCTTGCCACCGCGGCGGCCTGGCTGCTCCCCACAACGCTACTCGTTGTGCTGCTCGGAACGGATCACCTGCTTGTTCGCATTGCCCTGTTCTTCAGCGAAGTGGCGGTCGTCACATTCGGCGGTGCCTATGCGGTGCTCGGTTACGTGGCGGATCACGCGGTACAGCAGGGGTGGCTGAGCGTTGCGCAAATGACCGATGGCCTGGGCCTGGCGGAGACGACCCCGGGGCCGCTGATTCTGGTGCTGCAGTTCGTCGCATTCCTCGCCGGTAGCGGCCAGTATCCCGGTCCTATTGGCTGGCTGATGGCAACGGCCGCGAGCGCGCTCGCCATCTGGACCTTGTTCTTGCCGAGTTTTATGTGGGTGTTCCTGGGAGCCCCCCACCTGCAGCGATTGAATGCTCACCCCCGTCTGCAGCGAGCCCTGTCGTATATCACGGCTGCCGTCATGGGGGTGATTCTCAACGTCTCAGTCTGGTTTATTGTTCACGTAATGTTTGCGCAGGTGGCACAGCAGCGTACTGGGCCGCTGAACCTGCTTGTCCCTGATCCCGCTTCGTTTGTAGCGGCCTCTCTGGTTCCCATTGCGGTTGCGTGCTGCAGTCTCTTCGTGCTGCGCTATGGCGTAGTCGTCACGCTGGCCCTGTCGGCAGCAGCGGGGCTGCTGGCCAGCTGGGTCTAGCCCGCCTTTCTCACACCCTTTCGTATCGGCGGCCGCAGTAAAAGGGATGTGAGAAATGCGGGATAGGCCCTATTCAGCACTTGCGGCTATCCCTTGTTTCTGGCGGCAAGTGAATCGCTCCAGGCGGTGCCTGGTCAGGATGTATTGCTTGTATATATGTTTACAATGTATCTATATGGTTTTTATGTGTTAATTCTTTGGCGTGTGCCCGATCATTGTTCAGGGGGCTTCGCGTGCCCCAATCTTTTGCGCGCTGCCTGGACGCCGACAGGCTGCCCAAGCAATTGGCCAGTTTTCTAGACATGTACCGTCGGGCGCGAGAACTGTTTCGCAGATACCTGTACAGGCCGGTCCTATAGATCGAAATTGTTGCTGAAGATCCGGTCGGCGGCGGTGATCGTGATCGGACCGTTCATACCCACGTGATTCTCACAGTTGTAATGCAGCGTGGCTGGCGCGTCGTTGGGCACGATGAAGGTAATGTCGGTTGTTCCCGTCGCCCCATTGTTGGTCACGCCGTTTTCGTAGCGGAAGTTTGGGCCCGGTGCGTTCATCGTATTGATGTTGAACGGATGGGTGGCACCGACGCTGTTGAGGTGAAACACGTAGGTGTTGCCTCGCTGCAGGACTAGCGCTGGATTTGTTTGGCCGTCTATGGTCCACGAATTGGAACCGTTGGCCCTGACCTGGAAGGTCTGCGTGACGCTGCCGTGTGGCGTGCTGTCGGCGGCTAGCGCACTGGTGCTTGCCGCGGCGGTGGCGAGGACGAACAGGGTGAGCATTAGGGACATCGGAGTTCTCCAGGTGAACGGCGATTGTGCAAGAAGACTGTGCGCCCGCATACGGTGGCCGCAGCCCGCCGTGTGACCCCTGAGCATGAAGTGCCGCGCCGCGGCAACAGCAGCGATACTAGGGTGCGGAATTTCTTGCGTCACTGGCGCATACACGGACTCGGATGGATCAGGATGTGAAGACGATACGAGTGGGCGTCATGCGAACGGGTGTGGTCCTGGCCGCCGGGTTCGCTGTGCAGTCGGCGGCAGCCCAGGATGCTGCGGTGTCGCTGCCAGGCATCGTGGTTTCTTCGGTGGGGCTGGACTGGGAGGAGGCGTTTGTATTGCCCGCCTCGGTCAGCGTAGTCGATCTGGATGAGTTTGGCGTTCCGCCGGGAAATCTTGGCGGCGTCACGGTCGGTGTGCCCGGCTTGCTCGCGCGCGAGCGTCAGAATCAGGCACAGGACACGCAGCTGTCGATCCGTGGCTTTGGCTCGCGCGCGACTTTCGGCGTGCGCGGCTTGCGCCTCTACGTCGATGGTATTCCCGCTACCATGCCGGACGGGCAAGGTCAGATCGCGCATTTCCCGCTGTTCGCCGGTGATCGTATCGAAGTGCTGCGTGGCCCGTTTTCGGCGCTATACGGCAATTCGTCGGGCGGTGTAGTGCACTGGTTTACCAGCGACGGGGCTGCGTCGCTGCGCGGGCGCATGCAGGCCCTCGCCGGCAGCTATGGCAGCCGCGGCTACGCGGCCAGCCTCAGCGGCGGCGGGAGTGACTTCGGTTATCACGCGGCGATCTCGCGCAGCGATAGTGACGGGTTTCGCGAACACAGCGCTGCGCGCCGTGAAGTGGCAACGTTTACCTTGCGCAAACTGTTGGGTGAGGCAGGGCGTCTGGCGCTGCACGTGAACCGGTTCGACTCCCCGTTTGCACAGGATCCCCTGGGCCTTACGCGGGCTGAAGCGCAGGCCAGCCCGCGTGCAGCAACTTCCGTGGCGCGGGCCTATGCCACCCGCAAGTCGGTGCGGCAGGATCAACTGGGCGTGGTCTACGATCACGCCATCTCGCCGCAGTCGTCGTTACGGGCGATGGCCTACGCCGGACATCGCGAGATCGAACAGTTTCTGGGCGTGCCGCGTGCGGCGCAGAATGCCCCGACCAGTGCCGGCGGTGTCGTCGATCTCGACGCCAGCTACGCCGGCGGCGACCTGCGTTGGTCATGGCACCGTGGCGGAGCGGGGCAGCCATTCGGATTATCTGCAGGCGTTGCGTTCGATACGCTGCGACAACAGCGCCGCGGTTTTGAAAATTTTCTGGGCGATACGCTGGGAGTACGCGGCGCCTTGCGTCGTGACGAGCGGAATACGGCGCGTAATTTCGATCCCTATCTGCAGGCCACCTGGAATATGGCCGAGCGCTGGTCGCTGCTGGCGGGCGTGCGGCATAGCCGCGTCCGTTACCTGTCGCGCGACCAGTACGTGACTGGCCTGAACCCTGACGACAGCGGTAGCGCCGACTATACGCAAACAACGCCGGTAGCCGGGCTCAGTTTTGCACCGCGCGCCGACACGCGGTTTTATCTGTCGTTCGGCCGCGGTTTCGAGACACCGACGCTCAATGAGCTGGGCTATCGCGCTGATGGCGCCGCGGGCCTGGCTTTCGATCTGCTGCCTGCGCGCAGCCGTCATGGCGAGCTCGGTTTCAAATGGCGCGCTGGTGCTGCGCGAGTCGAGGCGGCAGTGTTTCGCGCCGACACTCGGGATGAACTCGCCGTTGCACGCAACCTCGGCGGGCGCAGCAGCTTTCGCAATGTCGGCAGGGCGCGGCGCGAAGGCCTTGAATTGGCCACGAGTCTGCCGCTAGGCGCGAGCTGGCGATGGCAGCTCGCGTATACACGGCTCGCGGCAAGGTTTCGCGATACATTCCCGATCTGTGCGACGGCGGGTTGCGCTAGTCCAAACCAGGCTGTCGCAGCGGGCACACGCATTCCGGGTACGGTGCGCGATCAGTTTGCGAGCCGATTGGACTGGTACCGCGGCGAGTGGAATGCGGCCCTGCAGCTCGTCGCTGTTGGCGATGTGAAGGTCAACGACAGCGGTAGTCAGCGCGCGCCAGGCTATGCGATTTCGCAGCTTGAATTCGGTCGGCGCTGGACCTCGCGCGCAGGTGCGGGCTTGGCGTTCGCGCGCATCGACAACCTGTTTGACCGGCGTTACATAGGCTCGGTCATCGTCAACGAAGGCAATGCGCGTTACTACGAGCCCGGCCCCGACCGCACGCTGTCGGTCGGGGTGCGCTGGGACTGGGGTTCTGGCGATTAGGCGTCGAAATTGCTGGCGAAAATCGCGTCGGGATCGATGACCGTGATGCTGCCGTTCATGGCCGCATGATTGCCGCAGTTGTAGTGCAGCGAGCTCGGCGCGTTGGCCGGTACCACGAAGGTGATGTCGGTATTGCCGGTCGCTCCGTTATTGGTCACGCCCTGGTTGTAGCGCGACGCACTGCCGGTCGTATTGGTCGTGTTGATGTTGAACGGATGGACGCCGGACACGCCGGTAAGGTCAAAAATATAGGTGCGGCCGCGCTCCAGCGTCAGCGGCGGATTCGATGTGTTGTTTATGGTCCAGGCCGCGAAACTGGTCGCGCTTACGGCAAAGGTGGTGCTTCCTTTGGCGGCGCCCTTGGGCGCGGTTGCGTTGGGCGCGGCAGCGGCGATCAGAGGCGCAGACAGGGCGGCGAGAACAAGCAGGCGGGAGAATTTCATCGAGGTTTCCTGGTGGTTGTGGAGTGAAAGTTGCTGGGTGTTCCGTAAGCGGCGGTGGGCTGGCAATGGCCGAGTGCGCCACGGACGCCGGCTTGACACCCTGTCAAGGGCGCGGCGGTTGTGCTGGACAAGCAGCGGGTTCCAAACGGAAGGGGGCCCACCGACACTGTGCGCTGGCAGTGACCGTTGGTACGGGTGATCGATGATGCAGTGGGGCAGGGGCGATACCGGATGCGGCCACGGTATGCAGCATGTTTGACTTTCCGCCGGCCTGGCGTAGCGTGCGCGATCCTGAAGCCTTCGTGGATGCACTCATGCCCGACGATTTCGCCGGCCTGCTTACCGCTTTCATGCGCCGCATCCGCGCCAGCGCTTCGGGCGTCGCCACCGAAATCGGAATGAGCCGCGAGGCGGTCAACAACTGGCGTCACGGCTTGTCGCTGCCCAATCGCAAGCATCGCCACAAGCTCGTGGATTGTGCGCGCTATCTGCGGCTTAGCGAGGCGGAAACCGACCGGCTGCTGGCGAGTGCGGGTTTCGAGCCGGAGTATCCGGTCGGCAGTCAGGCACCTGGGCAACCTTATGCCGATTACATAGTCGGGCTGTTCGACCGGCTGCAGCGGCTTGTGCCTTATCCCATCCTGCTGTTGCTGAGTCAGGCCCATTGGGGCCAGCCGCCGTTCCGCGAGACGCTGCTCGCGACGGCGCGCCAGCGCTACGGTCAGGACGCCGTGCTGCACATACGGCCGCCCTACAGTGTCGGCGCAGAGGCGCGCGATTACTTTTCGGCCATAGGCGGGCAGTGTGGATTCGACGGCGTGGATTCGGATTTCGCCTTCGAGGCGGCACTGGAACGGCGTCTCGCCGCCGGTGAGCGCGTCTTTTGCCTGGTCAGCCGCTTTGAGCAGGGTGAAACGCATCTGCGCGAGGCGCTGGCCGGCATCTTGCGTGGCCTCAGCGAAATGTATAGCGGCAAACTGCATCTGCTGCTCTGTGGCGGTGAGGGTCTTGCCGAACTCAAGTATCAAAGTGGAGATCTGTCCTTGTTGAATATTGCCAGCGTCGAGCACTGGCCGGATCCGGGGCCGGCCGAGTTGCGCGCGCTGGCCTGCCGCGAGCTGCCGCCGACGCAGGTGGACACGGCGCTGCTGAGCCGCCTTGAACTCGAATGCGGCGGCCATCCGGCCCTGATCGACGAAGCCTTGCGCTGGCATGCGGCTCATACCCCCTGGAGCGGTCCCCAACTCGGTGAGTGCCTCGCGGGCAGCGTTCGGTTGTGGGAGAGTTTTGTTCCGTTGCTGGGGGATGCGCCGGCGCGCACGCGCGTTGAGGGCTGGCTGGCGCAGGCGGTACTTGGCCGCGCCCAGCCTTACCTGATTGACCGGATGCTGCGGCGCCTGTTCTGGGCCAATCTGGTGACCGCCCGGCCCGGTGCCGACGGCCTGCAGCTGGAGTGGCGCTGCGAAGCGGTGCGTCGTGCCGGCCGCCAGATCATTGCCGCCTGGAGCGATGCGGGCGCATGAGTTCAGTGAGCAGGATCTGGTTGCGCCGCGGCCTGCTGATTGTCGCGACCTGGTTCTTCGGTACGGCTTTGCTGATGCCGCATTGGAACCCGCTGATCGGCGGTTTTCTGACTCGTCCCAGTGACATGTCCTGGCTGGCACAAGGCTGGAACGAGCTGATTGTCGCGCGGCTGCATGTGGACGAATATGTACTGGACCGTGGCGAATGGCCGGCACTACTGCAAAACGTAGAGGTGCAACCGGTCGGCGCGGTATTCGAGCTCTCGCTGCAGCCGTATGAGATCGTCGGTACGGTGCGTGCCACGCCGCGCCTGGAGCGCAGTCTGCATGGTCTGCGCGTGGTCTATCGCTGGGACCCGGCGCGACGCCAATGGAGCTGCGCCGGCGGCGACCCGCCGGTGCCCGCACGCTACCTGCCTCTCAACTGCCGTGCCGACCAGGCCTTCATCAGCGATACCTCGCGCTGGCTGGTAACGGTGCTGGTGCTGTGCTTGCTCGTGCTGCTGGTGGCCGGTGTGCTACTGGTCTGGCGCCATCCACTGATCGCACCGATTCAGCGCGATCCGGCACGCCTGCGGCGCATGCCGCTGGCTCAGCTGCCGCGCATCGATACGGCACTGGGCTGGTTGTACCGGCGCGAGGCAACCCTGGCCGCGGCCGGCGTGGAACTGGCTGACTGGCGCGAAGCACTGCGTTATCCGCGGCTGCCGCCTGACACACGCGCCGCAGCGCTGGCGCTGCGGGTCGGTGCGCGCTGCGCGGCCTCCGGCGCATGGAGTTTGCCAGGCAATGTATATGAATGGATTTTCTCCAACGAGATGCCCGTTTCGCTGGAACGCTGTCTGGTCTGGTTGCCGGGGGATGAAACGGACGGTGCGCAGCTCGCCCGCCTGCTGCGTCCGCTGCAAAGCGGTGCCGACGTGATGCTGGTTCTGGCTCCATCGGCCGCCGCCGAGACTGCCTTGCGTGGTATTTGTGCCGATCGCGGCAATTTGTTCGTCTGCATTGCCCAGGAAACGCAGACAGCCTGGTTGCTGGCGCGCGATGCGTTGCCCGTGCTGTTACGTGCGATGGCGCAGCAGCTGAGGCTCGCGCGGATATCGCCTTACCAGACGCGTGGCGGCATTGCCCGTGCGTCGTCGTTTTTCGGCCGCGCCAGCTTGCTCGCGCGCGTGGTGCAGCGCGAGCCGCAGAATTACCTCCTGATTGGCGGCCGGCAATTGGGCAAGACCAGCCTCATGAAGGCCATAGAACGGCGCCTGCGCGAACATCCGCTGATCGCCTGTGTCTACGTCGTGCTGCGCGATCATCGTCTGCTGCCGCGGCTGGCGGCGCAGAGCGGACTGGCGCTGGACAGCGATCTTGAAACCATCGTCGCTGAGCTCAAGCGCCAGCATGCGGGCAAGCGCCTGCTGCTGCTCATTGACGAGGCCGATCCGTTTTTCCGCGCCGATGCCGCGCGCGACTATGCCGAGCTGGCGGCGATGCGTGCGCTATCGGAGGAAGGAAGCTGTCACTTCCTGCTCGCCGGATTCTGGGATCTGTATGCGGCAGCGGCACTCGACTATCAATCGCCGCTGCGCAATTTTGGCGAGGTAATCAGCGTAGGTGGGCTCGAACCCGAAGCTTGCCGGGAATTGGCATCCGTGCCTCTGGCAGTGCTGAACCTGCGTTTTGCCGAGGCAGCGCTGGTCGAGCGATTGGTCGCCCACAGCGGCCGGCGTGCGAATCTGGTGGCCATTCTGTGCCAGGAGTGTCTGGAAGGCCTTGATCAGGGCTGCAATGTGATCGAAGCGGTCGACGTTGATCGCGCGCTGGCCTCCCAGGCGGTGCTGGACGCGCTGGCGGGCTGGGGGCGGCTCAGCCATGACGAGCGGGCTTCGCGACTGGACCGCATCGTGGTCTATCGCGTCGCGGCGCAGGGGCATACGACGCTGGCGGACATGGTCAATTTGCTGCGGTCGCATGCCGCCATCGACGTGGAGACGCTGCGGCGCTCATTTTCGCGTCTGCAACTGGCTTATGTGCTTGAACGCGAGGGCGAGCAATTCCGTTACGCGGTGCCCTTGTTTGCGCGCCAGTTCGAGCCGGCGGAAATCCCGGTACTGCTGGCCGAGGAACTGCGCCAGCTGGGCTGATCGCGACAGGCCCGGGCGCAACTTGGTCATCGGCTACAAAAAACGGCCAGAAACAAGGGGTTCCGGCGCCGATCCCAGGGCGTTCCATGGTATGCTTGCACGTTATTTTGAGTGCCCGCCCGCAAGGCCGGGCCGCACGGCAGCAAGCGTCAGAACTCTGGAATCCCGATGGCGGAACTAGCCAAAGAAGTCATACGCGTCAATATCGAAGACGAGATGCGGCAGAGCTACCTCGATTACGCCATGAGCGTCATCGTCGGACGCGCCCTGCCTGATGTCCGCGACGGCCTCAAGCCGGTACACCGGCGTGTGCTGTTCGGTATGTACGAAGTCAATAATTTCTGGAATCGCCCTTACGTCAAATGCGCGCGCATCGTCGGCGACGTCATGGGTAAGTACCATCCGCACGGCGATTCCTCGATCTATGACACGCTGGTGCGCATGGCGCAGGATTTTTCGTTGCGCTATCCGCTGATCGACGGCCAGGGCAACTTCGGCTCCATCGACGGCGATGCCGCCGCGGCGATGCGCTACACCGAATGCCGCCTCGATCGCATCGCATCGGAGCTGACGGCTGACATCGACAAGGAAACGGTCGACTTTCAGCCCAACTACGACGAAAAGGAATTTGAACCCACGGTATTGCCGACGCGAGTGCCGAACCTGCTCGTCAATGGCTCCGCCGGCATTGCTGTGGGCATGGCAACGAACATTCCGCCGCACAATCTCACGGAAGTCATCGATGCCACGGTCGCGCTGATCGATGCACCGGAACTCGGCATCGAGGATCTGATGCGCTACGTCACCGGCCCGGATTTCCCCACCGCCGGCATTATCAACGGTGCTTCCGGCATTGTGGAAGCGTATAAAACGGGTCGTGGCCGTATTCTTGTCCGGGCCAAGACCGAGATCGAGATCGAGGCGAACGGCCGCGAGACCATCGTCGTTTCCGAGCTGCCCTACCAGGTCAACAAGGCGCGGCTGATCGAGAAGATCGCCGAGCTGCACAAGGAAAAGAAGATTGAGGGCATTGCGCCGGACGGCCTGCGCGATGAGTCGGACAAGGACGGTATGCGCATCGTCATCGAGGTGCGCAAGGACACGATGGCCGACGTGCTGCTGAACAATCTGTTTCAGCAGACGCAGCTGCAGGTCACCTTCGGCATCAACATGGTCGCGCTCGTCGACGGCCAGCCGCGCCTGCTGAGTCTCAAGGAAATCCTGGAAGCGTTTATTCGTCACCGCCGCGAAGTCGTCACGCGGCGCACGATTTTTGAACTGCGCAAGGCGCGCGCGCGCGCGCACATCCTCGAAGGTCTTACCGTCGCGCTCGCAAACATCGACGAGATGATTGAGCTGATCAAGACCTCGGAATCGCCGCAGGTAGCCAAGGAGCGCCTGCTGGCCAAGCGCTGGGAACCTGGTCTGGTGCGGGCGCTGCTGGGTGCTGCGGGGGCCGATGCATCGCGGCCTGAGGATCTTGATGCAAACGCTGGCCTGCGTAGCGACGGTTATCAGCTGTCGGAGATCCAGGCCAAGGAAATTCTCGAAATGCGCCTGAACCGCCTGACCGGGCTGGAGCAGGACAAGCTCACCGACGAGTACAAGCAACTGCTTGCGGCTATCCAGGGCCTTATCGAAATCCTGTCCGATCCAGCGGTGTTGCTGGCGCTGATACGCGGTGAGCTGGTCGAGATCAAGCAAGCCTACGGCGATGAACGCCGTACGGTGATCCAGCACAGCCAGGAAGATCTCGACGTACTTGACCTGATCGAGCCCGAGGATGTCGTCGTCACGTTGTCGCATACCGGCTATGTGAAGCGTCAGCCTATCAGCACTTATCGCGCGCAGCGGCGCGGCGGCAAAGGACGTTCTGCGACGGCGGTCAAGGAAGAGGATTTCGTCGCGCAGGTCTGGATAGTCAACACGCACGACACCTTGCTGACCTTCACCAGCGCTGGCCGCGTGTTCTGGCAAAAGGTCTATCAGATTCCGGACGCGGGTCCGAATTCGCGTGGCAAGCCCATCGTCAACCTGCTGCCGCTGGAACCCGAGGAAAAGATTCAGGCGGTACAGTCCGTGCGCGAGTTCCCGGTCGACCGCTACGTGTTTTTCGCCACGCGCCAGGGTACGGTCAAGAAGACATCGTTGGCGGACTATTCGCGTCCGCGTACGAACGGCATCCGTGCGATTGATCTGGACGAAGGCGATGGCCTCGTTGGCGTAGCCCTGACCGACGGCACGCGTGACGTGCTGATGTTCGCATCCAATGGCAAGGCCGTGCGTTTTGCCGAGGACGAAGTGCGCCCCATGGGCCGCGTCGCCCATGGTGTGCGTGGCATGAAGTTGACCGATGGTGCCGAAGTCGTTTCACTGGTCGCCGTGGAAGGCGAGGGCGATATCCTGACCGCGACCGAGCGGGGTTATGGCAAGCGCACACCGCTGGAGGACTATCCACGCAAGGGCCGTGGCACACAGGGGGTTATCGCGATCCAGTGTTCGGGCCGTAACGGCGCGCTGGTCGCAGCGGTGCAGCTGGACGATGCGCATGAACTCATGCTGGTCTCGAACCAGGGTACGCTGGTTCGTACGCGTGCGGCGGAGATCGCCCGTGTCGGCCGCAACACCCAGGGGGTCACGCTGATCCGCCTGCCCGACAATGAGGCATTGACCAGCGTCGTCGGCCTCGCGGCCATGGGGGGTGACGAGGAAGTCGAGGTGGACGAAGCAGCTGGCAGCGATGTGTTGCCGCCAGAGCCGGCAAACGGAACGGACGAAACGCCGGCCGATTGATTTGCGCGCCGCTGATGACGACAAAAAACCCGCGCTGCGAGCCGCGGGTTTTTTGTTTGCGGAAGGGTCTGCGCCTGCGCCGCCGGTCTGGCGGCTACTACGCGCGCCGGCTCGGCCGTGCTTACCGATCAGGCACCCAGAGTATCGAGCATGGCCTGGGCGCTGGACACGCTGAACTCACCGGGTGCTTCCACGTTGAGCGCCTTGACGACGCCATCCTCCGCATACAGCGCGAAGCGCCGCGAGCGCAGGCCCATGCCGAACGCACTCGCGTCCATTTCCAGGCCCAAAGCCCGCGCCAGGTTGGCATTGCCGTCGGCCAGCATGATGAGCTGTTCGGGCACGTCCTGGTCCTTGGCCCAGGCCTTCATCACATAGGCGTCATTGACGGCCATGCAGGCTACGTCGATACCTTTACTTTGAAACTTTTCCATGTTTTCCACATAACCGGGCAAGTGCTTGGCCGAGCAGGTCGGCGTGAACGCGCCTGGCACGGAGAACAGCACGACCTTGCGGCCGGAAAAAATCTCTTCAGTGCTGATGGCCTGGATGCCGTCCTTGATGACGTTGAGTGTCGTGGAAGGAATCCGGGCGCCGACAGAAATGGTCATACGAAACCTCGTGTGCTAGGGAGCGTCAAATCGGTGAATATTTTCTTGCGTCCAAGGGCTGCACAATGGGCCGACAGGGAGACTGGTCGTGAGGTACGAATGTCCCGCCCCTGGCCACTGCTCTGGCCCTGCCTTGGAAGCGAAAAGCTGATCATAGCCCGGTTTGGCACGATCCCGGTGTGTCGCCTGGGTTTGCCGGGGGGCTCTTGAAAGGGCAAACCCGGCACCTATTTCCCGAGCCATGGCGCGATCATCGCGCTGCCAACCTCAGGAGGCTATATGACGTTTTCACGCAATTACCGCTGGTCAGTTCCTAACGGTTTCCAGGACGAAATCAAGCAGGCTTTCGAGCGCCTGTTCCAGCCGGATGAATCGGATCAGTCCGACGTGGTCACGAGTCAGTGGACGCCCCGGGTCGACATTCGCGAGGAGGACAGACGCTTCGTCATACTCGCGGATATTCCGGGTGTCGATCCCAACGCGATCGAGATCCAGATGGACAAAGGTATTTTGTCGATCAAGGGCGAGCGCAAGAGTGATGTCGCAGACGGCAAACTCAGCCGCAGCGAGCGCACGCACGGTGTGTTCTATCGCCGCTTTGCCCTGCCAGATAGCGCCGATGCTGATGGCGTTACCGCCAGCGGCAAGCACGGTGTGCTGGAGATTTCGATTCCCAAGCGCCCCGAAAGCTCGCCACGCCGCATCAACATTGCCGCCAGCTGATTCCGGTCAGCGGCTGCCGTAAGCAGGGCCCGCGGCGGAGCAATCTGCCGCGGGTCTGTTCGTTGCTCCGCAGTCCGATTACTGTTGCGCAGCTCGCCGGCCACTGACGCTAGCCGGCCTACGACTTTCGCAAGGTAGACAGCATGCAGTTCAAGGACTACTACGACACCCTGGGCGTCAAGCCCGATGCCAGTGACGCCGAGATCAAGGCGGCCTTCCGCAAGCTCGCGCGCAAGTACCACCCCGATGTCAGCAAGGAGGCGGGGGCGGAGGAAAAATTCAAGGCCGTCAATGAAGCCTACGAGGCACTAAGGGACGCGGACAAGCGCCGTCAGTACGACACCTTGCGCGCCCGCGGATACCAGCCGGGTGATGAGTTCCAGCCAGCACCTGATTTTGGCGGTTTCGGCGGCGGAGCGGGCGCGAACGAGGGTTTCAGCGACTTCTTTGAATCCCTGTTTGGCCGCAGCGGTGCGCGCGCAAACGCCGGGCCGCGCCGCGGCCAGGATCTGCGGGCGCATGCGGCGATTGATCTTGAGACCGCCTATACCGGTGGCACGCAGCGCCTGGACCTCAACGGCGAAAAGCTCGACGTGACGATTCCCGCTGGCATACTGCCGGGCCAGACCATACGGTTGCGTGGCAAAGGGCATCCCGGGCGCAATGGCGCGCCAGCGGGTGACGTGCTGCTGGAAATACAGCTACGTCCGCATCCCCGTTTCCAGCTGGACGGCCGTGACGTCACGATCCGCTTGCCCATTACTCCCTGGGATGCGGCGCTGGGCGCGACAGTGAAAGTGCCGACGCTGGCCGGCGACGTGGATCTGAAGATACCCGCAGGTTCCGATACCGGCCGCAAGATGCGCCTCAAGGGACGCGGCCTGCCGGGCAGCGAAGCGGGTGATCAGTACGTCGTGCTCGAGGTACGCGCGCCGGCCGCGCACAACGTGGAGCAGCGAGAGGCTTATGAGCGGCTGCGCGGTGCTTTCGGTGGCTGAGACATCCGTAGTGAGCGCAGAGCAAAGCATTGTTCGGGAGGGTTGAAGTCCTCTGGCGCTCAGATCAGAGGCGTCCTGTCCGAAGGCGGGAGTGGCAAACCGAAGCTGCGCTTGTTCCAGAAACACCTCAAGGACGTTCTGCTTTTAGCGCTGCATGATATTCCCGGCTGATTAGTATTCCCCTTTTCCTGAGCTCGCTATACGGCGTCCCATACGAACCATCGAGGAACTCCGACAGCGCGGCGCCAATGCACGCGGCGTTGTCAGGCCTGAACGTGGCGCGTCTGGCGATCCACTCCTCGATGAGGTTCAACGCCCATTCGTCACCGAAGCGGCCGACCCACTCCGCAATTCTGAACGCCGCAGTCTTTTCGACGATTCTGCCGTAGTTCGCTGCTATGAAGTCGCGAATCTTGCGCTTCTGGTCGTCCGACATCGACGAATAGCGGTCTTCGATCCAATAAAACACCTGCCGCGCACAGTTACCGTGCGCACTCACGTACTCCGCCACCTCGAGCACCCTTTCAAAAAAAAGGTTGCTAGGAGCTCCGGCTGACTCATCTTCACGATCAAGGACAATGAGGCACATGTCGACTTGATTCGAGTCATTCGCTTTAACGGCGGACCATAGGCCCTCGAAAGCTTCTTCAAATTCTTCGCTTACCATGTCATGTACCAAGGCTTAGTCGGAGGTTGCAGATAGAGCCATGCATGCACCCACGAGGGGATGGCACATCCAAGTTTCACGGCGTCGTTAACCTTGTTTCTCAGTCGCGTGATCCCGTCGCGAATCAACCTGTCGTGTTCGTCCCAGGATTCCTTGTTGACCCGGTATGAAAAGCTGCGATCACGCAGTTGTTCGAGGAGCCTCTGCTGAAGTCCCTTCGTGCCGCTACGATGCTTATTGCGTTGAAATACCGTCATCCACATTTCTCTAATCAGATCTCGGCATTTGTCGCCGTTGTCGATGCTGCATGCAAGGATGTCGCCGTCCTTGTTCTTATAACCAGCACGATCCCAGGGATTTATCCGAGGCTCAAAGAAGTCTGGCGGCGGCGGGGCCGGTTCCGCGTACCACGGGAGCGCATTGGTCGGATTCAGGCCGTTATTCGGAACGCCGATCGACGGCCCGGGAGTGCCGGGTCTGTAAGTGGTGCCCGGCGGCTGGACAAGCGGCGGAGAAACCGCGGGCCCCTTGAACAGGCCAAACTCATCCGTCGAACCCAGCGGGTCACTTTCAACGTAGCTATAGGTATCCGTACCGGCGCCAAGCCCGAGTGGGTCACTTTCGATATACCGCCCGGTACTCGGTTCGTAATCGCGGAAATAGTTGTAGTGCAGGCCGCTTTCGGCATCGTAGAACTGCCCAGGGAAGCGCATGTCGAGCTGGATGCCGCCCGCAACGGCTGTCGGGGTGTGCTCGCCAAACGCGCTGCCGAAGAAACTCCATTGCCACTGCACGGCGTTGGTCGATGGGTCGACCGCAACGCGCGGGGTGCCCAGGTGGTCTGTCTCCAGATAGCTCAGGACCGGTCCGGCCAGGCCTTGCGGCGAACGCGCGAGCGCGATCGGCAAGGCATCGAGATAGATGTATTCGACGTAGTCGGCCGGCGAGTTCTGGATGGTGCCGCCGTTCCCGCAAACCTCGACTGGCGCTCCCGTCACGCCGTTGCCACCCGTGGCATTGCTGCTGCCACCCTGGCACCAGCGCACATACTGCTGGTCGGCCAGCCGCCGCCCTTCTTCGTCGTACCAGGTATCGGTACGACTGACGGGACTCAGCTTGCGTACGCGCTGTCCTTGCCCGTCATAGGTATAGTCCGTCGCCGTCGCGACACCGCCGGGTGCCTGGATCACGCGCGACAGGCGATTCGTCGGGTCGTATTGCAGCGGCTGAGCGGCAATGCCGACCGTGGTGTTACCGTTCGGGTCCGTTGCGCGTGCCAGCCAGCCGATGCTGGCCAGCCTATGCGAGCCGTTGCTGTAGACGTAAGGCTCGACCACACGCCCGGAGCGCTGCAGCATCCGGTCGCCGCCAGGACTGTATTCCCATTGCACGAGCGGATTCTTCGCGCCGTCGTTGAGACTGGTCAGACGGCCAAGCCGGTCGTAGACATAGCGTCGCTCAGGAGTACCGCCCAGCGTGGGCGCGACATCCGCGACGGCGCCGCTCACATCCAGCGTGTAGTCGAGAACCAGGCCGCCCGCGGCCGAGCTCGCGATCTTGTCGATCGCATAGTTCTGATCGTAAGTCTTGGTCAACGCGCGACCGCTGCCGAAGGTCAGCGTCTGCATTGCGCCGTAGGGGTAATAGCTGACGCTGCTGACCAGCAGCGTTGGCGTCGCAGAGGCATTCGCCTGCCAGGTGACCGACGCAATGCGTGCCATCGCATCGCGCCCGTAGCGCACGATCGCTCCCGACGGATAGGTCACGGACTTGAGCAGATCACCGCGCGTGTATTCATAGGCGATGCTGCGCGTGTTCCAGAGTGATTCGACGGTCTTGCGAACGACGTTGCCACGCCGGTCGTAGCAGAACGTCGTGATGCCGTCGCGATCGCTGATCTGCGTCAACCGCCCTAGCGAATAGGAGGCTATGCAGCCGGTCGCGCTATCGGGCTGATCGTAGTCCCGCTGCACATTGAAGGACGAATCGGAGTACAGGGTCGAAACGGGCCGGTTCAGGGCGTCGAAGGTGTAGTTCGTGACATGGCCGCGCGCATCGGTTTCACGTGTGCGGTTGCCGCCGGCATCGAAACGGAAGTCACGAGCGCCGGCATCCTGGCTGATCAGCCGGGTGACATCGCCGAACCCGTTGTATACATAGTCGGTCGGCACGCCGTCGGGATCGACGACGTGCGTGGGGCGATCGAGTGCGTCGTACTTGAATGTCGTCGTCGCATTCGCTGTCGTAGGTGAGGACGCAGCGGGGTCGTAGTCGCGTACCGTTGCTGCCAGGCGGTCCAGCGCATCGAACTGCTGCTCGGTGATGACGCCGAGTCCGTCGCTTACGCGACGCGGGTTGCCGTTGGCGTCGTAGCCCTCGCTGATTCCTGGCGCGTTCTGCGCGAATAGCGCAAGCGTGGAGTTGCTCGCATTGGCGACGCGAATCAGGCGATTGAGCGCGTTGTATTCCCGCGAGAGGCTGTATTTGAGCGCACTGTCGCTGCCATAGATCTTTTCGCTGGTCCGGTTGCCTTCGCGATCCAGCGCATACTCGACGCGATTGCCCAGCGAATCTGTGACCGACTTGATGCGATGCGCGTCGTCGTAACCGTACTTGAGGTAGGCACCATGCCCGCCTGCGGGGTAGACGTAGGTGACGTTGCCGGAATCGTCATAGACATAGCGACTGACCGCGTCCAATGCCGCATTCGCCACACCTGTTGCATCTGCCCGTATGCTGCGTTCGAGCAGCCAGCCGCGGGCGTGATAGGTGTAGTCGGTATAGGTACCGTTCGCATCGCGCGTGCGCACGACGCGGCCAGCACGGTCGTAGGTCACGACCTCGTCGACATGCCCCAGCGCGTTCGTCGTGCGCCACAGGTCCCCCTTGTGATGGCAGGGGCCGGCAAACGTTCCGCAGCCGGAAAAGTCGTCATTGCGCCGGTAGGCGTACGTAGTGACGTCAGCGACATCAGCGCGAGGGCCATCGACGCTGCGGACCTGCCCCTCGAACGCGCAGTACGTGCTCGCTCCGTTTACGACGTCGGCAGCACTGCAGTAGACGAGATTCATGCTGCGCGTCTCAGCGCTGACCGGGTCGATCCTGTCTACGCCTGCAAGACGTGTGGTGCCGGGCACGTAGCGGTAATGTGTTTCGCTTTTCTTGACGCGCGGCCCCGCGGGCGGATCATCGAAAACACGCTCGTCGGTGCGTATGCCGAGCGCGATGTCCCAATCGGTTTCGATGCGCCGCTGATCGGGCGTGCCTTTCGCTTCGGTACGAACCTTCTCGAACGGACCGTCCGGCGTGAATTCGTACTCCGTGCGATGGCCGCGTCGGTCAACTTGGGCACTCAGGCGGTTTGCCGCCGAATAGTCGAGTGTCACCTGGCCCGCGGCATCGGTAATCGTGTGAACGCGCCGATAAGGCTTGTTCGTGTAATAGGTATACGTGGTCTGCCGCCCAGACGGCTGCGTGACCCGGCTCGTGTAGTCGTCGAGGTACTCGACAGCGACCCTGCCGGCGCTATCGGCCGCCGCGCCGTGCCAACTGCCGCTCGCACGTCCCCAGCTGTCATAGATATACGTCGCGAAGCGCCGTCCGTCTTCGTCGACGATGCCCGTGAGCCAGTAGCCGTTGACGCTTGCGGCCAACGGCGCATGCGCCGTTTCGTTGTAGAGCAACGAACGCGTCTTGCCGAAACGCGTGATCGACCGCATGCGTTGGCCGCTGTCGTAACCGAGATTCATCAGCTCGACGCCCGCGTCGGAAACCACTCGCCTGAGCCGAAAGAACGGCGGGTTTTCGTATTCCAGCGTCACGAAACGGCCGGAACCATCGCTGATCTTCGTCAGGCGAAAGAACATCGGATCATTCGATGACGTGTCGGTCCCGTACGGCCCGGTGATCGGCGGCCCACCATAGTTCAACTGCAGGCTTCTGACGGGATCGTTCGGATAGATGATCGCGATCAGGCGTCCGGCGCGGTCGTAGGTTTCCGCCGAGCCGTCGGAGTGGGTCAGTTCCCACGTCTGCTGCGCCGGTGTTGCGCCTGCCTTGTAACGCAGGTATTTGCCCGTAGTGGACGTCGAGCGGAACGTACCGACGGGGAGGCCATTACCGGGTACATACGACTCCACCTGTGCGTGCTCGTCCTGCACGAGCATCGCATCGACCTGGCTGATCGCGCTGGTCTCGGGATTGACTCCCGCCCCGTAGTGCCCGCGCAGCATCCATTCGGTGATCACCCGTTTCGCGTAGGAGTGTGACCAGTTCCTGTCGATATAGGCGAGCGGGCCGACCTGGCGCAGCGAGTTGTAAGCCCGCCAGGCTTTTTTTGCCTACAAAAAAGGGAGCCGACGGCTCCCTTTTTTCGGTGGTATCAGAGGTTGACCAGCTGCTTATTTTGGCAGCAGCTCGTTGATGACCTTGATGAGTTCAGGTTCGTTGATCGGCTTGGTCACATAGGCCTTGGCACCCTGGCGCATGCCCCAGACCTTGTCGGTTTCCTGATCCTTGGTCGTGACCAGGATGATGGGGATATGGCTGGTCTTGGCTTCGCGCGAAATCGTGCGTGTGGCCTGGAAGCCGTTCAGGTTCGGCATCACCACGTCCATCAGTATCAGGTCGGGGATTTCGCGCTTGGCGACTTCAACACCGGCAGCGCCGTCTTCAGCCGTAATGATCTCGTGGCCCATTTTTTCGACGATGCGCTTCAGGCCCAGCAGCTGCGACTGGGAATCGTCGACTATCAGAATTCGCGCCATGATTGCTCTATCACCCCTGTAGGCCGCGGTGCGGCCGGGACATTCTACCGGCGGGCGACTGCTTGGCAACAGCAGCGCCCGATGTGTATTGACGACTGATGCCGGTGCCGAGCGGGCTGGACTGGCGCCGCCACCGACTTCAGGCGATGTTTACCAGAGTTCGCCCGCGCGAGCCACCTGCCAGCATGGGGTCGAACACGTCCGCCAGCGTATCCAGCGTAACTTCGCGTGTGCACACGGTGTCCAGCTGCGCCGGTTTCCAGTCACTGGCCAGCAGTTCCCAGATGCGTTCACGCGTAGGCCGCGCCGTGCCGGCTGATGCGATGCCCAGCAGACTCACGCCGCGAATGATGAAGGGCATGACGGTGGTCGCGAGATCGTGGCCTGCAGCGAGACCACAGCTGGCGATATTGCCGTAGGGATGGATCACGCGGGTGAGCCCAGCCAGCATTTCGCTGCCAACATTGTCGATGGCGCCAGCCCAGCGGCTGGTTTCCAGCGGACGCTGGCCCCAATACAGTTCCTTGCGCGCGATGCACTGTTTTGCGCCCAGGCCGATCAGCCAGTCGAACTCGTCGATCTTGCCGGTGATGGCGTGTGCCTCGTAGCCGGCCTTGCTGAGTATGGCGATGGCGAGCGAGCCGACGCCGCCCGTTGCGCCGGTCACGACGACCGGGCCCATAGCCGGGTGCTGCTCGTTCTGCTCCATGCGGTACAGCGATAGCGCGGCAGTAAAACCGGCGGTGCCCAGAATCATGCTGTCACGCAGGGTCATGCCGGCGGGCAGGGGGATGGTCCATTGCGCCGGCAGCCGCGCGTATTCGGCATAACCGCCGTCGCGTGTTTCGCTGAGGCCCGAGCCGGTGCAGAGCACGGCATCGCCTTCGCGGATGGCGGGATCGGTCGATGCGACCACGTAGCCGGCGACGTCGATTCCACCGTTCATGGGGAACTGGCGCAGGATCTTGCCCTTGCCTGTACCCGCCAGCGCATCTTTGTAGTTCACGCTGGAATGGGCGACCTTGATGACAACCTCGCCTGGCGACAGATCGTCGATGAGCATTTCTTCGAGACCGGCACGATAGCCCTTTGCATCATTGTGGATACGAAAGGCGCGGAAGGATGCGGTTATGGACATACGGTCACGGTCCCGGTGATGAAGGAGATCGTCTAGTGTGCGAGACGCCGGCGATGCATACAAATCGGGGCGTCATGCCGGGTATCGGCGTCATTTCAAGTCGGCGTGGCCGGCTTGTGCGCAGGGTCGGATTGCAGCAGCACGATGGCTGACATGCGGCGTACGGTTTCCATCTTGCGCCGTGGCTGCAGCCAGGACAGGGCGCGCCATAACCAGGCCAGCGCCGGCTTGCGGTTCAGGCGCCAGGCCTCGTCCCAGGTCGAACGGAATTCGGCCTCGCGCCAGCCGTAGGGGCGAAAGAATGCCGTGCCTTCGCCAGGGCCAAAACGGAACGGTGCATTGCCCTGTTGCACAGTTCGCCCCCAGTTGTTGGCGACAAAACGCAGCAGCGCGGGTGAGGCCAGATCACTGAGCCACCAGCGTGCCGGGGCGAGGTCGTGCAGATCACGCGCCAGCGCGATGACATCGTTGGCCTCCAGATAGATCAGCAGGCCTTCGGTGATGACCAGCAGCGGTCCCGGGGCTGCCGCGGCGCGGGCGAAGACTTCACGCCGCTGTCCGGCCTCGCGCAGATCGGCGGCGATGAATTCCAGCTGGCAGCGCGCGGTTTCCTGCGCCATATGCGAGCGGAAATAATCGACCATCTCGGGCATGTCGACGTGCAGCCAGAGCAGGTCGGCGGGAAGATCGAGGCGGTAGGGGCGTGCGTCCAGGCCGGCAGCGAGATTGAGCACTGTCTTCACGCCATCGGCGATACAGCGGTGCAGGATCTCGTCCATGACCGCCACGCGCACGACCAGGGGCCAGGCCATGGAACGGCCCTTGGGCATGGCTTTGACGATGGCCTCGCCACGTGCTCCGCCGAGGCGGCGCGCATAGGGGTCGTGGAACAGGGCGCCGGGGCGTTCGCTCTCCATCGCGCGGTAGATCGCGACCCAGAGTGCGGTGTCGGAGACGTTGCGCAACGGGGTTTGGTCAGGCATCGCAGACTCGATCGGGTCGTGGCCGCGAGGATTGTCACCGGCGTTGCACCGGTGCGGTAGGGCAAAAGCGCGGCAGGCTGGAACTCGCCCGGCGAGTTCCAGCCTGCGCTGACTCAGTTGGCCTTGTGGATGGCGCGCTTGTCGACGGCGAGTGCGGCTTCGTGCACGGCCTCGGACAGGGTCGGATGCGCGTGGCAGATGCGGGCCAGGTCTTCGGCCGAACCCTTGAACTCCATCGCAACGACGGCTTCGTGGATCATTTCCGAGACGCAGGCGCCGACCATGTGGACGCCGAGCAGGCGGTCCGTATCGGCATGGGCGATGACCTTGACCATGCCGGCGGTTTCGTTCATGGCGACGGCGCGGCCTATAGCCGCAAACGGGAACGAACCGGTGCGATAGGGCACGCCCTCGGCCTTGAGCTGTTCTTCCGTCTTGCCTACCCAGGCCACTTCCGGTTCGGTGTAGATCACCCAGGGCACGGTATCGAGATTGACGTGGCCGGCGCGGCCGGCGATCAGCTCTGCCACCGCAATGCCTTCTTCGGAACCCTTGTGCGCGAGCATGGGGCCACGCACACAGTCGCCGACCGCCCAGATACCGTCGACGCCGGTATGGCAGTGTTCGTCGACCACGACGCGGCCGCGTTCGTCGAGCTGCACACCAGTGCCTTCAGCCAGCAGTCCCTGCGTTGCGGCGCGGCGGCCTACGGCAACCAGCAGCTTGTCGACGACCAGCGACTGTTCACCCTTGGCATCGGCATAGGACAGATGGACTTCGCCGTCCTTGACCTCGGCCTTGCTCAGCTTTGCGCCGAGACGGATATCGAGGCCCTGTTTCTTGAATTCGCGTGCAGCAGCCTTGGCGATGTCCTGGTCGGCTGCGGCGAGGAAGTCCGGCAGCGCTTCAAGGATAGTGACCTCGGCGCCGAGGCGCTTCCATACACTGCCGAGTTCCAGGCCGATGACACCGGCGCCGATCACGCCCAGGCGCTTGGGTGTCGCGCTGAAGTCGAGTGCGCCGGCATTGTCCACAATGTGCGTGTTGTCGAATTTTGCAAACGGCAGTTCGATCGGCACCGAGCCTGTGGCGATGATCACGTTCGTCGCGCTGATTTCCGACACGCTGCCGTCCTGCGCCTTGATCGAGACCTTGCGGCCCGGTTGCAGGGTCGCGAAGCCGGCGATAGGCGTGACCTTGTTGGCCTTGAACAGCATCGTGATGCCGCCGGTGAACTGTTTGACGATCTTGTCCTTGCGCCCGACCATCGCGCCTACATCAATCGCCGGGTTCGCCGCAGTAATGCCGTGGATGGCGAAGTTGTGGGTCAGATTGTGGAACTGCTTGGACGAATCCAGCAGCGCCTTGGACGGAATGCAGCCGACGTTGAGGCAGGTGCCGCCGAGGGCGGGCTTGCCGTCCTTGCCGACAAAGGCGTCCACGCAGGCGGTCTTGAGGCCGAGCTGGGCGGCGCGGATCGCTGCGACGTAGCCGGCGGGGCCGGCGCCGATCACCACGACGTCAAAGTGCTGTTCGCTCATCAGGGTTTCCTAAGGTGCTCTGTCTCGTAACGAGGGTGTTTGCGAAGGTACGTGGTCAGTCTGCGAAGCCGTTGTGTAGGGTGGGCTTTAGCCCACCGCCGCACAAGCATCCGTCGCTGCTGACGCTGACCGAAACATCGCACCAACAGCGAAACCAATAATCACCGCAGCAGATCAAACTTCACAACGGTGGGCTGAAGCCCACCCTACGCCTATGTATTCGCAGTTGGTCAGTCGGCAACGGCTGGTGCTAGCAGGCGCGCAGCGAAGTCGCGACCGCCGAGGTGGAGACCGGAAGTCGCGTCGTAGCCGTCAAGGATTGCTGCTCCGCAAGCCCGCGCGGCTGGATACGGCAGCGCAGTTGCGGTGCTGTGAAGACGGCCAGCGCCGCCGCGATCGGCAGACCGGCCGCTTTCATCACAGGCCCAGCAGCATCTTGGCCGGGTTTTCGAGCTGGTTCTTGATGTCGACGAGGAACAGCACCGCGTCCTTGCCGTCGATGATGCGGTGATCGTAGGACAGGGCCACGTACATCATCGGCGCAGCGACGACCTGGCCGTTCTCGACGATGGCGCGGTCCTTGATCGCGTGCATGCCGAGGATGGCACTCTGCGGCGGATTGACGATCGGTGTGGAGAACAGCGAGCCGAACGTGCCGCCGTTGGTGATGGTGAAGGTGCCGCCGGCGAGGTCGTCGAGGGTCAGGCCGCCTTCGCGCGCCTTCTTGGCATAGCCCGCGATCTGCTTCTCGATATCGGCGAAGCTCAGGTTCTGCGCATCGCGCAGCACCGGCGTCACCAGGCCCTTGTCGGTGGCCACGGCGACAGAAACGTCCTGATAGCCGTGGTAGATCACATCGTTGCCGTCGACCGAGGCGTTGATGATGGGATGGCGCTTGAGCGCTTCACAGGCCGCCTTGACGAAGAAGCTCATGAAGCCGAGCTTGATGCCGTGCGTCTTCTCGAACTGTTCGACCAGTTCCTTGCGCATGGCCATGACCTTGCCAAGATTGATCTCGTTGAACGAGGTCAACATGGCAATCGAGTTCTTCGACTGCATCAGTCGCTCGGCGATCTTGGCGCGCATGCGGGTCATGGGCACGCGCTCCTCGGCGCGCGCACCTGGGGCCGGTCTGGCTGCGGCCGGAGCAGCGGGAGCCGCCGCCGGTGTGGTCGGCGCCTGGCCGCCGGAGCGCATGAAGTTGACCAGGTCTTCCTTGGTCACGCGGTTGTCGCGGCCGGTACCGGCGACCTGCGACGGGTCGAGCGCGTTCTCACTCGCAACGCGGCGTCCGGCCGGCGAAAGCTCGTCCACCTTGGCTGCTGCAGGTGCGGCGGCGGGTGCGGCGGCTTTAGGTGCAGCGGCGGCGGCAACCGGTGCCGGCGCGGCGGCGACGGCGCCTTCCTCGATGACGGCGATGATTTCCTGTGAATTGACGGTATCGCCGCTCTGACGGCGAATTTCCTTGAGTACGCCGTCGGCCGGTGCCGGCACTTCGAGAACGACCTTGTCGGTTTCCAGATCGACCAGATTCTCGTCGCGCTTGACCGTATCACCGGCTTTCTTGTGCCAGGTCGCGATGGTTGCGTCGGAAACGGATTCAGGCAGAACCGGGACTTTGACTTCGATGGTCATACTTCTTACTCCGAGGCGTGATCAGTGCCGATCGGCGCGACCAGCGCCTGCTCGACCAGGGCCGCCTGTTCGGCGACGTGGGTGTTGTGATGACCGCAGGCTGGCGCCGGCGAGCGCGACCGGCCGGCGTAGCTGAGGCTGTGTTCTGCGCCGAGGCAGGCGCGCAGGTGGTGCTGGATCTGATACCAGGCGCCCTGGTTCATCGGCTCTTCCTGGCACCAGACGATTTCCCTGGTGGCCGGAAACTTGGCCAGCTGCGCCTTCACTTCGCTGCGGGGGAACGGATAGAGCTGTTCGACCCGGATGACTGCCACGTCGCTGATGCCGCGCTTCTCGCATTCGTCGGCGAGGTCGAAATAGACCTTGCCTGAGCACAGCACGATGCGGCGCACCTTCTGCCCCGGTCTGGCGGTGCTATCCCCGATGACGAGCTGGAAGCTGCCGTTGGCCAGATCGTCCAGTGAGGATACGGCGAGCTTGTGGCGCAGCAGCGATTTCGGCGTCATGACCACCAGCGGCTTGCGGCAGTCGCGCACCATCTGGCGGCGGATCATGTGGAAAGCCTGTGCCGGCGTGGTCGGTACACAAACCTGCATATTATTCAATGCGCACAATTGCAGGAAGCGTTCCAGTCGCGCGGAAGAATGCTCCGGCCCCTGGCCTTCATAGCCATGGGGCAGGAACAGGGCCAGGCTGGACAGGCGGCCCCATTTGGCTTCGCCCGAGCTGATGAACTGGTCGATCACGACCTGGGCGCCGTTGGCGAAGTCGCCGAACTGGCCTTCCCAGATCACGAGCGTATTCGGCTCGGAGGTGGAAAAACCATACTCGAACGCCATGACTGCTTCTTCGCTGAGCACCGAGTCTATGACTTCGACGCTGGCGCCGGCGCGCACGTGGCCCAGCGGCAGGTAGGTGCCGTCGGTCTTCTGGTCGTGCAGCACCGCATGGCGATGGAAGAAGGTGCCGCGGCCCACGTCCTGTCCGACGACGCGCAGGTCGTGGCCTTCTGCAATCAGGGTGGCGTAGGCCAGGTTCTCGGCAAAGCCCCAGTCCAGCGACTGCAGGCCTGCGGCCATCTTGCCGCGATCGTCGTAGATCTTGGCCACGCGCGGATGCAGCACGAGCTCCGGCGGCAGGTTCAGCAGGCTCTGGCTCAGCGCGATCAGCTTGTCCTTGGCTACGCCGGTCTGGTGCGGCCTGTCGAGTTTGCCGTCGATGAACTTCGACCAGTCCAGCGCATAAGGATCCTTGAACTCCGGATCGAGCTCGGCCACCGGCAAGCCGGATTCGAGTTTGCCCCGGTAGGCCTCGACCAGCGCCTGTGCATCGCCGTTGCCAATCACACCGGCGGTTGCCAGTTTCTGCGCGTAGAGATCGCGCGTGGTCGGGCGGGCACGGATAGTCTGGTACATGACAGGCTGCGTTGCGGCTGGCTCGTCGGCTTCGTTATGGCCGTGGCGGCGGTAGCAGACCAGATCGATGACGACGTCGCGCTTGAATTTCTGGCGGTAGTCGAAAGCGAGACGGGCCACGAACAGCACGGCCTCCGGGTCGTCGCCGTTCACATGGAATACCGGCGCGTTGACCATCTTGGCCACGTCGGTGCAGTAGTAAGTGCTGCGCGCGTCCTGGGGATTGGACGTGGTAAAGCCGACCTGGTTGTTGACGACGATATGCACCGTGCCGCCGACCGCAAAGCCGCGGGCCTGCGACATGTTGAACAGCTCCATGACCACGCCCTGGCCGGCAAAGGCGGCGTCGCCATGAATCAGCACCGGCATGACCTGACCGCGATCCTTGTCGCCGCGGCGCGTCTGGCGCGCGCGCACCGAGCCGGCTACGACCGGGTCGACGATTTCCAGATGCGAAGGATTGAACGCGAGCGCGAGATGGACGGTATGGCCGCTGGTCCTGATATCGGCCGAGAAACCCATGTGGTACTTCACGTCGCCGGAATGGGCCGGATCGTCCGGATGGTCGAACTTGCCCTCGAACTCGGCGAACAGCTTGTGCGGCGCCTTGCCCAGAGTATTCACCAGCACGTTGAGGCGGCCGCGGTGGGCCATGCCGATGACCACGTCCTTGACCCCGTCGGCACCGCTTTGCTGCACCAGTTCGTCCACCAGCGGAATCAGGCTGTCGCCGCCTTCGAGCGAGAAGCGTTTCTGGCCGACGTACTTGGTGTGCAGGTAGCGCTCCAGCCCTTCGGCGGCGGTCAGTCGCTCCAGCAGGCGCTTCTTGTCGGCAACGCCGAGGCCGAAGTTGCCGGCGGCCTTTTCCAGCTGTTCGTGAACCCAGCGCCGCTGCACGGCGTCGCTGATGTGCATGAATTCCGCGCCGATGCTGCTGGCATAGGTTGCCTTCAGCAGGGCGACCAGCTCCCGGAGCTTGAGCCGTTGCGGGCCGGCCAGGGAGCCTGTGTTGAATTCGGTATCGAGATCGGTGTTGTCCAGGCCGTGGAAGTCGAGTTCCAGATCCGGTGCGGGCAGTTTTTCCGCGAGACCCAGCGGATCGAGCGAAGCCGCAAGATGGCCGCGCGAGCGATAGGCAGTAACGAGCTTGAGCACTGCGGCCTGTTTCTGCGCCTTGGCTTCGTCGGGCGCCGCGGTGGCGGCGGATGCGGCAGGCAGATGGCCGTTGCGTTTCTGCGCCGCGCTGATGCGTGCTATTGCCGCGGAATGGGAATGGTCGTTGCGGCCCTTGAAACCGTCGAAATAGCGCTGCCATTCCGTCGATACCGTAGCAGGGTCGCGCAGCCAGGATTCGTAGAGGTCTTCGATAAACGCGGCGTTGCCGCCGGACAGTTGGGAGGTATCACGGAACAACTGGATCAGGTTCGCGCTCACGTCGGGTATCACCGGGATCTGGTGCTGGCTGCACGTCGGAAAGGTTCGATCGGCTCGATCGAAACCCGAGGATTATACGCTGATCGTGCTGCGACGCGGCAAGGCAAGCTTGGTCATAAGTCCGTAGATTCTGGCCGGTTTTCCGGCGCGCTGCGGCGAGCGCTACAGATGCAGTTCACGCAGCAGCGGCGGCGGCAGCGAACGCTCCCAGACCTGATCGAAGTATTCCCGCAACTGGGCATGGCGGCCCGGAGCGTAGGTCCTGGCCTCACCCTCGAAACGGCTGCCCAGGGCGCGGAAATAGTAGCCGCGCCGGTCGGTTATGAGGAACGCCGCGGGATATTGCAGGTCTTCCTCGATCTCAGGTGTGCGGAACTGGAACACGCTGGGCAGGCGGTGGGCGAGGTGGATCAGGCGATGGCCGTCGGCAACCGCCGCGGCCGGCGTCTGTACCAGAATCCGGATTGAAGCGCCGCGGCCAGCGGTGCCTATGCGCTTGAGCGCTTCCAGCACCGCGTCCTGGTCGTAAAGCGCGGATTCGAGATCACGCGTGTAGATGCACAGTTCGCGCTTGGCGGCGTGCAGCAGTTCGAGCACGGCGGCAGTTGCCTGTTCGCGAGTTTCCACGGCGATGGTGCGTGGTTCTGGTGTTGCATCAAGCTGGCTGCCCGGCTGGTAGCTGGTGTCGGGAGGGGTGAGCACCAGGCGCATCATCTGGTGCGGGATGCCACATTCGATGAACACCTCGCCATAGGGCTCAAAACCGAAGCGGCGATAGAACGGAATCGCATGAGTCTGTGCATGCATGTCGAGCATGGAACGGTGCTGCGACCGGGCGCGCTCAATCAGGGTGCGCAAGATCGCGGCACCGACCTGGTGGCCGCGCCAGCTTTCCAGCACGGCCATGCGGCCGATCTTGTCATCGGGTGTGAGTCGGCCGGTGCCGATGGGGTTGCCGGCGTTGTCACGCGCCAGCACATGAATGGAACGGGCGTCGAGCTCGTCCCATTCCTCGTCCTCGGGAATCTGCTGGCCGAGGATGAACACCTCGGTGCGCACGAACTTGAGGTCGGCCTGATCGACGTTCCAGTCCGCTGGTTCGACACGAAAACGGTCTTCAATCATCGGCGGCTCCGTCGTTTTGGATGCACAAGTATGAGCTGATCGACATCGATTCGCGCCAGCAGCAGGCGGCGGACCGTGGCCCGCAGCGAAGAAATGTCGGCGGCGACAACTTCCCGCTGCCTGCCGATCAGACGGGTTGGGGTGGTGGAACAGGTGTGGCTGCTGCCGGCGACATACAAGGGCGCCAGTCCGGTGCCTTGCCGCTCTTCCGCCGCGTAGGGAGTTCGCGGCGCGTCCTACCCCGCGCCTTTCTCTGCAATTGCCGGGCGTGAGAGGCTCGGTGGAGCCCGCGTGACCCGGGTAGTAGCGGACTGTTTGCCTCGCCTCCCTTTGGTATCGGTGTAGACGCTCATGTAAGAATTTTCCCCGCACACCAGACTCAAGCACGGTCGGACTTCACGGAGCTGATCGATGCTGATGTTTTCGCTGTTGCTCGGGATCGCCGGAGCGGTGCCTGAAAAATGCCGGATTGCGGGTGTGCCGGAACCCGCGCGGTGCCACGCCATCGACGTACCGATCCATCATGATGACCCGGGGCGCGGAACACTGCGTCTGCGGGTGGCAGTGCTGCCCGCGCTGGGCGTGCCCAAGGCACCTGACCCGGTCTTCTTTCTGGCCGGCGGGCCTGGGCAGGCAGCCATGAGCATGGCCGATTCAGTGCTCGCCGTCCTGGGCGAGGTGCGCAAGCGTCGAGATGTCGTGCTGCTTGATCAGCGCGGGACAACCCCTGGCATCCTGCCGTGTCCTGGACTGGCAAGCCTTGTGCTGCCCGATGCCGAGGAAACGCTTGAGCAACTACTGGAATGCCGCAAGAGCTGGTCGCTTGACCTCACCACCTTGAACACGGCGACTCTCGCCCGTGATACCGAATACGTTCGGCGGGCGCTTGGCTACAGCCAGATCAATCTGTGGGGAGGGTCGTACGGTACGCGGCTCGGTCAGGAATTGATGCGTCGCTTTCCCTCCACAGTCAGGGTGGCTGTCTTCGATGGCGTGGCCAGCACCCAGGAAAGCATTGCCCCCATTGCGGAGCGCTACGCCAACGAAGCCTTTCAACGATTGCAGCACGACTGTGAAGCCGAACCTGCGTGCGCAAAGCGCTTTCCGCAACTGGCGCAACAGCTGCCTCGCCTGATGGACCGACTCAAGATGAAGCCCATCGAGGGGGCGTGGCCCGATCCGTTGAGCGGTGAAAACCGCTCCGTGGTGGTGAGCGACCAGGTGTTGATCTCGGTCCTTCGCGGCGCACTCTATAGCAGCGAATCACGCGCGGTCGTTCCATTGGCGCTGGAGGCGCTGGATGCGGGTGATCCGCAGTTGCTGCTGGCGCTGAACGCGGCATTGGCCAGTGCAACTGACAGCATGGCAACTGGACACACCGTCAGCGTGATGTGTGCCGACGATGCGGCGCGGATGGATCCGCAGGCCATTGCCCGTGAGCGCGTGAGCAATCCTTTCGGCGCAAGCTACGCCCGCGAGTGGATCACGTTTTGTGGCGCATGGAAGAGCCCCGAGGCAAGTTTGCTCGAAGACATCATCGCGGCGCCAATTCTGATGATCTCCGGGGCACTCGACCCGGTAACGCCACCGCGCAGCGCCGAGGCCGCAGGAAAATCGATGCGGCACCAGCAGCACCTGGTGGTCGACGGCGGTGCCCACATCAACAGCCATCTGGGCTGCATCCCCCGGTTGATTGCCCGCTTCATCGAGCAAGGGGATGGCAGCCTGCTTGATACCACGTGTGCTGCGGCGATTCGGGCCGCCCCGTTCATGGCGTCTGGATTGATTCCTTTGCCCATCCCCTCGCACCGGATCGGAGCAGCGCCATGACGGCAGCCATGATTTCAGTCTCATCGCTGCGTAAAACCTATGGCAAGGTCGTTGCCGTGCGCGAGGCGAGTTTTCAGGCTCAGCGTGGGGCCATCACAACGCTGCTCGGTGGCAATGGCTCGGGCAAGACCACCGTGTTGCGCGCCCTGCTAGGCCTGATCGGGATGGACGGCGGGGAAATCCGGGTCGGTGGCATTGATCCGCGTGCGCGCCCGCAAGCCGCGAGAGCCTTGACTGGCTATTTTCCGGATCGCAATGGTCTCTATCCGCGACTGAGTCCATATCAACACTGGCACTATTTCGGCGGCTTGCATGGCATGGCGGCAGATGAACGGCATGCACGCATCGCCGAACTGAGCACATTGCTCGGAATGGAGTCGCTCCTGCATCGGCCCACACTCGGATTCTCTACCGGCCAGCGCATGCTGGTTGCGCTTGGACGAGCCCTGGTGCACCGCCCGCAGGTGCTGGTGCTGGACGAACCTTCGCGCGGCCTGGACATCGAGAATCTGCGCCGTCTGCGTTCCATTCTTCTGGATTTGCGATCACGCGGCGTCGCCATACTCATGGCCAGTCATGTGCTTCAGGAGGTTGATGCCTTGTCCGATCACATCGTGGTCATGGCGCAGGGGCGTGTGCTCGGCGCCGGTTCACCGCTGGTCCTGAAACGACAGTGTGCGACCCAGGATCTCGAACAGGTCTACCTGCAGATTGCCGGAGCGCACGCATGAGCGAGTCAGCCAAATCCACGCACGGGCTTCGTGCATTTTTTTCGGTCTTGCGCAAGGAATGGCAAGACGCCTGGGCCGATCGCCGCGGGATGCAGTCGGCTCTGCTGTATGCCTTGCTGGGCCCGATGCTCCTGTACGCGGTGCTATCCTCGATGATCGCGTACGCCCGTTCGGATCAAGCCTACGATGTGGCTATCGTCGGCCAGAGCGCCTGGCCTAGTCTGGGCACACAGCTGGCAACGCCGCGCCTGGCCTGGCAAGAGCTCGATGAGAAGGCTGCCGTCACGGCCTTGGAGGCGCGCAAGCTGGCCGCCATCCTGATCGCAGACCCGGAAAGCAGCGACCGGCTGCAACGTGGCATGACGGTGAACTTCAGCATCGTGCACAGAAGCGACAAGGAAAGCATCGCTGCTGTGCAGTTGCTCCGGCGCAAACTGGACAGCCTGGCGCAGCAACTGACCCGAACGCGCCTGCTCGCGCGCGGCGTCGCGCCCCAGATAGCCTCGCCGCTGAAGGTAAATGTGCAAAGCATGGACACCAATGGCGCAGCGGTGCAGACGCTCGGTATGCTGGCCATGGTCCTGCTGCTCGCTGCATTCTTTACCAGCATGAATGTCGCCATCGACTGCACCGCTGGCGAACGCGAGCGCGAGTCGCTTGAGGTGCTGCTGTCACAGCCCGCGGGCTATTTCACGGTGGTGCTCGGGAAATATGTTGTCGTGGTGGGTTTCGCGTTGATTGGTACGGTGCTGACCCTGTGTCTCGCCCGGTTGTTGCTCGGTCAGCTGGCGCTTTACGAGTTACCCATGCAATTGGCACTTTCTTCCGGTGCCTGGCTGATTGTCGGCCTGCTGACGATACCCTTCGCGATACTGATGAGCGCCTTGCAGATGGCGTTTGCACTTTTTGCAAAAAATTACAAGGAGGCGCAGATCTACGTCACCTTGCTGGCATTCGTGCCGACTTTGCTCAGCCTTCCGCTGGCCGAGAAGGTCCCCGCGCATTGGCCTGTTCCCGTGCTCGGTGAACACCGGGCAATGCAGGCAGTCTTGCGTGGCGAGTATGTGGGATGGTTTCCTGACTTTGCCTTGCAGTGCCTTGTTGCTGTGGTCCTTTCGGCCCTCGCACTCCGGTTCTGTGCCACGTTCCTGGCGCAGGAACGGATGCTGCGCTCAGCCTGAATGAATGCGCCTCCCGACCTCAAGCTGGTGCTTGAGCAGCATGCGGCCATGCTAGCCCGAATTGCACGTGGCTTTGAAGCCGAAACCAGCGCCCGGCAGGATCTGCTGCAGGAGATCGGGCTGGCGCTTTGGCGTGCACTGCCGAGTTTCCGCGGGCAAGGCAGCCTCGGCGGCTTCGTCGCACAGGTGGCGCACCATGTTGCGGTTGAACATGTTGCGCGTCAGCGGCGGCACAGCAGTGTGACTGAACTGTCCGAGCACATCCTCGATCCCGTTGCCGGCCCCGAGAGCCTCGCCAGCAAACGTCAGGGTAGCGAGTTGCTATTCGCTGCCATTCGGCAGTTGCCGTTGAATCAGGCGGAAGTCATGGTGCTGCAGCTTGAAGGTTTCGCCCAGCACGAGATCGCCGGAATGCTGGGTGTCAGCGCCAACGTTGTCGGTGTGCGCAGCAGCCGGGCGCGGGAGCGCCTGCGCACGCTCATGGCTGGACAAGGAACCGGAAGAGCGGAGGTAGGCAACGATGGATGAGCAGGACGAACTCACGGCGCTCCAGGCACTCTGGCGCGACGACAGTGCGGGTGATACCCCGATGCTGGACGTGAGCGCGCTGTGGCGCAATGTGCGTCGCAAGCAACGCAGGGTGCGGGTCATGCAACTGTTGGAGTGGTCGTTGTTCCTTGCGGCGGTGTTGCTGATCTATCTGTCGCTCACCAGAAGCCTGGACGTCGCCAAGCTGTGCTTCGTGCTGTCGGGCGGCTGCACCCTGCTCTTGGTGCAGTGGCGCTACATGGTGCTACGCCGGATTCCGGCGTTGGACCACTCCCAGGGACTTGACGCTTATGCCCTGCTGGCTCAGGCCCGCCGACAGAGTGAGTCCGAGTTGGCCATCGCGCGCTTCAACCTGCGTGGCGGACGCTGGCTGGCGCTGGCCGGGCTGGGATTCGTGCCGTGGCTCGCGTGGTCACGCGCAGCGGATGTCTGGCTGGTCGTGCTGATTGCGGGGCTCTGGTATGTGCCCCTACTGATCAACGAAATGATCTATCGCCGCAGCGAACGTTCAGAGCGCGCTCGTCTGGCCTGGCTTGAGAGGCTTGCGTATGGGCAGGAGTCTTGAGCTGCTGATCTGGCTGGTCGCGCAAGTTTGCCGTCGGCAGTGGTTTTTCCGTGCTCACCGGTACCGTGCCGGGACGCGCTGCACGAGTCTGCGTCACTATATGGCACGAAGCAGACATGACATCCAAAGGCTAGGACATGAAGGTAACCAGGCACATTCGGCTGGAAATTGCCGCGAATTCGTTGGCTTCTGCCGTGGCAGCCCAGGAAGGAGGAGCGGACAGGATCGAGCTGTGTGACAACCTTGAAGCTGGTGGCACCACGCCATCGTACGGGACGATTGCGGCCGCTCGTGATGTACTGAAATTGCCCCTCTTTGTGCTCGTCCGCCCCAGGGCTGGAGACTTCCTCTATGACTCAAGGGAACGCGACGTGATGCTGCGCGATATCGAGCTGTGCAGGAAACTTGGCTGCGATGGCGTGGTCATTGGCGCGCTGGATGCCGATGGCGACGTGGATGTGGTGTTTTCCCGGGAAATGGTCGCGGCCGCGGGCGCCATGCACACGACGTTTCACCGCGCGTTCGATGCGGTGCGTGATCCATCACGAGCGCTGGAAACGATCATCACGCTGGGATGTGCGCAGGTTCTCACCTCGGGCGGGTATGCGAGTGCGCCGGAGGGTGCCCTGGCGATTGCCGGGCATGTGGAAACGGCTCGCGGCCGCCTTCTTGTGATGGCAGGAGCCGGCATTACACCTGGCAATGTCGCGCCGTTGGTCGGGGTCACGGGCGTTGAGGACGTTCATGCCTCCGCCAGGGCTGTGCGTACGACGGCGATGCGTTTCCACAATCAGCGTCTGGCTGGGCTCGATCACGATTGGCAGCAGACTGATCGGGCGACTGTCCGCGCCCTGCGCGATGCACTCGACGGCTGCGTCAGCCGCTGACTGGCCGTCGGTCGTGGCCGAATCCGGCCGCGCCCACTTCAACGAACGAAATTGCCGTGCGTACTGGCGAAACCGCTGTTCTATTTCTTCGCCGGCGGCTTTCGGCGCTGTGGGCGAGTCAGTATGAGCTGGCCGGTATTGATCAGCGCCAGCAACACGCGACGGTCAGCGGCACTCAGCGTGGCGACGTCGGTGGCGGCGATCTCCCGCTGCTCGCAGATCAGACGGGCCAGGTTGGTCGAACAGGCGTGGCTGCTGCCGGCGACGTACAAGGTTGCCTGCCCAGGGCTGCGGGTCCAGGCAGTGCGCGCCCAGGGGAAGCGCAGGATCTGGGCGCCTTTGGCCAAAGCAGCGTCAAGTTCGCTGTCGGTCGTGGACCGCGGTGGCGCCAACGCGGTCTGGGCGTTGCGATACGTCGTGATGTAGCGGCCGAACCATTCTTCCAGCTGGGCATCGGGCAGTTCGCGCAGCGCCGTGACCGCGTGTGCAACACGCGCGAATGCTGCGGCATCGATCTCGTAGGGATCGTCCGCGGGCGCCAGATCAGGATCGGTGTAGCGATCGTCCTCACTCAGCGGCTCAACCAGGCTGTCGACGAGGTCGCCCAGCATTTCCGCAATGGCCGGTGCGCGCATGCCGACCGACAGGGTCATGCAGTCGCCGATCGCGACGCCATCGTGGGCGAAACCCGGCGGCAGATAGAGCATGTCGCCAGGCTCAAGCACCCAGTCGTGCGTGGGGCTGAATTGGGTCAGGATCTTGAGTTCCAGGTCCGGACGAAAGGCCTTGGGCGCCTGCGGGTCGGCGCTGATGCGCCAGCGGCGCCGGCCCAGGCCCTGTACCAGGAATACGTCGTACTGATCGACATGCGCGCCCACGCCACCGCCATCGACCGCATAGGAAATCATCACGTCGTCGACGCGCCAACGTGGCAGAAAGCGGAAACGTTCGAGCAGCGCGGCGACGTCCATGTCCCATTTGTCGACGTCCTGTACCAGCAGTGTCCAGTGTGTCTGGGGCAGCTGCGCAAACACATCTTCGGCCAGCGGCCCCGTAGTCACGGTCCAGCGCTCGTGCCGGGGATCACGCACGATCAGCCGGGACAGCGCGGCTTCCTCGCAGGCGAGGCCGGCCAGATCCTCCGGCGTAATCGGCAGCCTGAAGTCGGTCAGCGCGCCGCGGATCAGCAGCGGCTGCTTCTGCCAGTAGTCGCGCAGAAAATCGGCGGGCGGCATGCCCAGCGGCAGGTCTGGGCGGGCTTGGACTTCAATCGGAAGCATGATGGCGCGTAACTGGTCGGTTGCTGGCGGAAGTGGAACGGGGCGGATGGCGTAGGGCCGGGGTGCGGCGCGTGCCTGGGTTTCGTTGTTTTGTTTACAATTTTATTTGTATTGAATGCTAAATTTTCTCGGCCAGTGATGCGGCCAATCCGGTATAGCTGGCCGGCGTCAGTTCGCGCAGGCGCTGCTTTGCTGCGGCCGGCAGCTCCAGCGTCTCTATGAATTCGCGCAGCGCGTCCTTGCTGATGCCGTGGCCGCGCGTCAACGCCTTGAGTTGTTCGTAGGGATTGGGCAGGCCGTAGCGGCGCATCACCGTCTGCACGGCCTCGGCCAGCACCTCCTGGCTTGCGTCCAGATCGGCTGCCAGGCGTTCGGGGTCGGCCTTGAGCTTGCCCAGGCCGCGGGCCAGGGCGTCGTAGGCGACGAGGCTATGGCCGAAGGCCGTGCCCAGCGCGCGCAGCACCGTGGAATCGGTCAGGTCGCGCTGCCAGCGGCTGATCGGCAGCTTGGTGCTGAAATGCTCGAACAGGCCGTTGGCGATACCGAGATTGCCTTCGGCATTCTCAAAGTCGATAGGGTTGACCTTGTGCGGCATGGTCGATGAGCCGACTTCGCCGGCCTTGAGCGCCTGGCGGAAATAGCCCAGCGAGATATAGCCCCAGACGTCGCGCGCGAAATCGATCAGGATCGTGTTGACGCGGCGCAGCGCGTCGCCGATCTCGGCAACACAGTCGTGCGGCTCGATCTGGGTCGTATAGGGATTGAACACAAGTCCCAGGCCTTCGACGAAAGCCTGGGCGAACACCGGCCAGTCGACTTCCGGATAGGCGACCACGTGGGCGTTGTAGTTGCCGACCGCGCCATTGATCTTGCCCAGCAGCTCCACCGCTGCGATCTGCGCGCGCTGGCGTGTGATGCGCGCGACCACGTTCGCGATTTCCTTGCCTAGCGTCGTCGGCGAAGCGGTCTGGCCGTGGGTGCGTGACAGCATCGACTGGCCGGCGAACTCGTGCGCCATATGGCGCAGTGTCGCAATCAGTTTGTCGAGGGCAGGCAGGATGACCTGGTCGCGTGCATCACGCAGCATCAGCGAATAGGACAGGTTGTTGATGTCTTCGCTGGTACAGGCGAAGTGAATGAACTCCTTGACCGCTTCGACCTCGGCAAACCCGGCGCTGCGCTGCTTGAGCAGGTATTCGATGGCCTTGACGTCGTGGTTGGTCTCACGCTCTATAGTCTTGACGCGTTCGGCGTCGTGCAACGAAAAGCCTTCGGCCAACGTCGTCAGGAACTGACGCGCCGCGGCACTGAACGCCGGGACTTCGGTTATGGCCGGATGGTCGCCCAGGGCGAGCAGCCAGCGCACTTCGACGAGCACGCGCCGCTGCATCAGGCCGAACTCGCTGAAGATGGGGCGCAGAGCGTCGGCCTTGGCGGCATAGCGGCCGTCCAGCGGCGACAGGGCGGTGAGCGGATTCAGGTTCATCGGGGGAGGCAAAGGCGGGGGCAAAGGCGCGGAATCATACACCGGTGACTATACTGGCCGGTCATTGCTCCGCCTCCGGATGCAGGAACTGGCATGGGTACATACCGTATCGAGAAGGACAGCCTGGGCGAACTGCGGGTGCCGGCAGCCGCTCTTTATGGCGCGCAAACCCAGCGTGCCGTGCAGAATTTCCCGATTTCGGGTCTGCGCATGCCACGCGCCTTTATCCGCGCACTGGGGCTGATCAAGGCGGCCATGGCCGACGTCAATGCGGACCTCGGTCATCTGAAACCGGCGCTGGCCAAGGCGATCCGCAAGGCTGCTGAACGGGTTGCGGCTGGCGAATTTGATGCGGATTTCCCGGTCGATGTGTTCCAGACCGGCTCGGGTACCTCCAGCAACATGAACGCGAACGAGGTCATCGCAACACTGGCCGATCGCGGGCGCAAACTCGGTATTCACCCCAACGATCACGTCAACATGGGGCAAAGCTCCAACGACGTGATCCCCAGCGCCATCCAGCTCGCCGCGCTGCTGTGCCTGCGCGAGGACTTGCTGCCGGCACTCAAACGGTTGCAGACCACCATACTGCAGCGTGCCAAGCCGCTGGCCCGCGTCACCAAGACTGGCCGCACCCACCTCATGGATGCAATGCCGCTGACTTTTGCCCAGGAGTTCGGCGCCTGGGCCGCGCAGTTGACCTCGGCGATAGAGCGCATAGGCGACAGCCTCAAGCGCCTGCGCCGCTTGCCGCTGGGTGGCACGGCCATTGGTACCGGTATCAATGCGGACCGGCGCCAGGCCAGGCGGGCCGCGAAACGCTTGTCCGAAATCACTGGCGCGAAACTTGAATCCGCACCGAATCTGTTTGAAGGCATTGCGTCGCAGGACGTGGCGGTCGAAGTCTCCGGTCAGCTCAACGCGCTGGCCTGCTGCCTGATGAAGATCGCCAATGACCTGCGCTGGATGAACGCTGGTCCGCTGGCAGGTCTGGGGGAGATCGAATTGCCGGCCTTGCAGCCGGGCTCATCCATTATGCCTGGCAAGGTCAATCCGGTAATTCCCGAAGCGGTTGCGATGGTTTGCGCCCAGGTCATGGGCAATCACGTGGCCGTGACGGTGGCCGGACAGAGCGGCAACTTCCAGCTCAACGTGATGCTGCCGCTGATTGCGCACAATCTGCTGCAGTCGATTGCGCTGCTGGCCAACGCATCGCGGCAGCTGGCGGACGCGGCGATTGCCGGCTTGCGCGTGCGGGAGGATCGTGTACAAGCCGTGCTGGCACGCAACCCCATGCTGGTAACGGCGCTGAACCCGGTGGTTGGCTACGAGGCTGCCGCGGCGATGGCCAAGCAGGCGTACAAGGAAGGGCGGCCGATTGCAGAAGTCGCGCGCGAACGCAGTGGGCTTTCGGTCGCGCAGCTCAGGCGTCTGCTTGATCCGGTCGCGCTGACGCGGGGCGGGATTGGCGCCGGCAGTTCCGGCGGTGGTTGATTGCCACGAATGATCAGTCCGTCATGGCGAACAGCACATGCCAGTTGCCAAGCGGACGGCACAATGGCGCCGTTTCAAGAATGCAGTGATGTGGTTTGTCTGGTTGTTGGTTGTCTTGTCTGGAGAATGAAATGTTGAAACGTCTGGCCCTTGCTACGGCGCTGCTTGCAGGCAGCGCCTGGGCGCAACAGGAAATATCGATCACGGCCAAGGACATCGAAAGTGGCGCGGCAGATGCCAAGCTGGCCGACCTCGGCCGCCAGGCCGCAACCACTGGCAAGGAGGTGGTGATCAATGCGCCCAAGGAATGGCATGGCAAAGTCGCAGCCAAAGTGAAGGCAGGCGGTGCAGCGACGGTTCGCATGAATGACAGTTTCTTTGAGAACGTGGTCGTTCGCGTCGCCGACAAGCCCAAAGTGGAAGCACCCAAGCCAGCTGAAGCGCCCAAACCGGCCGAGGTGCCCAAGCCAGCGGCTGCGCCGCCGCCGCCGCCCAAACCGGTTGAAGCACCCAAGCCAGCGCCCAAGCCGGTGGAAGCGCCCAAGCCAGTAGCGCCGCCACCCCCGCCACCGCCGCCAGCACCGGCTCCGGATCCGGTTCAAGCCGCGCCGCCGCCGTCGGTACAGCCCTCAGCGCCGGCTCCTGCTCCGGTACAGACGCCGCCGGCACCCGTTGCAACACCGGCGCCTGCAGCCAAGCCCGCCGCACCCGCCGTCGATCCCAGTGTTGCAATCAAGCAGCGCTTCGAGCAGAACCTCAACGGTGGCAAGCCCGCCAAGGGTGAGATCGAGCAGACCCAGCTGCAGAAGGGCGATCTCGTCTATGTCGACGACGAGGTCCGCGCCATCGTCCGCCGCGATAGTCTGGGCGCGACCCTGTACTGGCTGTCGGGTGAGCTGAACCTGTTGCGTGCCGAACTCAAGCCGCTGGCGCAGAACCGCTACGAAGTGGTCGACAAGATCACCGGCAGCAGCAATGTGTCACTGCGCGGCGTCGCCGGCGAAACGCAGTTGTTCGCCGCCAAGGTGCCAGGCGATGCCGATGCTGAGCGAGCCGATATGGAAAAGTCCTATGCGGAAGGCCGCCCGGTCGGCCGCAGCCTGCGCGTGGACCAGCTGGCGCAGGGCGACATGCTCTACCTCGGCAAGACCTCGGCCCTGATCGTGCGCCGCGACGGCGGCCAGCTGGCCCGCTACTGGCTCGACGGTCAGCTGAACCTGAGCCAGGTCGGCCTGCAGAAGGAAAAGGGCGCGACCGGCAAGTACAAGGTGCTTAGCGACAATATCGAATGAGGTATTGACCTGTCGTGTGGTGCTGAAAATGCACCAAAATGCAAAAAGCCGCCTTATGGCGGCTTTTTGCATTCATACGGTTGCGATGCATCGGTTGGCAGTGCCTCCTTGGCAGTGGAGCGGCGGGCTTGAACCCAGCGCCGTGAAGACCGGCTCGCGGCGATGCCGGCCGTTGCGTTCCGGTCACCGCCCGTTGCAGCGCATGCGCCGCAGTCGCGGGCCAAAGACCACTCTTCAGTCCTTGCCGGCAGGATCCGAATCTGCGGCCGCCGAATATTTCCCGGCTTCCATATTTCCTCCACGTTGCGGATTCACTCTTTCCACCAAGCCGGAATACGGTGAACGGGTGACCCCCAGCGGCGCCCGCCAACACACCCCTGAAGTGGAGGAAGAAACTATGAAGCGTTACTTCGACAAGCCAGCCAAGACATTGCACGCAGCGCTGCTGCTCGCCCTGCTGCCGGGTACGTCGGCGCTGGCGCACAATCACTTCGCGTATTCGCACAATTCGGGCATCAGCTACGAAAATGCCGACTGGATGGCCAATGTCGCCGATCAGCGCCGGCTTGCGGACATGTCGCTGCCGGGTACTCACGACACCATGACCTATGCGCTCAACGACGACGATTTCACGCCGGGACAGGCCGTCGCAACCGATATCGCCATGACCCAGGCCAAGTCATTGCGGCAGCAGTTACTGGCTGGCGTGCGTGTGCTGGATATCCGTTGCCGCCGCACTGCGCAGAACGATTTCGATATCTACCATGGTTCCATCAATACCGGTTTTGATTTTGATGACGTTCTTCTGGCTGTAACGGATTTTCTGGCCGATCACCCCACGGAAACCGTGCTGATGCGACTGAAGCCTGAAGGCAACGACGGCAGCATGAGTTTCGAGGACGTGCTCGATACCTATGTCAACGATGCGCTCTATTCGAGCTATTTCTGGAAGAACAGCAGCAGCGAACTGGCTTCGTCAAGTACAACGCGGCTGGGTGATGTGCGCGGCAAGATCGTCGTATTGGCCAATTTCGTCAATGAGCGTTTTGGCATCGACTATGCCAGCGCCAATATCCAGGACAACTACACCTTGACGACCAATTGGGATCTCTACGGCAAATGGGTCGACGTCAAGGAGCAGTTCCAGGAGTCCAATACCAGCACGGAAGGTACACGCAATTTCTATATCAATTTTCTTTCGGGCTCGGTTGGTTCCTTCCCTTACTTTGTCGCCAGCGGCCACTCCAGCCCGGGAACCGGCGCGTCCCGTCTGCTGACCGGACTGACCACACTCACCTCGCCGAACAAATACCCGGATTTTCCGCGCATAGACTGTTTCCTCGGTACCTGCTCCATCGCCTTTGAAGGCACCAATATCCTGACCTACGAGTATCTGGAATCGGCCGACATCAATTTTGCCGGCATCGTCTATGCCGATTTCCCAGGCCATGGTCTGATTGACCGGGTGATTTCGCTCAATAACGACGGCGTGACCTTGTTCAACGATGCCAACTACGCAGGTACGCGGAAATCGTTCGAACTCGGTACCTACGACCGTTTTTCTCAGCTGTCGATAGGCAACGATGCGCTGAGCTCGATTTCGATTGCTGATGGGCTGATGGTCACGTTGTACGAAAATGGGCTCAAAGGCGGTGCATCGGTAGTGCTTACTTCCGATACACCGGCGCTGTCGACGTATGGCTTTGACAACAAGGCGTCGAGCATGGTCGTCAGCGTACAGGGTGCGGCGATCTACGAGCACGAAGACTACAAGGGCCGCATGCAGATCCTGCGGCCGGGCAGCTACAACCTGTCGGACCTCAAGCTCGGCAACGACAGCATCAGCTCCATCCGCGTCGGTAGCGGCTATACGATCAAACTGTACGAACACAGCGACTTCCGCGGCGACACCAAGACTCTTGCCGCAGACGCATCGGGTCTGGGCAACTTCAACGACGAAGCCAGCAGCATTGTGGTCAGTGCGCAGTAACGGACAAGTCTATCGCCACTTACCGTCGGAAACGTTCCACCTCCCACCCTTCAGCCATCGCGCGGTGGCCGAAGGGTGGGAGGTGCCGTGGATCGATAGCGCGCGCCACCGCACTGCGCCCTTGTCAACGCTCGATAGGGTGATGGCTACGCCGACGCCGTCACTGCAGCCCGTAGAGCGCATCAGCGTGAAGCCTCGACGGCCTCGCTACGAACTCGCGTGAGAGTGCGGGCTAGCGGATGAACTCGACCGGATAACGCGCAAGCTCGCGACCATCGCACGCGACAAGGACCTCCGCCTTGCCCGGCTTCAGATGCCTGGCCGCGAGGCTGAGATTGGCGAAGCCGAAGTCGTCCGCGCGAGCCTTGGCCTGCAGCATTGTGGAAGACTGCTCGATACGCACAACCGCTGTACAGCCGGGTTCTGCGGCGATCGGTACGCTGAGTACGATCTGGCCTTCTGCCGGGAGGCGCAGCTGGGGCACGGCGCTGACGCTGTTGCGCAGCCGGTCTATCGACAGCAAGGTGGTCGGAACCAGCTCGGCGGATTGCGATGGCCACAGTCGGCCCAGCCCCAGTCCTATGGCCAGCATCACACTCGCTGCAGCCAGTAACGGCGCCCACGATGTCGTGTGTACACGTTGCGGCGTGGGAAGTTGAACGACGGTTGCTGGTGCGGCATCGGGCTGCGCCGGGGCAACCGTACCCCGGGCTGCCAATCCCAGGTGCAGCGCGGTGTCCGCGTCCACCAGCTCTGCCAGTTCGGGGCGCTCGATCATGAGGATCTCGAACGCCTCCGCCGCAGCCTCGTCCATTTCTCCGTGCAGATAGGCCTGCAACAGGTGTTTGTCTAGCGCAGAAATCATTTGGATCTCGCTCTGCCGCCGGAAGGGAGTGCGGACGGGGCCGTATCTCGCAGAGACTCGGTCGGCTGCTGCATTTTTTTGCGCAGCCGGTCACGCATTCGGGTGCGGGCGCGAAACAGTACCTTGTCGAACTGGTCGGGCGTGAGCTCCAGCCGCCGCATCAGTTCGTTCTTGTCGATGCCTTCCAGGTAGAAGCCGCGCAGCAGGTCCCGGTCGCGCTCGACCGGCAGTTCCGCCAGCACTTCGTGTGCGATGCGCTGCAGCTCATCGTCTTCGCAATGCTCCAGCGGCGTACGTGGCCGGTCCGTCCACAACGAATCGTGTTCGGGCAGCTCGGCTACGGGGATGGGCTGCGACTTGCGCTGCGCCGCATAGACGATATGCCGGGCAGACTGGTGCATGTACGCGGCAAGTGCTGCCGGTTCGCGTATCCGTCCGCCGCGCAGCGCGACGATGACCGCGATCAGTACTTCCTGGGTGAGGTCATTCGTCAGCGCCGTATCGCGTGTCATGCGCAGGATCATGGCGCGCACGCCGGGCAGGCGTCCTACGACATCCGACTCCGACAACTCGGCACCGGGTGGTTCTGCTCCGGTACACCCGTCAGCAGCTCCCTCCATAGGAACTTTCCCCTTCGTGCGTCTGGCGCTGATCGTTCTGGTTGGGAGATCCAGGAAATAGTGCGGCGGGGTGCGATAAATGGAGCGTCTGCCACACAGGTTTCACGCGTCGCCGAGCATAACCAAGCGCCACGCTTTTTTCATGTTGTGACTAAGCTACTTGGCAAGCGAAAACGTCCGGAGGCTAGAGGGTATGGCCAGGCAAGTCGGCTCGAACACGCCCGGTTGGGAATGGGCAGCCCGGCTGTTGCGGGGAAGCGCCGTGCTTGCGGCCGGCCTGCTCGCAGAAGCCTCGGCGGCCTGCGCGCCGGTCGTTCCGTACTCGCTGCCACTGGCGCCAGGCAACACGGTCTCGCTGCAGGTCGCCGCCGACGCGCCCGTGCTGCTCGAAGAAATGGGGGCCGATGTCGAATACCGGCGTGGCAGTGAAACGGCGTTTGCCACAATCAACGCGCCGCCCAGCCGCCTGGGTTTCGCCGTGGTTGCGCCGGGTGCGGCGCAACTGGAACTGCGCATCAAGTCCGGTCAGGGGGGCGGACGCGTATGGGTCAGTGACTGCATCAACACGGGCGATGTACTGTTCTGGAGTCACCTGGCCGAACTGCACACGACCTATCTGCGCGCCGGCAGTGAAGCCGGGCGAACGGCGCGGCTGCGGATAGAGCCGCTGCAGTGGCTGCCGCTGGACCCGTTCAAGCGCAGCCGGGTGGCCAGTGCGCAGGCCAATGCCCTGCTCAGTGCCGGACTGCTGGCCGAGTCCGGCGCCGCATTCGCGCAGGCCAGAACCTTATGGCTTGCCGCGGGCCGCCCGGATCACGCGGCAGTGTCCTTGCTGGCCCAGGGCGAGAATGCCTCGCGGACGGGGCATTTCGCCGAAGCCGAGGCCCTGCTGGCCCGCGCCAACGAGGAGTTATTGCGTGAAGGCGTGACCTACTACGCTCTGCGCAGCCAGGCCGCGTTGTGCACGGTGCTGTCCCGCCGTGGCGATTTTGCCGCTTCCGTCGCCTGCGAGCAGCGCGTACTGGCGGCCATGCAGCAGGCAGGCGAAGAGATCGAGGCGGCCACGCGGCAGGTATCGCTGAGCAACCAGTACATGCGGCTGGATGAATTCGCGCGGGCACGGGAGCTGCTTCTCGCCGCGGACCGGACGGCTGCACAGATGTCGCCGATCGTGCGTTCACGGCTGGAAAGCGCCTGGGGCAGTTATCACCTCTATCGTGCTGACTTGCCGGCGGCGGCGGCGCGTTTCGCGCAGGCAGCGCTGGTGCTCGCCGGGCAAGGGTTACCGACTGACCAGGCCTTGATCGATCTCAAGCTTGCCAGCCTTGCGGCTCTGTCGGGTGCGCTGGATGAACGCCGCCGCCTGCTGGAACGCGCGCTTGCGCGCCTGGATGCGAAGGAGGCGCCGCCGCTGCGGGCTGACAGTCAGCTGCAGCTGGCGCGGGCGCTGCGGGACCTGGGGGAGGCGCAGTCCGCCAACACACTGGCCCTGGCTGCGCGTGATACCTGCCGCAGCACCGGCAACCGCGAATGCAGTACCGCCGCGCGCCTGATCGAAGCGCAGGCGCTGATGGACCTGGGCAAGCTCGATCTCGCCGCAGCGGCGCTGGCGCAGGCGCCGGACAGCGATGCGGCGCTGACGCGCCTGGATTTCGCACTGGCTGCGGCGCGGCTGCAACTGGCCTATGGCCGGCCGGAGCTGGCGCTGCAGCAGCTTCCTGGCGAGCTCGCCGCTGCTGACGATCTTGCGCTGCAGGTGCAGTACGCACGCCTGAAAGCGGCCAGTCATGCCGCGCTGGGCGACCGCGCTGGTGCACTGGCCAGCGTGCGTGAGGTGTTCGAGCGGCAATTGGGGCAGGCCGAAAGCTGGCCGTCGGCGGCTTTGCGCATCAGCGCGCGCAACCGGCTGGCCGAACTCCAGGCGACCCTGCTCGGTCTGCTACTGGTGCCGGGAACCGAATCGTTGGACCTGGCGGGGTTCGAGCAGATTGCCGCAGTAATCGAGCAGGGCAGCGTGCAGCATCTGTTTCGCCGCCCATCCGCAGCGGCGCTGGACGCACCACTGCGGCGCGTGTTGTCCGCTGCCGTGCTGGGGGCTACTTCGGACAAGCAGCGCGAACTGTTCGCCGCGCTGGCGCGCACTCCCAGTGCTGCTGCCGTGCTTGCTCCGGCGCTGGCGAACCCGTCGGCAGGCGAGGCGCTGGATGAAAGCGACGCCGTGGTGGTGCCGCTGCAGAGCGAGCACGAATTCCTGTTGCTTGTCCGGCGTGCGGACGTGGTGCGGGTATGCCGGCGCTGGCCGCTGCAGCAGTACCGGGAACTGGTTGCGCGCTTCGGGCGCGTACTGGACGGCGAGCCGGGAGACTTCTCCGCGCTTGAGGCCGCGGCAGCCGATTGGCATGCGGCACTGAAGGATTGCCATCCCGGCCTGCCGGCGGCCCGGCACTGGCATATCGCCTCGCTGCCGGGCACGCGCGCCTTGCCCTGGGCCTGGATAGCCGCGGCTGGCGCCGATGCGGCCAGCGAGCCGCTGGTGTCCACCACGTTCCGCATCCCGCGACGCCGTATCGACACCTTGCCGCGGCCGGCCCTGGTGACACTGCTCGATCTGAACATGCCCCAGGTCGAAAGCCTGCCCTTTGCAACGCGTGAACGGGCGGCGCTGGAAAAGCTGCTCGGGGCCAAGGGCATTGCGCAGCGCCGTGTGATGGGCGCCGACGACACACCGCAAGGGGTGCTTGCGGTGCTGTCGCGTTCCGAAGTGGTGCACGTGATTGGCCACGCCAATCCGCCTGCCTACGGGCAGCTCTATCAGGGGCTCTGGTTTGAGTCGGAGCGCCGGCCGAGTCTGCTGACCTACCCCGAGATTGTGGCCTCGCCGTCGCAGGCCGAACTGGTCGTGCTGAGCGCCTGCGGCGCCGGTGTGGCCGCCGAAGCAGCATTCGGCGCGGCTTCACGCCTTGCGGAAGCGTTTATCGCCGCCGGCGCGCGGCGTGTCGTCGCCGCATCCAATGCACTCAGCGACGCCGCCGCGCCGACCTGGGCGCAGACCTTTCACGATTCGCTGTGGAAATCCGGCGACGTCGCCGCCGCCGCGCGTGATGCGCGCCGTGTGCTGCGGCAGTCGCCGCATTTTAGGCATCCGAAATTCTGGGCGGGAATTGAGGTGTACCTGTCAGATCCGCCACACCGATAACGCAGAGCAGCCGCTCTGCATCATGGCCCGGTTCGGGCTGATTGCTAGGGGGTTTTATGAAAACCAGAAAAACGGTAATGGCGCCTGTGGCGTGTTGTTCGGGTTGTGCAGGCGAAAGCGGCGCAGGAGACGGTATGGAAAGCGAGACATCGGCCCGGGGTGGTGCAGTAGCAACGGCAAGTCTCCTTACGGGTCCAACGCACTGTCGGAAAGCAAAGATCAAGAAAATCTTCAAGCGATGGAAAATATTTCCGGTCACTGCATTAGATGATTTCGTAAACAAGACGTCGCCTGATCATGACTACTCAATCACTGATTCCTGGCACGGGGCAATGTCATCGACACACAGCATAGAACCCCGTGACAGAATGCATGTATATAAAGACGCTTTGGGGAGAGTATTCCTTAGGCATACTGGAGACCATTCCGGGACAAGCATTGACGTCACGACCGAACCGTTGGTGCTGGAGCACGGATTGTGGGCGAAGGGTGTGCTCCGTTCCGATAGCAGAAATCATCTCGGGACGTTCTATCTTTATAAACTGGAAGACGAAAAGAAGGGCAGGCACCCGAATAGTAAGGGTGTACCCAGTCGCTGTGTTCATTTTGAGTATTTCGATGCCGGCGTAACCAAGGACCTGCCATGCTTGCCGGGATCGAGCTGCACAGCGACTGTGTTTCCGATCGATTGGCAGGATTGTAATAGCGGCCAACTTCAAACAGACGATGGCGACGGCGATGAAGGGTTGCGTTAGCGGGTTGTTGCTGCGTTGTGATTCCGGCGAGGGGTAGGCACATGTACGAAGACCTGACCGTGACGGCATCGACGTCGCTGGCTCTTGCAGCGTCGGCGCGCGGCAAGGAAATTCTGACTCCACGGGATCTTTGCCGGGATCGGGGGCTGAGTCTGGCGCGAGTGGCACAGGGGGCTGTTTATTTCGACAGCCTCCTTGGCTACGCCATCTTGCGCAGTGAAGATGCCGGTGTCCTCCGATCAAGGCAGCGCCGGTTCGACAAGAAGGCTTCCTCGACAAATTTCGGTCTCAAAATCACCAGAAGCCGATTGAAAAGTGAGGGTCTGGAAAAACTAGACCCAGGCGAGGTGCTATTGAACGATGATTCACGGCCTGCGCGGAATTGGCGCATCCGCGATCTGGGAAACTGGCCGGAGCAACTCACCGGGCGCTCGCAGCGCGTTGCCGTAATGGATAGCGGCATAGCATTCGGGTTCGACGCACTTCCGCGTCGGCGCGACCACGCGGATTTTTGTAGTTGCAACTGGATCAACGCATGTACCCACGACTTGGATGACCACGGCACCAAATGTGCTGGTGTCATCGGCGCGAGAGTGGCTGTTGGGAGCGAACGCCGTTCGGTCGCGCCCGATGCCGATGTGATTGCTGCCCAGGTCGCGAAAATCGACTATGAAAACTACACCACGCTGGCAGACCTGCTCCTGATGTTGTCCTGGGTCATCCATCGTTGGAAAGTGCGTGTGGTCAGCATGAGTTTCTGCGCGGCGATACGGAACCAAGGAGCTGACGGTCAGGATGTGCTTGGCATTGTGGCAGGACGGTTACGGCAGTTCGACCGCGCGCTGATTTTCTGTGCTGCGGAAGAACAGGGTTACGGCAAGCACATTCAACTGAGTTACCCGGCGTCCGCTGATCAGGTAGTTCCAGTCGGCGAATATCTTGTCGATCGCGATACGCTTGCCAACCAACAAGCTAGTCTCATTACTGATTCTGTAAGCACGGTTGGGATTTGGGCTGCACGCGACGATCTACTACTAGGCCCGGGTTCCAACCTTACGACCATTGACGACCAGGGGCGTGAGGACAACGACTTCAGCGACCCCTCCGGCGCCTGCGCTTTTGTCGCCGGTGTGGCGGTGCTATACATGGAGGCGTTTCCCTGCCGATCTGTCGAACAAATTCTTGCTGCAATGAAGGCTGATGCGCGGCGGTTCACGACGCCCGCTACATGCGTTCAACGTTGGCCGGCGATTCGTTTTCCGCCGGATCGCCGCGCGTGTTGGTTATGCGAGATGTTTGGTCCTCTGGTCCGTGCGATCTTGCGTGGCGGCCACCGGCTGTGGCACTGGTTCTTTGGCGGACTTTCGTAGCACCGCATCCGCTCCAGCAGCGATGGGCAAATCGTCAGCGACCGGATCAGGGTTGCCGGGTCGGGAATAGCCTGAATCCAATAAAATTGTTGCTTCCATAATTCCTCCACGTTGCAGTTTCACTCTTTCCACCAAGCCGCAACGCGGTGAGCGGGCGGCCCCAGCGGCACCCGCCAACACGACCCTTAGGTGAAGGAAGGAATCATAAAGCGTTATTTCGACAAGCCGACCAGGGCCCTGGCTGGCGCGCTGCTGTTGGCCCTGCTGCCGGGTACGGCTGCACTGGCACACAATCACTTCGCGTATTCGCACGATTCAGGCATCAGCTGCGAAAACGCCGCCTGGATGGCGAACCTTGCCGGCCAGGCCAGCGCCGGCTTGCCGACCGTCGCTGCCCGGCACGCACGACACGATGACCTATGCGCTCGACGGCAACGATATCCGCGTGACTCAGGCCAAGTCGTTGCGGCAGCAGTTGCTGGCTGGCGTGCGCGTGCTCGACATCCGTCTCTCCGCGATCATCAAGACCTTCAACGATCTGTTCGGCAACATCGACTGGAAGGACGAGGACAAGATCCGCAAGGTCATCGCCGAGGAAATCCCGGCGCGCGTAGCCCGGGACAAGGCCTACCAGAACGCGCAGGTGAACTCCGACAAGCAGAACGCCAAACTGGAGCACGACAAGGCGCTCAATCGCGTGGTGCTGGAGCTGCTGTCCGACCACACCGAGCTGTTCAAGCAGTTTAGTGACAACCCGAACTTCAAGCGCTGGTTGACGGACATGGTTTTCGATGCGACCTACCAGCCAGCTGCGGTGCTGCCGAAGGCACCACCGCAGACTGGAGTGACGGCGTGATGACCGGGTCGAGACGAGCGGGGGAATGTGGGCTGCGCGAGCGCAACCACTCCAGTGACTTTCTGTCCTGCGCGTCATGGAGGCTGACCAGGTGGTGCGACAGCCAGGTAATGGTGTTGGTCTTGCCGCTGCCTGCTGAGTGCTGCATCAGATAGTTGCGGCCGGCGCGCTCAATCCGTTGTACGGCCCACGCGGCAGGTTGCCGATGCTCCCGATGTCATTGGCCAGCTGGCGGTGGGTTTCCATGTTCATTTGCTGGACTCGGCCTCGCAGAGCAGAAATTCACGGAATAGTGGCGTGTGGCGTTTGGTCATGTCACGTCATTGCGTGGAATTGAGAAGGCCAGCCGGGTGTGGCTTCCCGTGCGCTGGCCGTTGTGGCGCCGGCATCAGCATCCCATCCAGCCCGCCACAGGCCGGCAGCAGCAACTGGGCGTGCTGCAGGCAGAACGGCAGTACCCAGAGGCGCAGGCCGCGGGACTTCGGGAACTCAAACACGGGCAGGGGCTGGTCGAAGGTGTCGGTGCGCGGGTAGATCAGTACCACGTCCCCCTGGCCGTCGAGATAGCTTTGGCCGTAGGCGTGCAGCTGGTAGAAGTCGCTCGGGTCCAGGCCGTATTTGGCGCGGGCGCCGGTCTTGTCCTGGTCCAGCAATTTCCACTTTGCGTCAAGTACACAGCGATGGGTGCCGGATGCCTGGATCAGCAGGTCCGGCTGCAGCTGGAACCAGTCCTGCTGCTGGTGCCTGACCAGCGCCCGGCTCCTTGCTTGTGGCCGCAGGGTGAGTCCCGGTGCCAGGCGGCGCGCGAGATGGTGGGTGACAAAGGCCTCGAACACGGCTTCCATCGGAAACAGCAGGGAAGGGGCGTCATGCACGCCGCTTCCGGTCAGTGGCGATTCGTCCTGCAGGATCAGCCGGGCCCAGGCCAGTGCGTCGGCGTAGCCGGCCATGCCGCGGTCCAGCCGCACCCGGCGGAAGTCCGCGGCGACGTGTTCCGACATCGGCACCTCGGCCAGGGCGAAACACAGCTCGCGCGTCAGTTGCTGGTGTTCCTGTACGGTGGTCCAGGACAGCACCTCGCGCAATGCAGCATGCAGCAGCCGGTTTTCCGGGCGGTCGGTGGAAAACTCGTCGTATTCGGCATGGAAGCGATCGCGCCGGCACAGGTTCTGGCGCAGGTGCTGTGCGATCTGCAGCTTGCCGCGCAGGGTAAAGAGGTTGCCCTGCTGCAGCCGGTAGTCGCTGTGCAGACCGCGTTTCACGATAGGTGCAACGCTCAGCAGGAATTCGCCGATAAAGACCTCCAGCAGCGGCATGTGTACTGCGGCGAGTCCGGCGCGGTCGGTACGGATATGGCGGAATCCACGCAGGCAGCTGAGCATGCGTAACAGCAACTGCCGCGCCTGTGTTTCGCCGCCGTCCAGGGCCTTGCCGATCTTGGGCAGTACCTCGATCTGGAAACCATCCGGTGCGCGGATCACGCCGACAAAACTGCGCAGCTGCACGGCCCTGAGGTTGCGCCGCTGGGTCAGGCGCAGCCAGGCCGCCGTGCCGTTCCCGGTGCAGCGCAATGCCTGTTGCTCCAGCCAGGCGAATACGTTCGCCGGCACGGTGTGCAGACCGTCCGTTGAAGCGGCAGCCAATGAGGCGGCCGGATTTTCCGCTGCCAGCGTGTCGAATTCGTGGATCGATCGCGCCATCGGCCGGCGCACCTCAGGCCAGCGTCTGATAGATGCCGATATAGGCCAGCGGCGCGGAGAACGCAGTCTCCTGCATGGCATAACGCCGCGGGATGGCGTAGCTGTCCAGTTCGGAGTCGGGGCCGAACAGGGCATTCAGCCCCTGTGCGTGTTCTTCATTTTCAAGGATGAACCGCAGCGCCGGGTCGCGCTTCTGGTTGTCGCCCAGAACCAGATGGATCTTGCGCCAGTCTTCAAAAAAGTACTCTTCCAATAGTGGAATAACCCGTTTGCGGAACAGTGCGGAGAGCTCGCTGAAACGTGCGGGGCCATCATCGAAGCGGCTCAGGCCGGTGAAATAGGCATGGCCCAGGGTGTGATCCCGGTCATACAACGCGGTTATGCGTTCGTTGATCCGCTGCAGCAGCAGGCGGATGTCAATGACTGCCGCGTCCATGCTCACCACCAGCCCCGCCAGCGGCGCGCTGTCGGGGTCGGCCGGGTCTTTTTCGGCGCGGGTATCGGGCAGCAGGGCGACGAACTCGAAGCGGCGGCGCAAGGCTGTATCCAATAGCGCCAGCGAACGGTCGGCCGTGTTCATGCTGCCGATGATGTCGACATTGGCCGGCACCGAGAACTTTTCACCGGAGTAGGCCAGCGTGACTTCGGCCGGCGGCGGGCTGCCGTCCAGCGGATCGCGCTTGTCCGCCTCGATCAGGGTGATCAGCTCGCCGAATATCTTGCTGACATTGCCGCGGTTGATCTCGTCGATGACCATGGCGAAGCGCTGGTCTGGGGCTTGCCGCGCCAGGCGGCACAGTTCCTTGAAAACCCCGGAACGGATTTCATAGGCCACTTCGCCGAGTTCGGCATCGCCAGTGAGTACGGGCCGCAGGCCTTCGACGAATTCTTCGTAGCCAAAGGATTGGTGGAAGGTAACAAAGCGATAGCGCGGCGGGCTTGTGGAATCCTGCGGACCATGTTCGATCCGGTCGACCAGGTCGATCAGGTCGGCACAGGCTTCCTGCCAGTCGCCCGCAAACTGCCAGACCGAGCCACTGCCCTTGTCGAAAACGGCCGGCGCCTGACGCTGGCTCAGATTGACCGTGACCGATTCGCGCACGGTGTGATTTTGCAAGGTTCCCCAGAGCGTGGCCCGGATGCCGTTGCTACGTCCCTTGGCAGCTGCGATCGCCTGAATATAGGGATGGGCCACGAGTTCGGTCACCGTGGCTTTGCGGCCGAGCTGATATAGCGCCGCCGCCACGCCTTCCCACCATTTCAACGATGCTACTTTTTCCACAATGAGCTGCTGCCGCCAGTCCTCCACGGAAAGCGTCTGCGCCGGGCGTGCATAGTCACGTTGCAGCAGCCGTTTCAGCGCGTAAGTCTTGCCGGTGCCGGGCGGGCCGTAGTAGATGCGGTTGAGGGCTGGTACCGGCGGTTTGCGGGCAGTGGTGGTGACGGGGGTGGGTGAGGCGGTAGACACAGCCGATGGCCGTTCGCTGCTCGCATTGGCGATCAGATCAGCCTCGTTCAGCGTGGCCAGTTCCTCAAGCCCTATGCCGAAGTAAGGCCGGAGCAGGCTGCTCTCGAATTCCGGCAGATCGTCGGCGGCCACGCGCCAGAAGGTCGTATTGCCCTGGGGCGACCAGCCCTTGTGATGCCGGGTATAGCGGTCCGTGCGTTGTGCGGAGCGGAGCAACTGGTAGCGGCGCTGCAGCCAGTCTTCGCCCCGGGCGCTGGGCATGGCCTCGGAGGTGAACCGTCCCAGGCACTGTGGACTGTTGCCGTGGCACAGAAAGAACAGCGCGCCTACCGGCGCCTCGGCAAATTTCCTGCCCTGGTCCTTGCCCGTGTCACGCCCCATGACGGCCCAGCAGCCGTCCAGATAGTCCTGGCGTTCGCGGTCGCTGAACGGTGGATTGCCATGTGAGAGTTTCCAGATCGCGAGATTCCTGCGGCTCCAGGTCTCCCAGACCTGCTGGCCGAATTCGAGCAGGCCCAGCCCGGCGGGACGCCGCGCCAGCACGGCCTTGTGCAGCGTCGCCATGGACAGGTCAGTGTCGGTGCCCAGATAGGCCGCGAGCGGCGCGCGCTTGAAGATATCGATGATGGCCGGCGCCTGCCGATTCTGGTAGTGAAAGGCAATTTTCCACTTGAACGCATCACCCAGCTGGTCGAATGCGTCGATGCCGTCCACATTGTTCTGCGCCGCCAGGGTCGCGACCTGGACGACATGAGCGCGGACCTTGGCAAAGGCCTCGTCCGCCGTAGCGCCCAGGGACGCGTACCAGGCATGGGTATCGGAATAGCGCAGCCCGGCGTCCGAGGATTTTTCTTCACTGGCTTTGCGCGAGTACACGCCGAATTTGAACGCCGAGCCGCCCCAGATGCTGCCCAACTGGTCCAGGCGCGATTCGATCCAGTAGGTAAAGCTTTCGCGCGAACCGGCCTGGCTGTATTCGCTCAAGCTCATCGTGGCCAGCCGAGAAACCGGCCAGAGTTTCAGGAATTCGTCCCAGAGGGCGTACTGCGCTTGGAAATCACTCATGGCGCGGAATCCTGAGGATTGATCAAATGGGATTTTTTACACCAGGTTGAGCGCGAATGGTGGCTCAGGCAAGACCATCCACCTGCGCACTCAGCCAGTCGAAACCGACACGCTCCTGCTCCAGCCGCAGCTGCGGCTGGAGCCGGTCAAAGCGAAGGTCGTCATAGACGGCTGTTTCTTCCGTGGTGAGGCGAGGCAGGTCCTGGCGTGCCGGCCTGGTTTCCTCGTTCCAGTGCAGGCGGTGCGCCAGCAGTGTTTCCCGGTCCATCAGGAAGGAACGTACCTGCGGGAAGTGGACACGCAGCTGGTCGAGGATGGCGAAGCCGTGGGTGTCGATATCGCCCCAGTAGTACAGCCGGCAATGATGCAGCCACACGGCGCGCGCCAGGGCATCCCAGCCGTAGCCCGAGCCGAACACGACGATGGCATGGGAGGCCGCCGGGAAGGCGAGGAAATTGGCTTCGTTCTCGGTGATGAACACGCGCTCCAGCGGCAGCGCCAGGCTGGCAAAACTTTCTGCGTCCAGTGTGATGTCGGGCAGTCCGGCGCAGCCCTGCAGGCTGGGCAGCGACGGGTCGAGCAGACGAAAGCGGATCCGTACGGGTTTGTCGCGGAGGCCGAAGCGGCGAGTGAATTGCGCCACACCCGTGGCCGCAGGCTCGACCGCCCCGGGCGGCAAGGCCAGGTCCAGCAGCTCAGTCAGCACGCCGCGGTGGGTCTCGATGAACTTGCTGTCCACGCCGGGGGCGTCGACCTGGCGCAGGTAGATTCCGGGCCGCGGATGGGTCTGCAGCCAGGTGACGACGGCCAGCAGCAGATCCCAGCGATCGGCCAGGTCCAGCGCCGTTAGCGGGCGCCTGGACAGCCAGGCCAGCAGCGCCGGCTGCTTGGCGGCCGTCTGCTGCCACAAGGCCGTGAAACGCTGCGCCGGGCGCGTCTTGCCGATCAGGGCCAGGGCGTTAGGCAGGCTGTCCAGCCAGACCGCCGCGGGAAGCTGCTGCGTACCCAGCACGCGGTGGTTCCACTCGCGCCATTCGATGCGGATGTGCGCGGTGCCGGTGAGGGTGCGCACCCAGTCGCGTGCAGCCTCGAAGCGATCGGCCAGGTCTGCGGCACTGGGTGCCTTCAGGCTCAGGCGCAGCGGCCAGGAAAGCGCATCCGACACGGCGGCGCGCAGCAGGTCGCCGCGGTCCCACAAGCGCTGGACCTGGGCGTGCAGGTCGGTTGGCGTGGTCCAGCTCATGCGGGCGTGCTGCCGTCGGGTGCATTTCCCGCGGCCTTCTGCGCGCGGTATTCCGCTATCGACAGGCAGCGCAGCCGTGAGTCCCGGCCGCCCTCGTTGTGCACGAAACCGACACTGGCCACGAAGGGCTCGATGATGTGGATCTTCTGCAGCGGCGTGATGATCAGCAGCTGCAGGTTGAGCTGCTGGAACAGGCGCAGCCCATACTGGGCCGATTCGTCCGAGCCGCGCCCGAAGGCTTCATCGATGACCACGAAGCGGAATGAACGCGAGCGCACGGCGCCCCATTCCAGCCCGAACTGGTAGGCCAGGCTTGCGGCGAGCACGGTATAGGCCAGCTTTTCCTTCTGCCCGCCGGACTTGCCGCCGGAGTCCGAGTAGTGCTCGTGTTCGGCGCCGTCGGCGCGCCAGCGCTCGCTGGCCGAAAACAGGAACCCGTTGCGTACGTCGGTGACCTTGACCGTCCAGCGCCGGTCGGCGTCGGCCAGCCCTTCACGGCCGCGGAAGCGGTCGATGATGGCCTTGACCTGCAGGAACTTGGCTTCCGAATACTGCTCATCGGCCGAGCCGGTCAGCGCCCCCTCGGTACAGGCACGCAGGTCCTGCTGGAAATCGCGGATCTCGGCATCCGGGCTGGGCTGCGCCACCAGCTTGATAAAGCGGCCCGGGTTGTAGTCGATGGCCTCAAGCGACTGGTTGATGAAGTCGACCCGCTCGCGGATGGTCTCCCGCTCGCGCGCCAGCTGGGCGTTGAAGTTGGCGATCTCGTTGATGGTGTTGACGTTGAGCAGCTCCTTGAAACGCGCCTCGAAGCGCGGCAGGTCGTCGCTCCTGAGGCCGGCGAGCAGCCGCTCGTATTCCGCTAGTGCGGCCAGGCTCACGTCCATCTCGACCGTCTCGGCCTTGAATTCTTCCTTGAAGCCGCGCATGGCATTGACGATGCGCTCGGACAGACGCGCCAGGCGCTTGTCCTCGGCGTCGATGCGTTCCTGCAGCCACTTGCGCACCTCCTGTTCGCGGTTGTCGCAGGACTCCACCGACAGCTGGTGTTCGCCTAGCGCCTCGGCGCGCCAGCCGTCCAGGCGTGCCGTGCGGGCCAGATCGAGCGGCGCCGCCTCGATGATGGCGCTGACCTGGTCGCGCAGTTCCTGTGCGGCGCTGCGCTTGGCTCTTGCCTCGCCGCGCTTGCCCAGCGCCTCGGCGCGCTTGCTCTCGGTTTCGGCCAGGCGTTGCTGCACCGCCTTCAATTGGCGCGCCAGTTCCTGCAGTGTGTTCGAGGCGGCTTCCAGCCGTGAACGTTCATCGACCAGCCCCGCGATATCGCGCGCCAGGCTCATCCAGTCGATGTCTGCGAAGCGCGTAAATTCCTCCAGCCGGGCCAGTGTCACCAGGCGGCCTTCCAGTTCCTGATGCGCCTGCTTGAGCTCGGCCATGCGCTGGCCCAGCTCGGCCAGCTTGGCCTCCAGGCGCTCGCGCTGGTCGCGCAGGGCGCGCAGCTTGTCGGCGTTGCTCCAGCCAAGCACGTAGCGGCTGCGGTCGCCGATGCGGCTGCGATCGTCTTTCTCGTGGCGGCCCGACGGGTCCTTGATCTGACCGGCGCGGGTGATGGCGCGGGCCTCGCGGCGGAACTGCTCGCCCGTATCGCAGCAGGCCACGTCAAAGCGTTGGCGCAGCTCCTGCTCCAGCCACTCGTAGTGCGGCGAATCCGGCTTGATGACGAGCTTGCGCAGCAGCGAGTGCGGATGCAGCGCTGCGCCCTGCACGGTCTTGCGCGGACGCACGTGGAAGTACACCAGCCGGGCGCCCAGATGCTGCCGGTCCACCCACTCGGCAACGGCCTTGTAATGCGTTTCCGGGACCAGCAGCGCAAGGCCGAAGCCGCGCAGCAGCCGTTCGGCGGCGCCTTCCCAGTCGCGTTCTTCCGCGCGCACCTGGATGAGTTCGCCCGCGAAGGGCAGTTCGTCCTCGTCAATCGACAGTGCGGCGCACAGCGCGTCGCGGATGCGGACCTGGGCGCCGTCGATGTTGCTCTTGCGCCGCTGCAGGCTGTCGATCTCGTCGGACAGGGCGGCGTGTTCTTCACGGCCTTTGCGGAAGGCGAAGTCTTCCTCGCGCTCGCGGTTGACCAGGTCGGCGATGTGCTCGCGCAGCCCTTCGGCGCGGTTGGCGATGGCCTGCTGCTGGGCGACGAAGGCGCCTTCGTCAGCCGGCGGTGCTTCGTCGATACGCCCAAGCAGTTCCGTGTGGCGGCCTGCCTTGTGCTGGCGCTGGGTCTTCTCCAGTTCCAGGCGCCGGATCTCGGCGCTCAGCTCCTCCAGCCGGTTGCCGCCGTTGTCGCGCAGGTCGCGCTCCAGCTTGGCGATTTCGCCGCGTTCGTTATCCCGCTGCGTGTCCAGACGCTGGATCTGGTGGTCCAGCCGGGTGGCCTCTTCCTCCAGCAGGGCGAGGCGGCGGTCCAGCAACTCACCCTTGAGCCGGGCGAAATACGGCCGCAGCGCATCACGCCCGCCGCGCCAGCCCTGGATTTCCGTGGCCAGCGCCAGATGGCGCTGGCCGTCCTCGACCAGCGGCGCCAGCAGCTCGACCTGGCGCTTGGCCTTGAGCACGGCCTGGTGGGCGCGGTCGAGGTCGTCGAAGTGGCGGATCAATGCCTCGATGCGGCTGCCCACATCGAACGGCTCCAGCATATGGCTGCGCACGAAGTCGGTGAGATTGCCCACCGACTTCATCGAAACGGTCTGGTGGAACAGCTCCAGGGCCTGTTCGTGTTCGATGCCGAACCGGCGGCGGAACCAGGCCCCGTAGGGCGGGAAGCTGTCGAACAGCTCGCCGCCCGCGCCGCGCAGCTTCTTGCGCAGTCCGCTGAGGTCGCTGCCGAAGCCGCTGAAGTCGCCGGCGATGCTCAGGGCGCGCTCGGCCGCGACGAACAGGCGCGCGGGCTGGCCGTGCGGGTCCTTCAGCCAGAAGACCTGGGCCAGGGTCACGGCCTGGTCATATCCCTCGTTGCGGAACACGCCGAGGATGACCGAGTAACTGGAGGCATCGCGCAGCGCCACCGGGCGTGCGCTGCCGGTGACTTCATTGCGCTCGCTCTTGTAGTGGCCAAGCACGTAGGAACGCAGGGAACGCTCGCGTGCATCGGCCCCGGCTGCCTTGTTGTAGGCCACGCGATGCGCGGGCACCAGCAAGGTGGTGACGGCGTCGACCAGGGTCGACTTGCCCGAGCCTATGTCGCCGGTCAGCAGGCCATTGCGCCCGTCGAGCTCGTAGCGCCAGACGCGCCGGTCGAAGGTGCCCCAGTTCAGCACTTCCAGCCGCTGCAGGCGGAAACCCACCCGGCTGTCATCGGCCACGAAATCCAGGCCGAGTGTCGGCGCTTCACGCATCAGCCGCCTCCCGCGCCGCGCCGCGTTCGCCCGCAGCACCCGACGGCGCCGTGCGGTAGCCCTCCAGCCGCGCGTCGAACTCCGCCAGCCATTGGGCGTCGACAAAGGCTTTCAGGATGCGCCGCACCTCGTAGTGGCCCCGGTCCTGCCCCGTGCCGGCGGCGGGCTTGAGCCGGCGCAGAAAGCCCAGGTCGGCGACCTTGCTGATCGTCGCGTCCACCTGGTCGATCAGCCGGGCCTCGTTCGTGCCATCGGGCAGGAACACCCGCATCAGTTCCGCAATCTCCTCGCGCGCGAGCACCAGCCGCGTGTCGCCGCCTCCGGCGTCGAACTCGGCCATGCGCTTTCTCAGCAGCGCCAGCATCAGACTGACCGGATAGGACAGCGGCCGGCGTGCGACCAGCCGGGGCAGGCGGGGTGTTCGCTCGGAGTCTTCCGGGTCCGGGCGGCTCTTGAGGAAGGCGTAGCCCTCGGCCTCGTCCAGTATCAGGTCCAGCAGTAGCACCGCCGCCTGCTCCCGGACCCGCACCTGCAGGCGCAGCAGGCTGGCCCACAGGCGCTCGTCGTCCTCGCGGTAGAGCACGCCCTTGAGCAGATGCACCAGGAGCTGCGACAGCTCGGGCACCGCGGGAGCCGTACTGGGCTGGGCTTCCAGCGCATCGTTTTCGTGCCGTGTATCGTTCATCGTCTCGTTTCTCTGGCCGTCGGCGCAGGTCAGCGGGTGAAAATCACGCGGGGCAGGTGCGCCTCGCGCGTAACCGCTTCGCCAGCGGCGTTGCAGGCCTGCCAGTGGACTGGCTCGTCCACGGTTTCGTCGACCAGGGCGCGCAGGCCGTCCAGGTCGTCGCTGACGTCGCCGGAATGGGCCAGCTCCAGATAGGCCACCAGCTCCGCCAGGCCCTGCTGCAGCGGCTCGGCATCGAGCAATTCGCGCAGGGTGATCTGTGGCTGGCGGCGCAGGGCGCGCTGGATAGCCGAGCGCAGGCGTGCCTTGTCGATCACGATCTGACCGAACAGGCGCGCGGTGTCGATGTCGTCCTCAGCGGTCACGACGGCCAGATCGGCCAGGCGCGGCTTTTCGCTGGGCGTGAACAGGGGCCGCTCCAGCGCCAGCTCGATGTCGGCCCCCATGGCGTTGATGTGCATCACCGTGCCGGACGGCGCCGCCGTGCGCAGGCCCAGTGCCTTGCTCTCGATGCCGTGCAGCAGATCGAGAATGCGGCGGTTCTCCAGAAAGGCGCGGTCATCGAGAAAACGGCGCAGTTGCTGCGACAGCTGGGCCACTGTGCGCTGGGTATGTTCACCGGCTTCCAGCCAGTCATGATGCACGCGGCGCAAGCGCGGCTCCGGCCTGAGTGCGGCCACCGCAGGCAGGGCGAGCACCCGATCCAGCCGCCCGGACAACTCCTCCTGCCTCCGGCTGGACATCAGAAAGTCCCAGAAGGCGCGGAAGCTGCGGCCCTGGTCCGAGTCGCCGATGGCATCGCGCTCGCCCATGATCTCGTCCAGCAGCGCGCCCTTGGCGCCTTCCCACAGCGCGATCTTCTCGCGAACCTTGCGGTCGAGCAGGCGGAAGTTGTGCTCCACCTCGCGGAAGTCGGCCAGCAGCTCACGCGCCAGCTGCTGGAATTGCTGGAAGCGGTCCTTGACCGCCGTGTCGTCCAGTAGCGGCACGTCGCCGGCCAGCACACGTGCGATCTCGGCATCGATCTCCTCGCGTTTCTTGCGCAGCTCCTCCACACGCTTGACCGGATCGGTCTCGGTCCCGGCGCTGATCTGCTCCAGCAGCGCGAACAGAGTCAGCAGCCGCGACTCCGTGCCCACGAATGGACGCTCGGTCAGCGACACCAGCCAGGCAATGGCTTTCTCGGTTGCGGGCGTGAGATCGAACTGCGCCTCATCCGTGCCCGGCTTGTAGTACTTGCGCAGCCAGCCCTTGTCGGGCGCGGCCCAGTCGTTGAGGTAGTCCGGCGCGCCCTTGGGGTAGGCGTCACGCCCGAGCTGTTCGCGCAGCGAGAACAGCTCGTCCTCCAGCACTTCGGTGAGATCGGCCTCGCTCAATCCACGCACATTCGGCGCCACGAACACCCGGTGCAGAAAACTCGCCAGCAGCGGCGCATGCGGCGAGGCCAGCAGCCGCCAGGCCGGATGACGCTCGCGCAGGGTGGTGAGGGTGGCGTGGTCCATGATCCGGTGTTACGCGGCGCCGAACCGGCGAGTGGCACGCTGCCGGAACTCGCCGCAACTGGCGGGGGTATCGATCAGGTTTGCCAGTTCCTGCGAAATACTCATCGTCACACAGCGGTCGATGACACGATGTCCTTGGCTATGCCCAGGTGCTGGGCGACCTGTGCGGCGGAAATCCATTCGGTGGTGGCCGGGCGGCCCGTATCGATCTGCTGAAAGCGCATCGGATGGGCTGTACCGAATGCAGTCTATCAGCGGAGCGAGACTGGCCCAAGTTCGGCCTCTGCACAGGGGGTTGCATAGGTTGGCCAGATCGCATTCGCCATGCAGTCGGGGCGGTGTTGCCGGATTTCCCGATGGTTAAATGTATATTGGTACACTTGTAAAATATTATAATTAAGTTGTCTTGACTGCTGATGGCACCCGGGTGCCGGGCCGCACCAAGGCCACACGCTGGCTGGGGCGGCACGATACGGCACTAGGCGAATGCCGTTGCATGCCGGAGCAGGCGATGGGCACACACCGGCTTTCGCACTCAAAAACCCAACGCCGAACCCGCGCCTAGCAGGGTCGCCAGTCCCAGCACGGCGAACACCGACGCCGCGATGACATGCACCAGTTTCATCGGAAGTTTGCTTGCCAGCCTGTCGCCGACAAACACAGCGGGCACATCGGCGATCAGCATTCCCAGCGTCGTGCCTATCACTACCATCAACGGGGCTGCGTAGTGGGCCGCCATCGCTACCGTCGCGATCTGGGTCTTGTCGCCCATTTCCGCCAGAAAGAAGGTAATCAGGGTGGTGCCGAAAACACCAAGGCGCTGGCTGATCGCCGGGTTCTCGTCGCCGATTGTGTCGGGTATCAACGTCCAGATCGCCATCCCGACAAAGGATGCGCCCAGTACCCAGCGCAGAGTCTCGGGGCTGATTGCGCTGGTAATCCAGGCTCCCAGCGCGCCCGCGAGGCCATGGTTCACGAGGGTGGCAACCAGGATGCCCAGAATGATCGGCGTGGGGTTCCTGAAGCGGGCGGCGAGAACGATAGCCAGGAGCTGGGTCTTGTCGCCGATTTCAGCCAGCGCGACAACTCCGGTGGAGACGAGCAGTGATTGCATGAGGGTTCCCAGGCCGGAGGCGGACGATTGATCACCACGCATCCCCGGCCAGATTCGGAGGCGTGGTGATCAAAGGTCTTGCCAAGTACGGGAACTACCTACGCCATGGCCTGCGGGCCAAGTGTGTTGACGTAAGTCTCTTCAAGGCGAAGAGCGGCTACTCCCCAATGATCCGGCAATCGTACCAGCATGCTGTTTCCGCGTCGCGGGTATCGCCACCATCGGCGGTGGCGGTTGCACGTACTCAGACCCCGGACCAGCGGCATCGGCCGGGCAGTGGGATAACGCCAACCGGAAATGGCGGGTCTCTCCAATGATGGAGGTGGCGGAAATTGCATCGGGTCCTCACCCCGTGCGTTGCGTGGGGCCAGCTCTTCGTCGCCCGGTTTCGCATTGCGGTTTTGCTGTTCATTCAAAGATGCACATTGAGGTGGGGTCCGCCGCCTGAGCGCTGGATCAGGGTTGCCGCACCGCAGTGCGCGCCGGCGCGCCCAGCACCCGCCTGATTCGCCTGCCAGCTGGCGATCATGCGACGCGCCTCGCAGCACCGGTCCGATATCCCCAGGTTTGCCGGCGAACAGGAGGCGCAACGCAGGCAGAACCCGCGCCAGGCAGGGCAGACCCGCTCTTGCAGGATCCAGATCAGGACCGCAGGCACCCGACGGCGTGACTCAATCGCAATCGAGTCCCGGGGTTCTACCGAGTCGCTGCAGCGACAGCACGCTGTTGCCGTCCGCTCCAGTCAGCTCGGCACGTGCACTGGCGCAGTTGTTGACCGTGAGACGCAGGGTGCCCCAGGGCTGCCGCCGGATTGCTGCAGGGTCGAGCGCATTGAAGCGGCCGCCACGGGTCTCGGTCATCGCCATGTCGATGGCCACGCCGTAGCGCGGCGCACCGTTGTGCGTACCGATCAGGAAGAGATTGCTGCCATCGTCATGGTGACCGTAGAAAAACACCAGCAGCACATCGCCATCCAGCCAGTGCAGATCGAAGCCCTGACCACTGGTGGCGGGCTCGAACCAGGCCCCGATCAGGCCGCGTGGATCGGCGATGACAGTGTTCGCCGCGGCGCTCACCGTGAAACTGTGGCGCGAAACCGTACCAAGATAGGTCGCTTCGAACGTCCAGGTGCCAACTGGTGCATCGGGCGGGAGGGTCTGGTTCCAGTTCCAGAACGTGCCGCTGTAATACTCGGCCGTCCCGGGCTCTTCGGCCACATCAAACGTCCAGCTGCTGAATACACTGGCGTCCGGACGCAAGACACGAAACGTGGTCAGCTGCCCGCGGCCCTGATCGCGGTACGCCGCGCCAAAGGTGATGGGATCCCCCGCGACGAAACGGTTCTTGAAGTGCGGGCGGTCGATGGTGTCCGGGCAGGTGGGAAATTCCGGCTCGGCGCTATGTGTGCTGAGCCGATTGAGTGCCGAGTCGCGGTAGGGCCGCTGACTGGCCCAGTTCGCCGGCGGCGCAGTATTGCAGGCGCCGCTGAAGGCCTCGATGGTGCCCGCGTTGACTGCATTGCTGCGGCGCAATTCGAAATGCAGATGCGGCAATTTTGAAATACCTGAGCTGCCGACCTTGCCGAGATATTCGCCAGCGGCAATCGGTGCCCCGATCGGGCGCGTCGTCACCGTCCCGGCCTTCATGTGCAGATAGCGCGCGATGGTGCCGTCGGCGTGCAGGACGATGACGTAGTTCATGATGTCAGGCCCGTCCCAACTGCAGGAACGATCCGGCGCGCCGTCGACTTTCTCGATCAATTGGCCCGGCGCGGCAGCGAGCACATCGACGGCCGAGGCGTCCATCAGATCCCAGGCGAAAGGCCAGGGAATGATGTCGACACCACGATGGTTATAGCCGGCCGCGGTGTCGTAGCTGCGATTGCTGCAGGTGTAGTCGCGCACCTGGTTGGGGAAGGCAGGATCGAGATCGACGAAGCCGGAAATCGCATGCCAGTCCACACCAGCGCCCGGCACAGGGCCAAGTGGCCAGACCAGACCATTCAGTTGCTTGGTGCCCGACTGCAGCGGCAAGAGTTCATTGCGTGCCTGCAGCATCGCAATATTGTGCTCGGCGCCTTGCTGCATGCGGGCTTCCAGCGCAGGCGAAACCTGATCGTGGCTGTGTTCGGCCTGCAGCAGCCGCCGGCCATCGGGCCGGCGCGCTTCTGCGATGCTGGTTACGCTGATCAGCAGGCTGCAGACGACGGCCATCAGTGATCCCCTTGTGGGCCCATCGAGGCTTCGGATCGCTGAACTTGGCAGACTCATGAGGGGCTCCGTTGATGCAGCCATTCTGCCCCTGCAGCGACTTCCGCACCTGCGCAAAAGCTTCGCTTTTTCTCCGCTTCGCGGCGCCGTCCAGCCGGTCGCGAAGCTGGCATCGGCCAGGCGCGCATCCAGCCCACCATCCGAATAGGGTCGGCGCCTGGAATTCGAGCTCAACGGGGATGCACCGGGCGTGCCGGCGGATGTGGGATTCCTGATCCTGGGAAAGAATTGCATCCGGTCGGTGGATCCGACCAGAACAATTCTCGAACGGCTGGCGCGCGAATGCGCCTGCAGCTTCTGACCGTGTCCCGCTTGCCACCTAATCGCTCACGGCAGGCCGATTACGCGTTGAACGGCCAGTGCATACATTGGCTTGGCCTCGCCGTATCCCGGCTACGCCACGATCCCCTTCTTTCCACACGACCCGTAGGCCGACGATAGGGCAGAAGCCATCAAGGCCCGCCACCAGGCGGCCGGTATCCTTGTCCATAAGGCCCAGCCGCCGGACGAGGAACTTCGAGCCCACGCGAGCGCGAAGGTCCAGCGGCACCCAGAAGCGCACGAACACGCCTGACGGGCGGGCGAAAACGAAGGGGTTGGGCACAAACGAGACCTCCGGCAGTACACAATCGCCGTACGAGTCTCGTTTCAGGAAGGGTAATCCCTTGGAAACCAAGGGGTTCTGATTTGGTGGAGGTGGCGGGAATATGTTCGGCCCATGCTGGGCCTCACCCCCGCGCGTTGCGCGGGGCCGGCCCTGCGGCCGTCCGGTTTCGCTGTTCGCGAAACCGTGAACCCGCAGGCGGCGCTGCGCGCGCCGGGCTTCGCATCCGCAACCACGACCAATAACGCACAAGGCCACCGCGAGGGTGGCCTTGTGCGTTATTGGTGGAGGTGGCGGGAATTGAACCCGCGTCCGAAGGCGCTTGACGCCAGGTACTACATGCTTAGCTCACCGTTAGATCTTGTCTGCCGGCAGCACGGTGTGCGAAGCGCGCCGGAGGACCAGCCTGATAGTTTTAGCTGAGCTCCGACAGGCGGCGGCGCTAGGCGATCCTGTGATAGTGACCCTACATCCACGAGCACAGGCACAAGTGGGTTCGGGGCTAGGCCTTAAGCGGCCAGAGCGTAGACGTCGTCGTTGGCGTCTGATTGTTTGCCGCTGGATTAACGAGGAAAGCTGCCCCCTCGGCATGCACCCAACTATCTCACTACCCCCGTCGAAGCCGTGACACCCCCGGGGAGCGGCGATGCTAGCACGAGGCTGGCACCCGTTGTGAAATGGTGACGGACGCTGGGGATTCAAGCGCACCGGGCGTGGTTGGCATGGCTGCGGTGTGCTTGTGCAACGGCGGATCAGTTTTGTACGCGGATCGGAATCGGGTAGTACGCGCCGGACAATTGCGCCGCATCCCAGAGCTGGGCTTCGTTGCCGTAACTCGGATGGCTCTTGAGGCCTGATGGCGATATCGCCTGCAGAAAAATCTCGTAGTCGCCGTTGGCAAGTGATGTCGTGTCGAGTGAGCGGACATAGCGTCCCTGCGGGGATGGCACATGTCGCGCGGTATCGAGGCGTAGCACCTGGTCGCCAGGTCCGGTGCCGCTACCGACGCGCCGCAGATAGACCTCGATCGCTGCAATGCCGGTGGTGCCGCCGGTGCTCCAGACTTCGGTGCTCGCTACCGGGAACAGCAGCAATTGCGGCGCCCAGCCGGCATAGCTGTGGTTGCCGACGACCATGGTCAGCGGCACGACGCCGGAGATGGTGATTCGCTCGGCCGGCTGCTGACCAATCAGATGACGCTCTTCGACCGCCGTGTTGCCGATCCGCTCGAAACGGGCTGGCAGTCCGAGGCGCGGCAGGTCGGCGTGCAGCGGAAACGGGTGGATGGCGGACGGGGGCGTATAGGTCGGTGCGCTGCCCGGCGGATACAGTGCCTCGATGTGGACATTGAGAATGCCGGTGTTTTCAGCGAAGAACTGCAAGGTATTGTCGCCGACGCGCAGCGGCGACACGCCGCCCTGGACCATATCGCCAAGCTTAATGCGGACGGTATGCGGCATGCCCCAGGCCAGCAGGCCTGGATTGTTCGGCAGGCTGTTGTTGGCCCGCGGCGGCAGCGGGTAGTTCGTGCTGCCATTGACCCGGACGTGATCGCCCGGTGCGAGCGTGAATTGTGAGTAGTCGCCCATCTGGTAGGTCAGCACCAGCCAGGCCTCGGCGGTGGTGCCGGCTGTGGTTGGGCGCAGGTCATCCGGTATCGGCACGGTGAAGATCGGAAACGTGCTGCTGCTGCGGTTGGCCTTGCGATAGTCGGTGTCGGCGATCCGGGTCACGTAGTTGTGCACGGTGCGTGCGTCGACCACGGGGCCATCGAAGCCGAAGTTGTCCCAGTGCAGCAGGTAGTAGGGCACTGCGTCCTTGGCCGTGTTGTAGCCAAAGCCGACCCAGAGCAGTTCGTAGTCACCGGTCTGCAGCGAGTAGGGCGCATACGCCACGTCGATGACGCTGCGGCCGTCGATGAATACCTGTATTCCCTCGATGCCGACGCGCACGTCGAAGTGGCGGCGCACGTTTGTGACCGCCTGGCGACCGGCGGCTTCCATGTCCACTGAGGCGATAGGGTGGGATGCGCCCTGCATGTCGATGAGGTTGACACTGAGCATCTGGCCCTGAGCCCGCAGCCGCAGCATGCCGGCCGGTAGCCCGGTCGCGCCTTCGGCGTCGAAGAAATCCGCGTGTCCGGTGAGATCGGTGGCCACGGGGTTGAAGTCGAGGTACCAGACCGAGCGCGGACTCAGCGGCGAATCCATGTCGAACACGACGCGGCGGCGCACACCGCTTTCGACCCGGATGCGCTTGCGGAAGCGCTGCGCGGTCTGCGACTTGTCGCCGGTGTTGTCGACGCGGGTGCCCTGAAGCGTGTGTGCGTGAAACTGATCATTGATGAAAAACAGGTTGAACCGAGGATCACTCGACGTGGCCGTCGCGTTGTTCCACAACTTTTCGTCGGCCGCGCCCAGGGGCAGATTGAAATCGTCGAAGTAGGTCAGGCTGGCACGCAAGGCCGCGACGCGGGCGCCGTCGCCCCCGGCGAACGTCAGCAGTCGCGGTTCGCTGATGATTTCGCCGAGCGTGCTGATGCGTTCGACACGCACCTGATAGGACGCGTCGTTGACTAGCGGCTGCAACTGCACGCGACGGTTTGCGGTCACCAGCCAGCGCACGGACGAGGGGGCCGTTGGCGACTGGGCGAGGTCGGTCAGACAACCCATGCTGCCATCGCCGTGCAGGACGGTCTGCAGCGAAGTGACCAGGCTGGCTTCGCCGGCCGGCCACCAGCTTACGAGAAACCCGGCCGGCTCATTGCCGGTGCCACTCATCGTCCACCACTGGCCCCAGGCGTTGTCGGCGTTGTAGTCGATCTCAAGCGTTGCGATGCGATCGTCGCGCAGGATGCGCACCTCGGGAGCGGGCTGGAGCTGCTCGAATCCGGAGTGAAACAGCACTTCGGCGCCGGCGTCGGTTGGTGCGAGGCCGGCGAACGTGAGGAAGGCGGCCAGAATCCTGCCAAGGCGGCTAAGCGCGCACATACGGTCCCTGTGGGCAGTGCTATCGCGCGAATTCTGGAAAGCAAATGCAACGTCTTTTGTGACTGTTCGCGCAGTTTGCTGAAGGCGAAGCAGATTGGGCCGTTATGCCTTGCGGTGCTTAGGCGTCGCGATTGTGCGCACGCATGGTGCGCTGTTTCTCGCGATTCCAGTCGCGTTCCTTTTCCGTGGCGCGCTTGTCATGTTCCTGTTTGCCGCGCGCAAGACCGATTTCGACCTTGACCCGGTTGTTCTTCCAGTACAGCGCAGTCGGAATCAGCGTATAGCCCTTGCGTTCGACGGCGCCGATGAGCTTGTCGATTTCCTCGCGATGCAGCAGCAGCTTGCGTGTGCGGCGGTCGTCGGCGACGACATGGGTCGAGGCCTGAATCAGCGGCGTGATCTGGGCGCCGAACAGATAGAGCTCGCCGGCCTTGATCAGCGCGTAAGCATCACCGAAGTTCACGCGCCCGGCGCGGATGCTCTTGACTTCCCATCCCTGCAGGGCGAGGCCGGCTTCGTAGCGGTCGTCGATGTGGTAGTCGTAGCGTGCGCGCTTGTTCAGCGCGATCGTGCCACCACCGTCCTTGCTGCTTTTCTTGTTGTCCTTGGGCTTGGCCATCTTCGGTAGAATCCGCCGCGCGCTTCCCAGGAAGCGCGGAAAGTTAAGTGGGTTACGTTCCTCGACGGGTGCCTGGACGGCAACCCTTCAAGTCGGGGCATAGCCGAAGCGTTCGTTGCCCGGCCCGCATTCGAGAGTGCCGCATTGATCCAGATCCGACGCAGCGCCCTGGTGCGCTACAGCCCAGGCCAGATGTTCGATCTGGTCAACGACGTGGAAGCATACCCCAGACGTTTCTCCTGGTGCGCCGCCGCAGAAATACTGGCGCGTGATGAGACCGGGTTGACTGCGCGGCTGGAAGTCCGGATCGCCGGCATGACCCAGCGCTTCACGACATGCAATACCCTGCTCCGGCCAGACAGCATCGGCATGGCGCTGGTGGATGGTCCGTTCCGTGCGTTGAGCGGCGGCTGGACGTTCGCCGCGCTCGGCGATCAGGGGTGCAAGATCGCGCTGGGCCTGGATTTTGAATACTCAGGGGCGCTGATAGGCCCGGCGCTGCGCCTGGGCTTCCAGGGACTGGCTGATCGCATGGTCGACGAGTTTGTGCGTGTGGCGTTGCGTGTCTATGGCTGATCGCATCCGCGTCGAAGTCGCCTACGTGGAGCCGGGGCGTCAGTTTCTGCAGGCGCTGTGGCTGCCGCTGGGCGGGACAGTTGCCGATGCGATAGCGGCATCGGATCTGCAGCAGAACTTCCCCGGACTTGATCTGGCAGCCGCACGTACCGGCATATTCAGCCGGCCGGCGACGCATGCAACGCTGTTGCGCGAGGGGGACCGCGTGGAAATCTATCGCGCGCTGATCGTCAACCCCAAGGAAGTGCGGCGACAGCGCGCTGTCAAGACGGCTAGGACCTGAGCCTCGGTGGAATCAGCCGCGGCCGCCGCGCCCCTTGCGTTCGTCGGGGCGCTTCTCATCCGGAAATTCGATGCGGTACTTCTTGGCATCCTTGATGAGCTGCTGCGGGTCTTCGGGGAAATAGTCGCCTTCAATACGCGCGAGCGCGTCGTTCTCGAAGGTCAGACTCAGGTTCTTGGTGGTGATCTTGCCGCCGCGGCGCTGGATGGAAGAGACATAGTCCCAGCGGTCACTTTCAAACGGGCTGGTCAGCGAAGGGGTTCCCAGCAGCAGGGTGACCTGACGCTTGGTCATGCCTGGCTTGAGCTGGTCAACGATGGGTTTGGAAAGCAGGCTGCCCTGTTGTACGTCCGGCCTGTAGACGATGCCGCACCCGGCTAGGGTGAATGCGAGGCCAAGTACGGCAAGGGAGCGGGTGTAACGCGTCATCGCGACGATCCGGTCAGTCAGCAAGGGGCCGGATGATACACTAGCGCCGCCAAACGGCCGGCCCACTGAGATTCACCCCACAGTGATACGCCCCACCGTAGGGCAACGACTCCGGTCGTTGATTTGCAAGGATTCCGCGTCCGGCCACCGCGACTCGGGCAGCCCGCAACGTGAATCGCCCCGAAACGGGGCCGAAATATCGCGCCGCCGCCGCCAGCGCCACACAAGGAGACACAGATGGAGTCGCAGGATCTGCGCAAAGTAGGACTCAAGGTCACGCATCCGCGTGTCCGCATACTCGGCATACTTGAAGAGTCGGATGGTCGGCACTTGACGGCCGAAGACATCTATCGCGAGCTGTTGGCGCACGACGATGACATCGGTCTGGCCACGGTCTACCGTGTGCTGACCCAGTTTGAAGCGGCGGGTCTGGTGCTCAAGCACAATTTTGAGGGTGGGCAGGCCGTGTATGAGCTGGATCGTGGCAAGCATCACGATCACATGGTCGACCTGGAAACGGGCAAGGTCATCGAGTTCACTAGCGAAGAAATCGAACGGCTGCAAAAGGAAATTGCCGAGAAATACGGCTATGTCATCGAAGAGCACAGCCTAGTGCTCTATGTCCGGCCCAAGCGCAAACGTTGACGTCTGGCTGGCGCGCCTGCGGCCTTGCTGGAATGGCCCGCATGCGTTTTCGCGAGCGGGCTCCTGTGTCGTCAGTTCCTTGGTGCCACCTCGCCGGACGCCCGCCTAGCTGGCGTCCGGCAGCCCTTCGCATTCACGCGGTTCGCCCGCGCCCGGCCAATGTGGCTCTGCTTGCTGAAAATCTCAGTCCCGTATCGGCTTGCGCCCTAGGAAACGGTAGTACGGCACCCGCATCCCGGGCAGGTACGGGACAGCGGCATCGGCTTCGACCAGCACATGCTGCGGCATGCGCGTGCGCAACAGGGGCAGGTGGGACGGGTGGGGATGCACGCCATCGTGGCCGAACCATCTAGGCCAGAACCAGCGCGTCACTGCGCCATGGCGCCGCAGTCCCGGCGCTGGAGCTGCTTCGCTGACGTAGAAATCGACGCTGCCCAGCAGCCCGCCGGGTTTGAGCATCGCAAGCGCATTGTCGAGCGCAGCGAGCCAGTTGGGAATCATCGTCAGCGCATAGGAAAAATAGACGCAATCAACGAGGCCTTGCGGGCGCCAGCAGGTTGCATCGGCTTGTATGACCTCCAGTTGCGGCCTCGTCTTGCTGCGTATCTGTGCGCGTTCGATCAGCGCCGGGCAGAGGTCGACGAGCTGTATGCGCGCTATGCGCTCCCATTGGGCATCGCTGAGGAAATCGAGATTGCGCCCGGTGCCGCCGCCGAGTTCAACGACGCGGGCGCCGTGTGGCAGATCAAGGCTCTGCAACAGCTCGCGCCGCCCCTGCAGCAGGCGCTCGCGGAACGCGTCGTAGTGCGCCGCTTGCGGGGCATAAAACGCCTGCAGGGCCTGTTCGTGTGTCGCGTTCCGCGGCATTCCGCGCAACAGGCTCAGTAACACGCCGGCATCGGCGCGCAGCGCGTCAAGCTGGCGCATCGGCGATCACAAAGCCAGCGTAGGTATAGACGCGGTCGTTGCGCGCCAGCGATTGTGCGAGTTCGTCGCGGAATGCGAGCACTTCTCGCAGCGGGCGCCGTTCGCTGCCGACGCGCAGGTTGTCGAGATAGGCCGGACGCTCGTGAGCGCTGCGCAGCAGGATGCGTGCACCGGGTGCGGCGCGTTGCAGAATCGCGTCCCATTCCTCGGCAAGCGCCTGTGGCTGATAGCTGCTCATCCAGTCCATGTGATCGAGCAGCACAAAACGTGTGATGGGCTCGTCGTGCCTGCGCAGGAATTCGGTCACCGTTGTCGTATGCGGCACGATCGCATCGACCCGTCCGGCCTTGAGTGCCGCGAAGTTGTCGGGCTTCAGGTATTCCGGGCAACAGTCGTGGCGGTAGCGGCCTGCTACATAGACATGCCAGAAATAGTTGTCGTGGACTGGGAGTTGACGGAATACGTACTGCACAGCCTCGCGTACGAAGCCGGCGATGCCGCCGGCGTGTTGTGCTTCGACGAGCTTGCGCTGTGGATAGGGCACGCCGAGCAGACTCATGACGAACTGCTGTGACAGCAGCCAGTTCATTGAGCGGGTCCACATCAGCGGCGCGACGCGATCGTCGTAAATCACGCGTTGCTCGGACAGGTCGCGGGCCTGGAACAGCGCGGTCAGGGCACGATTGAGGCGTGGGCGCAGGCGAAAATAGGCGCGGCAGGCTCGTGCGACGATGCCTGACAGCCCGTGGAAATAGAAACTGCTGTGCGGGTTGGTAAACCAGTCCCAATGCTTGTCCCACCACTGCTGTGCGAACGGGCTCAGTTCGGTGCGGAGCCGGCTTTGATAGAGCCGGCGGAAGTCGGCGTGATAGCCCTCGCCGAACACGGCAAAGAAATCGTCGAACTCAAGCTGGCGTATGCCGGCGATCTTCAGTTCGAGCAGCGCGGTCTGACGTGGGTTGGCGTCGACTGCATGCACGCGGCGCGGGCCTGCGATGGCATAGTCCAGTGCGTTGCAGCCTGCGCTGGTAATCACGAGCACGCTGTCGTCGGGGCCGAGCTGCAGCGCCTGGCGATCGACGGCGGGATCTTCCCAGCAGGTGTTGTAGACCAGATTGCGCGTATAGATGGCGTCGAACAGTCGTTGGTCGATGCGGTCGCGGAAGCTGGGCGTGTCCATGGTGGTTCGCTGCGGTGGCTGGTGCGCACGCTAGTACACAGCGATGACAGCGCCGTTACTGCGACCGAACGTCGCAGTCAGTTGTCTGCGCCAGCGCGTAAAGTTCGCGCATGTCTATGCTTTCTTCGGGCCTGTTGCACAGTCTCGCGACCTTGCGCTGGTTTGCCGTCGCTGGCCAAGTTGCTGCGGTGGTGCTGGCGGTACATGTGCTAGGTCTGCCGTTCGCGCCGCTGCCGCTTTGGGCAGGTGTTGTGACGCTCGCGCTGTTCAACGCCTGGGCCGCGCCGCGGGCTCGCCGCTTGACTGAAACCAGCCTGCGCGAGACGGCGCTGCACCTGGGCGTCGATATCGCGAACCTGACCTGGATGATTGCCTGGAGTGGCGGCGCGATGAATCCGTTTGCCTCGCTGTTCCTGTTGCCGCTGGCACTGGCCGCGGTCGCGCTGCCCTGGCGTGCAGTCATGCTGGTGATGGCAGCCTGTGGCACTGGCTACACGCTGTCGACCGTGCTCGGCCGGCCTTTGCCGCATCTGCACGGGGTGTTTGGCGATACCTTGGACCTGCACCTCTGGGGCATGAGCGCGAATGTGGCGATATCGGGCCTGGTTGTCGCCTGGTTCCTGACACGCCTGGCAGAAGCTCTGCGGCGGCGAGAACACGAGCTTGCCCGGCTGCGCGAGCAGTTCGCGCGCCATGAAGGCATCGTCGCGCTGGCCACGCACGCCGCCGCAGTCGCGCATGAGCTCAACACGCCGCTAGGCACGCTCACGCTGATGCTGGAAGACGCCGTCGTCGACACGCCCACCGGCAGCGAGCGACGTGCAGACCTCGACCTTATGACCGCACTCGTCGACGAATGCCGCGACCGCGTGCGTCAGCTCGCACAGCCGGCCGACAGCTGGCGCATGGCCCAGCCACGCTTGCTGCACGAGGCCCTGGAGCAGTTGATCGAGCGCTGGCAATTGCTGCGGCCGGCAGTCACGCTGGAACGTAGCGACGAATTGCCGGGTGATGTGAGCGTGAGCTGGGACGCCGGCATCGGACATCTGTTGCAGGCGCTGCTAAACAATGCGGCGGATGCGAGCCAGGACGCCGGATCGGTGCAAGTACAACTGGCCCTGCGCTGGGAGCAAGGGTGTTTGCAGGGTAGCGTGCGCGACTTCGGAACCGGTCTTGATACGGCTGCGACCGCATTGCCCGGGCGCCTGTTCCAGACCAGTAAGCCCGGCGGCCTTGGCCTCGGTCTCGCCCTGTCCCATGCGACGGTGGAACGGCTGGGCGGTACGCTTTCGCTGGGCGAAGCCGAGGGCGGCGGCACGCGCGTCAGCTTTGAACTACCTCTGGGCCTGGTCGCATGAAGGGATTGCTGGTTGACGACGATGCTGTCTACGCGCAGGTGCTGCAACGCTCGCTGCAACGGCGTGGATTGGCGCTGCGCATCGCCCACGATGCGGCGGCGGCACTCGCCCTGGTGGCGGCCGAGGCGCCGGACTTTGCGCTGGTCGATCTGAAAATCGGTGCGAGTTCGGGACTTGATCTGATCGCGCCGTTACGCGCGGCGCGCGCCGACATGCAAATCGTACTGGTGACGGGTTATGCCAGCGTCGCGACGGCGGTCGAGGCGATCAAGCGCGGTGCCGACAACTACCTGCCCAAACCCGTGACCGCCGAAGCACTGTTGCGGGCGCTGCAGGACGAACCCGCGGTCGAAGAAGTCGACACGATGACCCCGTTGAGCCGCCTGGAATGGGAGCATATCCAGCAGGCGCTGCACGAGTGCGCCGGCAACGTTTCGGCTGCCGCCCGCCTGCTCGGCATGCATAGGCGCAGTCTGCAGCGCAAGCTCGCCAAGCGCCCCGGGCCCGAACGCAACGAGCGTAACTAGGTAGCAGGCGGACGTAGTCCGGCGACGGAGTCGCCGGTTGCGAGTGGTATGCATTAGTAATTTGTATAGAAAATACTGAATATTTCGTACGCGCCGGACCGCCCCCTGCGACAACCGGTCGCAGGGGGCGGTGGCGTGACGCGCAACCGTGCTGGCAGCAGAGCTGCACTCAGGAAAAACGCTTTCGGGCTCAGGTTGCGACAGTCGGTCGCATTCTGCGCGGCGCGTAACCGTGGCGTACTTGTACTTTTTCCATTGGAGTATCTGCATGCCATTGTTGCCGCTGTCGGCTGCCGCAGCGCTCGCACTGAGCGCTACACCCCCTGCAACGCCAGATGCTGCTGACTGGTCGCGGTTGCCGCGCGTCGACGTGGCCGCCGCTACGTACACGGCGCCGGTCGAGGTTGCCAGGCAGCGTCTTGGCGAGATCGCCGGTGCAGCGAATGTCGTTGATGCCGAACGTTATCGCGAGCAGCGTGCGAGCACGCTGGCTGACGCATTGGGTTATGCCGCCGGGGTGTTCGTGCAGCCGCGTTTTGGCGCCGAAGAGTCGCGCCTTTCGGTGCGTGGCTCAGGTTTGCAACGCACCTTTCACCTGCGTGGACTGGAGTTATTGCAGGACGGCGTGTATCTGAACCAGGCCGACGGCGGCGGCGATTTCCAGGCGATAGAACCGCTGGCGGCGCGTTATGTGGAAATTTATCGCGGTGCGAACGCGCTGCACTACGGTGCCGCCACGCTGGGTGGTGCGATCAATTTTGTAAGCCCTACCGGCCACAGCGTGCCGCCACTGGATTTGCGGCTCGAAAGCGGCAGCTACGGCTACTTGCGTGGGCAGGCCGCGCTGGCCGGGGTCGGTGATGGGCAGGATTATTACGCTAGCCTCAGTGCATTCAAGCAAGACGGCTTTCGCGATCACGCGAAACAGGAAACGTATCGCCTGTTTGCCAACTATGGCATTGCGCTCGATCCGGGCGAGACGCGTTTCTATCTCGCACGCGTCACTACGAATTCTGCCTTGCCCGGTAGCCTGACCTGGTCCGAACTGCAGGCAGATCCGCGCCGTGCCGCGCCGGCTAATCTGAGCGGTGACCAGCGCCGCGATTTCGAACTTACGCGTATCGCCAATCGCAGCACATTTGAACTCGGTGCGGACAACAGGCTGGATATCGGCCTGTTCTACGCGGCCAAGCATTTGAACCATCCGATTTTCCAGGTCATCGTGCAGGATTCGCGCGATTTCGGCGCCAATCTGCACTGGCGGCGCGAGAACGCCGAGCAGGGCCACGTCTTTAGTGCTGGCCTGGCCCTGATCGCGGGCCAGGTGGACGACAGCCGCTATGTCAACCTAGGTGGCGAACGTGGTGCGGTGACGAACGGATTCAACAACGAAGCGACGCGTTACAGCGTGTTCGCCGAGCAGCAGTACTCCCTGACGGAACGCACGGCGCTGGTGCTGGGCCTACAGGCCTCGCACAACCGGCGCGAAGCGGAAGATCGCGTCATCACAAACGCGCGCAACGAAAGTTATGCCCGCACGTACACAGGAATCAGCCCCAAGCTCGGCCTGCGCCACGAGCCGGATGCGGGCATCAGCGTTTTCGCCAATCTAAGCCGCAGCTACGAGCCGCCAAGTTTCGGCGAACTGGCTGGTGGGCCTCAGGTCACGCTGGTCGACGCGCAGTCGGCGATCAGCGCCGAGGCTGGTATTCGTATCGAGCGCGAACACCTGTCGCTGGACGCGGTGCTGTACCGGGCCGGGCTGAGGGACGAGCTGCTGTCGCTGACCGATGCCGACGGCAATCCACGTGGCACGGTCAATGCGGCACGTACGCGGCATCAGGGCCTGGAGTTCGGCGCCGCCTGGCGTCTTGGTGATGCGATCGAAATACGCACGGCGTATCTCTGGAACGATTTCCGCTTCGACGGCGACCCGGTCTATGGCGACAACCGGCTGGCTGGTATCGCACCGCAGCTGCTGCGTGCAGAACTGCGCTGGCGCCTGGGTTCTGTCTATCTCGCACCCAGCCTGGAGTGGTCGCCGCAGCGCAGTGTTGTCGATCATGCAAATACGCTGACAGCGCCTGCCTATGCAATCGCCGGCCTGCGTATTGGCGGCGACTGGCAGCAGCGCTGGCGCTGGTTCGTCGATGCGCGCAACCTCGGTGATCGGCGCTATGCCGCGACCACGGGCGTGATCGCCAACGCGCGAGGCCAGGACAGCCGTCAGTTCCTGCCCGGCGATGGCCGATCGGTCTATTTCGGCCTGGAATGGCAGCGATAACAGGCAAGCGAATCCGGACAGGTCAGAGTAGTGGCGCGCTAGCATCACGCCATTACCCCGATTGGTGCAGCTGCTCATGCTGCATCGTATCTCGCGCCAGCGCCCCGGGCAGCTGCTGTATCGAGGCCGTGATCGACAGGGCAGGGCGCGACTGACGCGATCGCTGCGCGCGATCAGGGCAACAGGTATGCGGACGAATTCTGTCCGCATTGGACGTTAGCGTGCTTGCCGCCCGACTGGGGCGGACAGGAGCACGTTATGAACGACACCATCGATGCGCGGCGGCGCGCTTTGTTGAAAACGGCAGCGGCCGGTGCAGGTGCTGCCCTGTTGGCCAGTGCGGCGACCGCGGACGAAGGCGCCAAGGCGGCGAGCGCAGTAGCGGTACCTCCACCCGGCAAACCGGGCGATTTCGATTTCCTCAGCGGTGAGTGGAAGATTCACCATCGCCGCCTGAAAACACCGGACACGCAGGACTGGGACGAATTCGACGGCGAAGCGACCTGCTGGAGCATACTCGGCGGTGCTGTCAGCATCGAAGAACTGCGTATACCGGCGCGCAATTTCAGCGGCATGGGATTACGCGTGCTCGATGTGGAGAAAAAAGTCTGGTCCGATTTCTGGGTCAATGCGCGTACGGGCGTGATTGCAGCGCCCGGCGTCACCGGTCATTTCATCAACGGTGCCGGCATCTTCGAGTCCGATGAACTGGACGGCGGCAAGCCGCTCAAGGTTCGTGGCGTCTGGGATCGCATTACGCCGCGCTCCTGCCGCTGGTATCAGGAAAGTTCGCGCGATGGTGGCAAGACCTGGGAGCTCAACTGGGAAATGGCCTGGACTCGCGCCTGAGCCGTTTACGGCCGCGGGCCTTGCGTTCCTGCTCGCCGCCAGGAACGCAGGCCGGGCAGCAGGGCCAGGCCTGTGACCCAGAAACACAGTGCGGCCGTAGTGCCAAGATGGAACTGCTTGACCACGTCGGCGAATCCATCCCCGAGCACCACGACGACCAGTGCGCAAGGCGGATACAGCGCACAGACCGCCAGTACGCTGCCCAGCCGTCGGCCCAGGGGGAGCCTGGTGATGGCAGCAACTGTCATCAGCAAGGCCGGGCCGAGTAACAGCAAGCCGTAGAGCGGAAGTGGCAGTTTGCGGACCAAGGTGTCCAGGGTCGGCATCGAGGCGGGAAGCTTGCCCTGCACCTGCCCGGCGACCAGTCCCAGGTCCGGGGTTATCCAGGACTGGGCGCGCTGCAGCGCTCCGCCATATACGTCGAGCATGAGGCCCGGTTCACGCAATGCCAGATAGGCAAACCGTGCGCGCGACATGTCCAGCAAGGCAGGGCAGGGATGGTTTTCCTGCAGTCCCGGCGTGAACCAGTTCTGGCCGGCATAGTTGCCGCAGTCCGCCGGCAGCCCGAGGTGGCTCGCTGTGCGTTGAGGATTTGGCGAAGTTTTCAGCACGGTTCCCAGCACCGTATTGGTCAGGTTCGCGCCGCGTATGCTGTGAGTTTCTGCCGAGCGCAGGTGCATGGCCTGAAGGGCGAGCCCGGCCAGGGCGCCGGCCGCGACCGCGGCCAGCAACGGCCGTGAGGCGGCATCTCGGCCAAAACGCAGCGCTGCGACCAGTGCGGCGAGCAGGAACAGGCCGAACACGATGTGCTGGATCTTGCTGGCACAGGCCAGTGCGACAGCGAGGGCAACACTGATCAGGTAAAGAGTCGAAGGGCGCCGGTCGGGTGCCGCTGCGACCAGCGCCAGTGCCGCGTAGGCAAAAAAGAACGCACTGAATTCGGCATAGAAGGTGTTGAGGTAAACCGTGACGCCCGGGTCCGTCAGCACGACGGCGACCAGCAGTGAATGAACCAGTGCCGCAGTTACGGCGTTTTGACGCAGGAGGAAAGTTAAAATAAAAAAAGAAAAAATGGAAAAAGAAGTAAATTTAAGCCAACCGGCGATGCGTAAGGAAAAGCCTCCATCCGCCGAAAGGGCCGATTCCCAGTGCATCAGTGGCGCGGCCAGGAACGCGAACAACGCCTCCGAGGAAAGGAAACAGTTGGCCTCGACGTCGCTGCGAAACTGGTAGCGCTCGATCGGGGCCTGCCAGCTATTGGCCGAATGGGGAATGGCAGCATCCCGAATCGGGAAGACGTCTATGCATCCCTGCACGCGGATCATGTCGTAGTTGTTGGCCACCCCGAGCATAGGGGTGTGCACGAGCAGGGCAGCGGCACGCACAAGACCCAGCAGCAGAATGGCCCAGGAGATCCACCGCCAACTGCGGGAGGCGACCGTATTTCGATTCACTTCATACCCTCGGTGCATGTGCTCGACTGGTAGAGTAAAGCGGGCTTCAGCCTGGTATGGCAATACACCGATCGCCGCGAACAGCGATTGGACCAAAGCCGTTCGGTTAGAAGCAGGGCTGGCCGGCGGGTGCGGAAATTCCGGCGCAGCAATTCCGGTGTGTAGGGGCTGCTTGCGTTGATTTCTGCGTTAGCCCGCGTCGGGTAGATGGCCCGGCCTGCCGTGCACGGGTCCTGCGGGGTTTGGCGAGGCGTTGCCAGGCAGCCATGCAATGGCTTGTCTTACGGCCAATGGCATTCGCAGGGAGTCGCTTGATTTCAGTCAATCCGCGCCTGGTTCACACGGCGTAGGCTGAGCTGACCTGTTACCGAGTCATGCGCATGCTTTCCACTACTGGCGCTGCTCCTCCTGCCGGACCCCAGGCAACGAAGGCTGAAACGCTGCCGCTGGGCCAGCGTCTGATGGCGTTCGCATCCGGGCAGTTGCAGTTCGCGCAGGAGCAGCTGGCGCGTGAAGGCGAGGCCAGGCATATCGGCGTTCATGAAGCCCGCAAGTGCATTCGCCGCACCCGGGCTGCGCTCGCGCTTGGGGTAAGTGCAGTTGATCCGCGTGCCCGCAGTCTGTACGACGAGCTGGGGCGGCTTTGTCGCGGACTGTCGCGCCTGCGGGACGCGCAGGCCCTGATCGAAGTGTTGCGGCGGCTGGAAAATTCGGAGTCGCCCGAGGTGCGCGCGGTCCTGCTGCAGGCCGAAGCCGCTGCGCGAAAACGCCGTGAGCAGGTGCTCGAAGGCGCGCTGCAACGTGATCGGCAGCTCCGCTCCCGCCTGCAACGGCTGCAGGCTGCGCAACGGCGTCTGCTGCGCCTGGAATGGCAGGCAGTCGGCTTTGCCGATGTAGAAAAAGCCGTATTGCGAAGTATGCGGCGGGCCGACAAAGCCCGACGGCGGCTAAGCCGACACCGTGATGACGACCACGCCTGGCACGTTTTCCGGCGCCGTCTGCGTCGACTGCGCCAGCAGGATTCGATACTCGCCGAACTGCAGCCCGACTTGCGGCCGCCTATCAACGACCTGGAGCACAAGGCGAGCGCGCTGGGCGAGTCGCAGGACGATTCGCTGCTGCTGCGCCACTGCGGTCGGCATTCGCCGTTTTCTCCGCCGCAGCGGCGGATATTGCGGAATATCGCCCGTGAACGCCTGCAGCGCACACGCTGCACAAGCGAGGATTTTGCGGCTCTCACGCCGAGAGATCCCGGCGATGGCCAGAATTGATCTGCGCCTGCAACGACGGTATCGATTGTTCGACAACCTTGCCCCGGCTCTGCTTTACGTCAACACGCTAGCCCGCTGCCGATGCCCAGCAGACTCGACGTACTTCGGCTGCCGCCGCGGCGTTCCTGCGGTACGCGGCGACGGCTTGTCGCGCAGTGTTATTCCACGGTTACCGATTTCGCGAGATTGCGCGGCTGATCCACATCGGTGCCCTTGAGCACGGCGACGTGGTAGGCCAGCAATTGCAGCGGGATATTGAACACGGCCGGCGCAACCAGGCTTTCGCCGACGGCCAGCCGCAGCAAGGCGCCGCGGTTTGCGTCGAGCTTCACATCAACGGCCGCATCGGCAATCACGAACAGCTCGCCGCCGCGGGCGCGCACTTCTTCGAGATTGGACTTGAGTTTTTCCAGCAGCTGATTGTTCGGCGCCACAGCGATGACTGGCATGTGCTCGTCGACCAGCGCGAGTGGACCATGTTTGAGTTCACCGGCGGGATAGGCTTCGGCATGAATGTAGGAAATTTCCTTGAGCTTGAGCGCCGCTTCGATCGCAATCGGATAACTCGCTCCGCGGCCCAGGAACAGGGCGTGCTGCTTGTCCACGAAACGTTGGGCCAGGTTTGCGATCTGCCCTTCCAGCTGCAGTGCTTCGGCGACCAGACGCGGCAGTGCGGCGAGTTCGGCAACCAGCCGTTCGTAGCGGGATTCGGCGATGCCGTTGAGGCGTGCGAGTTCCAGGCAAAGCAGGCCCAGTGCGGCGAGCTGGGTGGTGAACGCCTTGGTCGAGGCGACACCGATTTCCGGGCCGGCGCGGGTCATCAGCACCAGATCCGATTCGCGCACCAGCGAGGATTCCGGCACGTTGCAGACCGCCAGCGCGGCGAGATAGCGGCCGCTGCTCTTGCCGCTGCGTAGCGCAGCCAGGGTGTCGGCGGTCTCGCCTGACTGCGACACGGCGACGAACAAGGTATTGCCCGGAACGACGGTTTCCCGGTAGCGGTATTCGCTGGCGACTTCGACCGAGCAGGGCAGGCCAGCCAATGCCTCTATCCAGTAACGCGCAACCATGCCGGCGTGATAGCTGGTGCCGCAGGCGACGATATGCACCTGCGTGACGCGGGCGAGCAGTTTTTCCGCGTCGACGCCGAACACATTGGGCAGTATGCGCGAACCGTTGATGCGTCCTTCCAGCGTACGCGCGACCGCCTCGGGCTGTTCGTGGATTTCCTTGAGCATGTAGTGCCGGTATTCACCACGCTCTACCGCATCGGCGGTCAGGTCGGTCTCGCGCACTTCGCGCGTTACCTTGCCGCCATTGCTGTCAAAGATGCGGTAGCTTTCGCGGCGGATCTCGACGATATCGCCCTCGTCCAGGTAAATGAACCGGTTGGTCACGCGCAACAGGGCCTGCACGTCCGAGCCAATGAAGTGCTCGCCCAGGCCGACGCCGACCACGAGTGGGCTGCCGCGGCGGGCGCCGACGACCCGGTCGGGTTCGCGGGCCGACAACACGGCAATGGCGTAGGCGCCGTGCAGCCGCTGGGTGGCGGAGACGACAGCAGCGACCAGATCCAGTCCTTCCCGCTGCAGCGCATCGACAAGGTGGGCGATGACTTCCGTATCGGTCTCGGAACTGAAGGCATAGCCCTTTTCCTGCAGTTCCCGGCGCAGTTCCTCGTGATTCTCGATGATGCCGTTGTGTACCACCGAGATCTGCTGTGAGGACACATGCGGATGCGCGTTATGCGTACTCGGCACGCCGTGCGTCGCCCAGCGTGTATGCGCGATACCGATATGTGCCGGCGCCGGATCGGCACGGAGCAGTTCTTCCAGCTCGCGCACCTTGCCCTTGGTGCGGCGGCGTGCCAGCTGGTCCCCCTGGAGCACGGCCAGTCCGGCCGAGTCGTAACCGCGGTATTCCAGCGCCTGCAGGCCGGCGATCAGGATGGGACCGACTTCCCGGTCGGCGACGGCACCTACGATTCCACACATAGCGAACTCCCGGAGATGAACCCGATGCATTGCAGCGGCGCCGGCGGGCGGCAATCGGCGCAAACCCGGGCCGGCAGCGGGCGCGTTCGGGGCAAAACGCGGGCGATGTCAGCAGTACGGGCGGCGGTGAATCGCGAACTATGCTTCAGTTGGCGCTGCGGCCGCCAGTCTGGCATCCACGCAAAACACAAACTTTGCGTCGAGAGCGGAATGAACTCACCAACGCGCATCGCCCCTGCACCTAATCCTTGTGTTCCGTGTGCCGGGAATGATCCACCGCTTCGGCTGCCTTGGGTTTCGCGGGGCTTGCCGCGCCATAAGGCGTGCGCCGGTGCGGCCGGCCAAACTGCGGGTCGCGGCTGACGCGGCGTGCAACGCTGCCCTCGGGATAGCGGTACCAGCCCGGGTCGCGGTAGTCGCCGGCCGCCTGATCGTCACGCACCTTGACCACGGTGAACATGCCGCCCATCTCGATGGGACCGAACTGGCCTTGGCCGGTCATCATGGGCAAGGTGTTCTCCGGTCCGCGCATGCCCATGGCCACATGGTCGGCATGTTCGGACATGCCGCCCTTGCCCATGGCCATGAAACCCGGCAGCAGAGTGCGGATTGTCTCCTCGACGCCGCTCTGGTCCACGCCGACGGGGTTGGGAATCTCGTGGCCCATGGGCCCCATGGTGTGGTGGGCCATATGGCAGTGCAGCGCCCAGTCGCCGGGTTCGGTCGCGACGAATTCGAGGTCGCGCATCTGGCCTACGCCGATGATCTCGGTGACTTCGCGCCGCCACTGGGCGCGGGGCCAGCGCCCGGCATCCGAGCCCGTGACCCAGAACGGATTGCTGTGCATGTGGATGGGATGATTCCACATGGATAAATTACCTATACGTATACGCAGGCGTTCGCCGGTGCGCATGACCAGCGGATCGATGGCGGGAAAGACCTTGGAATTGAAAGTCCACAGGTCGAAGTCCTGCATGATCGCGGGATCAGGCCGGTAGGTGCCCGGGTGCAGGGCGTAGTTGTGCAGCAGGAAGGCGTAGTCGCGATCGACGGGAACTTCTTCGCCGTCCCGCGGATGGATGATGAATAACCCCATCATGCCGAATGCGAGCTGGGTCAGCTCATCCGCATGCGGGTGGTACATATGCGTGCCGTGCTGCTTTAGTGTGTATTCGTATACATAAGTCTCGCCCGGCTGTATGCGCGGCTGGTTCAGCCCGGCTATGCCGTCCATGCCGTTGGGCAGATCAATGCCATGCCAGTGCACGGTGGTCGATTCGGGGAGGCGGTTGGTCACGTACAGGCGCACACGGTCGCCTTCCACGGCCTCGATGGTGGGGCCGGGTGTTGTGCCGTTGTAGCCCCAGCAGCGTGCGCGGCAGCCGGGAGTAAATTCGTGCTCGATTTCTTCGGCGACCAGATGGAACTCCTTGACGCCGTCGCGCAGCTGATAGGGCAGGGTCCATCCGTTCAAGGTCTGCACCGGCTGATAGCCCTGGGCCGGGCGTGGCTGGGTTGCGGCCGGTGCCGCGCCGGTTGCTGCGGGGCTTGTCGGGGCGCCTGCGGCGGTTGACGCAGCCAGCAGTCCGGCGCTGCTGGCGCCCATCCATTGCAGCAGTTCACGTCGCGTGGTCATGGGGAATCCTCCTGCTGTAGCGTCTGGGCGTCGTGATTGCCATCTTCGTGATTGCCATGGCCGCCATGGCTGGCATCGGTCTTGGGACTGTGGTGCTTGTGGCTGTCATGCCCGGAGGCTGCGGGGCGCAGCACGCGCTCCATATCCAGCGCTGGTTGCTGTGGCTGTGCATCACTGGGCAGCAGGGTGCCGACAGCGCGGGTGAGTGCAACCCGCGCCTGCCAGTAGTCGCGCACGGCTTCGAGATAGGCCTGGTAGGCGTCGAATTCCTGCTGCTTGGCCTGCAGCAGTTCAAACGCGCCGATCAGCATGTAGTTGTAGCGTTCACCCTCGCCGGCCACGATGGCCTCGCGCTGCGGGATCAGCGCGGTGCGGTAGGTTTGGGCGATCTCGCGCTGGGCCGCGACACGTTCCACTCCGGCTCGTACCTCGTTGTCGATATCGAGCCGCAGCCGCGTCAGTGCCGCCTGGCCTTGTTCCAGCCGAGCCTGCGCACGTGCGATCGCGGCCTGACCCTGATCAAACAGCGGCAGTGCCAGTGATAGCGCAGGGCCAGAAAGGCGCTTGCCGTCCGCTTCGCGTTCCCGCTCGGCGCCGACTTCCATCTGGCCGAGCAGGCGCCAGCGCCGGGCCAGTGTCAGTGCCTGCTGCAGTCCGGCGACCTCCTGTTGCGCGGCCAGCGGATCCAGCCGCTGTGTTTGGGCCAGCGTCTGCAGATCGCCGAGTGCATCGTCGCTGTCCAGCGGCGCAGCAAGCGGCAGCGCAAGTGTCCACTGGGCAGCCTGTGCGCTGCTCAGGCCCAGGTGTGTATTCAGTGCCAGCCGTGTACGCGAGGCTTCGGCCCTCGCGGCCAGGGCGCGGATGCGTGCCTGGGTGGCGGCTGCCTGCTCGTGGTTGAGCTGCAGTGCGCTGATATTCCCGGCGGCGTGAAAGCGTGTGGCGAGTTCGGCCGCTGCCGCCGCAGCGCCGGCTATGGCTTCGTGCATCGAGGCGATCTGCTCGGCACCGGCAGCGGCATACCAGGCATCGGCTGTGTCCGCGGCCAGGTTCACCAGCGCTGCGGCGATGCTCAGTTGCGCGCGCTGGTATTCACTTTCGGCCAGCCGCTTGCGTGCGGGCAGGAGCAGTAGATCGGCAAGGGGCAGGTCCAGGCTCAGGCTGATCTTGCTGCCGCCGCCGTCGGCCAGCGCAGACGCCGACAGGCCCGGATTGCCGATGCGGCTGGCTGCAACGACGTCGGCTTGTGCAATGCCCAGTTCCGCATAACGGGTGGTGATCTCGGGACTGTGCAGCTGCGCGATGCGGAATGCGCTGTCCGGAGTCAGCGGTGCGGCCAGCAGTTCGGCGCTGCGCGCCTGCAGTGCTGCCGTGTCACCGGCCTGGTCCCAGGCGAAAGCCGCAGCTAGCCGCGGCCGGGCCAGTTGCGCTACCTGTTCGGCGCCTTCGCGGCGCGATACGCTGACACAGCCCGCCAGCAGTGCCACAGCGGCCAGCAGTGAGGGCCGCCGCAATCGGATGATCATGGTTGTACTCGAATAGACGATGGAGCGCCGCACACGGGCGGCAGCAGGCGCGCCCTAGGCGCGACGGAAAAGACGACTGCGGGATTGCGCGTAGGCGCTCAGGCGATAGGAGGGCGTAGCGGAACGCTGATGCGGATCGACGGCAGTCCCATGGCACGAGGTAGTGGCACTTGCTCACTCTGGCTGGCGGCCGGACCGCTTGCGTTGCCAAGTGGCAGGCTCAGTGAGAATGCACAGGCGCAGGTGCAATGGCCGGGCTTGCAACAGGTGGACAGTCCGTCGTGCTCCGGGTGATCTGGCGTAGCGGTATCGGCAGCACTGCTGTCGCCGTGGCAAGGCGCTGCTTCCGGCGCCATGGCGGCTGCATCGGCTGGTGCAGTCATGGCCACAGCCTGCGGCAGCCCGTTGAGGCAGACCAGCAGCGCAAGCAGCGGGCGTACGGCGAAACGCAGCACGAGAAACCCGAGGCATGGAAACCAGTGCATAGGTTGCAGCCTGCGTAGCCAAGTTTCAAGAAAGCGGCGTGCACCGGTGCTGCCAACTGCCGCGCCCGGTCGTGCGGGAGAGTGCAGTGATTCCCGGCTTTATGGCTGTTCGCGCATGAACGCAAGGCTACGGTTTGCGTCCGGCCCTAGGTCAGTATCCGGCACAACGGGAGTCGCTCGAACAGGACCGCCAGCTGTCGGGGTGTAGACCGGACCCTGGCAGCAGCAATGCCGTGCCCGATTCGGAAAATTCCATTTGTTCACATTCGACAAGCGGCTCGTTCCCGTGCCTGCAGGCGGCGACGAGTGCCTCGTCGTCGCCCAGTACTTCGGCGGTACCTGCGTGTCCAAGCAGCGCGGCGACCTCGATCAGGCCTGGGCGGGCGTAGCACGAAGCACTCAGGCCATCGGCATCGCATGCCTGCGGGTCGGCGCTGGCTGTGAGCAGTTCACGTGCCCAGTCGCGACGTCGCGGCGCGTTGCTGGGCCGTTGCGCCAGCGACGAATGGGGGACGGCGATCAGCGGCGGAAATTGCAATAGGCCGCCAAGGCGACTCCGTCAGCGGGCATCTGCGCCAAGCGCGCGCTGGATCGTAGCCAGATCACCGGCCGTGCAAGCCAAGTAGACGTCGTCAGCGGGAAGATCCGGCTGGGCGGCAAGCATCTGCTGGGCAAGCACAGGCCAGGCGGCACAGGCCGTACCGGTCACGTTGCCCGTGTAGACCAGGTCCAGCCACTGGCAAATCTCCTGATACCCGGGCACGGTTAATCCGTCTTGTGTAACAGCGTCTTGCGTTCTTCCCAGTGCCCCTGGGGCAGTGGTATGCGCTCAGTAATTTGCAGGCCGTGCTGGTCGATGCGCGTGACCTTGCCCCAGTTCAGGGCGATGTAGTCGCCTTCGACAACGCGCCGCTGGCGACCTTCGGCATCGCGCACGACGGCGTAAGGCTGCCCGGCAGCGCGTCCGGTGCGCACCAGGGTCAGTGCCGTGCTGCTGCTGTGCAGCTGCAGGCTGGACGCGATGCGGCAGGCGTCCAGTTGGCGCGAGGCATCGCCATAGCGGATTGTGACAGTGGCTTCTAGCCGTGCCTGCCCGAGTTCGACCCAGGTGACGGCGATGCGCCCTGCGCCGCCGGCTTGCGTTTCGCTGCTGATAAGGGCCGGTGCGCCGCCGAGCAGCCGGCTGACCGTGCCGCTTTCCGCTTCCGGCTGGTGCCCGGCGATGCCATAGTCGACAAGTACATCGAGGCCGTCAGCCAGATAACGCAGGCTGTCTGCATCGTGCGATCCGTTGCCTTTGACATAGGCTTCGCGCGGTAACCGCAGGGACGCCATGCTCGCGTCGATACGCTGCCAATTGGCCGGAACGGTTGCGTTGAAGTTGCACGGTTGCGCTGCCACTGGCGCTGCGCTGGCAGCGAGCAGCAGCACCGTGAAAATCAGGCGTGTAGTACTTGTGTTACGCAATGGGCAGCCGCGCCTACCCGCAGCCATGCCGGCTGATGCAATGTGCAATGGATTCCCCGTTATGGTGTCGCGATGCGGTAAGGCCGCCTGCTGCTTATCGTATGCCAGCGTGTGGACGGTGTGTGAAGGGAGGCTTGCTACTGCGCATGGATCTGATAGATCGCGGCGTAGGTCGGCGCTTCAATCCAACCCAGTCAATGGGCGGAGTGGGCGACATGCTGATGAAGCGGGTTGGGTGGGCAGGCCGTTATTGTACGAAACGCGTTTTTCCGGTGCGTTGTCGCTGTCGGCTTGATGGCGAGCCCTGTGTCATTCCGACGGCGCCGTGTAGCGCGCGAGTTCAAGTTTCGCGATGGCTGCCCGGTGCACTTCGTCGGGGCCGTCGGCCAGGCGTAGCGAGCGCGCAGCGGCGTAGGCCTGCGCCAGAGGAAAGTCTGCGCTGACCCCGGCGGCGCCATGCGCCTGTATCGCCCAGTCGATGATCTTGGCCGCCATGTTCGGCGCGACGACCTTGATCATGGCGATTTCGGCGCGGGCTGCCTTGTTGCCGAACTTGTCCATGGCATCGGCGGCCTTGAGGGTCAGCAGGCGCGCCTGTTCGATAAGGCAGCGGGATTCGGCGATGCGTTCATGCCAGATCGAATAGTCGGCGAGGGGGCGGCCGAATGCGATGCGCGTGGTGACGCGCCGGCACAGCAGTTCCAGCGCCATCTCGGCCAGGCCTATGCTGCGCATGCAGTGGTGGATGCGGCCTGGGCCCAGGCGTCCCTGCGCGATCTCAAAGCCACGACCTTCACCGAGAAGGATATGGTCTGCCGGCACGCGCACCTGATCGAGCGTGATGTCCATATGGCCGTGTGGTGCGTCGTCATAGCCAAACACCGTGCAGGGCCGTCGCACCTGGACGCCGGGCGTATCGGCTGGTACCAGGATCATCGACTGCTGCCGGTGCGCCGGCGCATCGGGGTTGGTCTTGCCCATGACGATATAGACGGCACAGCGCGGATCACCCGCACCGGAGGAAAACCATTTGCGGCCGTTGATCACATAGCTGTCGCCGTCGCGGCGGATGGAGCATTGAATCGTGGTTGCATCCGAGGAGGCCACGTCCGGTTCCGTCATCAGAAAGGCTGAGCGGATCTCGCCGGCCAGCAGCGGATTCAGCCAGCGCTGCTGCTGGGCTTCACTGCCGTAGCGTTGCAGCACTTCCATGTTGCCGCTGTCCGGGGCTGAGCAGTTGAACACTTCGGCTGACCAGGGGATGCGCCCCATGATTTCGCAAAGCGGGGCGTATTCCAGATTGCTGAGTCCCTGCGGCGCGTGCGTCGAGTGCGGCAGGAACAGATTCCACCAGCCCTGCTCCTTTGCCTTCGCCTTCAGTTCCTCGACGACGGTGCTGGGCTGCCACGGCTTGCCGGCCGCGCACTGCGCGGCGGCTTCCGCGGCGTGGCGCGCCGCATTGGCGACAATGTGTGTAGTGAAAAATTCACTGAATTCCCGGCGCAGGGTTTCGACTCTTGGGCTGTAGCTGAAATCCATGCAGCGGCTCCGGATAGTTTGGCGGACGGTTGACTGGCTTCGACAGCGTCCAAGCCGCTGCCGTCGGCGCCTGGATCACCGCACCGTACCGGCGATAGCGGGCGGCGCGGCGGGTAGTGAAACAGGAAACGCTATTTTTGTTGTTCCGACAGCGTCATTACGCTAACGGGTCATTGTTACCGCACCGACCAGAGCCGCTGTGATCGCCAGCACGCCGATAACAACAGGGCGCGCGTAGGCTGCGCCACCGGTCGCTGCGGCGAAACACTTGACCAGTGAATTGGTCGTAAATGCAGCGGCCAGCGCCCAGGTGGCTTGGACATGGGGCAGATCGCTGCTGCCGGCGAGCTGACCCAATGAAACGGCAGCAGCGTGCACGTCGGCGAATCCGGCGGCGGCGGCAGCGGCCAGCACACCGCCGTCGCCAAAATAGCGGCGCAATGCCGCTGACAACAGCAGCGCGGCGGCGACGATGGCAACGAACAGCAAGGCCTGGCCAAGCGCGAATGGCCGGCCTGGCTGGGCCGCGGCATCGGTGTTGGGTGTGTCGCGACCGCGCCAGACGAACCACACGGCGACTGCCGCTGCGGTGAGGCCGGCGGCGAGTAAGGGCAGGGCAGTTTCGACGAGCAGGCCAGGTGCGATGGCGAACAGGATCAGCGCCAGCTGTACCACGGTTGCGACACAGGACAGCAGGGCGGCGGCGATGCAGCCGGGCAGCGCCTGCGGGTCGCTGGACGCGCGCTGCCCCATGGCGGCGATCGTGGCGGCGCTGGAGACGAACCCGCCGAGCAGCCCGGCGAGTGCCAGACCGCGCCCCGCGCCGAACACGCGTAGTGCGATATAGCCCAGCGCATTGATGGCCATGACCAGTACGGCGAACAGCCAGAGTTTGCGTGGATTCAGTACTTGCCACGGGTCCACGGCACGGTCGGGCAGCAGCGGCAACACGATCAGGGCTGCGGCGGCGAGCAGCAGCGCGTCGCTGAGCTCCTGTTCGCTGAGAACCTGGCGCGTGAAGCGGTGCAGGCGGGTTTTGCTTTCGAGCACGACCGCGAGCACGACGAACAGCGCCGCCGCAAGCTGTGTCCGTGACTGCGCCAGCGCGCCGAGCAGGAAGGTCACGAGTAGCGCGAGTTCGGTCACGACGCCGGGGTCGTGTTCGGCGCTGTGCCAGTACGAAGCAACCGTCATGGCCGCGATCGCCGCGCCGACCACCGCCAGCGCAACTGGACCCAGCAGCATTGCGATTGCGCCGCCCAGTGCGACGATGGTGAAACTGCGCACGCCGGCCGCTTCGCGGTCCGGTGGCGTCTTGTCGCGCTCGCGGCCTATGCCGACCAGCAGTCCGCCGCCGAGTGCGGCGACAAGAGCGAACAGTTGCTCGGCGGTTGTCGGCGGCATTGGCTGCTCCGTGCGTGCGTGGCGCTTAGGTTGCCGCTGCAGGCCGCGTATCGCAACGGCACAGGGCAGTTGCAGGACGCCGTGCGGGATTTCCTTTCCCGGTGTTGCGGTTCGCTGCGCGCACCGGCAACCTACGCAGCCCGCACGCCGGCCGCCGCCGTCCAGGCGAGCCATGCGCCCAGGCCGTGCCGCCCGCTACTACTTGCAGATGAACCGCTCGCCATGAATACCGCCTACCGCAAGCCGCTTGCCGGCACGTCCCTTGACTATTTCGACGCGCGCGAAGCCGTCGATGCGATTCGTCCTGGCGCCTATGCCGGGTTGCCATATACGGCACGCGTGCACGCGGAAAACCTCCTGCGCCGCGCCGATCCGGCGATTCTGAGTGAATCGCTGATCCAACTGGTGGAGCGTCGCCGCGATCGCGATTTCCCCTGGTTTCCGGCGCGCGTGGTCTGCCACGACATCTTGGGCCAGACCGCGCTGGTTGATCTGGCTGGCCTGCGCGACGCGATCGCCGACCAGGGCGGTGACCCGGCCCAGGTGAATCCGGTCGTGCCGGTGCAGTTGATCGTTGATCATTCGCTGGCGGTGGAATGCGGCGGCTACGATCCCGATGCCTTTGCCAAGAATCGCGCGATTGAAGACCGGCGCAATGAAGACCGCTTCCACTTTATCGACTGGACCAAGCGTGCGTTCAAGAACGTCGATGTGATTCCGCCGGGCAATGGCATCATGCACCAGATCAATCTGGAGAAGATGTCGCCGGTGATCCATGCGGACCAGGGCGTTGCGTATCCGGATACCTGCGTGGGCACCGACAGCCACACGCCACATGTCGATGCGCTGGGCGTGATCGCGGTTGGTGTCGGTGGTCTGGAAGCTGAGAACGTGATGCTGGGCCGCGCGTCCTGGATGCGCCTGCCGGATATCATCGGCGTCGAGCTCAGTGGCAAGCCTCAGCCGGGGATTACGGCGACGGATATGGTACTTGCGCTGACTGAGTTTCTGCGCCAGTCAAAGGTGGTTGGCGCTTATCTCGAATTCCGCGGGGCGGGCGCAGCTGCGCTCAGTGTCGGCGACCGCGCGACGATCTCGAACATGGCGCCGGAATACGGCGCGACCGCGGCCATGTTCTTTATCGATGACAAGACCCTGGACTATCTGCGCCTGACCGGCCGCAGTGACGAGCAGGTGCGCCTGGTCGAGATCTACGCAAAGACGGCCGGGCTCTGGGCCGATGCACTGGCCGGTGCGGAATACGAACGCAGCCTGCAGTTTGATCTGTCGACGGTCGTGCGCAACATGGCCGGTCCCTCGAATCCGCACAAGCGCTTGCCGACTTCGGCGCTGGCCGAGCGTGGTATCGCGGTTGGGCTGGACCAGGCACGAGCCCAGGAGGCACAGGGGCTGATGCCCGATGGCGCGGTCATCATCGCGGCGATCACGAGCTGCACGAATACCTCCAACCCGCGCAACGTCATCGCCGCTGCTCTGCTGGCGCGCAATGCGAATGCCTGTGGCCTGGTACGCAAGCCCTGGGTCAAGACCTCGCTCGCGCCCGGGTCGCGCGCGGTACAGCTATACCTCGAACAGGCCGGCCTGCTGCGCGAACTCGAACAGCTGGGCTTTGGCATCGTTGCGTTTGCCTGCACCACCTGTAACGGCATGAGTGGTGCGCTTGATCCGGCGATACAGCAGGAAATCGTGGCGCGCGATCTGTATGCCACCGCAGTGCTCTCGGGCAATCGCAACTTCGATGGGCGTATACATCCCTATGCCAAGCAGGCGTTCCTCGCCTCGCCGCCGCTGGTCATCGCCTATGCGATCGCCGGCACCATCCGCTTCGATATCGAGAAAGATGCGCTGGGTCATACGGCCGATGGCAGACCGATTACGCTCAAGGATATCTGGCCCAGCGATGCCGAGATCGACGCGATCGTGGCGAGCAGCGTCAAGCCCGAGCAGTTCCGCGCGGTCTATGAACCCATGTTCCGTATCCACGCGGTGCAGAGCGAGGCAGTGAGCCCGCTCTATGCCTGGCGAGCGCAAAGCACCTATATCCGCCGTCCGCCGTATTGGGAAGGTGCATTGGCCGGCGAGCGCAGTCTGCGCGGCCTGCGTCCGCTGGCGCTGCTGGGCGACAACATCACGACCGATCATCTGTCGCCGTCCAATGCCATCCTGCCGGATAGCGCCGCCGGCGAATACCTTGCGCGCATGGGACTGCCCGAGGAGGATTTCAATTCCTATGCCACGCACCGTGGCGACCATCTGACAGCGCAGCGCGCGACCTTCGCCAATCCGCAGCTCATCAATGAAATGGCTGTTGTCGACGGCCAGGTCAAGAAAGGCTCGCTGGCGCGGCTGGAACCGGAAGGCCGGGTAATGCGCATGTGGGAGACGATAGAAACCTACCTGGAGCGCAAGCAGCCGCTGATCATTGTCGCGGGCGCGGACTATGGCCAGGGTTCATCCCGCGACTGGGCCGCGAAGGGCGTGCGCCTGGCCGGTGTTGAAGCCATCGTGGCGGAAGGTTTCGAGCGTATCCATCGCACCAATCTGATTGGCATGGGTGTGCTGCCCCTGGAATTCAAACCCGGCACGGACCGCAAGACGCTGGCACTGACTGGCACGGAGACATTCGACGTGATCGGTGAGCGCCGCCCACGGGCAGACCTTATGCTGGTGATCCGGCGCAGCCATGGTGAAGTTGTCGAGACCACCGTCACCTGCCGTCTTGATACCGCCGAAGAAGTCTCGATCTACGAAGCCGGTGGTGTCCTGCAGCGTTTCGCCCAGGACTTTCTCGCCTCGTCAGCGCAGGCTGCCTGACTCGCCTGGTGTTCGTCATAGACCCTGAAAGGAGATCCGATCGTGCCCGGTACTGTCACACTGCACCGCGTTCTGCGCGCGCCGGCCGAGCGCATCTACCGCGCATTTATCGATCCGGCGGCGATGGTGAAGTGGCTGCCACCGAATGGTTTCACCGCGACCGTGCATTCCATGGATGCGCGGGTTGGCGGCAGCTATCAGATGTCATTCACCAATTTCGGTACTGGCAGCAGCCACTCGTTCGGCGGCACCTACCTCGAACTCGTTCCCGGTCAGAAGCTGCGCTACAACGATCAGTTCGACAATCCGGATTTGCCTGGGCAGATGGAAGTCACGGTGACCTTGAGGCCCTGCCTCGTGGGTACCGACCTGCGTATCGTGCAGCAAGGCATTCCCGATGCGATTCCGGTGGAGTCCTGCTACGCCGGCTGGCAGGAATCACTGATCCTGCTCGGCAAGCTGGTCGAAGCCGAAATTCCCGACGGCGCCTGATGTCGTCCACTTCTTTCTGTCTGATGGAATACGCATGAACCACGCACCACAGATCCGCATCCCCGCTACCTATATGCGTGGCGGGACCAGCAAGGGCGTGTTCTTCCGCCTCGATGATCTGCCGGAGGCGGCACGTGTGCCCGGTTCCGCACGTGATCGTCTGCTGCTGCGTGTGATTGGCAGCCCCGATCCTTATGGCAAACATACCGATGGCATGGGGGGGGCGACCTCGAGCACAAGCAAGGTCGTGATCCTGTCACGCAGTACGCGGGCGGAGCATGATGTCGACTATCAGTTCGGCCAGGTTTCCATCGATCAGCCCTTTGTGGACTGGAGTGGCAACTGCGGCAATCTGACTGCGGCAGTTGGTTCCTTTGCCATCGCGAATGGTCTTGTCGATGCGGCGCGTGTGCCGCGTGACGGCCTGTGTACCGTGCGCATCTGGCAGGCGCAGATCGGCAAGACCATCGTCGCGCACGTGCCGATGAGCAACGGAGCAGTGCAGGAAACCGGCGACTTCGAACTCGACGGTGTCACGTTTCCGGCGGCCGAAGTGCAGATTGAATTTCTCGATCCTGCCGATGAGGGCGAAGACGGCGGCGCCATGTTTCCTACCGGGAACCTGATCGACGAACTCGACGTGCCCGGTGTCGGTCGCCTGCAGGCCACGCTGATCAATGCCGGCATTCCGACCATCTTCGTCAATGCCGCTGACCTCGGGTATGCCGGCACGGAGCTGCAGGACGCAATCAACCTGGACGCAAAGGCGCTCGCCCGATTCGAGGCGATCCGTGCCCACGGCGCGCTGCGCATGGGGCTGATCCGGGACATCACCGAAGCTGCACAGCGGCAGCACACGCCAAAAGTCGCCTTTGTGGCAAAACCTGCTACGTATATAGCGTCCAGCGGCAAGGCCGTTGCGGCGAGCGACATAGACCTCAACGTACGCGCACTGTCGATGGGTAAGCTGCACCACGCGATGATGGGTACGGCGGCAGTGGCGATAGGCACCGCCGCGGCGATTCCTGGCACGCTGGTGAACACGGCGGCAGGCGGCGGCATTCGCAACGCGGTGCGTTTTGGGCATCCGTCCGGCACCTTGCGTGTCGGCGCAGAGGCACAGTTGCGCGACGGCGTGTGGACCGTTACGCGCGCAATCATGAGCCGTAGCGCGCGCGTGCTGATGGAAGGCACAGTGCGGGTTCCGGCTGACGCGGTCGGTGGCTGACCTGCGCTGGCTGCAGCCGTTGTACTCCGCACGCAGCGCCGCCACATCGGCGGCATACCCACAGGCGGAGTAGGCGATGAATGACAACTTGAATGACAACACGCTCGTTGCCTGTGCGCACTGCCACCGGCTCAATCGCGTGCCGACCGTACGTCTTGCCCAGGGGCCGGTCTGTGGCCGTTGTCATGCGGCACTGTTTACCGCACATCCCCTCGTGCTGACGGCGGCCAGTTTTGATGCGCATGCGATGCGCGCGGAACTGCCGCTGCTGGTCGACTTCTGGGCTGCTTGGTGTGGGCCGTGCCGCACCATGGCGCCGCAGTTCGAGGCTGCAGCCAGAAAACTGGAGCCACAGGTCAGGTTGGCCAAAGTGGACTCCGACGCAGAACCCGCGTTGTCGGAGCGTTATGCGATCCGCAGCATTCCGACCTTGCTGCTGATCCGTAGCGGTAAGGAGCTTGCACGCCAGAGTGGTGTGATGAGCAGCGCCGATATCGTGGCGTGGACGCGGCGGGTGCTCGGCGCCTGAACCGGTGCGGGCCACCAGAAACCCGGCGCATCGTCGAGGCGGCGGCTAAGGCCGCAGTGGGTACGCGCTGCTGGTCGCCGACGCTGAGCGGTCAACGCCGGGCGTAGCGCCGAGCGGCAAGCCCGGGCATCGCCGGTTGGCTGCAGCCACGACACCATTGGCTGCATACCCGATCCCCAGTGCGGCGGATTGCGGCACACTCCGCGCGTGAAGACGCGCCATTTCCTGCTCGCCGCCACAGCCTTCTGGCTGGTATTCGGCACACTGACCGGTATCCAGGTCTGGATCAGCATGCTTGAGCACGGCCATTCCGTGCCGTTGCTGCTGTCTTATTTCATTGCGGTGTGGCTGGCTTGGGTGGTGCCAACCTATTGCATACTCGGCATGGCGCGGCGATTTCCGCTGTTGCCGCTGCGTGCCTCGGCTATCACGCTGCATGCACTGGCCGCTGCCGGCATCGCGATCGTGCATGCGCTGTATGAGGTCGCGCTGATGCTGTGGATGCAGCCCTACGATCGTATGACGGCGAGCTTGTCCGAAATCGATCTGAGCACTGTGCTGCTTTCGCGCATGCCGATGGAGTGGATGCTGTACAGCCTGGTACTGGGCTGTGTGCTTGCGTTCGAGTACTACCAGCGCTATCTGGAACGGGCCTTGCGGGCGGCGCAGCTGGAGCGTTCGCTGGCGGATGCGCGGTTGCATATGCTGGAGCTGCAGTTGCGGCCGCATTTTCTGTTCAACACACTCAACGCCGTGGCCGGGCTGGTGCGCAGCCGGAATAACGCACAGGCGGTGACCATGATCGCCGGCCTGGCCGATCTGCTGCGCTATTCGCTGGAGCAGGCGGAACGACAGCGCGTGGCACTGGCGCAGGAAACGGTGATGCTGGAGCGCTACCTCGAGATTGAGCTCGCGCGTTTTCCGGACCGACTGTCGTTCCATATCGCGATCGATGCTGAAGCAGCGCGCGGGCTGGTGCCCGGCCTTATCCTGCAGCCGCTGGTGGAGAACGCGGTGCGTCACGGCATTGCGAACCTGGCAGCGCCGGGAACCGTCAGGCTGCAGGCGCAGCGCAGCGGCGAGCGCCTGCAGCTGTGCATTTACAACAGCGGCGTGCTGTCTGCTGATCCGGTCGAAGGCATAGGCCTGCGCAATACGCGCGAGCGGTTGCGTAGCCTGTACGGCGATGCGGCGCATTTCAGCCTGACGGCGGTCGATGGTGGGGTGCTCGCGACCATCGAACTGCCGTGGCAGGCCGCTGCATGAATCTTCCGGCGGAGGCTCCGCTCAAGGTACTTGTTATCGATGACGAACCGCTGGCGCGTGCCAGTGTCGAGGCCCTGCTGGAGCAGGATGCGGAGGTCGAGGTCGTGGGGCAGGGCAGCGGTGTTGATGCCGTGGCGCTGATCGCACGGTTGCGGCCCGACATTCTGTTTCTCGATATACAGATGCCTGAACTGGATGGCTTCGCGCTGCTTGATTTGATCGGTGCGGATGCGGTGCCGGCCGTTGTTTTCGCCACGGCGTACGACCGCTACGCGTTACGCGCGTTCGAGGTTCATGCGCTCGACTATCTGCTCAAGCCATTCACCGACGCGCGTTTCGCGGCGGCGCTGGCGCGGGCCAAGGCACAGGCGCGCAGCCGGCGCCGCGGCGAGCTTGATACCCGTATTGCTGAACTGCTGAGTGCACGGCGGTCGCCGCTACCCCGTTTTCTGGTCCCGGCGCGTGACCGTACCGTGGTCGTTGATGCAAGCCAGATCGACTGGATCGAAGCCGCTGACTATTACATCTGTCTGCATTGTGGCGGCGCCCGCCATCTGCTGCGTGACACCATGGACGAGGTCGAGCGTCAGCTTGATCCGCAACAGTTCGTCCGGGTGCATCGTTCGGCCATCGTCAATCTGGCGCGTGTGCGTGAGATCCATCCACTGTTTCGCGGCGACTGCGAGCTCAAGCTTGCGGACGGGGCAACGGTGCGCCTGAGCCGCAGCCGGCGGCACGAGTTCGAGGCGCGTTTCGCCCAGATGGGTCAGCGCCGCTGACGCGATTGATCACGCAGCACGCCGGTTCGCTGCAGCGCGGTTCCGGTTCGCTGCCAAGTGCTGTCGACTTGTTCCCCCCGGGGGCAGTCTGACGACCTCACCTCGGGAGCTCGTCATGAAATCGAGTTTTTGGCTTCACCTTTGTCTGGCCGTCCTGTTTGCTGGGGGCATCGCGCAGGCGGCGGCCAGTAGCACCGATCCGCGCAGCAACCTGCTTGTCGACGCGAATTGGCTGGACGCCCACCTGCACGATCCCGACCTCGTGCTCCTGCACGTCGGCGACGAGACGGAATACCGCAAGGCCCATATTCCCGGCGCGCGCTGGGTTTCGCAGGACGAGTTGTCCTGGTCTGAACATACGCGCGATGGCCTGATGCTGGAAATGCTTCCGGACGAAGACTTGCGTGCGCGCCTGGAAAAACTCGGCATATCAGACAATTCTCGCATTGTGGTTTATTACGGAAAAGACTGGGTCAGCCCGAGTACACGTGTGGTGTTCACCTTGCAGTATGCGGGCCTCGGCGAGCGCACGCGTCTGCTCGACGGCGGCATGCGCGCGTGGACAGCGCAGGGCGGTGCTACCAGCAAGGACACGCCGCCGGTGCAGCCGGGCAAACTTGCAGCGCTCAAGGTCCAGCCGCTGATCGTTGATGCGGACTATGTGCGCACGCATCTCGACACGCCGGGTGTGGCCGTGGTTGATGGACGCGCGGCGGTCTACTACGACGGTGTGGAAGTCGGCGGCGCACACGGGCAGGTTCATCACAAAGGCCATATCCGCGGCGCGCGCAGCGTTCCGTTTACCACCATCACCGATGACCAGCTGCGCGTGCGCTCCACGGCAGAATTGAAGGCCTTGTTCGAGGCAGCCGGTATCCAGCCCGGCGACACGGTCGTTGGCTATTGCCACATCGGTCAGCAGGCAACGGCGACACTGTTTGCCGCGCGCCTGCTGGGCCATCCCGTACGGCTCTATGACGGTGCGTTCCAGGACTGGTCGCGGCGCAAGGACAACCCTGTCGAGACATCGACCAAGCGGGGGCAGCCATGAACACGCCACAGCCGGCGCGCGCCTATGCCGATCCCTATCTCGCTGGTGCCGCGCTGGGTTTGGTTCTGCTCGCCGCGTTCGTGCTGGTCGGCCGTGGCCTCGGTGCTTCGGGTGCCTTCGCGAGTACAGCGGCCGGTGCCGTCGCGCTGGTCGCGCCCGAGCAGGCGGCCGCAAGTCCCTTGTTCGCGCATTACCTTTCTGCACCGGGGCCCTGGCTGGAATGGCTTACGGTTGAATTGCTGGGTGTGATGCTTGGCGCCTGGCTGTCGGCGGCGTTGGCAGGCCGGCTGCTGGTGACCGTCGAACACGCCGCCGCGATCACACGCAGGCAGCGCCTGGCGCTGGCGTTCGGCGGTGGTGTGCTGATGGCTGCCGGTGCGGTGTTCGCACGTGGCTGCACCAGCGGGCAGGCCCTGACCGGTGGGGCGTTGCTGGGTGTGGGCGGCTGGCTGTTTCTCGTGCTGGCCTTTGCCAGCGCCTATGCACTGGCGCCGCTGCTGCGCAAGGTGTGGTCATGAGCGCGCCGCTGCTGCCGGAGGGTTCGTCGCTGGGCGCCTCCCTCGCCATTGCGCTGGTGCTCGGCATGGGATTCGGCGCGGCGCTTGAACGCGCCGGACTCGGACGCGCAGGGCTGCTGGTCGGCCAGTTCTATGGCCGTGACCTGCGTGTGTTCAAGGTCATGTTCAGCGCATTGCTCGTGGCCATGCTGGGCGTATTCTGGCTGAGTCGTCTGGGTCTGCTGGAACTGTCGGCGCTCTACCTGCCGCCGACCTATCTTGGCCCGCAACTGGTGGGCGGCGTGGTGTTCGGAGCCGGGTTGCTCGTCGCGGGGCTTTGTCCGGGCACTGCCTGTGTTGCGGCGGCAACCGGCCGCATCGACGGCGTGTTTGTGCTGTTCGGTCTGTTCACGGGCATGCTGGGCAGCGGTTGGCTGGTGCGCTACTGGCCGGATTTTTATATAAATTCGGCGCGGGGCGCCTGGACCCTGCCGGAGCTGCTGGGTCTGTCCTACGGTGTCGTCGTATGCGTGATCGTGCTGATCGCGCTGGCCGCCTTCGGCCTGCTCCAGCGCGTAGAGCGGGGGGCTCGATGAATCGCCCTGTTCACCTGATGCTTGCGGCGCTGGCCCTTGCCGCGGGGGTGCTGGCGGCCGCTGTGGAAAATCCACAGCCGCCACTGCGCGACGACGAAGTGGCGGCCATTGACCTGGCGATCTGGATACGCGACCAGCGTGCAGGATTGCTGGTACTCGATACACGCGCAGTCGCTGCCGCCGAGGAGCGCATCGCGGGTTCGCAGTCCCTGGCGCTGCTTGACGGCGGTCTGCCGCCAGCGGATCTGGTCGTGGTCTACGCGGACGCACAGATCGGTGACGCGGCGTTTGCCGCACTGCGCCAGCGCTATCCGGGCCTGCCGCTACGGCGTTTGCGTGGAGGCATCGAGGCCTGGAACAGCGAGGTGCTGTTTCCGGTGCTCAGGGATGATGCGCCGATGCACGTACAGCGCGCTTTTGCACCACGTGCCGATCTGAGTCGCTATTTCGGCGGGGCGCCGCAGCGTGGCGTTCCCGATGTACGCACCCTGCATCAACGGAGTCGCCGCGGATGTTGAGTATCCCATCCCGCTCCGGCGCGTTGCCGTCGACGGTGCCCGCCATTTCCGCCGGAGGGAATTTCGATTTTGCGGCGTTGCGCCGGCGCGAGTTTGCGCGGCTGGATGAATTGGGGCACTGCTACCTCGACTATACCGGCAGCGCCCTTTACGGCGTTTCGCAGGTTAATGCCCAGGCGCAATTGCTTGCAGCCGGCTTGTTCGGCAACCCGCATTCGGAATCCAGCACGGCGCGGGCAAGCACAGCGATCATCGAACAGGCGCGCGCCGAAGTGCTGCGCTTTCTCGGTGTTGACGAGACCAGTCACCTCGTGTGCTTCACCGCAAACAGCAGTGCTGCGCTCAAGCTCGTCGCCGAAAGTTATCCGTTTGGGGCCGACCGTCCGCTGCTGCTGTCGGCGGACAATCACAACTCCATCAACGGAGTGCGCGAGTACGCGCGCCGCGCCGGTGCGGCGATTCGCGTGCTGCCGCTCAACGCTGAGCTTGAACTCGATGATCCTGAGAGCGTAATCGATGCTGTCGCCACGGCCGGTGCCGGATTGCTCGCATTCCCCGCTCAGTCAAATTTCTCCGGCGCGCTGCATCCGCTGTCGCTGGTGCGGTATGCGCGCGAGCGCGGCCTGCAGGTCATGCTCGATATTGCTGCGTTCGCCCCATCGCACGCAGTGGACCTGCGCGTCTGTCCGGCAGATTTCGTTGCACTGTCGTTCTATAAGCTGTTTGGCTACCCGACTGGGCTCGGCGCGCTGGTAATGCGGCGTGATGTGGTTCCGTTGCTGCGGCGTCCCTGGTTTGCCGGCGGCAGCGTGCGTTATGCCTCGGTGCAAGCGGATCTGCACCGGCTGCAGGACGGTGCCGAGGGGTTCGAGGACGGCACGCCGAATTTTCTCGGCATCGCGGCATTGGCTGCGGGTTTCGGCCTGCTGCGCGAGGTCGGCATGGAGCGCCTTGCAGCACACGTAGCCAGTCTGAGTGTACGGTTGCTCGACTCGCTGCAGTCGTTGCGGCACGCGAATGGCGCACCGCTGGTTCTCGTCTATGGGCCACATGATCGCACCGTGCGCGGTGGTGTTGTCACGTTCAATCTGCTCGATCAGCAAGGAGCGGTTGTGCCTTATGCCACCGTCGAGGTCGCTGCGCGTGATGCTGGTATTTCCGTCCGCGGCGGTTGCTTCTGCAATCCCGGCGCGGCCGAGGCCGCGTTCGGTCAGGAGCCGGCGCGCCTTGCGCAGTGCCTGGGGCGGCTGGCGGATGGGTTTACGCCGCAGCGGCTCGCCGACTGCAGCGGTCGGGCGGTCGGCGCGATCCGTGCCTCGCTGGGTCTGGCCAGCAATGCATCTGATCTGGATCGGCTGGTGGATCTGCTCACGCGCTTTGCGGCGAGCTCCTGACACAAATCGTGCTGAGCCCACACCGAGCTTTGCGCAACGCGAGAAGCCCCGAAAGCAGGGCTGCCGATCCGTTGCGCTCGCTGTGAGCGCGGATATAGTTGCTACTTGCAATTAAAGAGGTGGCCGCTATAGTTGACCCATGCCGTCCAAACAACGCCAGCGCATGCAATCCACTGATTCCCGTCTCGCAGCGGATGCAGAAGCGTTGACGGCTGCGCTGGCCGATCTGGTCCGTGTCTATCAGTTCCGCGATCGTGACCGCATCTGTTGTTATGACATTTCCGTCACGCAGTGTTATGCGCTGGAGGCGCTGGCTGGCCAGGGGCCTATGCGCAGCCAGACACTGGCGGCGTTGTTACTGCTCGACAAGAGCACGACTACGCGTGTGGTCGATGCGCTGGAGCGCAAGGGCTATGTCGTGCGACGTGCCGACGAGGCCGATGCCCGTGCCGTGTCGCTGTGCATTACCGCCTCGGGGCGTGCCCTGTACGACACCATCAATCGTGGCCTGGTCACGCAGCAGGCAGAAATGCTGGCGGATCTCGATCCGCAAACCCGCGCCAGCGTCATCGATGTGATCCGGCGGCTGGCCCAGGCGGCGCAAGCGCGTTTTGTCTCAGGCGTGAGCGTCGGGACTTGCGCGCCGTCTTGTTCGGTACCGGATTGCACGTAATTTTTTTGCGCTAATAGTTGTTACTGACAATTGTATTCGTGGTCCGGATTTCAGAACCAGAGCTCTCGTCGATGCAACGGCAACCACAACGGGCTGTGCGAAACGCATCGGGAGTGTTCAGGGACTGCCTGATGGCAGAGAACCTCGCCGCCGAGTGCGGCACTATCGTCGAGCTGGAGAATCGTTATGTCTGAAGTGCTACCTGTCGTCGTTATCGGCGCCGGCCCGGTGGGGCTGGCGGCTGCCGTGCAGTTGCGCACGCACGGTTTGACTCCTCTGGTGCTCGAAGCGTCTGCCCAGGTAGGTGCTGGCATCCGGCAGTGGGCACATGTGCGCATGTTTTCGCCCTGGGAGTACAACGTTGATGCGCGCGCCGCGGAACTGCTTGCGGCGCAGGGCTGGACTGCGCCTGATCCGGCCCGGTATCCGACGGGGGGCGAAGTTCTGGAGCACTATCTGGAACCGCTGGCCGCAATACCGGAATTGGCGGCACAGATTCGTCTGAACGCACGTGTCATCGCTGTGGCCAAACACCGGCATGACCGCATGAAAGATGCCGGCCGTGAGGCCGCGCCGTTTATCGTTCGCTATCGGCAGGCGGGTGTGGAATACGAAGTTGGGGCGCGGGCGGTGATTGACGCATCCGGCACCACAGGCCGTCCGAATCCACTGGGTGCTGCGGGCTTGCCGGCGCTGGGTGAACAGGCGGTGGCCGCAAACGTGGTTTATGGCATACCCGACGTGCTGGGTGCTGCACGTAGCCGCTACGCCGGCAAACGGGTGCTGGTCGTGGGCAGTGGCCATTCTGCGTTCAACGCACTTCTTGATCTGGTACGCCTGGCGCAGTACGAACCCGGCGGAGAGCTGCACTGGGCCATACGGCAGCCGACCGCGAAGCGCGTGCTAGGCGGCGGCGAAAACGACCAGCTCAAGGAGCGGGGCCGCCTGGGGAAACGCATCGCGCAATGGCTCGAACAGGGAAAAATAAGGCTTCACACCGACACGCATATCGATCGCATCGAGCAAAGCCCGGCGGGCTGGGTGGTCTGGAGCGGCGAACGGGCACTGCCGCCGGTCGATGAACTGATCGGTGCAACCGGTTTCCGGCCAGATCTGTCCATCCTTGACGAGGTAAGGTTGGGGCTGGATGCAACCACACAGGCGCCACTGGCGTTGGCGCCGCTGATTGATCCGAATCAGCACAGTTGTGGCACGGTGCGCCCACACGGTGCCGCCGAGCTCGCCCATCCGGAGGCGAATCTGTATGTGGTCGGTATGAAGAGCTATGGCCGCGCGCCGACCTTTCTGCTGCGTACCGGCTACGAGCAGGTGCGCTCCGTTGCGGCAGCGATTGCTGGTGACTGGGAAGCGGCGCGACGAGTCGAGCTTGTGCTGCCGGAAACGGGCGTCTGCGCTACGCAATTTGCTGAAGACGATGATGCAGTGGTATCGGGCGGTTGTTGCGGTGGTCCGGCTGTGTCGGACGCCAGTGCATGCTGCGTGGCGGATGCGGCGGCCAAGGCTCGTGGTGAAACCGGTTGCGGTTGCAACCCGGTGATTGCCGCCACAGCGCTGCCGCGAGCTTCAGCTTGCTGTGGTGCGCGCGCATGAACGCACAGCACTGGCCAGCGGTCTGGATTCTCGGCGCAGGGCAGTGCGTATATTGGGGCATTTTATATTATGCGTTTTCGGTGCTCATGGTGCCGATGCGCAGTGAGCTGGGTGGTTCGGACGCTACGATAGCGGGTGCGTTTTCCGTGGGACTGGCAGTGAGTGCTTTATGCGCGGCACCGGTGGGGCGTTGGCTCGACGGCGGCCGTGGCGTGCTGCTCATGCGGGTTGGTGCACTCGCCGCGGCGGGTCTATTGCTCGCTTGGTCCTACGTGGCGGGCATTGCCGCGCTCTATCTGGTGTGGGCCGGGCTCGGCGCGTGCATGGCACTGGTGCTGTATGAGACCGCGTTTGCGCTGGTGACGCGGGCTTTTGACGACACTGCGGCGCGGGTTCGTGCGCTGGCAGGTGTTACGGTGATGGGCGGGCTTGCGAGCACGTTGTTCCTGCCGCTGGTTGGCATGGGTGTGGGGTATTGGGGCTGGCGCATCACCCTGCGTGTGCTGGTCGTCGTGTGGCTGCTGACCGCCTGGTTGATTCACAAATCGGCACTGCCCTGGTTGCACACGTCGGATGGAATGCGCAGCGCGAGTGGCGGTGTTGGTGCGGCTGGCGGGAGCAGCGTCATCGACCGCCGCCTGCTCTGGCTCACTGGCACTCCTTTCGTGGTTGCAACCTTTGCCACGCTGGGCCTCACGACGCTGGCGATTCCGCATCTCGTCGCTCGCGGTCATCCCATTGAATACGCGGCCTACGTGCTTGCAGCACTCGGTGTCATGCAGTTGCCCGGCCGCATCTGGCTGCTGCGCGGAAACGGTCGTGCGCTGCCGTTGCGTGGCTTGATCGTCGCTCCGCTGGTGCTGCAGGCATTGGGTCTGGCCCTGTTATATGCCGTGGGATCGCTGCCTGCCGCGGTATTGGCTGTGGCGCTGTTCGGCGCGGGTGCTGGTCTGCACACACTGGTCCGCCCGGTAGTTGTACCTATCTTGTTCGGCGTCGGCATGGCGGCGCGGGCCGGCGGATCTATTGCACGGGCGCAGGGCGCAGCCCGGGCGGCCGGGCCATTTGCGGCAGCCACGGCGGCAGGATGGATGGGTAGCAGCGCCGTGTTCCTCGTGCTTTGCCTGCTGCTGCTCGCCTGCGCCTCGCTGGCGCAGGCTCTGTCTGCGCATCCGCGTCTGCGCGCGGGCCCTGAGTGCTGATCACTATTTCACTTTGTTGGAGACAGTCGCATGACCTCATTGCTTGCAACATTGCTGCGTATCGTTGCGTTTCCGCTGCTGTTCGGCGGAGCGGGGATAGCTGCCTGGGCTTACTACACACCGGACATAGTCACCTGGCTGATGCCTCTTATCGTCACTGTCGTCGTCACGCTGACGCTGGGGCTGGAACGCCTGGTCCCTTTCGCGGATGCATGGAACTCGGTGGAGGGTGCTGGCGAGGACGTGTACTACATCGGCGTGACAGCCAGCGTTGTTGCGCTGGCTGAGGCGGCGATCTGGGCACTGATCGTTACGTCGCTCGGACCGCTGGATGTGCGTGCTGCGGCTATCTGGCCGGATAGCTGGCCGATCATGGCGCAAGTATTCCTGGCGCTCGTGATCGGTGACTTCTTGCCCTATGTATATCATCGCGCCAGCCACAGGTCGTCCGGCTGGTTGTGGCGTGTGCATGCGGTGCACCACGCGCCGGCGCGGCTATATGCACTCAATTTTGCCCGCTTTCATCCGCTCAATGCGGCACTGACCGCAGCGCTGACCCTGTTGCCACTCGCTCTACTCGGCGCACCGCCGCTGGTGCTGTTTGTTGCTGGGGTACTGCACAACGTACATGGCGTGTTGAGCCATTCCAACGTGGACTTCCGTCTCGGTTGGCTCAACGCGATCTTCAGCATGGCGGAGTTGCATCGTTGGCATCACGCGCATGACGCACAACAGGCCAGCGGTAACTATGGCGCAACGGTCTTGCTCTGGGACTGGCTGTTCCGCACGAGGCGGCAGCCTGGGCGCCAGGTTGCCGCCGATGGCGTCGGCCTATGGCAGGGCTCCGAACTGCCGCCTCGTTGGATCGACCAATGGCTGTATCCGTTTGCCGGCATGGCCTCGCGCTGGCGGCTTGCGCTGCGCACGGCCGCGCAGCGCTACTGCAGCTGCTGCTGCACCAGCTAGGTATGTGGCGTTGATGATGCGTCCTGCGCTTGAGCCGCAAACAGCCAGCGTGCGGCGAAAAAGCAAAGCACTGCACCCAGGCATTGTGCGAGTACAAAACCTGGCACGTCGATGGGACGTATGCCCGCAAAGGTATCGGTCAGGCAGCGTGCAATGCTGATGGCAGGATTGGCGAACGACGTGGATGCGGTAAACCAATACGCCGCGCCGATCCAGGCAGCAACCATCCAGGGAGCGTCGCTGGCGCGGCGATGTCCAATGACAACCAGCAGCAGCCCGAACGTCGCCACCGTTTCCGCGAGCCACTGGGCTGCGCCACTGCGTACATGTGTTGAAGCCTGAATCAGCGGCAGCTCGAACATGGCGTGCGCAAGCACAGTGCCAGCGCAGCAGCCAGCGACTTGCAGAGCCATGTAAGCGGCCGCATCGCGAGGTGCGAGCCGCCGGCGCAGTGCTTCAATCAGCGATACAGCAGGATTGAAATGAGCACCGCTGATAGGCCCTAGCAGACCTATCAGCGTGGCGAGTACCGCGACAGTTGCGGCGGTATTGGCGAGCAGGGCAAGCGCAACGTTTCCGCTTGCCAGCCGTTCGGCCATGATGCCCGATCCGACGACGGTGGCCGTCAGCAACAGGGAACCGAGTGCTTCGGCGGTAGCGCGGCGGGCGAGTGAAGACGACGGCATGGAATCAGGCCTCGCCAATCGCACACAGCTCGCTCTGGATCGCGAGGCGATCCAATGATGCGATCGGCAAGCTGATAAACAGGCTGATGCGCCGCTGCAGTATCGTGTAGGCGTCGCGAAACGCGTTCGTCTTGTCCGCATCGGAGCCTTCCACCGCAGCGGGATCGTCTACGCCCCAGTGGGCGGTAATCGGATGCCCTGGCCATACGGGGCAGACCTCGCCGGCGGCGTTGCCGCAGACGGTAAAGATGAAGTCGAGTACCGGAGCGCCGGGTTGTTCAAACTCATCCCAGCTCTTGCTGCGCAAACCTTCAGTGGCGATGCCCACGCGCTGCAGCAGCGCGAGGGCGAATGGGTTGACCGTTCCGTTCGGGCGGCTTCCGGCGCTGAATGCGCGGAAACGGCCCGCGCCCAGATGATTCAGCGTCGCCTCGGCGAGGATGCTGCGCGCTGAGTTGCCAGTGCAGAGAAACAAGACGTTGTAGACACGATCAGTCATCGGAGGCTCCGGCAGTTATGCGCTGTGGCGGTTGGTGCAAAGGCGCACAAGGCTGGCCGCCACAGCAATTTTCAGTAAGGAATGCGACGAGCTCCGCCATACGTGGGAAATTCGCCGAGTAATAGATGAAGCGCCCCTCGGGTCGGGCGAGAATGAGATCAGCCCGGCTGAGGGTCTTGAGGTGGAACGACAGGGTATTGGCCGTTACCAGCAGACGTTCGGCAATTTCGGTCGCGGCCAGGCCTTTCGGTCCGACCTCGACCAGCAGACGGTAAACAGCAAGGCGGCTCGTCTGGGCTAAGGCGGCTAGAGCCTGAACGGCGATGTTCGATTCCATATATCTAGAATAATCGAACTTAGTGACAGGCTGAAGACAACAAAAAGGGGCCGCAATAGCGGCCCCTTTCCTAAGGTTCTACAGCGGCAGAAGGTCAGCTGTCGTCGCGCCAGCGGCGCAGCCAAACGGCGGTGGCGATCATGGCTATGCCGGCGGCGGCACCGATCCAGATGTTGGCACCCGACAGCGGCGCGAGAATCGTATCGAGATTGATTGCGCCAAGCAGTGCCTCCGGACCGCTGGCTCCATCCATCTTGCGGTCCAAGTCGCTGAAGTCCATCCAGCTGCCCGGGAGGATGCTGAACAGGATCCGGCCGACAATATGCTCCCAGAACCAGTCGTTCGGTATGCGCAGATTCGACACGGCGTCGAAGATCGAAATACAGACACCGACGGCGACTGGCAGCAAGGTTGCCCAGAGGAAGGGCACGCGCTTGGCGAATGCGGAACACAGCATCAGCCAGCCTATGGTCGGCAGCGCCCAGATAGCGTTCAGCGGGATCAGCAGCGCTATCTTGGCGACCACACTCAGCGGCGAGGCATTGGCCCAGATGGTCGTAAACGGATTCGCGCCGTATACGGAAACGACGATGCTGAGCAGGATCAGCATGCCGAGCATAAGGACCAGGGCTGCCCCCAGGGCGAGCACCGGTGCTATCACGGTCGCTGCAACGACTTTCGACAGCACGGTTTCCAGATCCGACACCGGCAGTGACTTCCAGAACAGAATGCTACGGTCGCGGCGATCATCGTAGAGCGAGCCCAGCAGGTAGAAGAACGTCACGATGGCCAGCGTGATCGCGACCGGCGAGGCGGAAAAGAACAGCCCCACATTGATGCCTTCGCCGACCTGCTGCTGCTGTTCCGGCGTCATCGCTGCAGCGAAGTCGCCCAGCCGTACGCCGTTCAATCGTGCGCCTTCGTGGCGAAGGTTCGACAGGCCCGTGATGACGGCAATCGTAAAGACCAGCAGTACGACGCCGGCAGCAATCAGCGGCGCCCACTGGAATCCGCCGCGGTGTTCCCAGTATTCGCGTTTGAGCAGCCAGGTGAAGGTGTTCATGCGTAGGTTCCTTTCATGGTGGCCACGAACAGATCGGCGATGCTGGGCTGGCGGGTTTCGCCGAGTTCAGCCAGGCGCAGTTTTTCGGTGCCGTCAAACAGGAAGATGGACTTGCCGAAGATCTGGCGCTCGCCCAAGGGCTGCAGCGCGCGGGCGGCGGCGGCCTTGTCCGGGTTGACCATGACTTCGGTGAAGCGGTCGGCGACTGCGTCCATGCTCGCGTCCAGCACGATCTTGCCGTCGCGGATGAACATGAGGTCGGTCAGGATGTGCTCGATTTCCTCGACCTGATGGGTGGTGATGACGATGGTCTTCTGCTCGTCGAAGTAGTCATTGAGCAGGCTCTGGTAGAACTCCTTGCGGTACAGGATGTCCAGGCCTAGCGTCGGCTCGTCCAGGATGAGCAGGCGAGCGTCGATCGCCATGACCAGGGCCAGATGTAGCTGCACGATCATGCCCTTGGACATTTCGCGGACACGCATGCGTGGCTTGAGCTTGGTGCGGGCAAGGAAGTGCTCGCATTTTTCGCGTGAAAATCGCGGGTGCACGCCGGCGACAAAGTCGATCGCTTCGCTGACGCGCAGCCAGCGCGGCAATACCGCAACGTCGGCAATGAAACAGACCTGCTGCATGAGCTGATGGCGCTGCTTGCGCGGATCGAGTCCAAGCACGGCGAGCTCGCCCTGGAAATCGGTCAGGCCCAGAACGGCCTTGAGTGCCGTGGTCTTTCCTGCGCCGTTCGGTCCGATCAGGCCAACTATGCGGCCGGCCTCGATTGAAAAAGAAACTTCGTCCAGCGCAGCGGTAGAACCGAATCGCTTGCTCAGGTTGCGTGCCTGAATCACCGCACTCATGACGTGGCTCCTTCCAGATTGCGGCTGTCCTGCACCAGCCTTTCCACATCCAGTCCTAGGCGTTTCAGGCGGGCGTAAAGCGCCGGCCATTCCTCGCGCAGGAAACGCTCCCTTTCGTTCTTGAGCAACATTTCGCGTGCACCTTCGTTGACGTACATGCCGATTCCCCGTCGCTTTTCTACTAGCTGTTCATCCACCAGCTCCTGGTACGCCTTGGACACCGTGATCGGATTTAGCTGGAAGTCCGCGGCGACCTGACGCACCGAAGGGAGGGCGTCCCCTTCGTTCAGTACCCCGTCGAGAATCATCGCCACTACGCGGTCGCGTAGTTGGCGGTAGATCGGGGTGTTGTCATTCCATGTAATAGTCATGGGGGTCAGTCCTGGCTAACCTGCGGCAGCACTTTGCCAAACGAATAGTAGGGCATGTCGAACGTGCTTCTGGTAGCGCCGGAGCGTGCAGGAATTGGCGAGTCAGGCACGCTGTTGGAACCTTCCGCTGCACTGCTGACAGGTTCTGCGAAAGCCAGCGCCAGGTCTTCGGCGCTCGGGCGTACAGTGACTTCTGGCAGGGTAACCAGTGTAGCCACGCGCTCGGGGGCAACTTTTGGCGCAGCGATGGGTGTGCTGGCTGCCGCGGGAACTGACGTCTCGCGGCTGGCGCTTTCGAGGGTGGCGCCTGCCACAAAGGTCAGGGAAGCGATCAGGACGATGACGACGGCGCTGGCTTTCATGGCGATTCCTCGGTGGTGCTTGGCTTGGGTGGTGTTGTAGTGAACTATAACACCATGTCGAAAATCGTCAAGCGATTTCTGTGAGTCGATGTCAAGTCTTTTCGCTTTCCTCTGAAAAGTTACGGAAAACCGCAACTTAGCCCACGGGGCCGGGTATGCTGAGGGGGGTTCTTACCGCTCTGGAGGACAGTCATGCGTGTACTGCTCGTTCTGCTTCTGCTCGTATCCGCTGCTACTACGCCGGCCGTGGCCTGCAGTGATCTGCTTGACAGTGAATATCGGCCACTAGCCGGCAAGGAAAAGGTTTCGCTTTGCCGTCAGTACGAGGGCAAGGTGTTACTGATTGTGAACACCGCCAGCAAATGTGGTTTTACGCCGCAGTACGAAGGCCTGGAAAAGCTGCATGCAAAGTACTCGGACCAGGGCTTTGCGGTCCTGGGTTTTCCGTCTAACGATTTTCGGCAACAGGAGCCGGGAACTGAAAAGGAGATTCAGGAATTTTGCACTTTGACATACGGTGTAAAATTCCCAATGTTCGAGAAGGTTCGCGTGACGAAGGACGATGCGACGCCGCTGTATGCACGCCTTGCCGCCGCGAGCGGCGGGCGCTATCCGAGCTGGAATTTCTACAAGTATCTGGTCGGGCGTGACGGCAAAGTCATTGCCGACTTTTCGAGCATGACGAAACCCGACTCGGCGGAACTTGTCGCGGCGATCGAAAAAGCGATTGCGGTGAAGCCTGTGCTGCAGTAGCGCAGAGCGCGGCGGCCCGGCCGCCGCGCTTCGCGGTTCAGTCCCGCGGTCGTATCAGGCCCAGGCTTTCGAGCTTGAGTACGATGCATTGCACCGCCTCATCGGGTTGCATCTCGCTGGTGTCGATGCGCAGCTCCGGCGCGTCGGGCGCTTCGTAGGGGTCGCTGATGCCGGTGAATTCCTTGATTTTCCCTGCGCGTGCGAGTGCGTAAAGACCCTTGCGGTCGCGCTGCTCGCAAACATCCAGCGGCGTTGCGACATGGATTTCGACGAATTGGCCGTAGTGCGAAACCATGCTACGGACTTCGGTACGCGCCGCGGCGTAGGGTGCGATAGGCGCGCAGATGGCGATGCCGCCGTTCTTGGTGATTTCGCTGGCGACGAAGCCTATGCGCTGCACGTTGAGGTTGCGGTGCTCGCGTGAGAACCCGAGTTCCGACGACAGGTGCTTGCGCACGACGTCGCCGTCCAGCAGCGTGACGGGTCGGGTACCCAGTTCCAGCAGCCGCACCATCAGCGCATTGGCCAGGGTTGACTTGCCGGCACCGGACAGGCCGGTGAAGAACACGGTAAAACCCTGCTTGTGGCGCGCCGGGTGCGTGCGACGCAACTCGGCAACGACTTCCGGATACGTAAACCACTCGGGGATGTCGAGGCCTTCATGCAGGCGTCGGCGCAGTTCGGTGCCCGAGATGTTCAATACCGTTTCACCCGGCCGGATCTCGTCGGCCGGTGCATACTGGGCGCGCTCCTGCACGTAGAGCATTTCCTGGAATGGCACCATGACGATACCGAGTTCGGCCTGGTGTCGTGCGACGAGTTCCTGCGCCTCGTAGGGACCGTAGAACGGTTTGCCGTCGGCACCGTTGCCTGGGCCTGCATGATCGCGGCCGACGATGAAGTGCGAGCAGCCGTGGTTCTTGCGGATGATCGCGTGCCACAGTGCCTCGCGCGGACCGCCCATGCGCATCGCCAGGTGTAGCAGCGAGAGCATCGTCGTCTGCTCGGGGTAGTGTGTGATCAGCTTTTCGTAGCAGCGCACGCGAGTGTAATGGTCGATATCGCCGGGCTTGGTCATTCCGACGCTGGGTTGAATCAGCAGATTGGCTTCAGCGATCTGGGCGGCGCGGAAAGTCAGCTCCAGGTGCGCGCGATGCATGGGGTTGCGCGTCTGAAACGCAACGATGCGGCGCCAGCCGAGCTTGTCGAAGCGAGCCCGCACTTCACGCGGGCTAAGGCGAAGATGACGGAAGTCGTAGTGCTGCGGCAAGGTGATGCCATGTAGGCGGCCACCGAGATAAACCGCTCCGGCTCGTTCGAGCAACCAGGACACGCCTGCATGCAGGCGGTCGGTAGTGCCGAATACTGCCTGTGCCTCAGCGTCACGATCGGGTTCCCAGCTGTCCTCAATTTCCAGCACCGCGAGTGCGACGCCTTCTGGGTCACGCAGTGCAATACGGCGGTGCCCGCCGAGCTGATCAGCAAAACTGCGGCTCACGTCGAGGGTGACCGGTATCGGCCACAGCGTGCCGTCGGACAGGCGCATGTCGCGACAGACCGATTCATAGTCGGCGCGGCACAGGAAGCCGGTCAGCGGCGAGAACGCGCCGCTCATCAACAGCTCCACGTCGCAGAGCTGGCGTGCATTGAGATCCCAGCCAGGTAGCGTAGCCGCTTCGTGCTTGAGCGTGTCGCGTTCTGCTTCGGCGGCGAGAAGATCGACTAGCCGGCCGCCATGCGGTGCAATCAGTTGACTCATAGGAGAACCTTAGAATGGGTCAGAATTCGGTTTGTAACGCCAGTCTCTAGTCAATAAGGAAACGGTACCGGTACCTAGCGCAGTTGTGGAAGGCAGCAGGGCGCGAGCGACCTAGTCGCCAACAAGCGTATGGATAGCCTTGACTGCTTTGAATCAGCAGTCAGTACGTGCAATGCGAAGCAGTATGTCGTGTTCAGTTGGCAGCGGCCTGTTCCAGGGCTTCCTGTATCTGTAGCCACTCGTCTTCAACCTGGCCTAACTCACTGCAGACTGCGCCGATTTCGCGCGTGAGTTCACCCGCCTTGGTCGCGGTGGCGTAGACCTCAGGGTCTGCCAGGGCTGCTTCCAGCATGCGCTTGCGTCCGCCGAGTTCGTCCATGCGTTTTTCCAGCCGCTGGATTTCTTTCCGCAACGGCGCTTCGCGTGCGCGCTGGTCGGCGCGTTCTCGCCGGTCTGGTTTGCGAGCGGCGGCCGCCGTGTTGTTTGCCGCCCCCGCCGGCGCCAGGGTTTCTGCGTTCTGGCGCAATACGATACGGGCGTAATCTTCGAGGTCGCCTTCGTAGGGTTGCACGCGACCACCGCCGACGAACAACAAGGTTTCGCAACAGGTGCGGATCAGCGCCCGATCATGGGCAACGAGCACGACTGCGCCGTCAAAGCCGTTCAAGGCTTCGGTCAACGCCTCACGCATGTCGAGATCGAGGTGATTGGTCGGCTCGTCAAGCAGCAACAGGTTAGGGCGCTGCCAGACTACAAGCGCGAGGCAGAGCCGCGCTTTCTCGCCGCCGGAAAACGGCGCAACGGGTTCCAGCGCGCGGTCGCCGAGAAAACCGAAGCCGCCAAGGAAATCACGCGCCGCCTGTTCACCGAGCTTGTCGTCGAGGCGCTTGAGATGGTCCACGGCACTGGCGCTGGCATCCAGGGTTTCGAGCTGGTGCTGCGCGAAATAGCCTATGCGCAGCCCCTTGGCTTCAAAGCGCTCGCCGCTACGGTTCTCGATAGTTCCCGACAGCAGCTTGATCAGGGTGGACTTGCCTGCACCGTTAGCGCCTAGCAAGGCAATGCGATCGCCGGGAACCAGGCTGAACTTCACGTTGGTCAGTACGCAGCGGTCGCCGTAGCCGGCGGACGCATCGTCGAGCCGCGCTAGCGGGTAGGGCAGCGCTTCGGGTTCGCGGAACTCGAAGCGGATCGTCGACGTCGCGCGGATCGGGGCTATTTCGACCATGCGCTCCAGCGCCTTGACGCGACTCTGCGCCTGGCGCGCCTTGCTTGCCTTGGCCTTGAAACGGTCGACAAAACTCTGCAGATGCGCCCGCTCGCGCTGCTGCCGTTCGTACTGCAGTTGCTGTTGTACCAGTCGCTCCGCACGTTTGCGCTCGAAGCCCGATAGCGTGCCCGCGAAAAGTTCCACCTTTTCATCGGCGATCTCGAGTACATGACTTACAACGTTGTCGAGGAACTCGCGGTCGTGCGAAATCAGCAGCAGCGTGCCGGCGTAGCGCCGCAGCCAGTCTTCGAGCCAGAACACGGCGTCGAGATCGAGGTGGTTGGTCGGCTCGTCAAGCAACAAGAGGTCGGAGCGGCACATCAGCGCTTGCGCAAGATTCAGGCGCATGCGCCAGCCGCCGGAGAATTCGGCCACGCTGCGCGCGTCGTCACCGGACTTGAAACCTAGACCGTGCAGCAGTGCGCTGGCCCGCGAAGGTGCGGCGTAGCCGCCAATTGCGTGCAGGCGCTCATGCAACTGAGCCTGGGACAGCGCGTCGTGGGCGGTTTCGGCGGCGGCGAGCAGGCGTTCAATTTCACGAAATTCGTGGTCGCCGTCGAGCACGTAGTTGATGGCGCTTTGCGCCAACGCTGGCGTTTCCTGCCGCACGTGGGCGAGTACCCAGTCGCGCGGCCGCGAAAAATCACCCGAGTCGGGCTGCAGTTCGCCGGCGACGAGAGCGAACAGACTGGACTTGCCAGCCCCGTTGCGCCCGGTTACACCGATACGCCACCCGGCATGAAGCTGAACGCTGGCATCGGAAAAAAGCAGCTTGCTGCCGCGCCGCAGCGCGACCGAATCGAATCTGAGCATGGTTCTAGTCTAGCAGCGGGTATGCCGCAAGCGTGTTTTTCGTTACCCCCGGTTGTGCTGCAGCTGACCTGGCAAGTCGCCAGCAAATTGCCGGGAACTTCCTTGCAGGGGCGTGGTCGCAGCCCGCCGGACGTTTGCCTTAGACCCGCCACGTCTCCACAATACGCCGCCCCGTAGCGCCTAAGCGGCCGTCGGGCCGCTCTATCAAATCCATTTCAGGAGCAATAAATGAGCAAGTTTCTGCAGAAGAGCCTGACGGCTGCCGCCGTTGTCGCGGCCCTGGGCACCGCCGGCGCCGCGTTCGCCCAGGAGCTCAAGACCGACAAGGACAAGGTCAGCTATATGGTCGGCATGGACGTGGGCAAGGGCCTGTCCTCGATCAAGGATGAGATTGACATGGCCGTGGTAATCCAGGCTCTGCAGGCGACGGTCAAGGGCGACAAGACGGCGCTGAGCCAGGAAGATGCGCTGAAGGTCCGTCAGGACTTCATGACCAAGCTGCAGGCCAAGCGCGCCGCGGAAGAAAAGGTCAAGGCCGAAACCAACAAGAAGGCCGGCGACGAGTTCCTCGCCAAGAACAAGAGCAAGAAGGGCGTGACGACTACGGCTTCGGGCCTGCAGTATGAAGTCGTCAAGTCCGCTACCGGCCCTAAGCCGAAGGACACTGACACGGTACAGGTGCACTACACGGGTACGCTGCTTGACGGGACCAAGTTCGACAGCTCGGTCGATCGCGGCGAACCGGCCACGTTCCCGCTCAAGGGCGTCATCCCGGGCTGGACCGAAGGTCTGCAGCTGATGCCGGTTGGATCGAAGTACAAGTTCTACATTCCGTCCAACCTGGCCTATGGCGAGAACGGCCCGGGTCCGATCGGTCCGAATGCGATGCTGACGTTCGAGGTCGAACTGATCAAGATCGTGCCGCCGACCGAAACCGCAGCTCCTGCACCGGCTGAACCGGCCAAGAAATAATCGCGCCTTCGCGCATTGCAGTCATCGGGGCGCGGCGATTACATCGCCGCGCCCTTTTTCGTTGCCACCGTGCGCTTGCCTGCCGGTGCTAGAATCGTTTGCTTTCACCGGGGTTTGTTGCGTATGAACGTCACCGTTTTCGGCACCGGTTATGTCGGCCTAGTGACCGGCACCTGTCTGGCGGAGATGGGCAATACGGTTGTCTGCGTCGACGTCGACGCGGACAAGATCGCGCGGCTCAACCGCGGGCAGATTCCGATCTACGAACCGGGCCTCGAAGAACTGGTCGCAGCAAATCACGCCGCAGGCCGTCTTGCGTTCACGACAGATCCAGCGTCGGCCATTGCACATGGTGACATCATCTTCATCGCAGTCGGCACGCCTCCTGGAGAGGACGGCAGCGCAGATCTGACCCACGTGCTTGCGGTCGCACATACGATAGGCCGGCATCTCGGCGGCGCCAGCGTGATCGTCAACAAGTCCACCGTGCCTGTAGGAACCGCTGATCGCGTGCGCGACTGCATTGCTGCCGCGCTTGCCGAACGAGGGGTGTCGATCGGCTTTGACGTCGTCTCCAACCCCGAGTTCCTCAAGGAGGGCGATGCTGTCAACGACTGTATGCGCCCAGACCGTATCGTCATCGGCAGCGATAGCGCAACGGCAATTGCGCTACTGCGCCGCCTCTACGCGCCGTTCAATCGCAATCATGACCGTATCGTGCTCATGGACCTGCGTTCAGCCGAGCTGACCAAGTACGCGGCCAACGCAATGCTCGCGACCAAGATCAGCTTCATGAACGAGATGGCAAACATTGCCGAGCGCGTCGGCGCTGATATCGAGCTCGTGCGCCAGGGCATAGGTTCGGACCCGCGCATCGGCTATCACTTTATCTACCCCGGAGCTGGTTACGGCGGCTCGTGTTTTCCAAAGGATGTGCAGGCGTTGGACCGCATTGCGCGTGCGCGTGGCTACGAAGCCAAGCTGCTGCAGTCGGTGGAACAGGTCAATGATGCGCAGAAGGACAGACTGTTTGAGCTCATACGCGGGCACTTCGGTGGTGAGCTGCGCGGACGTACATTCGCGGTCTGGGGACTGGCGTTCAAACCCAACACCGACGATATGCGCGAAGCCCCGAGCCGCCGGCTGCTGGAACAGCTCTGGCGTGCTGGCGCCATGGTGCGCGCCTACGATCCGGAGGCGCGTGAAGAAGCGCGACGGCTCTTCGGCGAACGCACCGACTTGGTGCTTTGCGAGCACGCACAACAGGCGTTAAGCGGGGCCGATGCACTGGTCATAGTGACCGAGTGGAAGGCATTTCGCAGCCCGGATTTTCGCCTGCTCAAAGCGCAGCTGACACATGCAGCGATTTTTGATGGCCGCAATATTTACGATCCGGCGAGTGTAGAGTCAGCCGGCTTGGCTTATTACGGCATCGGGCGTGGTCGCAGTGTTGTCGCGCACTAGAAGGGGCGTTTCTGTGCCGACTTCAACGGAGGCCGAGTGAGCAAGCGCGCTTTGATAACCGGCATCACGGGCCAGGATGGCGCGTATCTGGCTGAGCTGCTGCTGGGCAAAGGCTACGAAGTACACGGCATCAAGCGGCGTACATCCTCGTTCAACTCCGAACGCATCGATCACCTGTATCACGAGCTCGATGAGGCCGTGCCGAAGGTGCACCTGCACTACGCAGACCTGACTGACTCGCTGAGCCTATTGCGCGTGCTGCAGCTTGTCCGGCCGGACGAGATCTACAACCTGGGCGCCCAGAGCCATGTCGCCGTTTCGTTCGAGGAGCCCGAATTCACCGCGAATGCAGATGCCTTGGGCGCACTGCGCCTGCTCGAGGCAATTCGTATTCTAGGGCTGGAGCAGAAGGCGCGTTTCTATCAGGCTTCGACTTCGGAACTGTTCGGCCAAGCGCGGGAAATGCCGCAGAACGAAACGACGCCGTTCCATCCGCGTTCGCCCTACGGTGTTGCCAAGCTTTACGCCCACTGGATTACGCAGAACTATCGCGAGGCTTATGGTCTGTTCGCCTGCAGCGGCATTCTGTTCAACCACGAGTCGCCATTGCGCGGCGAGACCTTCGTCACACGCAAGATCACCCGTGGTCTAGCGCGCGTCGTGTACGGTCTGCAGCAAGGCGTCTACCTAGGCAATCTGGATGCGCGCCGCGACTGGGGGCATGCGCGGGACTACGTGCAGGCGCAGTGGCTGATGCTGCAGCAGACTGAGCCGCGTGACTACGTCATCGCCACCGGACAGCAGCGCACGGTGCGCGAATTCGTCGTGTTGGCGGCACGAGCGCTTGATCTTGAACTCGAATTTGAGGGTAGCGGCATTGACGAAGTCGGGCGTGTGGTGCGCTGCGGTCTTGCGGACTGCTGCCTGAGCCCTGGCCAGGTCATAGTACGTGTTCATCCGCGCTACTTTCGGCCGGCTGAGGTTGACACCCTGGTCGGCGACGCGGGGCTGGCGCGGCGTGAACTCGGCTGGGAGCCCCGGACCAATTTCCCTACACTCGTAGCGGAGATGGCCGAGGCCGACCGACGGCTCGCAGAACGTGAGACGCGCGGGCTGGTAGGATCGCGTCACGGCCGCCACTTGATCGAGAAGTTGGTCTGACATGTCGATTTCCACCACATTGGAAGAACGCCTGACCGAGCTCGAAGTGCGTTTCGCCTTCCTTGAAGAAACCGTGGTCGTGCTCAATCGCACGGTCGCCGAGCACGATCGTGTGCTCGGTCATCTGCGTGAGGAGTTCCGTCGTTTGCGCAGCGAGCTCGGAGTAGTGCGATCGAGCTTGAGCCATGATCCGGCGACGGAACCGCCGCCGCCACACTACTGATCACTATTGCTTACGTCATTGCCCGTCGCATTTGAAAATCTACCATGGCCGATTCCCTGCGTGACCAGTTGTTGAAGAGTGGACTGGTACAAAAACTGAAGCCCGAAACGAAACCGGAACAACGCCCTGCGGGCAGCAAACCGGTGAACCGACCCGACTCACGTACCGGTGCGCGCCCGGTCCAGGGCAGACCGCAGGCGCCTGCTGCTCAACCAGGCGGCTCAGTTCCGAAACCGCGACAGAAACCCAGCGGCGAGCCTGATCTCGCGCAGGCCTATGCCCTGCGCGCACGCAGTGAACGCGAAGATCGCGAACGCGCCCAGCGTGAAGCTGAGCAAAAAGCGCGCGAGAAGCGCGAGCGCAAGGAAAAGATCGCCAGACTGCTCAATGGCAAGGCGCTGAACGCCGCCGATGCGGAGCATGCTCGCCATTTCGAACATGGCGGCAAGATCCGCCGGGTCTACTGCACGCAGGATCAACTGGCCGCCGTCAATCGTGGCGAAATAGCGATCGTTCAGCAGAACGGCCGCTACCTGCTCGTTGCTGCAGATCTGGGGCGTGAGGTGAAAGCGCTCTGGGCCGAAGCCCTGGTGCTGCTCGTCGATCCCAGCGCCCCGGTCGATGACGATGTACCAGCCGATCTGATCTGGTAGGTATTGCCTGATCGTTGCCGGGCTCTGGCCCTGAAATGGCTCGGCTACACGCAGCGACGCGAACTCCCGGAGAACGTCGCCGACATCGAGTGACGCTTGAACTCGATGTGCAGGCGCGTTATTAGAGCAAGGACGAACGCCATTCGGCTGCCGTCTCGGACGGGGCTGAAAAGAAGATGCGCAGCGGTGATGGGCGCAACCTGGGTTTGCGGTTTCGAAGGAATACTTCGGTCCGATGAGCGTGAACGCCACATCGAATGCGAGCCCTTGGTCCTGGCCCAACGTTCTTTGGTTGCTGGTCTGGTTTGGTGCTCCCCTGCTGCTGTGCATACCCCCGTTGCTGCTCATCCGCTACGGCTTGACTCAGGCGCGTGCGGAAAGCACCGTGCTCGACCGCGAAATCCGGTCCGTCGACAGTCAGATCGTCGAAATCGCAGGCATTGACAAGTCGAGAGCCGAGCTACTGGTACGGAAGCAGATCGTCGAGTATCTCAGCGAAATTCAGGCGGCTACTGCTCGGCCGCTGGTCGCGCTCGGGCACCTTCCAGTGGGGGTGCAAGTGCTGAAGTTGCGCTATGACGGCAGAAAACTCGATCTGGAGGCACTATGCAGAGACCCGGCCCTGCTGCCGCCGATCCTTGCCGAGCTCGCCGAGATCGGACTCAGCAATGCGCGGGTTATCTCCCGCGAACCCGACGGGAATGGCAACCGGATACGCGTCACAATCGATGCCCGCCCACCTTCACGCACCGAGTCTGATCTCGACGACAACAACGCCGGCCTGTTGCCTGGATACCCAATGATCGCGCGGCAGACGGTGGTCCAGCAGCCATGAGTACACTCGGTCGTCTGCTGTGGCGTGCGGCCTGTGCGACTGCTGCCATCCTTGGAACCTTCGCGGGTTCACAGCTGTTACAAGAAGCGTGGCATGACTTCGAGGCGGCGGAACGCGGGGTAGTGGAACGTCGGATGATCTTCCAGGAGAAGCAGGGGCGCGTCGGCAATCTGGAACCCCTGAAACAACAACTCGGAGAGCTGAGGGACGTGCTGCGAGTATTGCAGCAACGCCTGCCGTCCTCTCTCGACGAAGGGGAAATACAGCGAGCTCTCGAAACGCGCGCCGCGCGCAACGGCCTGAGGCTCGATGTCGTGCGCCGGTCATCAGAAGTGCCCAAGGAGTTCTACGTGGAGCAGGCCTTCGATCTGGTGCTGCGAGGACGCGCGACAGGCGTTGCCGCGTTTCTCGGTGACACGGCCACCGATGTCCGTGTGCAGACGCTGCGCTCGCTTGCAATGATGTTGCCGCCCGGCGCCGACGATCTGCGTACCGAAGTGACATTCGTGTACTACCACTACCCCGAGGAGCCCTAGCGTGCTGTCGGTTCTGTGGCGTCGCAGCGCGGGTAAACGATGGAGATGGTTCGGCTTTGGCATACTCGTGCTCGGTTACACCACGGCTCTGCTGGTATTTTCTGGGCGCGTAGCGTCTGAGCGGAGACCTGTCGCCGAGGACTGGGTTGCGGAAGTAAAGGCGCGCCCGCCGCCGCCGCTCGAACCGCTGCCGCTGCTGAACGTCGTCGAGCACTATCCGGCGGAGCTGGTGCGAGACCCGTTCGAGCCGTTACCTGTCGGATCACCACCCTAGGTGATCCGCTAGTGGGAATCCATTGCTACATCGGCCGTCGACTGCTACATCGGCACCGATGAGTCCGCCGTACCGGTGCGAGATGCCGGCCGGAATCTGCACCGTCTGGCGTGGGCGATCGTGTTAACCGCGGCGCTATCGCCACACAGAACCCTGCCCTGTAATGCTGCTCCCGGATCAGCGCGAAGAAGCAGCCGACACCCATGCAGATCGCTGCGCTACCCGCCCGTGGTGGCACGATCGCTACGCGACCGTTGCCGAGCGCCCAGGTGTGATCAGAAATCCATGAAGTAGCCGCCATTGACCGGTATGTTCGCACCGGTAATAAAGCCGGAATCTTCCGCAACCAGGAAGGCGACGACGCGGGCGATTTCCGCCGGTTTGCCGAGCCGGCCGACAGGAACATCGGCAATGATCTGTTCGCGGATCTCCGCTGCGATTTGCATGACCATTGCGGTCTCGCAGTAGCCCGGCGATACGCTGTTGACGGTAACACCCTTGCGCGCCACCTCCCGTGCCAGCGCCATGGTGAAACCGTGCATACCGGCCTTGGCGGCGGCGTAGTTGGTCTGGCCGAACTGTCCGGTCTGGCCGTTCACTGACGAAATGTTGACGATGCGACCGTAGCCGCGTGTGCACATGCCGTCGATCACGTTGCGGCACAGATTGAACACGCCGTCGAGATTGACGGTCAGCACGCTATGCCATTGCTCCTGGCTCATCTTGCGCAACGTGGTGTCGCGGGTGATGCCGGCGGCGTTGACGAGCACGTCAATACCGCCGTATTCGGTTTCGACCTGCTGGATCACGCCCACGCACGCGGCGAAGTCGCTGATATCCAGTGGCTCGAACCTGATCGCGTCACCGAAGCCGGCGACTTCGTCGCGGAATGCGGCGATGCGCTCAGTACGCGTGCCCAGATCAGCCGCGATGACGCGATGTCCCGACATGGCCAGATGCTGGCAAATCTCAGTGCCTAGGCCGCCAATACCACCGCTGACCAATGCGACTCGCTGCTTCATGTATCCCCCCGGATGCTGCATGCGCGCAGCTATTGCGCCGCAACAGCGGCGCCCCTGCGCTTGTTGGACTGGCGCGGCTGTCGCCGCGCCGATGGTTCAGGGCTTGTCCTTGTCCTTGTTGCCGCTGCCGGCCTTCATTGAGCTAGTCGCGGCGTTGAGAAAGCCCTGTTGCAGGGATTTCCACATGTCCATATTGCGCTCGGTAAGGTCGTTGAGCATGGACCAGGGCGTCTGGCCCATCATCGTGTTGAGCTGACTGCGAAACTGCTGCTGCTGGTCAAGAAACACCTGCAGGCTGCGTTCGAGATAGCCGCCCATGAAGCCTTGCAGCGAATCGCCGTAAAAGCGGATCACCTGCGACAGCAGCTGGGTAGTAAACATCGGTTGGCCGCGTTCTTCGTGCTCGGCAATGATCTGCAGCAGGACTGAACGGGTCAGTTCCTCTCCGGTCTTTGCATCGCGCACCTCGAATTCCTCGCCGTCCACCACAAGCTGGCGTACCTCTTCCAGCGTGATGTAGCTCGAAATCTCGGTGTCGTAGAGCCGGCGGTTCGGGTACTTCTTGATGACTCGGACTTGTGCCATGCAGCGAAGCTAGCACGGCTTGCGGCGGCGCACCAGCCGGCTATTGCTGCGCAGCATGGCACTACGGTCTTGACGCGAGCGCCGACGACGTAGCGAGTCCAGCAGCTCCGCCGCGTCGTCGGCCTGGTGGCGATTACCAGCCCATGTAATGACCGCCATTGATCGACAGGTTTGCGCCGGTAACCCAGGCGGCCTCGTCAGGAATGAAGAAGCCGACTGCGTAGGCGATTTCGTCCGGGTTCCCCAGGCGACCTACCGGAATCTGTGCTGCAATCTTTGCACGGACTTCCTCGGGTACGGCCATGACCATTTCGGTCGCAACATAACCTGGCGATACCGTGTTGACGGTGATGCCGAATTTCGCGTTCTCCTGCGCGAGCGAGATCGTGAAGCCGTGCATGCCGGCCTTGGACGCGGCGTAGTTGGCTTGGCCGTATTGCCCTTTCTGGCCGTTGATGGAGCTGATCTGGATGATGCGGCCCCACTTGCGCTCACGCATGCCGTCGATGACAGGGCGGGTTACATTGAAGCAGGAGTTCAGGTTGGTGTTGATGACTTCCTGCCATTGCATGGCCGACATCTTGTGAAAGGTGCCGTCGCGTGTAATGCCAGCGTTATTCACGAGGATATCGACGGGGCCTAGCTGGTCGACGACTTCGCGCACCATGGCTTCAGCAGTGGCGGGGTCAGCTACGTCGCCGGCGGCCAATGCCACGTCGATGCCGTCCCGCTTAAGCGCTTCCTGCCACGCGGTAGCGCGGGCCTTGTCACGATAGTTCGTTGCGACCTTGTGTCCCATCCCTGCCAATTTGCGCACGATCGCTGTGCCGATACCGCCCGTTCCACCCGTCACCAAGGCTACGCGTGAGGTCATGCTCCACTCCCAGTTTGTCGTTGTGATCCGTCGCAACGCGGGTAAGCCGCGTGACGCGGACTTCGTGCGATTCTACACAAGCGTCATGACAAGCGATGATGCGTCTGCACAATCGAACTTGAGCGCGGGATCGCGCGGAGTTCAAAAGCTGCTGCGGCCGCGTGGAGCAGGGGGGCTACTGCGCCGATGTGGCGCCAGCGTTCTGTCGGCAGGCCAAGAAACGCAAGCGCGCTACGCAATGCGGGCAGCGGATCATCACCTCGTACCGGTAGCGCGCTGTCTTGTTTGCTGAGCTTGCGGCCGGCGCAATCCAGTGCAAGCGGCAAGTGCAGGTAACGCGGCGTGGGTAGGCCTAGATAGCGCTGCAGCAGGATTTGGCGCGGCGTTGAATCAAGCAGGTCAGCGCCGCGTACGACTTCGGTGATCGCCTGGGCGGCGTCGTCGACAACGACTGCGAGCTGATAGGCGAAGTAACCTTCGACGCGGCGAATCACGAAGTCGCCGACCTCAGTCGCGAGCCGCTGTTCGTATCGGCCGAGCACCAGATCGTCGAAACCGACTATCGTGTCCGGAACGCGCAGGCGCCAGGCTGGTGTGCGCTGAGCATCTGCGGTCGCGATGCAGGAGCCACGATGCAGCCCCTGGTTGCGCTCCAGATCGCTGCGGCTGCACCAGCAGGCAAACGCCTGATTTTGCTCAACGAGTTGAGCTAATGCCGCTGCATAGGCAGCGTGGCGTTCGTGCTGCCACAGCACGGGCTCGTCAGAGACCAGGCCGAATGCAGCCAGTGTCGCAATCTGCTGCTGGGCAGCACCGGGCACCTCGCGCGGCGGATCGAGATCTTCAATGCGGACAATCCAGCTCCCGCCGCAATGGCGAGCACGCAACCAACTGCCGAGTGCAGCAACGAGCGAACCGAAATGCAAGGCGCCGGTCGGTGATGGCGCAAACCGACCACGATAGGGCAGGCTGTCTGTATTCATCGAAAGGTGGCGAGGCCCAGCTAGTCTCCCCGCTCAATCTGGCGGTTCTGGTCAATGCAATAGCGATGGACCACATTTCGCTTGAACTTCGCAGCACCGCACCAATTTCGACCTGCAGTGGGGCTGTCGCTTCCGTAGGAGGAGTGTGTCGCCATGCGCATTGTTTTGTTTCTGGCCACCAACCTGGCCATCCTGTTCTTGCTCACCATTGTCATCAAGTTGCTGGGTCTGGACGCAGGCAGTACACGCAATCTGAGCTCTCTGCTGCTGATGGCAGCTGTGATCGGCATGGGCGGGGCGTTCGTTTCGCTTGCGCTATCCAAGTGGATGGCCAAGCGCGCAACCGGCGCACACGTCATCACACAGCCGCAGAGCGAAGTCGAGCAATGGCTATATAGCACGGTCAAGCGCCAGGCTGAGGCCGCTGGTATCGGTATGCCAGAGGTCGCCATCTACGGCGGCCAGGAAATGAATGCATTCGCGACCGGCATGAGCCGAGACCACGCCCTGGTCGCGGTCAGCATGGGCCTGTTGCAGAACATGGACCGGCGCCAGGTCGAGGCGGTTCTGGCTCATGAGATCAGCCATGTTGCGAACGGCGACATGGTGACCATGGGCTTGATCCAGGGTGTGCTCAATACCTTCGTGATTTTTCTTGCACGTATCGTCGGATCCATCGTCGATTCGTTCCTGCGCAGCGATCGCGATGGCGGCGGTGTAGGCTATTTCATCACCGTCATGGTTGCTCAGCTTGTGTTTGGTGTATTGGCGTCGATGATTGTCATGGCGTTTTCGCGCTGGCGCGAATTCCGTGCCGATGCCGGGGCGGCGCGACTTGAAGGCAAAGGGGCGATGATCTCGGCGCTGCAGCGCCTCACCGCCGGTCACGGGGATACCACGCTGCCCAGGGAGGTCGCGGCGTTCGGTATTGCTGGTCCATTCGGCAAGTTGTTCTCAAGCCATCCACCGGTTGAGGAGCGCATAGCCGCGCTGCAGCGGCTATAGGCGGCCGCCGTCTCAGGGGCAATCTCCCCTATTGGAACGAACAACGGCCCATGCGGGCCGTTGTTCGTTCAGGGAGCGAGTCCTATCTGCCGCCGAGTGCCTCAGGCGATGTCGTAGGTCATGACCTTTTCGGGTTCCTGCAGGAAGTTGCCCTGCACGAAGTTGACACCGCAGCTAAACAGGATAGACATGCTTGCGGCATCTTCAACGAATTCGGCCACGGTCAGCTTGCCCGCGTGGTGCGCCTGGTCGCAGAGCTCCTTCAATTTTTCCTGGTTTTCCTTGTGCTTGGGTAGCTCGGCCATAAAGCTGCGGTCGAGCTTGAGATAGCCGGCGTCGATGTGCTTGAGGAGCTGCATGGAGTTGAGGCCTGAGCCGAACTGCTCCAGCGCGAAGCCACAGTGGATCTGCTTCAGGCCGGTAACGAAGGCCCGTGCTGGTTTGAGGTTGGTGACAACCTTGCTCTCCGGCATCTCAAATACGAGCGCATCGCCACGCAGGCGAGAGTTCTTCAGTTGCTGGGCGATCCACGGCAGTAAGGTCTGGTCTTCCAGCGACTGCGGCGTCAGCTTGATGAAATAGGTGGTTTTGATGCCAGTCTTCTCACGCTCGACCAGCGCCCTGATCGCATGGGAGATGACCCAGCGGTCGATCTGCGGCATCAGGCCGTGCTGTTCAGCGATGGGAAGGAAGAAGTTCGGCGTGATTTCGCCCTTGGGCCCCTGCATGCGTAGCAGGATCTCGAAGAAATCACCGTCGGCGCCGTGCAGACTGATTATGGGCTGATTGAACAGCACGAAACCGTTGTTGTTGAGCGCATCATGTATGAGCTTGAGCCAGTGGCGCTGTTTTTCTTCCGCAGCTTTGTCCTGCGCTGCCGGGTCGAACAGATTGACGCGGTTACCGCCTTCGGTCTGTGCGGCACGCAAGGTCGTATTCGCATTGGCCAGAATGGCTTGAGCGTTTGCGTTCTTCTCGCCGATAAGGCAGCCGCCGACGCTCATCGTCACATTGATCGACTGCTTGCCGATTTCAAAGATGCGTTCATTGAACGCCTTGAGCAGCACTTCAGCAGTTCTCTTGGAGTTTTCCGGATCGCGGCCGATCAGCAAAACGGCGAACGTATGATCGGCGAAGCGCGCTGCTACATCGGTCTCGCCCAGGTGACGCCGCATCAGATTGGCCAGGTCGCCCAGCAACAGGTCGGCGTTGCCGATACCGATAGTATCGAGCGTGGTCTTGAAATTATCGGGCTCCAGTAACAGCAGGCAGCGGTTGTTGCTGCCGGTTGCGGCGGCTGCGACCGTGCGGTCGAGTTCCAGCAGCAAGTGCTGGCGATTGAACAGGTCGGTGACGAGATCCTTGGAACGCAGTGCGTCGAGTTCTTTTTCCAGTTCGGGATTGTTGGTCTGCTGACGCAAGATGATTTGCTGGCAGGGCTCGCCTTCGTAACTGGCTTCGGCGAACTCCATGACCGAGTCGAAGGTCGATCCGTCCGAACGCTGCGCCTTGAGGTTCAGTTTCTGTGGCGGCTTCTCGCCCTTGGATAGCTTCTTGAGTAGCGCCTTGAAGTCGTCGGCGTCGTCAGGAGCAATCATGTCGAGAATCGACATGCTCTCAATGTCCTCGAACTCGTCGAAGCCGAACATCTCGAGGTAGGCCTTGTTCGCGCGCACATGCATGCCCTCGTGCACGTAGGCGATAGGGTCGCGCGAGGAATCCAGCAGTGAATCGCAGCGGCGTTCGGTTTCGCGCAGCGCCGATTCGAGGCGCCGCACGCTGCGGCGCATCAGCAGGCTTTCAAATTCGCGTTTGATGACCATCTGCGTATGGTCGGGGCGAACGCGTAGGGCAATCGCGCGTGCGCCGCTGCGGAACGCCTCGACGATCAGATCCTCGTTCGGGCTCAAGGTGCTGCCGACGATGGCGATATCTTTGCCGGCGCGATTTACGGCATCGACGATCTGCTCAAGCCGCAGCGACTTTGCTGCGAGGTTAACAAGGACAAGATCGGGGGTTTGCTGACTTATCTGGTCTTCGAGCTCGGCTTCATTCGTGGCTCGTGCCGGGCGCACCGCAATACCGCCGTTGCGCAGGATGCTGATTTGCTGCTCGGCATCTTCGACTGAATCCTCGATCAGCAGCAACTTGATGACACTGTCCTGTTTACTCATGTCCCCTCGAAACGCGGGCAAGTGCGGCACCGGCAGGACGTCAAGGCCTGCGGTTCCGGTCCACAACTGGCGGGTTCAATCTTGAAAGTGGGCAAGCGAGAAGATGCAAGCGACCGCTTGTCGTTGTTTTTACCGGATTCGTCCGATTATTTCCACACGGAGCCGTGCGGCTTGTGGCTGCTGTCACAGCGGCGTTTTCGCCGGCTCTCCGGCGACCTCGCGGACCAGGCGCGGCACGAGATAGCCCGGCAGGCTATGACGCAGGGCCGCGATGAGCGCAAGGGCCTCGGCATCGGTGACCTCGAAATGCGCTGCACCAAGCACGCGGTCGAGCTGATGCAGGTAGTACGGGAGTACGCCGGCCGCAAACAAGCGCTCGGACAAGGCTGTCAACGCCGTGGCGCTATGGTTGATACCACGCAGCAACACCGCCTGGTTCAGCAGGGTACAGCCGGCGTCGCGCAGGCGGGCGCAGGCAACATCGACGCTAGCATCGAGCTCGTTGGCGTGGTTGGCGTGTAGAACGACGACTTTCTGTAGCGGCAGGGCCGCCAACCAGGCTGCGAAGGCCGCGTCTACGCGTTCCGGCATTACTACTGGGAGGCGAGTATGGATGCGCAGTCGTCGCACATGCGGTATGGCAACTAGCGCGCTGCCGAGCTCGGCAAGCTTGGCGTCGGACAGCGACAGCGGGTCTCCGCCCGAAAGGATGACTTCTGTGACCGTGGTGTCAGTTGCAATCGCCGCCAGGGCGGCGCGCCAGCCGTTTGCAGCCGCGGTTTCGTCGGCATAGGGGAAATGGCGTCGAAAACAATAGCGGCAGTTGACGGCGCAGGAACCCGTAGTGATGAGCAGGGCGCGTCCGGCGTATTTCTGCAATACACCGTGGGCAGAGCGTGCCGCAGCGTCGCCGACGGCGTCATGGACGAAACCGGGCTGCGGCAAATTTTCTGCCACCTGCGGCAGTACCTGCAGCAGCAAGGGATCGTCCGGGTTGCCTGTCTGCATGCGGGCAATGAACCCGCGAGGTACACGCAGAGGAAATCCGGTGTCACCTGCCGGCAGAAGCCGCCGCGCATGCTGCTCCAGCCCAACCAGGCGCAACAATTCCAGCGGATCGGTGACGGCTTCGCGCCAGAGTTGCTGCCAGCGGGGCAGTGGAGGCTGCGCGAGCCGGCGGTTAACGGTTATCATCGTGGGCTTGTGTTTCCGGCTTTACGGCCAATCGACCATTGTAGCCGCAGATCGGCGGCGATTCCCCTGCAGGAGTGACCCATGGCCAGCTATGGCATGAATGACGTCAAGAACGGCATGAAAATCATCGTCAACAACGAGCCGTGCGTCATTACCGATACTGAATACGTCAAGCCAGGCAAGGGCCAGGCGTTCACTCGCGTGCGCTATCGCAACATCAAGTCGGGTCGCGTCGTGGAGCTGACCATGAAGGCGACTGACTCGCTGGAGCCGGCCGACGTAATGGACACGGACATGGAATACCTCTATTCCGACGGCGAGTTCTGGCATTTCATGCACCCAGAAACCCACGAGCAGGTCGGCGCCGAGGGACCGGCGATGGCGGATGCGGCCAAGTGGCTCAAGGGCAACGAGACCTGCGTCGTCACGTTGTGGAACGGTGCGCCGCTGACGGTTGCCGCACCGAACTTCGTCGAACTCGAAATCGTCGAAACGGATCCGGGTGTGCGCGGTGATACCTCAGGTGGCGGCGGCAAGCCGGCCAAGCTCGAAACCGGAGCTGTCGTTCGTGTACCGCTGTTCGTGGCGCAGGGGGAGAAAATCCGCGTCGATACACGTACCGGCGAATACGTTTCGCGCGTCAAGTAAGCAAATCCCGAACAGAGGGTCGGAATTTAGCTTTGGCTGTTGCAGAGTGCTTGATCCGGCACGATGGCCAAGCGCTTGTTGCGCAGGTGCTTGTTCGGGCTGAGCCACTCATCCGCTGGGCCTGGATGCTGTGCTGCGAAGGCCCGGGTCTTTCAGAGGGAAACCCGCCGGAGCGGGTTTCCCTTTTTCGTTTCCGGCTCCATGATGTGCGAGTTGCATGAACACAGGAGCTGCGTGTGAGTTCACCCGAGCCTACCGTTGTCGATTTATTGATCGAAGCCCGCTGGGTAGTTCCGGTCGAACCGCATGGCCTCGTGCTGGAACAGCATGCAGTCGCCGTAGACGGCGGCCGTATCCGTGATCTGTTGCCGATTGCGCAGGCACACAGCCGCTACGCCGCGCGGGAAACGCGGGTGCTGGCCGAGCACGTGCTGATCCCGGGGCTGGTCAACGCTCACACGCACAATCCGATGACGTTGATGCGCGGTATCGCCGACGATCTGCCGCTGATGACCTGGTTGCGGGAGCATATTTGGCCGGCCGAAGCGCGCGCCATGAGTGCCGAATTCGTGCATGACGGTGTGACGCTTGCCATTGCGGAAATGCTGCGCGGCGGAACGACCTGCTGCAACGAGAACTATTTCTTCCCGGATGCGCAGGCAGCTACCTACCGGCGCTATGGCTTCCGCGCGCTGGTCGGGTTGCCGCTGATCGAATTTCCTAGCGCCTGGGCGCGCACTCGCGAAGACTACTTCGACAAGGCGCTGGCGGTTCACGACGAATACCGCGGCGACGCGCTGATCGGTACGGCGTTTGCGCCGCATGCCCCGTATACGGTCAGCAACGAGAGCTTCGAGCGTGTGCGCATGTTGTCGGACCAGCTCGATCTTCCGGTGCATGTGCACGTACAGGAAACTGCGCAGGAGGTGGAGGACTCGCGGCGTGAGCACGGGGTAAGGCCACTGGCGCGGCTGCAGGGGCTTGGCTTGGTCAACGACCATCTGATCGCCGTGCACATGACTCAACTTGACGAGGCGGAAATTCGCCTTTGCGCTGATGCCGGCGTATCGGTCGTGCATTGCCCCGAGTCCAACCTCAAGCTCGCCAGCGGCTTCTGTCCGGCTGAGGCGCTACGGCTTGCGGGTGTCAATGTCGCGCTCGGCACTGACGGTTGTGCCAGCAACAACGATCTCGACATGTTCGGTGAAATGCGCACGGCGGCGCTGCTGGCCAAAGGGGTATCGGGCGATGCGCGCGCGTTCGACGCAGCATTTACGTTGCGCGCAGCCACGCTGAACGCGGCCAGGGCGCTGGGTTGGAGCGATCGCATAGGGTCGATCGAACCTGGCAAGGCGGCCGATCTGGCGGCAGTGCGCCTGGATGCGGTCGAAACACTGCCGGTGTTCAACGTGGTGTCGCAGCTGGTCTATAGCTGTGGCCGACAGCAGGTCAGTGATGTCTGGATTGCCGGCATAGCCAAGCTCGTCGGCGGGGTGCTTGTCGACATGGACACAGCTGCGCTGCGCGCCAAGGCGCGCGAGTGGGGCGAGCGGCTACGGCCGTAAGCGTTCTGGCGAGCGAAGGCAAGCGACAAATGGAACCTTGGACAATTTTCGACCGGCTATCGAATGTCCGTGGCTACTTGAATCAATCCGGCTGCCGATGTGCGTTCAGGCCTTGCCGAGGGAAGTACAGCAATGATGGCTAACGAAAATGTCGATCGTAGCGAGACGGCCAAGTTCGAGCGTCTGGCAAGTCGCTGGTGGGATCCCGACGGCGAATCCCGCCCGCTGCATGATCTCAATCCGGTACGCCTGGCGTATGTTGCTGCCCGCACCAGACTGCGCGGTGCACGCGTGCTCGACGTTGGTTGCGGCGGCGGCTTGCTCAGCGAGGCGCTGGCTGCGGCTGGCGCTGACGTGATGGCGATTGATCTCGCGTCTGGCGTGCTTGATGTTGCGCGTCTGCACCTTTTTGAGAGTGGCGCCAAGGTCGACTATCGCGAGATCAGCGCCGAGGCGCTCGCTGCGGAGCAGCCCGCGAGTTTCGACGCTATCACCTGTATGGAAATGCTCGAACACGTTCCGGATCCCGGCAGCGTCATTGAAGCCTGTGCGCGGCTGCTGAAGCCAGGCGGTCGCTGGTTTGCTTCGACCCTGAATCGTACGCCGCAGGCGTTTGCGCTCGGCATTGTCGGTGCGGAGTACCTGCTGCGGCTGCTGCCGCGCGGTACGCACCATTATCGCCAGTTCATCCGGCCCAGTGAGATGGCGGCAGCACTGCGCGCCAGCGGAATGGCGCTCGATGACCTGCAGGGTCTGGCCTACAACCCGCTGACGCGGCAGGCCAGACTCACACCGTCCGTGGCTGTGAATTATTTGGTCTGTGCGCACAAGCCGGCATGAGACTGCTGCAACGCCCCATCGACGCCGTGCTGTTTGACCTCGATGGCACATTGGTGGATTCGGCGCCTGACCTCGTTGCCGCCATGCAGCGCCTGTGCCGCGAACTCGGAGAGGCCGAGCCGGACGTCGACGCTGTACGCAACGTAGTGTCCAAGGGCGGTCGCGCGATGCTGCGGCGTGGGCTGCCGGGATTCGACGACAAGCGTTACGAAGAACTGTTGCCACGATTTCTCGAACTCTATGCGGCCGATATTGCTGAGCTATCGCGGCCCTTCGAGGGGATCGAAGCCCTGATCACCGCCATTGAGGCGCGTGGTGCGGGCTGGGGCGTGGTCACGAACAAACCGGGCTGGTTGGCGCGGCCATTGCTGGCACGGCTTGGCTGGACGCAGCGCAGCGCTGCACTGGTCAGCGGCGATTGTCTGGCCGTGCGCAAGCCCGATCCCGCGCCGATACTGCGGGCCTGCGAGCTTGCGGGTGTGTTACCGCAGCATTGTGTCTATGTCGGTGACGACAGGCGCGACATAGAAGCGGGCCGCGCAGCCGGCTTGCTAACCGTCGCTGCGGCCTGGGGTTATCTCGATGGTGAAGATCCGCGGCTATGGCAAGCCGATTGTGTCGCCGCATCGGCTATGGAACTGCACCGTATTTTGTTACTCGAAGCGGCATGAGCGGCCTGGACGCTGAGGCTGCGAGTTTCGTCGCGAAACTGGAGCAGGCCTATCCTGAATTTCGCATTGTGGCTCCGCTGCTACGCCGCCGTGCGGTTTCGCTGCTCGCTTTTGAGGGCATAGCCCATGAACTTACGCAGGCAACCTTCCATCTGCCTGATGCAACGGTCGCCGCGAGCAAATTGCAATGGTGGCGGGAGGAGTTTGCGCGTCATGCAGCCGGCGAAGCTAGGCATCCGCTGGTGCGAAGTCTGGGCCCCGTGGCGTGTGGTCGGCTTGAGCCGACGGTTTTCGATGTCCTGATCGGTATGGCCCAACAACTCCGTGACGCCGCGCCGGCGTCTGATTTTGTTGCGCAGTGCAGGCAGATCACGCCGGCATTTGCGGCTATTGAGCGCTTGCGCGTGACGATGCTCGGCTCGGCGGAACAATCTGTGAGCGTACAGGCAGACCTCGCCGCTGCCACATACCTGCTGCGCGTTCTTGCACGGTTGCCGCTTGCGCAAGAAGAAATGCTGGGGTCCGCCATCTCCATGCAATTGCTCGCGCGCTACCAGCTAAGCCGGAGTGAACTTGCCGTGGCTGGCGCGACGCGTGACACGGTAGTACGCGCGCAGGTCGCCGCGATAGCCGACAGGCTTGCGGAACTCGGTCCGATGGTCGACGCCTCGGCCACCTGGCTTGCAAAGGTGCGCTGGTGGTGTGAATGCTGGCGCGCACGTCCGTTGGGTAGCGGTGACCCGTTCGCCGTGCTCTGGGCACGGCTGCAACAAGCGCCCTGGAATATTGCCTGGAAGGCCTGGCGGGCGCAGCGGCGCGAATCCTGAGTGGCGCCTGCTAAGCTATTGAGGCTGGGCGGTTAGGCCTTATCTGTAGGCGCAGTAGCCATAGGGCTCACTGCTCGCCACCGTCGGCGGTCCGGGCAAGTACCGCTTCGAAGGATTTCCAATGCGTAGCAGTGAAAATACCGTGCGTTCCCTGCCTGACGTCGCCAGCGAGGTCAGGCCGCTTCTGGCCGGAGCGCTGGAGTGGGTCGGCATGGGGGAGATTGATGTTCCGGTCAGCCTCTCCGGGGGCGATGGCCGGATTGTTCAGTCGGGGGCACGTGTCACGGCTTATGTCAATCTGGCCCGGCCCGATGTGCGTGGCATCCACATGTCACGGCTGTACCTGCATGTCGACAAGACCTTGTCGAATGAACCGCTGACTCCCTGCTCCCTGCGCCGCCTGCTCAAGGATTTCCTGGACTCGCATGCGGAGCTGTCCGACCGCGCACTGATTCGCGTCTCGTTTGACTACCTCGTGCGCCGTCCGGCGCTGATCAGTGACAACAGTGGTTGGAAGTCCTATCCGATCGTGCTGACCGCGCTTATGGATCGCGGGCATTTCAGCCTCGAACTTGGCTGTGAGATCGTCTATTCGAGCACCTGCCCCTGTTCCGCAGCGCTGGCGCGGCAGCTGATCCAGGAGCGCTTCGGCGAGAATTTCGCGCGCGGTCGGCCGCTGGACTATGACCAGGTAATGGCCTGGCTTGGCAGTGAACAAGGCATCTGCGCTACGCCGCATAGTCAGCGCAGTTCCGCCGAGGTCCGCGTCAAGCTAAGCGGCGGATTCGAGTTGCCTGTCGTGGAGCTGATCGACCGGATCGAAAACGCGCTCAAGACGCCGGTGCAGACTGCTGTGAAACGTGTCGACGAGCAGGCGTTTGCGAAGCTTAACGGTGAAAACCTGATGTTCTGTGAGGATGCGGCCCGGCGCGTACAGCAAGCTTTGAATGCCGACGAACGCGTCGTCGATTTCTGGGTTCGCGCGTCGCACCATGAAAGCCTGCACCCGCACGATGCGGTCGCGATTGCGGTCAAGGGTGTAGCTGGGGGATACAGTGGCGGCATGGACAGCTTCGCACCGCTGCGGCGGTGATCCCAGCATCGCGTTTCGACTCACAGCAACGCCCTGCGGCAGTGCAGCAGTCCAGGAACAATGCTCCGGCACCTTCGCTTTCGGATTCTGACGCTGTTGCCGGGGCAGAGCATTTTCTTAGCTTGCAATAAATGAGTCGAGTGAGCATCCGGGTGCTGCTGCAGCGCCGCATTGCAAATTTCGCCCGCCTCACGTAAAAACGGTTAGATCTGCGTAAACGAATAACCAGCCACGTCGCGCAGATCTAGTGGTAGGGAGGCCATCTGTAGCGGAACCGGGCAAGCTTCGATGGAGAATGGCCGGCCCTGCAGTGTTGTTTGCTGAGCCGATGTTGCAAGCTGTTGCGGTTGAGGCCTATTCCACGCAAACTACGTCGTCCTTCGTATATCGCTGCCGGGGTTGTTTGCGATACGAAGGATTTCGGTCTCATTGCTACGCCACGATCCGTACCACTCGTCTGGCACGGCGCCGCAAGGTGTGTGCCGTTGTGTGAATTGGGGAGCGCCTGGGTCTCCGGCCCGCCGCTAAGAACACCCTTCGTGTAGGAGTATATAAATGTCACGTCGCTACAATGTATTGTCCCGGGCAGTGCGCTATGCCCTGCTTACCGGCGGTGTCGGTATCGCTGGCCTTGCTCCCGCGCTGGCCTTCGCTCAGCAGCCCGCACCGGGTGATGAGGAAGCAGCTCAGCTGGAGCGAATTGAAGTTACCGGTTCGCGTATCCGCAAGGTCGACCTCGAAACCGCGCAGCCCGTGCTCGTGATTGATCGCGCGGAGATCCAGCGTCAGGGTTTCCAGTCGGTCTCGGACATTCTGCAGAACGTCTCCTCCACTGGTTCGCCCGCCATCAGCCGCGCTGAGCCGCTGACCGCCGGTGAATCGCCGGGTGGTTCGTTCATTGACTTGCGCAACCTCGGTCCGCAACGCACGCTGGTTCTCGTCAACGGCAAGCGCCTGGGCATCAACACCAACGGCCTGCAGGACGTCACCACCATCCCGACCGCAATCATCCAGTCGGTCGAAATCCTCAAGGATGGCGCATCCTCGGTCTATGGCTCTGATGCAATCGGCGGCGTGATCAACTTTATTACGCGCAGCAATTTTGAAGGCATGGAAGCCAACGCGTACTGGGGCCAGTACAGTGAAGGTGATGGTGATATCCAGCGCTGGGACGCAACCCTGGGCTACAAGGGCGACAAGGGCTCGCTGATTGCCGTCGCCGAATACAGCGACGAAAAGGTCGTGAACGGCGTCGATCGCGATTTCTCGCGTTATCCGCGCGGCCAGTACCATCCGTTCCTGGGCTGGACCACGGTCAGCCAGTGGGGTGTGCTGGTACGTACAGCGGCCAATGGCGGCAATGTCGTGCTCAACCGCGGCGGCAACCCCTATGACATCACCAACTACCACCCGACTAATGCTACGGCGCCGGACGGCGATGTCAGCAACACCAATGTGCAGACCGATCTGCGTACGCCGATAGAAACCAAGAACCTGTTCATCTCGGGTGACTACCAGATCGCCGACTGGGTGCGCTTCAAGGGCGACGCGATGTATAGCGACCGCGACGCAACCCGCCAGGTCGCGGGCTATCCGTTCCAGAGCGCGGCATTCCCCGGTACTACGATGTCGCGTGACAGCTACTACAATCCGCTGGGCAGCTTCCATGGCGCAGCTAACCCGACGTCGGTGAATTTCCAGCGCCGCACCTGGGAAATTCCGCGCGTTTCTGGCAGCAGTCTGCAGACCTTCCGTGCCACGCTGGGTCTGGAAGGCGCGTTCGAGTTGGCCGATCGCACCTTCGACTGGGATGTGAGTTATCTGTACACCCAGAACAAGTTGAATCAGTCCGCCTACGGCAATCTCAACACCGTGCGTGTGGCTCAGTCGGTCGGTCCGTCCTTCCTCAATGCAAGCGGCCGGGTGCAGTGCGGTACCGCTGCCAATCCGATCGCCTTCTCGGCCTGCGTGCCGTGGAATCCGTTCCTGCCGTTTGGTCGTCAAGGTGATGGTGGCCTGACCAACAATACCGAACTGCAGAACTTCCTGTTCCAGGAAGAACACAGCACCGGCAAGACCGAGACCAAGATCTACTCCGCCAATATCACCGGCCCCATCGTCACGTTGCCGGCTGGTGATCTGTCGTTTGCCGCCGGTGCGGAACACCGTTCGGAATACGGCGAATTCATCCCCGACGCCCTGGCCCAGACCGGTGCTTCGACCAATCTTGCCGCCGGCCCGACTGGTGGTAGCTATAAGGTTGATGAACTCTATGCCGAGCTGTTCGTGCCCATCCTCCGCGACGTTACCTTCGCCAAGGATCTGAGCCTCAGCGTTGCGTCACGCCGTTCCGACTACAACACCTTCGGTTCGACGACGAACAACAAGTTCGGCTTCACCTGGAAGCCGATAGACCAGCTGATGTTCCGTGGAACCCGCGCAGACGGATTCCGCGCGCCAACCATTGCTGACCTGTACGGTGGCGGCTCGCAAACTTTCTCGTTCTATACCGATCCTTGCGATACGGTATACGGCGCCTCGCGCACCAATCCAACGGTTCGTGCGCGCTGCGCCCAGGACATCCAGAACGCCGATACGTTCCGTCAGCTGCAGCAGGGCTTTGTGCCGACGACCGTGGCCAATGCGCAGACGCCGGTAGCCTTTGTCTCCGGCTCCAATCCGAACCTGCTGCCGGAAGAATCGCGTTCCAGCACCTTGGGCGTGGTGTGGAGTCCGGAGTTTGCCGAAGGGCTCAATATGAGTCTGGACTGGTGGAAGGTCCGCATCGACGAAACCATCGTTTCGGACAGCCCGACGGACAAACTCAACGACTGCTACGTCGACAATATTACGTCACGTTGTGCTGGCTTCACACGTGACGCAACCCTCGGCTATGTCAATACGATGAGTTTCGGTAACCGCAACGCAGGTTACTACGAAACACAAGGCTTTGACTTCGACCTGTCGTACAAGCTGCCGACCGACTGGGGCAATTTCGGCCTGGTCTGGCAGAACACCTACGTCAGCGATCTCGAATCCAAGACGACTAACGCCGCGAACATACGCCATAGCGAACTGAACTCGTTCTCCAACAGCGCCGGCATCAACTTCCGCCTGCGCTCGATCGCTACGCTGGCCTGGGACTACGGTGACTTTGGCGCGAGCTGGGGCGCACGCTATTTCTCCAGCTCGAAGGAAACCTGCCTGAGCTTGGCGAACTTCCCGAACGAATGCAGCGACCCTGGCTATATCGCAGCGAATCCGCGTGATACGCGCGCGATCAACCGCGTCGGTGCGAATACCTTCCACGACCTGCAGGTCCGCTGGAAGACACCGTGGAAGAGCACGATCTCGCTGGGTGCCAACAATGTGTTTGACCACCAGGCCGGTCTGAACTACTCGAACCCTGCGTCGTCGAGCACCCCTTACTATGGCGCGTTTGACATCGGCCGGTTCTACTACGTCCGGTACCACCAGACCTTCTGATCGGGACGGGCTGGTGTTGCAAGTCGAAGGCCCCGCAGTGATGCGGGGCCTTCTTTACGCGAGAACCAGGATTGTGTCCGTCTGGCGTTAGGCCCTGGGCCTACCGTGCTACCTGGCGCTTACCAGGTAGCAACAAGGCCGGATCGAGCCGCACGTCAAACCAGTTGAAGCCCCAATGCACATGGGGACCACTGGCGCGTCCGGTGGCACCGGCGGCGCCAAAGACTTCGCCGCGCTCCACGCGTGCGCCAACTGCTATGTCGATGCGACTCAGATGCAAGAACGAACTCGTGAGACCGTGGCCGTGATCGATCAGCACGGTGCCGCCGGTCAGCACGAGATCAGTCGCAACGAAACTCACGATGCCGGCTGCCGGCGCCTTCACCGGCGTGCCCGTCGGTACGGCAATGTCGAGCCCGTAGTGCGGTGCTTTCGGTACGCCATTGTCGACACGCTGGCTACCGTAGACGCCACTGATGCGGCCTTGTACCGGAAGCTCAAAGCCGTGGGCATAGTCGTTCCTGTCGTCATCGCGTTTGCGTGCGGCGGCGACTCGTGCTTGCTCTTCGGCAATACGCCGGGCCAGCTCCGGATCTGGTGTAACCGTGTGTTGTGGCAGGCCATCGACGCGTTCGATCTTGTAGCCGCGCTGCGTAATCGCAAGTTCGCGCTGCTCGGTCTGCTCATCGGGATAACGGATGGTGACGGTAATCGTTTCCGGAGCGTCGCGTTCTATACCGAATACAAAAGTGCCGTCGCTGGCAACGCGCGCTTCACGTGCGCCTATCGCCACATGGCTGCCAGGCGCAGTGCGGGCAATTACGAGCTGACCCTGTTGGGCGCGCTGTGGAAGCACTGTCCTAGTGGGCGTGGCCGCGTTAGCGATGCCCACCGCACCGAGCGCAGCGCAAAGCAGAGCAGCAAGGCGGCGTTTCTTGCTTCGCATCATCGGTTGGATCCGAGACGCAGACAGTGCGCCTGCTCTTCGATACGCGCGACGATATGCGGCTGGTTGGAGTCAACCAGCACGAGATCGGCGTAGTAGCCCCCACGCATATAGCCGCGAACCTTGATCTGGGGTAGCTCCGCCGGTGCATGCGTCCGGCATTGCGCGATGCGATCGAGTGGAATCGTGCTGGCAAAGGCCTGCTCCGGCACGCTCTGGAGCGCAAATTGAACTAGTGGCAGACCGGCCAGTGCCTGCTCAGCGGCCTTGTGTTCGAGGCCGTAGCCGTGGAATTGGACCTGATCATCGATCATTCCAGGCAGCAACCACTGCCGGGAGGTATCGACAACGGTTTCGTCGGCGCGTGGGTCGAGGTTGCCAGCAACGGTCTCGATGTGTCCATCACACAGGCGTATATCGGCTACGCCACGACTAGCTCCGGTGGCCAGGTCGGCAGTGCGAACCAACAGGCTCTTCATGAGTCATTGCCTTCGTAAGGGTCCGATTTTTGACGCTGGAACGTAAAATGTGCTGGCACGTAGTCGAAGCCCCCGTTGCTGAAAGGGTTACAGCGCAATAGGCGCCAACTCGCGAGCAGACTTCCGCGTAGTGCGCCATGGCGAGCGACCGCGGTGCGCGCGTAGTGCGAGCAGCTCGGATAATAACGGCAGCGGGCGCCGAACAACGGACTCAACAGCCGCTTGTACAGCTGAAGCAAATGGAGTATTAGCCGGGACACGGAGGCGAGAGGCGCAGTACTTGGCGATGCGCGCGAGCGCAGGTTTCCGGCGGTTGCCGGTGCTGGGGACTTAGGCTATAACACGCCGCCGCCTAGCCACAACGGTGAACGGAAATGGCGAAAAGCAAGCAAATTACGGCAAAGAAAGTCGTCGCCAAGGGCAGGGGCACTGCAAGTGCCAAGGCGGTGAAGAAGGTATCGGCTACGACTCCAAGGAAGGTGGCCGCGAATGCGGGGGCGCCGGCCAGGAAGAACGCCAAGCCTGCTGCGAAAACAGCAAAGGCCGTAAAGCCCGTGCTGAAAGCGGCGAAGTCTGCTCCGAAGCCAGCAGCAAGACCCGTTGCCAAACCCGTAGCGGGAGCCGCGTCCAAACCTGCAGCGAAAGCGGCGTTGAAGACCACGAAGGGCAGCACAGCTGCCGCGGCTCCCAGTAAACCGAAGTCTGCGCCTTTGCCGGCGACGGCTTCCGCAAAGATGAAACAGGAAACGCCTACGATTCCGCCGGTCGTTGCGAAGACGACGGCACCAAAAGCACCAGAGCGGGCGACGACTGCAGCAATGCCGCCCGTATCTGTTGCAACACCAGCCCCCTCAAGCAAATCGACGAAGCAAGTGATTACAGAAGAAAGCAAGAAGAATTCGCGCAAAGGCGTTATCGCCCCGACCGCTTCGGAAACCGGTATCACGATGGAAGGCGGCCGCTACGCGCTCGCTGCGACGACGAATATCGAGCTGCCGCCGGGTTATCGCCCCTCGCAAGACGAGGAGTACATGAACCCGATGCACCTCGCGTTCTTCCGCAACAAACTGCGCGAATGGCGTGACCAGCTCGTCGAGGAGTCGAAGCAAACCATCGACAATCTGCGGGAAGAAGTCCGTGATATTGGTGACGAGGCCGAACGCGCGACCCGCGAAACGGAAAATTCACTCGAACTGCGTACTCGGGATCGCTATCGCAAGCTTATCGCCAAGATCGACAAGGCGTTGAAGCGTATCGAAGAAGGTCGCTACGGTTACTGCGAAGAAACCGATGAGGACATAGGTCTAGAACGCCTCGAAGCACGTCCTATCGCTACCTTGTGCCTGGATGCTCAGGAGCGCTGGGAGCATAGACAGCGTCAGATGGGTGATTGAGCCATCGTAGGAAAAGCCCCGCAACTTGCGGGGCTTTTCGTTCCGTCATAGCCAGGCGGGCCGTTATGCCTTGATCCCTGGCTGATATCCTGCCAGTCAGCTCGTCAATGTGACGAGTGCGTGCTGCTTGATCGTTTGCAACATTGCTGCGAGTCCATTGGATCGCGTCGGCGACAGGTGTTTTGCAAGACCGATCGAGTCGACGAAACGCGGTTCGACGGCGATGATGGTATCGGCTGAGCGCCCGGAATACACACGCAGCAACAGGGCAATCAGGCCGGTGACGATCGACGAATCGCTGGTCGCTGCAAAGTTGAGGCGGTGGCTGTCACCCGAAGCGACCAGCCAGACTTGCGACTGGCAGCCGTGGACCTTGTTCGCCTCAGTTTTCAGCTCCGCTGGAAATGGCGCGAGTTTGCGTCCAAGATCGATCAGATACTGATAACGTTCGGTCCAGTCACCAAAGAACGAGAACTCGTCGATGATTGCATCTTGTGCAGCTTCGGCGGCGGCCGGCGACGTTTCACTCATGCTCCCACCCGCCAGCGCGTGCCTTGTGCACCGTCTTCGATGGTGACGTTCATGGCTGCAAGTTCGGCGCGAATTTCGTCAGCCCTGGCAAAATTGCGAGTGCTGCGTGCCGCATTGCGTTCGGCGATCAACGCGTCAACACGCGCGGCATCAATACTCGTGCCGGCCGGAGCCTGCTTGAACCAGTCTTCTGCGTCCTGGCGCAGCAAGCCGATCAGCGATGCTGCTGCAAGTAGACGCCCCTTCGCCTCAGGCGCGCCCGCCGTACCCAGGCTGCGCCGTGCGGCGTCAGCCAGCGAGGCGACGATGGCGAAAGCATCTGGCGTGTTCAGGTCGTCGAGCAAGGCGGCTTCGAGCTCTTTCGGCACGGGCGTATTGGTTGCAGAGACTTCGGCGAGGTCGCGCAGTACGCCGTACCAGCCATCAAGCGTTGCGCGAGCCTGGCGCAGCGCCGACTCCGACCAGTCCAACGGCTGCCGGTAATGGGCCTTGAGCAGTACGTAACGCAGTACTTCGGCCGGGTACAGATCTAGCAGCTCATGCAGAATCAGAGTATTGCCGAGTGACTTCGACATCTTGCGGCCGTCGAGCGTCAGCATCCCGTTGTGGATCCAATAGCGAGCGAAGATCTTGCCGCCGTGGGCGCAGGTGCTCTGCGCTATCTCGTTCTCGTGATGCGGAAACTGCAGGTCGATGCCGCCGGCATGAATGTCGATGGTTTCACCGAGGTGGGCTGCGGCCATGGCCGAGCATTCTATGTGCCATCCGGGACGGCCACGGCCCCAGGGGCTGTCCCAGCCGGGCAGGTCGTCAGTCGATGGTTTCCACAGCACGAAGTCCGCGGGGTTTTTCTTGTAGGGCGCGACTTCCACTCGTGCGCCGGCGATCATGTCGTCGAGTGAACGACCGGAGAGGTCGCCATAGCCGGCATAGCTGGCCACGTCAAACAGCACATGGTGCTCGGCGGCATAGGCGTGGCCACGCGCAATCAGCTGCTCACACAAGGCGATAATCTGCGGGATATGTGCAGTTGCGTGCGGTTCCACATCCGGCGGATCTACGCCCAGGCGTGCCATGTCCTCGCGGTAGGCCGCGGCAAATCGATCGGTGATGGCATTGATTGGCAGGCCGCTTTGGCGCGCTGCTTCGTTGATCTTGTCGTCAACGTCGGTGATGTTGCGGGCGTAGATCACGCTCGGAAAATGGCGACGCAGTAGCTGGGCGAGCAAGGCGAAGACCACAGCTGGCCGCGCGTTACCGATATGAATGTAGTTGTAGACAGTGGGCCCGCAGGCATACAGGGTCACGCGTTCGGGATCCTGCGGAACGAAGTCCTCGACGCGGCGGGTCAGGCTGTTATAGAGACGGAGATTCATGCGATGGAGCCTTGATGAACAGCAGAGTGTAGCAGGTGAGCAAGCCGGTAGACCGCGATAGCGGGCAGCTAACTGTCGCGCCTGCAACGGCTGATCTGATGCTTGCGTAGTGCACGGGATATCGCTCGTTTCACGTTGAAGCGGAGCCTTGCTCCGCCAGCCTTATCGCCGATTCAGCCAGATCGGGTTAAATTCTCATCAAGTCTATGGAGAAACGCGCCCGGTTTGGCCGGTAGCTGGAGCGGTGCGCCCGAAGTCGGTACTCCGGGTCTGCGCGTTTCACCAGCCTTATCGGAGATGCCTAATGTCAGGTCGTTTTTCGCTGTGGTGCGCGGTTACTCTTTTGTCGTTTCAGTCGGTTGCCTACGCACAGGGTGATCGCCGGGATCTCGGTAGTGACGAGGGCGTCCATTTCGCCTGGGCCGATGTGGTCCGTGTTGACCCAATCTACACGTACGAACGCGTAAGCCGCCCTGAACGTGAGTGTTACGACACCGAGGTTACGCACCATGAGGACCGCCGCGGAAACAACGCTGGCGCGACCGTGTTAGGCGCGATTATAGGCGGAGCGCTCGGCAATCAGGTTGGAAAAGGCGACGGTCGCAAGGCTGCAACCATTGCTGGCGCAGTGGCTGGTGGTGCTATCGCCAACAGTGCGGCGAGGCGTGACGATCATACCTATGTTGCCAGCGAGCGCCGCTGCCGCGAAGTCGATGGTGGATATGAGGAACGGCGCATCAACGGTTACGATGTGGAATACCGCTACCGTGGCGAAACCTATTTGTCGCGGCTTAGCTATGATCCGGGCGAGCGTATTCGCGTTCGTGTCAGCGTGACGCCAGCCGATTGACAGATGAGCGCGAGGACGGGAAACAGATACCGTGCGGTACAGCCTTGTGCCGCGTTCGACTTGGCAGGTCCGACCACGATGGTTCAAGAGGCCGATCTCCATCCCGGCCCTTACATTGGTTTTGCTGGGAATGGAGGCTTCGTACTCCGGTTCAGATGCATATGACTAAGTATTGTTGCGCTGCGCAATACTTCCGGGCATGATCAGCAGGTCTTTGTTAGCGCCAGTCCAATGACCACACAGTATTCCGACGCCGAAATCCTGACCAGCGCCCGCATGGCTGCTGGCATGACTTCGCGTGCGCGTCGACCGTTCCCGCCGAATACCGCCGGGTAGGTTGCCACACAGTTTTCATGTGTTTCGACAAAAACCCGGTCTCTGTACCGGGTTTTTTGCGCTCAAGCATCGAACCCGACTGCAGGCACCCCGCCGCCTCCGAGGAATTCGATGCCCCTGCGCCACTTCCTGAATACGAACGATTGGTCACGTGCCGAGCTAGATGCGCTGCTTGAGCAGGCCGCTCGCTACAAACAAACTCGGCTAGGCCAGCAGATGGCTGGTAAGTCCATCGCGCTGCTGTTCTTCAATCCCTCAATGCGCACACGCACCAGCTTCGAGCTCGGAGCATTCCAGCTCGGCGGACATGCTGTCGTACTGGAGCCCGGCAAGGCAGCCTGGCCGATCGAGTTCGAGCCGGGCGCGATCATGGAAGGTGATACTGAGGAACACATAGCCGAAGTCGCACGCGTGCTGTCGCGTTATGTCGATCTGATTGGCGTGCGCGCGTTTCCAAAGTTCCAGCAATGGGAAATTGACCGCGAGGACAGGGTGTTGCGAGCGTTTGCACAGTACGCGAGCGTGCCTGTGATCAATCTGGAGACGATAACGCATCCGTGCCAGGAGCTTGCCCATATTCTCGCGCTGCAGCAGCACTTCGGGTCTCTTGACCGTAAGAAGTATGTGCTGACCTGGACCTACCATCCCAAACCGCTGAACACGGCTGTGGCCAACTCGGCGCTGCTGATCGCGACACGCTTTGGTATGGACGTGACCTTGCTTTGTCCGACACCTGACTACGTGCTCGATGCACGTTACATGGAACTGGCACGGCAGAACGCGGCCGAGAGTGGCGGTTCGCTGGCGGTCAGTCATGACCTCGAGGACAGCTATCGTGGCGCTGACGTGATCTACGCCAAGAGCTGGGGGGCGCTGCCATTTTTTGGCCGCTGGGAACAGGAAAGGCCGGTACGCGAAGCGCATCGCCACTTTATCGTCGACGAGGCCAAGATGGCGCTGACCAACAACGGTGTATTCAGCCATTGCCTGCCGTTGCGCCGTAATGTCAAGGCGACAGACGCGGTTATGGACTCCAAGGCCTGCATCGCGATCGAGGAAGCCGAGAACCGACTTCACGTGCAGAAAGCTGTCATGGCGACGCTGTTGGCGCAGGCGGGCTGAGCAAGATTGCATTCCTCCCATTCTGGATTAATTCCCATGTCTGATACGAGCGGCGCTAGCGTTAAGGACGTCGTGCTCGCCTTTTCCGGCGGCCTTGACACCAGTTTCTGTATCCCCTATTTGCAGGAGCGCGGCTATGCCGTGCATACGGTTTTCGCCGATACCGGGGGTGTCGACGCAGAGGAGCGCGCCTATATCGAAGCGCGCGCGAACGAACTCGGCGCGGCTAGCCACGTCACCGTCGACGGCGGTCCGGCAATCTGGTCGGGTTTCGTCAAACCCTTTGTCTGGGCCGGTGAAGGCTATCAGGGGCAGTACCCACTGCTGGTGTCAGATCGTTATCTGATTGTTGATGCGGCACTGCGGCGTTGTGCGGAACTTGGCACGCAGCGCATCGCTCATGGTTGCACCGGCATGGGCAACGACCAGGTGCGCTTTGATCTTGCAGTCAAGGCGCAAGGCGACTACGAAATCCTGGCCCCTATACGCGAGATTCAGCGCGAGCACAGAGAAGTCCGCGCCTATGAGCAAAGCTATCTGGAGCAACGCGGCTTCAGCGTGCGTGCAAAACAGAAGCACTACACGATTAACGAAAATCTGCTCGGTCTGACCCTTTCCGGAGGCGAGATCGATCGCTGGGAGGTACCGGGTGCGGGTGCGCGGGGCTGGTGCGCGCCGCGTGCGGAATGGCCGACGCAGGCATTGCGTTTGCGCATAGGGTTCGAGCAGGGTGAAGCGGTGGCGCTCGACGGCGAGCGTATGGCGGGACACGTCATGCTCGCTCGGCTCAACGCCGCACTTGCGCCCTATGGCGTGGGTCGCGGCATCTATACCGGTGATACGACGATAGGTCTCAAGGGGCGCATCATTTTCGAGGCGCCGGGACTGATTGCGCTGTTGAGCGCGCATCGGGCGCTGGAAGAAGCGGTACTGTCGCGGCATCAGAACCGCTTCAAACCCGAGGTAGCGCGGCGTTGGGTCGAGCTCGTCTACGAAGGCTTCTATCACGATCCGCTCAAGGCTGACCTTGAAGCCTTCCTCGCCTCAAGCCAGCGTTGTGTCAATGGCGAGGTAGTGCTCGAAACCTCAGGCGGCAGCGTGCAGGCGGTCGCAGTGAAGTCGCCCCATATCCTCAATGCCAAGGGGGCGACCTATGCCCAGTCAGCAGACTGGGGTGTGGCCGAGGCCGAGGGTTTTATCCGCCTCTACGGCATGAGTTCGACCCTGTGGGCTGAGGTCAACCGCACGTGAATACTGGTAACGCCTTGCTCGACAGCTGCCTGACACACCTGCGCGCACTGGTCGCCTACGACACGCAGAATCCGCCGCGTGCGCTGACTACGGGCGGAATCTTTGACTATCTACAGGCCCAATTGCCCGGTTTTCAGCATCGGGTGACGGATTTCGGCGCAGGTGCGGTCAGTTTGTACTCGGTGCGCGGCAATCCTCGCTTTTTGATCAATGTTCACCTTGATACTGTGCCGGTAACGCCGACCTGGACCCGCAACCCGTTCGACCTGCAGGTTACCGCTGATCGTGCCATCGGCATGGGAGCCTGCGATATCAAGGGAGCTGCCGCAGCCATGCTCGCGGCGGCGCGGGTCAGCAACGGCGATTGTGCGTTTCTGTTTTCCTCCGACGAGGAAGCCAATGACGCGCGCTGTATTGCCGGGTTCCTGCGCGACAAGCCCGTATTCGATGCGGTGCTGGTAGCCGAGCCAACCCAAGCTGAGGCCGTACTCTCGCATCGTGGCATCAGCTCAGTGCGCCTGCGTTTTGCCGGTCGCGCGGGGCATGCCTCGGCTGCCAGTGCCGCAAGCGACAGCGCGGTGCATCAGGCCTTGCGCTGGGGCGAGCGCGCGCTCGCGCATGCCGAGTCGCTGGCGCATCACCGCTTTGGCGGCCTGACCGGCTTGCGCTTCAACATCGGCCGCATCGAAGGTGGCATCAAGGCCAATGTCATCGCGCCCAGCTGTGAAGTGCGGTTCGGCTTCCGGCCGTTGCCTACGATGGCAACGGATGAGCTGCTGCAGGCGTTTCGCGACCTGGGGCCTGTGCAACCGGCTGAATTCGAGCCGACATTCTTCGGCGCCTCACTGCCCGCCGGCGACACGGCATCGGCTGAAACACGGCGCCTCGCCGCACGCGACATTGCCGATGAACTGGGGCTGCCGGTCGGCAACGCGGTCGATTTCTGGACGGAAGCTGCGCTGTTTTCAGCAGCCGGCTATACCAGCTTCGTCTACGGGCCCGGCGATATCGCACAGGCGCATAGCGCGGATGAGTGGGTTGCCCTGGATCAGTTGCTCAAGGTTAGCGAAAGTTATGCACGGATCATCGACCATGGCCGCCACTAAGGACGTCCGCCAGACCATCGTTCGCCTGCTATCGAGCATGGCGAGCGCGAAGGAGATTTCACAATATCTCAAGCGCTTCTCGCAGCTTGACGCAAAACGTTTCGCTGTCGTCAAGGTCGGCGGTGCAGTGCTGCGGGACGATCTCGATGCGCTGACGTCCTCACTCGCCTTCCTGCAGCAGGTTGGGCTTACGCCTATCGTCGTGCACGGCGCCGGCCCGCAGCTTGACGAGCAGCTCGCGGCTGCCGGCATCGTCAAGCAGACCGTGGACGGCCTGCGTGTGACCTCGGCGCAGGCGCTGGCAGTCGTGCGTCGGGTGATGCAAACGGAGAATCTGCGCCTGGTCGAGTCATTGCAGACGCTGGATGTGCGCGCGACCTCGATCGTCGGCGGCGTATTCGAGTCGCGTCATATGGACCCCGATCGTTTGGGCTTGGTCGGCGAGGTGCAGGCGGTAAACCTGGCGCCGATCGAAGCCAGCCTCAATGCGGGCTCGATTCCCGTCATCGCCAGTCTCGGTGAAACGTCGGGCGGCCAGATCCTCAATATCAACGCCGATTTTGCCGCGAATGAACTGGTCCAGGTGCTGCAGCCCTACAAGATCATTTTCTTGACTGCGACAGGCGGTTTGCTTGACAGCGAGGGAAAGGTAATCGACTCGATCAATCTTTCGACCGAATACGAGCACCTGATGGTACAACCCTGGATCAGCGGCGGCATGCGCCTGAAAATCGAGCAGATCCGTGACTTGCTGGAGAACCTGCCGCTGGCCTCATCGGTCTCGATCACGCGGCCAGCGGAGCTTGCCAAGGAACTGTTCACGCACAAGGGCTCGGGCACGCTGATCCGCCGCGGCGAGAAAGTGCTGCGGTTCATCTCCTGGGATGGCGTCGATCTGCCTCGAATGCGCTCCCTGATCGAGTCGAGTTTTGGCCGCAGGCTGGTTGACGACTACTTTGCGCAGACCATACCGCTTCGCATCTACGTCAGCGAAAACTATCGTGCGGCCGTCATTCTGACTGCGGTTGCTGACCTGACCTATCTTGACAAGTTCGCGGTGCTTGACGAGGCGCAGGGCGAAGGCCTGGGACGCGCCGTCTGGCAGATCATGCGCGACGAGAACCCGGCGCTGTTCTGGCGTTCGCGTCATGGAAACCTCGTCAATCCCTTCTACTACGCCGAGTCCGATGGATGCTGCAAACAGGATAAGTGGAAAGTGTTCTGGTATGGCCTGTCGGATTTCGCCACGATAGAGCGTTGCGTGGAACATTGCCGTAGTCGGCCGGCGACCCTGATCGGTTGAACAGCACATCATGACCAAGACGATAGGCATTATTGGTGCGCGCGGACATACCGGCGCCGAACTCATTCGCCTGGTTGCCGGGCATCCGGCACTTGAGCTCGCATTCGTGTCTTCGCGCGAACTTGATGGCCAGCGGGTTGCTGATCACGTGCCGGAGTTCCGCGGCAACTTGTGTTACCGCAACCTCGACGCTGACGCCTGCGCGCAGCAGGCCGTCGACGCCGTCGTGCTCGCGCTGCCCAACGGCAAGGCGGCGCCTTATGTCGCGGCTGTCGACGCAGCGGCGCCACAGCGCATCATCGTCGACCTGTCGGCCGACTACCGTTTCGATCGGAGCTGGTACTACGGGTTGCCCGAGCTGACCCGTGCGCGCTATTCCGGGCAACGGCGCATCAGCAATCCGGGCTGCTATGCAACTGCCATGCAGCTTGCGATCGCTCCGTTGACCAAGCTGCTTGCCGCGCCGCCAGCGTGTTTCGGTGTATCGGGATATTCCGGTGCCGGTACGACGCCTTCGGACAAGAACGATGCCGACAAGCTGCGCGACAACTTGATGCCGTATTCGCTGACTGGCCATCTGCATGAGCGTGAAGTCAGCGAGCAGTTGGGCGTTCCGGTCGAATTCATGCCGCATGTCGCACCGCATTTCCGCGGCATTACGCTGACGGCTAACCTCTGGCTGCAGCAGCCGATGACGCGCGATGCCGTTCGTGTGCACTATGCACAGCACTACGCCGACGAGGCGCTGGTGCGGCTAGGCGACGAACCGCCGTGGGTCAGCCGGGTGGCCGGTCAGCATTACTGCGAGATCGGCGGATTTGCGCTGGCGCCCGGCGGCAAACGCGTCGTCGTCGTGGCGACCCTCGACAATCTGCTCAAGGGCGCGGCCACCCAGGCGCTGCAGAATCTCAACCTGGCCCTGGGTCTGCACGAGCTTTGTGCGATTCCTTGCGGAGAACCGGCATGAGCGGCCTGCTCTGGCACAAGGAAGGCACTGAAATAGACCCGCGCATCATGCGTTTTCTCGCGGGTGACGATGTGCTGCTTGATCGTGAACTGTTTTTGTATGACATACAGGCCAGCAAGGCACATGTCGAGGGACTGAGCCGCATAGGCCTGCTGGATGAAGGCGAATGCAACGCACTGCTGCGCGAGCTCGATGCCCTCGCCGCGGATTTTACGAGCGGCGTGTTCGTGCTGGATGAGCGCTTTGAGGATGGCCACTCGGCGATCGAGGCGCGGCTTACGCAGAGACTAGGCGATACCGGGCGCAAGGTGCATACGGGGCGCAGCCGCAACGATCAGGTGCTGGTCGCCTCGCGCCTGTGGCTAAAGCAGCAGCTGAATGAGACCCGGGCGTTGTGCCTTGAGGCGGCGCGAGTTTGCCTGGAGCGTGCTGCCGAGCCTGCGTTGCCCATGCCGGGCTATACCCATTTGCAGCGAGCCGTCGTGTCGTCGAGCGCGATGTGGTTCGCGGGTTTCGCCGAAGCGTTTATCGACGATGCACGCCGTGCCCAGGATACGCTCGCACTGATCGATGCGAATCCCTTGGGCACGGCAGCGGGCTATGGAGTCAATCTGCGGCTGGATCGCGATTTCACGACCCAGCGGCTGGGTTTTGCCAGGCTGCAGATCTCACCGGTCTATGCGCAGCTGTCGCGCGGCAAGTTTGAGCTGGCGGCACTCGATGCGTTGGCTTCGGCCCTGCTTGACCTGCGCCGGTTGGCCTGGGACCTGAGTCTGTTCACGACCAGCGAATACGGGTTTGTCGAACTGCCGGCGCAGTACACGACGGGGTCGTCGATCATGCCGAACAAGCGCAATCCGGACGTGGTCGAATTGATGCGCGCGAGCTACTCCGCCGTGGCCGCGGCCCGTAGCGAAGTGGAACAGTTGCTTTCATTGCCATCGGGCTACCAGCGCGATCTGCAGTTCAGCAAGGGCGCGATGATTCGCGGCTTCAGTCGTGGTCTTGCGGCGCTCGCGCTGCTGCCTGGCCTGCTGCGCGCCTTGTGCTGGAACGTCGACGCGCTGTCGGCCGCGATCGAACCCGCCATGTACGCGACCGATGTCGCGATTGAACAGGCGGCTGCGGGGGTGCCGTTCCGCGAAGCCTATCGCCGTGCCGCCGAAGCGGCCGCCAGCGCAGGGCAGGGGCGCAGTGCCGAAGCCAGCCTGGCGGCGCGCGTATCGCCGGGGGCGGCGGCAGATCTGCGGCTGCACGAACTGGAGGCGCGTTGGTCTGCTCTGGAGCAATCGGTATGAGCCCGCGGCGTCATGAAGTGCAGGACTTGCCGCGCTGGCGGCGTGCTGTGCTCAAGGTCGGCAGCAGCCTGCTGGCGGCCAACGGCGGTGGGCTCAGCACCCGCTATGCGCTGGGTCTGGCGGAGTTCATCGCCGCCAGCCATCGCGCCGGACGCGAGGTCGTGCTTGTGTCCTCGGGGGCTGTCGCGGCAGGCCGCGCGCTGGTTCGCTCCCAGCCCGAGGCGGCGCAGGGGCTCGCCGCGCGCCAGGCGCTGGCGGCGATCGGCCAGACTACAGTGGTCGCGTTGTGGCAGCGCTTCTTTGACCAGCCGGCGGCACAGGTGTTGCTCACTCATGATGATCTGCGCAATCGACGACGCTATCTCAATGCACGTGCGACCTTGCGCGAATTGCTGAGTCTTGGCGTGTTGCCGGTCGTGAACGAGAACGACACCGTTGCCGTCGATGAGTTGCAACTCGGCGACAACGACAATCTGGCGGCGATCGTTGCGGCACTGGTCGATGCCGACCTGCTGCTGATTGCGAGTGATATCGACGGCCTGTACTCAGCCAATCCGCGTACTGATCCCGCGGCCGAGCCGGTGGCTGACGTCGCCGCCGTGACCCCGGAAGTGCTCGCCATGGCCGGCGGTGCAGGCAGTGCCGCAGGTACCGGCGGCATGCGCACCAAGCTTGAAGCCGCGACCAAGGCGGCTGCCGCAGGCATCACCACCGTGCTGTTCAACGGCACGGATGCGGATTGCCTGCGCCTGCTTGCCGCGGATCGATTGCGCGGAACGCGATTTCAGGCCGGCGGAACGCGTCTGCATGCGCGCAAGTACTGGCTGCGTCACGCACCGCTGGCAGGTGGTCGCCTGCGCATCGATGCGGGAGCGGCACGTGCGTTGCTCGTCGGCGGCGCTTCGCTGCTGCCGGGGGGCATCAGCGAAGTCGGCGGCGAGTTTGCGCGCGGTGATATGGTTGAAATCGAAGCCGTGCACGATGGTGAGATGCGTCCCATTGCCCGTGGCATCAGTCAGTATGCGGCTAACGAAGTGCGGCGTATCGCCGGGCGCCGCTCGGCCGAGATAGAAAGCCTGCTCGGCTACAGCTATGGCGAAACCGTGGTGCATCGCGATGATCTGGTCGCGGTGGTGGGAGTAGCGACAGGATGATGACGGTACGTGACCAGGCCTTGGCTTGCCGCGCGGCGGCGCAGCAAGTCGCCGAACTTGACGCTCCAGCACGGCATCAGCTGCTGACTGCCATGGCCGAGGCGTTGGCTGCTGCAGAGACGCAGATTCTTGCGGCCAATGCGGAGGACGTTGCTGCGGCGACCGCGGGCGGCACGGCGCCGGCGATGCTCGATCGCCTGTGCCTGGATGCTTCCCGTATCGTCGCAATGGTTGCCGGTGTACGGCACGTTGCGGCGCTGCCCGATCCGGTCGGTGTGGTCACGCGCCGGGAACGACGGCCGAATGGACTCCTGATCGAACGTGTACGCGTGCCACTGGGTGTGGTTGCGATGATCTACGAGGCCAGGCCGAACGTGACCGCCGATGCAGCCGCGCTCTGCATCAAGGCTGGCAACGGCGTTATCCTGCGTGGTGGTTCCGAAGCCCGACACTCCAATCGGGCGATCGCCGCGGCGATCGATAACGCGTTTGTTGCCTGTGGCCTTGCTACTGGAGCGGTCACGGTACTGACTGACCTACGCCGCGAGAGCATGATCGAATTGCTGCAGCTGAACGATATTGTCGATCTGGCGATTCCGCGTGGTGGCGAAGGCCTGATCCGTTTCGTCGCCGAGCACGCGCGGGTGCCGGTGATCAAGCATTACAAAGGCGTCTGCCATCTCTTCGTCGACGCCAGCGCCGACGAAGAGCTTGCGCTCGCTCTGCTCGTCGATGGCAAGACGACGCGCCCGGCAGTCTGCAACGCGCTGGAAACGCTGCTGGTGCATGCGGCGATCGCGCCGCAGTGGTTGCCGCGTGCCGCCGCGGCACTGCGCAAACGTGGTGTGGAATTGCGCGGTTGTGCGCGTTCACGCGAATTGTTCGCCGACATGGTCGCGGTGAGCGAGGCGGACTACGCTGCCGAATTTCTTGATTTGATCCTGGCTGTGCGCGTGGTCGACGATGCCGAGCAGGCGATTGCGCATATCCGCCAATTTGGTTCGGATCATACCGAGGTCATTGCGACGCGTGACGAATTGCAGGCTGAGCGGTTCGTACGTGCATTGCGCTCGGCAGTGGTCATGGTCAACGCCTCTTCGCGTTTCAGCGACGGCGGGGAGTTGGGCCTCGGCGCCGAGATCGGCATCTCGACCACGCGCTTGCACGCTTATGGGCCCATGGGTGCAGAGTCGCTGACGATAGAGCGCTATGTCGTGCGTGGTGAAGGGCAGGTACGGCATCCGGCGATACCGTGCGCCTGACCCACGCGTCGTCACGCCTGCGCTAGCGTCGATCAGGCCTAGGCCGGAAGTCCTGGTTGCCGTAGCGGGGTTCGCGCGCTTGCGCCCAAGTGTGCGAACCCTGCCATCAGTTGGGGGCAACGCATGCAACTCCCGCTCATGCCCGCGCATCTAAACGATGGCAAGTGCAGCAACCCTGGAGCCCTGCCATGTCTGTTTATCGCCTGATTTCCTCTTCTACGCTGGTGCCGAAATTTGCGGCCGTCTGCGCCGCTGCGACCGGTTTTGCCGTGGTCGGCCTGTTCTTCGGGCAGCATCATTCCGCACCGACTGTCGCGCCGCAGCCGCTGCATGTCATCACGTTGCCGACCATTGTTGTGGTTCCTAGCGCCGCAGACCGTGCTGCAGCCGCGGCACTGGAAACGGCGGCCGTGCCTGCGCCCGGCAAACGTCGCGATGAGGCGTGAGCAGCACGCGCAGTGAACTTTATTGGGCGCGGCACAATGTTATGCGTCGCGCACGACAAGCAGCCGCAGTTCGGTCATGTCCTCGATCGCGTAACGTATGCCCTCGCGGCCTAGGCCTGAATCCTTGACGCCGCCGTAAGGCATGTTGTCGACGCGAAAGCTCGGCACGTCGCCCACCACGACACCGCCGACTTCGAGCAGGTCCCAGGCTTGCAGGGTCTTGCGCAGGTCATGGGTAAAAAGTCCGGCCTGCAGGCCGAAATCGCTGTTGTTGACGTCGGCCAGCGCAGCAGCGAAATCATTCCAGCGCTGCAGCAACACGACGGGACCGAAGGCCTCCTGGCAGGACACCGCCTGCCTGGGGTCGACCCCTTCGAGTACCGTCGGTTGCAGCATGGCGCCGTCACGGCCGCCGCCGCAGAGCAGCGTCGCCCCGCTGGCCACGGCCTGCTGTATCCAGGAGTCCAGGCGCTGCGCTTCCTTGACGTCGATCATCGGCCCTATGAAGGTATCCTCGTCACGCGGGTTGCCGCATTTGAGCCTCCTGACCCTGGCGACGAGCCTGTCGCGCAGTTCGTCATACAGGTTGTCGTGAGCAAGGATGCGCTGCACGCTGATGCAGCTTTGTCCGGATTGATAAAAAGCGCCAAAAACCAGGCGCTCGACGATGAAGTCGAGCCGCTCATGCTGGTCGGCGTCGACGATGCAGGCGGCGTTGCCGCCGAGTTCGAGCACGACTTTCTTCTTGCCGGCGCGTGCCTTCAGATCCCAGCCGACGCCGGGTGAGCCGGTGAATGACAGCAGCTTGAAACGTTCATCGGTCGTGAACAGGTCGGCGCCATCGCGGTGCGCGGGCAGGATGGAGAATGCACCCCGGGGCAAGTCGGTCTCGGCCAGCACTTCGCCCATGATCAGTGCGCCGATCGGCGTGCGGCTGGCGGGCTTGAGTACGAACGGGCAGCCGGCGGCTATTGCCGGCGCTATCTTGTGTGCGGCGAGGTTCAACGGGAAGTTGAACGGTGAAATGAACGAGCAGGGGCCTATGGGAACGCGCCTGGAAAACCCGCGATAGCCGCGCGCGCGCGCGGAGATCTCCAGGTTCAGTGTTTCACCATCGATGCGCAGCGACTCTTCGGCGGCGACCTTGAAGGTATCTATTAGTCTTGCGACTTCGCCGCGTGCATCCTTGATCGGCTTGCCGGCTTCGATGCAGAGCGCGACGGCCATTTCCTCGGCCCTGGCGCGAAAGCGCGCAATGCAATGTTCCAGCACGGCCTGGCGCTGATACGGGGCGAATCGGCGCAGGGGCTGCTGCGCCTCGACGGCGGCTGCAATGGCTGCATCAATCGCCACCGCATCGGCCAGCGCGACACGTGTCGCGACCGCGCCGGTGAATTTATCGGTGACCTCAAGATCTGTGTTGGCTGCGACGGCCTGGTTGGCGAGGTAGTAAGGATAAGTTTCGGCGAGCACGGTGTTTCTCCTTGAAGCGGTCAATTGATCCAAGCCTGCGAATCTTCCGCACCGGGGTGGATACGAGGCGCCACAACCGTGGCGTCAGCGCCTAGCCAGAACGCGCGGTGGCGCGGCGTGGCTGCTGCTCCAGTCCTGTCCAACTATCTCCGCCGTTATCGCAGCAGGTTGCTCAGATTGCCCGACTCAACTCGCGTATCTCGCGATTGAGCACACGGTCGTTATCGGAATAGTCAATAGGTACGTCGATCAGATGAACGCCTGGAGTGTCGAGGCAGCGGGCGAGCAATGGCGCGAAATCGGCCGCGTCGAGCGGGCGATGGCCATTGGCGCCGTAGGATTCGGCATAGCGCACGAAGTCGGGATTGCCCATGTCCATGCCGAAGTTTGGAAAATTCATATGTGCCTGCTTCCACTTGATCATGCCGTAGGCGTCGTCGCGCAGCAGCAGAATGGTCAGATCCAGCCCCAGCCGCACGGCGGTTTCAAGTTCTTGCGAGTTCATCAGGAAACCACCGTCGCCGGCGACGGCGACTACCTTGCGTTGTGGGTGAACGATCTTGGCGGCTATCGCCGAAGGCAGGCCTGCTCCCATGGTCGCGAGCGCATTGTCGAGCAGCAGCGTGTTCGGCTGGCGCGAGCGGTAATAGCGCGCGAACCAGAGCTTGTACATGCCGTTGTCAAGACAAAGGATGCCGTCGTCGGGCATGACCCGGCGTACGTCGGCGACGAGGCGCACCGGATGGATGGGAAAACGCGCATCGTCGGCGCTCTTGTGCAGATGGTCCAGCAAATGCCGCCGTACGGTGTCGAACCAGCTGAAGTCCCAATGTGGCTGCGGCTGCAGTGCTTGCTTGAGCTGCCACACGGAATTGGCGACGTCACCGATCAGCTCGATCTGCGGGAAGTAGACTGTATCGACCTCGGCGCTGGAGAAATTGACGTGAATCACGGTGCGCAGTCCGCGACGCATGAAGAACGGCGGTTTCTCGATGACGTCATGACCGCAGTTGACTATGCAGTCGGCCTGTTCGATGGCCCTGTGCACGAAGTCACCGTCGCTGAGCGCGGCATTGCCCAGCCAGAGTGGGTGGTCCTCGTCGATGACGCCCTTGCCCATCTGGGTCGTGAAGAACGGAATGCCGGTATGGTCGACCAGGGCGCGCAACATCTTGGAGCAGGTCTTGCGATTTGCGCCGGCGCCTATCATCAGCAAGGGGCGCTTGGCTTCGCGGATCGCACTGGCGGCGTGCGCAACCGCCTTTTCGTCGGCGATGGGCCGGCGGTGATAGCTCGACGGGATGAGAATTGCATCGGTTTCGTCGCGAGCGATGTCTTCGGGCAGTTCGAGATGTGCAGCGCCAGGGCGTTCTTCCTCGGCCTGGCGGAAGCTTTCGCGCACCCGCGCCGGAATGTTGTCGGCCGACACGATCTGGCGCGTGTACTTGGTAAGCGGCTTGAGCATGCCGACAACGTCGACAATCTGGAAATGTCCCTGTTTGGATAATTTCACCGGCTTCTGGCCGGTCAGCATCAGCATGGGCATGCCGCCGAGCTGGGCGTAGGCCGCCGTGGTCACGAAATTTGTTGCGCCCGGGCCTAGCGTGGCGAGACAGACCCCGGCGCGGCCGGTAAGCCGGCCGTAGGTGGCGGCCATGAAACCAGCCGCTTGTTCGTGCCGCGTCAGGATCAGGCGTATCGACGAGTTCCGCAGCGATTCGAGCAGGTCGAGGTTTTCCTCGCCAGGAATGCCGAATACATATTCCACACCTTCGGCTTCGAGCGCTTTGACGAACAGATCGGATGCCTTCATGACCGCTCCTTCTTGGCTCGCTGCGATGCTGGGCAGCGTAACTCAGACGGTCGTTGGCAGGAACTGCGGGGAGGCACTGGCGTGGCTCGGTCACTCCACGCGCAGCTGCAGCTCACCCTCGGCGATGCGGGCGCGCAGCAAGGCGCCGCGTTGCGTATCGGCGGGTTTACGGATCACGTGCCCGTCCTGCGCGTCCTGCAGCAGGGCGTAACCACGCCCGAGCACAGCAAGCGGGCTGACGGCATGCAGCGCGCGGGCCAGGGCGCCCAGCCGTACACAGCGCATGTCCAGCGTGCCGCGCAGGTTGTGCTGCAACAGATTGTGCTGATGAGCGAGTGCGAGGCGCAGGCGCTGCAGCCGCTGTTGCGGCGCCTGGCGCCATAGCCGGATGTGGAGTGCTGCAAGGCGGTCCCGGCCGCGCTGCCCGGTCTGCCGCAAGGCGTGCCGCAGACGCAACTCCAGCGCGGCTAGCCGGCCGTGGCCTAGCTGCAGGCGCTGCGTAGGGCTGCGGGCTTGCAGCTGCGCCTGCAGGCGATCCAGCGCTTGCTGGTATTGCTGCAGGCTTCGTTGCAGCAGCAGATCGAGACGCTGTGCACGCTGCTGCAACTGACGTGTGAGTTCGCTGACATCGGGTGCGAGCAGCTCGGCCGCGGCCGAGGGGGTTGGTGCACGCAGGTCGGCGACGAAATCGGCGATAGTGAAGTCAGTCTCGTGGCCGATGGCGGAAACCACTGGCTGCGGGCTTGCGTGAATCGCACGCGCAACGTTTTCGTCGTTGAACGCCCAGAGATCCTCGATCGAGCCGCCACCACGCGCCAGCACGACAAGGTCGTATTGCCTGGCCAGGGCGATGCGGCGCAGCGCCGCGACGATAGCCGGTGGCGCTTCCTTGCCCTGCACCGGAACCGGTACCACGTCGACCGTTACCAGCGGGTAGCGGCGTGCGAGCACGCTGAGCACGTCGCGCACTACCGCTCCGGTTGCCGAGGTGACGAGTGCGATCTGGCGCGGAAAGCGCGGCAACATACGCTTGCGCTCGGCGGCGAACAGCCCTTCGGCGGCGAGTGCTGCCTTGAGTCGCTCGAATTCCCGTCGCAGCGCGCCTTCGCCCGCTTCTTCGAGGTGCTCGACAATAAGCTGGAATTCGCCACGCGCTTCGTAGAGGCTGACCCGCGCCCGGGCGAGAACCTGCAGGCCATCGGCGGGGCGGAAGCGGAGCAGGGTGGCCTTGGGCTTGAACATCGCACAGCGCACCTGCGCCGCGCCGTCCTTGAGGCTGAAATACAGGTGGCCTGATACGGGGCGCGCGAGGTTCGAGACTTCACCTTCGAGCCATACCAGGCCGAACGTATCTTCGAGCAGATCACGCGTGCGCCGCGTCAGCTGGGAGGGGGTCAGCACCTCGCGGCGGCTGGCGTAGGTGATGCGGTCTTCGGACATCGACGGGGTAGCGCAAGCCGGCGGCAGCGCCGGGCGGGTCGGCAGTGTAGGTGTGCATGCTGGCTGCGGCAAACCAGGGCTGCATCCAGCTCGTCCGGGGCCCAGGCGCCTGCGTCCACCTACGCTTTGGTTCGCTATAGTGCGAGCATAGTGCGCGGCTGTTTTTTCCAGGCGCGCAGTGACCGAGAAAACCTGTTCAACACTTGCTCAGGGGGCATGAAGACGAACATGGCAGTTACCCGACCGGATGCCAGTGCAACACCATCGAGTGCGACTGCTGAAAGTGCGCTGCGGCGGCGCGTGGATGCATTTGCGAACGACTGGCGCAGCAGCCTTGGCGGTAGCTGGGATGGCGCAAAGGCCAGTGCGTTGCATGAAGAACTCGAACGGATCAATGCAGAGGCAGAAGCCCAGGCGCTGGTCGATATCGCGACGCCAACGCTTGAGCTCATCGTATTCCTGTGCTCCTTTGTCGAGAACGGCGCTGTGCCCAGTGTTGTCCAGCGACAGGCACTGGCCAATCTGGTCGATGGTCTGGGCCAGCCGGCCGAGGCGCCGCGGCCCGCGCCCAGCGCACCCAAACGCGCAGCGGCGAGCAATGTGCGTGGACAGGTGCACTACCTCGCCGCCGCCAATCGCGTCATCGATGCCTTGGCTCCGACATTAGGCGCACAGCGTTTTCTCGTCCGGCCTTTCGACGCAGTGGGGCCGCTGAATCTCGCCATAGTCGAGAGTCCGCCTGATGTGCTGCTTGTCGACAACGAATTCGTACCCCAGTTGCATGCGCTGATCGAGGCCGTTTCACGCGCATCGGATGCACAACGGTATCCGCCGGTCTGCATCGTGCTTGCGGAAGAAGCAGACCCGGCACGCGTGCTGTTTGCCCAGCGCGCAGGTGCCGACGCGGTTGTTTCCAGTCGGGACCCGGTCGCGGTACTGGCCCGCGTCGAGGAAATGCTCGAACAGCGCCGTAGCCTCGGCTACCGCGTGCTGGTGGTCGAAGATGATCCACCGCAAGCAAAGTTCTGCGAGTCCGTGCTGCATCATCGTGGCATCACGACGCGAGTCTGCGGTGACGCGGCCAGCGTGATTGCCGCGGTGCGCGAATTCCACCCGGACCTCGTGCTGCTCGACTTCTATCTGCCTGACGGCAACGGTATTGAAGTCGCGCAGGCTATACGCGCAGAGCCCGGCTGCGCTTTCCTGCCGGTCGTGTTCCTGTCCGGTGAACAGGACCTCGACCGACGCTTCGACGCGATCTCGATGGGCGGTGACGATTTCCTGACCAAGCCGGTCAAGCCGCGGCACCTGTTGATGACGGTCGAGAGCCGGGTGCGTCGCGCGCGTATCTTGAGCGCTACCAGCGGCTCGTTGCGTGGCGAGCGGCGTGGCACGCTGTCGGGGCGCGATGTTTTCCTGCAGGAGCTGCAACTGTCGGCCAGCAGCCGTGGCGAAACCTGCACGGCCCTGGCCTATATCGCGCTGGATGATATCGAGAGCGTACGCGAGCGTGCGGGTTTTGTTGCAGCCGGTGCATTAGGCCAGCAACTGGCTGCCGCAGTCGCCGCCGAACTGCCCTTTGCACGCTCGATCTGTGCCTATGGCGACTATGTATTCCTTGCGCTAGTACAGCGCGACGACGAGGCCGGCTTGCGCCAGTCCCTGGAGGATGCGCGCAAGCAGCTTGCTGCGCGATCATGGCTGTCAGCTGACGATCCACTGCGCCTGAACTTCACCCTGTCGGCGCTGCGGGTCATGGGCCCGGCCGATCGTGTCGAAAGTCTGATCCGCCGCGTACGCCAGCAGGCATTGACAGTACAGGCTGCTGGCGGCAACGACGTCGGACTCGACCTGCGCGATCCGAATGCGGCGACTGAGGATCCGCGCGTGCGATTGATCCGCGCCATCCTTCGTTCCAGCGCCGAACTGGACAACTCCGTGTTGACCTATCAGCCGTTCGCGCCGCTGGCGGGCAACCTTAGCGGGCAGTACCTCGCCCGCATGCAATTGAAGCCGCCGCGCAGCTCTCAGAGCATTCTTGTCGAGCCGGCGGAGTACTTGCCGCTGGCACGGTCGATGGGACTCGCGACCCAGGCTGACCGTCGCCTGATCCGCCTTGCCTTGCGCCAGATTCATACGAGCAAGGCGCCGCATGGCGAGTTGCGTGTATTCCTGCCAACAACAGCCGAGTCCTTGCTTGACCACGCGTTTGCACCCTGGCTGGCGACCGAGCTGCGCGCGCATGGCGTACCGGCGGCGGCGATCGCGCTGGAATTCGATATCGCGGATCTTGTCGAGCACCAGCCCAGCGACGCCGTGATTGAAGTCCTGCAGCGTGTCGGTGCGCGTTTCTGCCTGCGTGCGGACGATGACTCCGAGCGCGCACAACGCTGGTTGCAGCATGCCTCCTTCGGCATCGTCTGCTTCGAGCGACCAACCCAGCCCGTAGCGACGGGTTCGCCCTGGGCCACGCTTGCGAACCGGTTCGCTATCGTGCGCGGGCTGGGCAAGATCGTCATCGCAAGCGGCGTGGACGATATGGGCGATATAGGCGAGTTGCTGCGCAGTAGCGTGCACTATGCAAGCGGTGCTGCGGTTTGCGATTGGCTGCATGATTTCGTGTTCGACTTCAACGGCACCGTGCTTTAGGTCAATTCAGCACTTGCTAGCCAGGAGGGCAGTATGGAGGTGGTCATCGAACATGCTGCTGCGGCGGGGCGTTTCTTCGCCCAGGTCAATGGATATCAGTGCGTGCTGGACTACCGGCTAACGGGTGATCGCATGAGCATTGTCCACACCTGGGTTCCGGCGCAAATCGGCGGCCGCGGTATTGCGGCGAGCCTGACCCGGGCGGCGGTCGACGCAGCGCGCACGGCGGGATGGAAGATCGAGCCGCTCTGCTCCTACGCCCGAGTCTGGTTCGAGCGTCATCCGGAGCACCGGGACTTGCTGACCTGAGAAAGTGTTTACAGATACCCGCGAACAGGGGGCTTCAGCCCACCAGCCATGACGGTTGCTCAGCTGTGGCGGTGATCGACGCCTACGGCAGTGCGGTGCCTTGATTACGTTGAGCAGCGACGGATACCTGTGGTGGTCGGGCTAAGGCACCCCCAAGGTTACCGGTCGGCGGGCTGAAGCCCACCCTATACAATATCGAGTGGATAGGCGAAGCCAGGCGCGCGGAGACTCGTGCGAAACGCGTTGCACAGACACTGCTATGGCTGCAGCAGGGCAAGCCACACAACTGTAAGTACATACCCGAACAAGAGCTGGTATGCCGTTGCCTGGATGCAATCTGCCGACTGCACCCAGGTGTGTCCTCGCGATCAGGGTTTACATCACGGGGCGCGATCGGTGCGGAAGATCGGGTAGAGATTGTATTGTTCGTCCCAGAAGGCATGGCGGCGGGCGAAGAACTCCAGGCGTGCCGCAGGATTGCGGACGAAGTCCGGCTCGGTGGCGAGCTTGCGCTGGAATTCCGCGGCGAGTGCAGGATCACGTTTGAGCAGCTCGCGCGCTACGTCTTCCGCTACGTAGTCCTCAAGATATTCCTTCTGTTCGAGTGCGTTGTTGAACAAGCCCCAGGCGGCGAGCGAATCGGGTGCCTGTGGCTCGAACAGCGCGACGGCAATGCGTGAGCGCGCCTGCGCCAACGGCACATACAGCGCGCCGGCGGCGAGGTCGCGTGTTTCGTTCGACCACGTGCCCTGCAAGGTGGCGCGCTGATGGCTTTCGACCGATGTGTCGGTGAGTTTTGCTGCGCTGATACGGAAGGTCTGCAGGGCAAGGCGAGTCAGCGGGTCAGCAAGACGCTTGTAGGTCACGCCATGTGCGTCAAGCTTGCTCACAACCAGATCGGCCCAGGCCGCGGGCACCAGATAGCCGGCCTTGGGCGCGTCAACTTGTGTCGACGGTTGCACGTCTTCGCGTAGTGGAACTTTCCAGATTTGCGGTTTGCGCTCGTCGTAGCGCGTCATCAGCGCGCCCGAGATTTCCGATGGCGTACGTGTATAGGCGTAGCCGCGGAACTCGATCTGGCGCACCTTGTCGGTTGCCTGGTAGTCGAGTGCCACGCGTGTGCCGCCCAGTGTCGCCGCCCGTTCATCAGCGGTGAGCTGTTCGTTACGCCAGTTCTTGCCACGCTCGCTGACGATCTGCAGCAGATTGAACAGGGTGTTGCGTGTGATCCGGACACGTGTCGGATACGGTTTCCACGAGTGTGTTTCTACAAGCACGGCAAAACGGTTGCGCAGCGGCAGATAGCCGATCGAATAGCGTGGTGTCGCGACCGCATCGACAAAACCCGAAGCCGGATCGTCGCTGGTCACAAAAGCCGGATAAAAACCCAGGGGCAGCGAGCCCTGTTTGGCGAGGCGCGCCAGGGTTTCGTCGCGCAGTTCCCGACCTAGCCGGCGCAACTCGGTGTCACCGGAATGCAGTGGTTCGACCAGTACCGCGATATCGTGTTCGAACTTGGCCCCATCGGTCACATGCAGGTCGACGTAAACGGTGGGATCCCAGCGGTTGATCAAACCGAGCATCGCGCGCATCTCGGGCGCATCGGCCTTGAGATAGTCGCGATTGAGGTTGTAGTTCTGCGCCGTGGTACGCCAGCCCATCTGTTCCGGGCCGCGCTGGTTGGGCCGGTTCCAGGTGCCGAAGCGTTCGTGGCCATCAATGTTGAATACCGGCACAAATACGATGACCTGCTTTTCCAGCAGGCCAGCGCCGACCTTGCCTTGCAGCAATTCGCGCAGCAACAAAAAACCCGCGTCCTTGCCGTCGATCTCGCCGGCGTGTATGCCACCCTGGAGCAAGGTCACGGGCAACCCCTGTTCGCGGGCTGCCTCGGGTGTGCGTGCACCACTTCTGGTCACTACCAGCGCCAGCATGCGGCGGCCTTCCGGTGTGCGGCCGAATTCATCGCAATGCACCGCATCGGGCCAGGTTTTCGCGAAGCGCGCGCAGAGTTCTGCGACTTCGGTGTAACGGCCAGTGCGCTTGAAGCCGGATTGCTCGGCAACGGTGCGCAGATTGTCGGTTTCAGCATGTGCCGTCGTTACAGCAGCCATGAATACGGCGAACAGGATGGCAAGGCGGGGCATGGGCAGTACCGGGAACAGAGAGTGTCAAAGCATAACGATAGCCGAGCTTTCGCACACGGCATCGCAAGGAATAATTGCTGAGGTCGTGCACGCCGTAGCCGACGGCATGGCGGAATGCGCGAACAGCCGCTGGCCGCGCGGAACCGCACCTTAGAGATGGAGTGGAGTGGTCAGTACGAGCGAAACGACGCGATTGCGCAGGCCGGGCCTAGCGCAGTTGCTCCTCGATGCTACGGGTCTGGGCGGTTACGACCTCGCCGGTATGCGCCGTCGCCTTCTGCTCAATCAGCATCAGCAGGCATTCCTCGTCCGCGATCGGCAAATGCGGCACGCCTTTGGGCACGACGAACAATTCGCCAGCAGCAAGCTCCACCTCGCGGTCCGGCAGGCGCAGGCGTAGGCGGCCCTGCAGCACGAAGAACAGTTCGTCCTGGCCGTCGTGGCTGTGCCAGACGAGTTCGCCGCGAACTTTGGCTACCTTGATGTAGTTGTCGTCCAGTGAGCCAATTACGCGTGGCGACCAGAGTTCGGTCAGGTTTGCCGCCAGTGTGAGCGGGGTGGTCGGGCTTGCGGTCAACATACCAACGCTCCGAGTTGAAGTAGGAATACGGTCTCGCCCCAGCGTAGCCAAAGCAGGGTCAGTAGTAAGGCCAGGAGCAGAGCGAGTGCGGTCCAGCCTATATGTCGCCAGTCTAGTGAACGTGGCATCACAGGGGCGACTCCGCTGTTTGTAAAGCAGGTGCTGCTATGGGCGTATCACGCGTGACGTAGCTGATTGCGGCTGCCGCAATGCCGAGGACGATACAGGCGATCCAGATCGCCGTGTAGCTGCCGGTGGTGTCGAACAGGCGGCCTGCAGCCCAGGCGCCGATGAAGCTGCCGATCTGATGAGTCAGGAACACGATGCCGTACAGGGTCGACAGATAGCGCACGCCGAACAGACTTGCTACGGCCCCGTTGGTCAGCGGTACCGTGCCCAGCCAGAGAAAGCCGAGTGCGGCGGCGAATGCAAACGCTGAAACGGGGCTTAGCGGCAGCAGCAGGAACAAGGCGATGGCGAGCGCACGTCCCGCATAGAGTGCGGCGAGCAGGCGTGGTCGCGAATAGCGCCCGCCCCAGAGTCCGAACAGATAAGAACCCAGGATATTGAACAGCCCGACCAAGGCCAGCGACGTGGCACCGACACTGGGTGCTATGCCCTGATCCACGAGATAGGCGGGAAAATGAGTTGCGATAAAAGCGAGGTGGAAACCGCAGACAAAGAAACCGGCATTGAGCAGCCAATAATGTGGATGTGCGGCGGCCTGGGTCAGTGCGCGCACAAGCCCGCCGTCGTTGCCGCCGGCCGTGCTGGTAAGGTCTTGCGGGCGGCGTATGCCGATTGCGGCGCCGGCGATGATCAGGGTCAGGGCCGCAAGCCCCATCATCGCGCCGCGCCAGCCCCAGTCGCTGATAAAGGCCTGCGCCACCGGCACGACGGCGAACTGGCCGAAGGAGCCGCCGGCCGTGACGAGACCGAAGGCGAAGCTGCGCTGCTCGGGCCGCACCAGCCGAGCAACTCCCGTAAGCACGACGACAAACGTTGTGCCGCTAAGCCCCAGGCCGATCAGCACGCCGAGGCTGAGCATGATGCCGCCCGGTAGCACGACCTGTGAGGCGATCAGCAATCCGGCAGCGTAAATCAGCGTGCCGACGACAAGCACGCGGCGCACGCCGTAGCGGTCGGCGATGGCGCCGACGAAGGGCTGGGCCAGACCGAACAGCAGATTCTGCAGCGCTATGGCGAAACCAAAATATTCGCGGCCTATGCCGAAGTCACGGCCTATCGGTTGCAGAAACAGGCCAAAGCTCTGGCGTATACCCATGCTCAGGGTCACGATCAGCGCGCTGCAGGCAATGGCGATCATTGCGCTGCGGGCCCAGTTGGAGCGGGGCTGAACGGAAATTGGCTTCATGCGGGCGCGCGGATGCGGAACTGCCGGCCAGCGTAGTGGGCGCCGTATTGTCACGTCAGCCGGGTGACCGCCGATTCTGTATCAATGTCGTATTGAGAATGCTTGCCGCCGGAGTGGCGCTTCCGATGAGTGAATCCGTTTCCGACATTGCTGTATTTGTTGCCTGTGTGGACAGCGGGCGCCTTAGCCTTGCAGCACGTGCGTTGGGCATCACGCTGGCCGTCGCCAGCGCTGCGCTCAAACGGCTTGAAGGGGAACTGGGCGCGCGCCTGGTGCTGCGTACGACGCGCAGCCTGCGTCTGAGCGCCGAGGGCGAGCGTTACCTGCCGCATGCGCGCGCCGTACTGCACGCGTTGAATGCGGGGCGTCTTGCGTTGAACCGCGAAGGTGACGCCCTCGACGGATTGCTGCGTATTACGGCGCCGGCGGATCTGGGCCGCAACCGGCTGGCGGGCTGGCTCGACGATTTTGCGGCGCTGCATCCGCGCGTACGTTTCCAGATCACACTGGATGATGCCGTAGCCGATTTCTTTTCCGCGCCGGTTGATCTGGCGTTGCGCTATGGCACATTGACCGATTCAAGTCTCATCGCCGTGCCGTTTGCGCAGCTCGCACGCGTGGCTTGTGCGGCACCGGAGTATCTGGCCCGCCGCGGGGTGCCGCGTTCGCCGCAGGAACTGGCCGAGCACGATGCGCTGTGCTACGTGCGCCAGCACAGGCCGGCTGATCGCTGGACATTTTCCCGCGGCGCTGAGAGCGTCGACGTCAGTGTCGCGCCGCGCTGGACCTTCAACGACGCGGAGATGGTGCGGCGCTGGGCCGTACGGGGCCGCGGCATTGCGTACCGGGTCTGGGCCGACGTGGCAGACGATCTGGCTGCGGGTCGGTTGCAGCGTGTGTTACCCGACTGGATTGGAGAAGCCACGTCGCTGCACCTGGTCTACACCGAGCGGCGCCTGTCGCCAGCGCTGCGCGCGGTAGTCGACTTTCTGCTTGAGCGTCGCGCCGATCTCGAAAATTGCGGGCCCGTATAACGTGGCGGTGAACGCGGCCAGTTGATCAGCGAAATGCCGCCAGCGTACGCGCCGCTTCGGCTCGCACCGTGTTGCGCAGCAGCGGCGACCAGCCCAGCAGCAGACCGGCTGGGCCCAGCGCCTGGCGTGACCAGCGCCAGAAATCAAAGTCATCCACATGCGCGCAGATCAATCCATCGCGAAAGTGGAATTGTGCATGGATCATGTTGTGCACTGCGCGGCCGGTCTTGCTGAAGCGATACCAGGCCTGCCAGTCCGCGCTGCCCTTGTCCGCGTCGGCGCGCACGTTCGTGAATTCGAGGCGCAAGTCCTTGCCACGCTCGCAGAGCATGCGCCACATGCGGCCCACGTCGGCGCCCTGCAGATCAAACACCGGATCGCGAAAGGTTGCATCTGGCGTGTAGCAGGCGGCCATGGCGGCAGCATCCCGTTGCTGGAAGGCGCTGTAGAACGTAGCGATGCGTTCGGATGGGGGCATGTCGTGTGGGCTCTGCTGGTGGGAACCGCGCTGGGGTGATGCATGCTGCCAGTATGGCGCGGCGTGACAGGTGGCGTGTTCGTCAACTGGCGGATTTCACCCTGGCTCGAACCAGGAACACCCGGCGGCGAGGTCGTAGCGCAACCTCGCCGCCGTCGGGGCAGGACTAGTTTCGCTGCGCTGCTGCTTGGAGCTTTGTGCGCCTGAGCGTAGCGCGGTGTTTCACGCGTTCGCGCAGATCGTCGAGCACCGTGTAAGCCGCCGGAATCACGACCAGGCTCAGCAGGGTCGAGGTGATCAGTCCGCCGATTACGGCTATCGCCATGGGGGCGCGGAACGAGGCATCGGCACCGAAGCCCAGGGCTATGGGCAGCATGCCGGCGCCCATGGCCAGCGTGGTCATGATGACCGGGCGAGCGCGCTTGCGGCAGGCGTCGACCAGTGCGTCGTGCTGGCTCATGCCCTGGTCTTGTTCGGCGATCACGGCGTAGTCGACCAGCAGGATGGAGTTCTTGGTCGCAATGCCGATAAGCATCAGCAGACCAATCAATGCCGGTAGCGACAGGTAGTTGTTGGTCAGCAGCAGCATGCCGAAAGCGCCGCCGGCGCAAAGTGGTACGGCGATCAGGATGGTCAGCGGCTGCAGTGCGTTGTTGAACAGCAGCAGGAGCACGGCATAGACGCAGAAGATGCCGGTGCCCATGGCGACGAGGAAACCTACGAATAGTTCGACGAAGATTTCCGCATCACCGGTGTTGAGCATCGTCACACCTGGTGGCAATTGCTGCAGCGACGGCAATTGCTCGATCTCGGCCATGACCTCGCCCAGTGGCCGTCCGTTGAGCTCCATGCTGAAGGTGACGTTGCGCTGGCGACCGTAGCGGTCGAGCTGGGCGGGGCCGCTGTCCAGGCGAATATTGGCGACCGAGGTCAGCGGCACCGGGCCATCGCGGCCGGGTACGCGCAACAACGCGATGACGGCGGGGCTATCCAGATCCTGTTCGGCAATGCGTACACGGATCGGAATCTGCCGTTCGGGCAGGTTGAGTTTGGCGAGCCGCTGACGGAAATCGCCGGCAGTCGCGATGCGCGCAGCTTCGGCGATATCGGCGGTCGCAACCCCGAGGTCGGCGGCGCGCAGCGGATCCGGTGTGATCACGACTTCGGGGCGCAGCAGCGAGGCGGTCGAGGTCACGCTGCCCAGGCCTTTGAGGTTGCGCAGGTCACGCTCCAGCGCCTGGCTGGCCTGCAGCAACAGTCGTGGATCGTCGCCTGCGAGCACGAGCTGCAGCAGTTCGCCCGGCTCGCTGCTGATAAAGCTCACCCGTACGCCGGGCAGGTCCGCCAGACGTGCCCGCACTTCACGTTCCAGCGCTTTCTGGTGGCGTGTGCGTGTAGCGGGTTTGCCCCAGTCCAGGGTCAGCGTCGCCTTGCGCACGTCGCCGACCAGCGACTGGTTCGGATCGCCAAGGTCCAGCACACCGCCGATGGCGGTGTAGACGCGCTGGAGTTCCGGCAGATCCGCCAGAGCCCTGCGCGCCTGCTCGGCGACGTCCCGGGTCTCGGCGAGGCTCGATCCCGGCGGCAGTTCCAGGCTGAGATTGCTGCGGCCCAGGTCGGCCGGTGGAATGAAGGTGGCTGGAATCAGCGGCACGATGGCCAGCGAAGCCACGAACAGGGCCAGGGCCAGCCAGAGTGTGCGTGCACGATGCGCCAGGGCACCTTCGACCAGGCGCAGGTACCCGCGCATCAGCCAGCCCTCTTTTTCCTCGTGTGGCTGTGGCTTGAGCAGATAGGCCGCCATCATCGGCGTGAGCAGGCGGGCAACCAGCAGGGAAAACAGCACGGCTGTCGCAGCAGTCCAACCGAATTCGCGGAAGAACTTGCCGGGTATGCCGGGCATGAAGGCGACCGGTACGAATACCGCGGCCAGGGTCAGCGAGGTCGCGATCACGGCCAGGCCGATCTCGTCGGCCGCATCGGTCGCTGCTTGCAGCGGCGACTTGCCAAGGCCGAGATGGCGCACGATGTTCTCGACCTCGACGATGGCATCGTCCACGAGTATGCCGACGACAACAGCAAGGGCGAGCAGGGTGATCATGTTCAGGCTGAAGCCGAACCAGTGCATGACCGCAAAGGTCGGGATAATCGACAGCGGCAGCGCAAGCGCGGAAATCCAGGTGGCGCGCCAGTCGCGCAGGAACAGCCAGACCACAAGCACCGCCAGCAGCGAGCCTTCCCAAAGCATGGTCATGGACGATTCGTACGAACCCTCGGCCTCCTCGACAGTCGAGCTCACTTCGGCAAACCGTAGCTTGGGATAGAGGCGGCCGAGCTCCTCGACCTTGGCGCGTACGGCGCGGCCCGTGCCGACTTCGCTGGAACCGCGAGTGCGCGTGATCGCAAATCCGACCGCAGGCTTGCCGTCGAGCAAGGCGAGCTGGCGCTGTTCGGCGGCGGCATCGCGAATGTCGGCCAGCGCGGAGAGCCTGGCCTGGCGGCCATCGGGCAAGCTGATGGGCAGGTCGCGTAGCGTATTGACCGCGTCTACCGTGCCGACCGTGCGCACGATCTGTTCCTTGCCGCCCCAGTTCGCCTTGCCGCCGGGCATCTCGACCTGGATCCGGGCGAGCTGCTGTGACACGGCGCCCGCCGTGATGCCGTGTGCTTCGAGCGCACCGGGCTTGAGATCGATGCGGACTTCCCGCTCCACGCCACCGGTGCGTTTGACCTGGCCGACGCCGGGCACGCTAAACAGCGCCTTGGTCACGGTATCGTCGACGAACCAGCTGAGTTCGTCCGCGGCCAGCGTGTCCGACTCGACGGTGAAGCTCAGCATGGTGCCGCCGACAAGGTTGATCTTGGCGATGACCGGTTCCTCGATATCCTGCGGCAGGTCGCTGCGGATGCGCGTGATCGCGTCGCGCACTTCATCGAGGGCTTCATCGAGATCGCGGCCCAGTTCGAATTCCAGGCGTGTGTTGGACACGCCCTCATTCACGGTGGATACCAGCTTGTCGATCTGGGCCAGACTGGCCACCGCATCCTCGACCTTGCGCGTGACTTCGGTCTCCATCTGGCTGGGCGCGGCGCCGGGCAGGGTGACCGTGACCATGACCATGGGCAGCGCGATGTCAGGGAAGCGCGAAATCGCAAGGCTGCGAAAACCGGCCAGGCCGGCTGCGCAGAGCAGGATAAACAGCAGTATCGCCGGCAAGGGCCGGCGTATCGCCCAGGCAGAGACGTTGATGCTCATGGTGTCTTTGCCTCGGCAACGACGCGTACCCGGTCGCCTTCGCTGAGAAAACCGGCGCCGCGTGCGACGACGGCATCGTTCGCACCCACGCCAGCCAGGATCTCGATCTGGTCGCCCTCGACGCGGCCGATTTCTATACGCCGGCGTGTCACACGCTGCTCCTCACCGACGCCGAACACATAGCTATGACCGTCCCTCTGCACGACAGCGGCGAGCGGTAGCAGCAGCGCCGTGCTTTCGCCCAGCAGCAAGTCGCCTTGCGCGAACATGCCAGCGCGCAGGTCGGCAGGGTCGCTGAGCGTGGCGTAGACCACGCCGGTGCGGCTGGCGGTGTCGAGGCTGGCGGCGACGCGGCGCACGCGGGCCATCGCTGGATTGCCGCCCGCAGGGCCGTTGACCTGCACCAGGGTGCCTTCCTGTATGCGGGCGAGTTCGGCTTCTGGCAGGTTGCCGCGCCATTCGAGCTGGCCATGCCGGATCAGGCGCAGCAGTTCAGCGCCTGAGGACACGACCTGGCCCGGCTGTACCTCGCGGCGCGAGATCACGCCGTCGTCGGGTGCGCGCAGTTCGGCAAAGCTCAAGCGCAGCGCGACCGCTTCGCTTTGCGCACGGGCGGAGTTAAGACGTGCTTCAGCCTGGGTCGCCGCGCCCCACATTTCATCGGCGTCGCGCGCGCTGATCAGACCCTTGTCACGCAATGCCACCATGCGTGCGTCGTTGCGCCGGGCCACGGCCAGTGCGGTTTCCGCCTCGACCACCGCCGCCTCGGCCTGGCGCTGCTCGCTGCGCAAGCTACGGGTGTCAAGACGCAGCAGCACCTGATCTTTCTTGACCCGCTCGCCAATATCCACCAGGACTTCGGCGACGCGCACGCCGCTGAGTTCGACCCCCAGCAGTATTTCTTCCTGCGCGGCAATGCTGCCGGACGCGGTCAGGCGCCGCTGCAGCGGTCGTGCTTGCGGCGTAACCAGGTTGACACTCAGGCTTGCACCTGCATCGGACGCTGCAGCGGCGGCGGGTGGCGGCTCGGAGCCGCAGCCGGCCAGCAGCAGGGTCGTGAGACAGGGCGCCAGCAGGGCGCGGATCGATGATCGCTGGATCATGGGACAAGGCTCGATAGTAGAAAACGGTGAGCCGCCGCCGGCATCGAGCCAGCGCGGAAACTCTGACAGGCGCGCCGCCGGCGCGCTCGCTGTCAGGCGGCAAACTGGAGGCGGGCGAGTTCGGCATAGAGTCCACCCTGACGCAGCAGTTCCTCATGGGTCCCCTGAGCGACGATGCGGCCTGCATCGAGGACGACGATGCGGTCTACCTGCTGCACGGTAGCCAGGCGATGCGCAATCACGAGCGTGGTGCGGCCGCGCATAAGGTGTTCCAGCGCCTGCTGTACGCTGGCTTCGGACTGGGAGTCCAGGCTGCTGGTCGCTTCGTCAAGCAGCAGGATGGGGGCGTTCTTGAGCAGCGCGCGGGCGATCGCGATGCGCTGCTGCTGCCCGCCGGACAGGCGTACGCCGCGCTCACCCAGGTGCGTCGCATAGCCGTCTGGCTGAGCGGCGATGAACTCATGGGCTTCAGCCGCACGTGCTGCGGCGATCACCTCATCCTCGCCCGCATCGACACGGCCGAAGCGAATATTGTCCAGCGCACTGGCGCCGAAGATGACCGTATCCTGCGGCACCAGCGCGATGGCTCCGCGTAGCTCCGGTACAGCGAGGGCGCGCAGATCCTGGCCGTCTATGCGCACGCTGCCGGACTGCGGATCGTAGAAACGCAGCAGCAATTGGAAAACGGTACTTTTTCCTGCACCCGACGGACCGACCAGCGCAATAGTTTCGCCGGGCCGCACCTGCAGGTTGAATTCATGCAATGCGGCAGTTTGCGGTCGCGATGGATAGCGAAACTCGACCGCCTCGAACGTGATGGCGCCACGCACGGGCCGTGGCAGCGGAGTGGGTGATCCGGGCGAGTGTATCGTCGCGGGTGTCGCGAGCAGTTCATTGATGCGCGCAAGTGCACCCGATGCGCGCTGCACCTCGCCCCAGACCTCACTGAGCGCGCCGACTGAACCACCGGCGATCACCGCATAGAGCACGAACTGACTGAGCACACCGGCCTGGAGTTCGCCTGCCAGCACGGCCTTGGCGCCAGCCCAGAGTACGAGCACGATCGCGCCGAACACCAGCAGTATCGCCAGGGTTGTAATCAGCGCGCGTGCGCCGATGCGGCGCCGGCTGGTGGCGATCGCACGTGCTATCGCTGCGGCATAGCGTGCACGCTCCGTGTCCTCGCGGGCATAAGCCTGCACCGCCCGCATCGCATTCAGCGTTTCGTTGGCGACTGCGGAGGCGTCGGCCACACGGTCCTGGCTGTCGCGCGACAGCTTTTGTAGGCGGCGCCCGCTAACCACCATGGGCACGACGACGAGTGGAATCACGAGTGCGGCATAGCCGGCCAGACGGGGACTGGTCCAGACCAGCGCGACCGAGGCACCGACAAAGGTCGCGAAGCTGCGTACCGCCACCGACAGGCTGGAGCTAACTACCGTAAGCACGAGCTCGCTGTCGGCCGATAGTCGCGAAGTCAGCTCGCCTATGCGGGCACGCTCGAAAAAAGCCTGGTCCAGCGTCAGCAGATGGTTGTAAAGGCGCTGGCGCAGGCTGGCGACAGCACGCTCGCCCAGCAGGGTAATGCAGAAATAGCGGGCACCCGAGGCCAGGGCCAGCAGGGCGGCAACACCGAACAACAGCAGAAAGCTGGCGTCGATGCTGGCGGCATTCGCGTCGGCGAAGCCGGCGTCGATCATATGGCGCACTGCGACCGGCAGTGACAAGGTTGCAGTCGACGACAGAATCAGGAACACGATCCAGCCCGCCAGCAGGCTGCGTTGACCACCTAGCAGCGGAAGCAAGGCAGATAACGAGGCCAGATTGCGGCGCGGCGGTTTCGGATCGGTCATCGAAAGGTCCAGAAGTGGCAACTGCCGTACCGAGGTCGGCTAGACATTGCGTGATGGAGACGCTGCGGGAAGTTTCAATCGTGCGTTATTCGCGGCGGCGCACTGTATTGCGGCCGCGTGTCAGATCGGCAATCAAGGCCGTCAGCGCATCCAGACGGGCATCGGGCAGTGCCAGGCGCAACGTGGCACCCTCGGCGTCGAACGCCTCAGCCATGCACTCGGCGTCGAACTCTGCCAGGCGCGCCTTCAGCAGGGATAGCTGGGCGAATGGCAATGCCAGTTCCACTTCCGACCGACGCAGCAGTGGCTTGCGCGTGGCCAGACGCAGACACTGTGCCGTGATGCCGCCGTAGGCGCGCATGAGGCCGCCCGCACCGAGCTTGATGCCACCATACCAGCGCGTAACGACGGCGACGACCTGGTCAAATCCCTGGCCGTCAATGGCCTGCAGCATGGGCTTGCCGGCCGTGCCGGCAGGTTCGCCATCGTCGGAGTAGCGATACTGCTGGCCGATGCGATAGGCCCAGCAGTTGTGTGTGGCCCGGAGGTCGGAGACCTGCGCCAGAAAGGCGAGTGCGGCCTGCGGGCTCGCAACGGGCGCAACTTGGCAGCAGAAACGGCTCTTCCTGATTTCTTCCGTCGCGGCGCTGATTTGGGCAAGTGTGCTCAATACGGTATTCATCGCGCCAGATTATCGACGAACTGGCGGTGACAACGTTCTGCGTCCAGGCAGCAGCGACAACGCGCCGCGCAGGGGCCGGCGGCGCCAAGCGGAGTGGTTCAGCGCTGCAGCTCGCGCAGATCCTTGGGCAAGGCGTAGTCCGGATACAGGCGTCGCAGCAGTTCGAGGTTCTCGATGGCGTCATGCTTGCGTTCAGCCCGCAGCAGTTCACGAATGGTCTTGATCCATTCCTCGGGAGCAAGTCGCGCATTGCGCAGGAGCTCGGCATTGGGCGAGTTGTCCACGGCGACCACGCCGGATGGTTGTGCTTCGGTCGGCTTCGGTGTGTGTGCGTCCTGCGGCGGAAGTGGCTGCGGCAAAGCGCTCGGTGCAGCCGCAGCCGGTGCGTCAGCCGTTACAGCGAGTTCCTGTCCGGTCGAATGCTTTTCCTTGACACGCTGGAGTCCGAGCCGCGAGCGTTCTTCCCGCTTGACCCGCGGGTCGCTTGATATGGCGTCAGTGTCCAGACCATAGTCGTCGCGGCGGGTGCCACTCGCAATCGCAGCCTTGCGCTCTACCGAGTTGTAGTCCTGCGTGGTTGCTCCTGGAAATGGCTGCGCACGTGCCTTGCTGCTGCTGGCGCCGGCCACGTCGACATGTCCTTCGCTCTTGCCAAGCTCGGCGGAAGCCGCTGTCACTGCGCTCGTCGGCGCCTCCCGGGCCGGTTCAGTGGCGGCTATTTCACGTGGGGCTTCTGCCTCAGCCGGGAAGGGCTGGTCTTTCTTGTCGTTACTTGCCGCCGCCAGTGCGGCTTCGCGCCTGGACGCTGCCGGTTTGGCTGCAGGTGGTGCGGGCCGCGAGGGCTGGCTTATCGGCGCGGGCGAGGCCGGGGCTGGGATCATCGCAGGCGCAGCGTTTTCGGTTGCGGGCGAGGCAGGTGCTGTAGGTGGTGACGTTGCGGGCGGCTCCGGCACTATGGCGCTGATCGGAATAACATCACGTTCGGCGCGAGCTGCCGGTGAGGCCGAATCAACGGATGCGGGCAGAGTTGCCTCGTAGGCGCCGCGCATCTGCCAGGCCAGGCCGGCGGCAAGCACGATACCGGCGGCGCTGCTCAAGCCGACTAGCCACAAAGGCCGGCGATGGCGGTCTTTGGCGTGCCGCAGCGCGTTTACACGCTGTGGCTCTACCGCTGCACGAGCCATCGCGAGCACCGCGGCGTCGAGTTTTGCATCGGGCTCGCTCTGCGGCAGGCGGCGGTAGAGGCGCGCAAGCTCGGATTCCTCGCCGGCAAGGAAGGCCTCAAATTCGCGCTCGTGGTGATTTCTATGTGTCATTCGGCAAACCTTGCACGGATCTTCGCGAATGCATAGCGCAGTCGCGACTTCACCGTTTCCTGTCCAGCCCCCGTCACTTCGGCGATTTCTTCCAGACCAAGCCCATTTTCCATGCGCAGCACGAAAGCCGTGCGTTGCTCGTCAGGCAGATCCTCCAGTGCTAGCTGCAGGCGGCGGCGCTGCTCGAACTCGCTGAGCACCCGTTCGGGGCGCTCGGTTTCGGGGGCATCGAGCTGGCGAAAGACCAGTTCGGTTTCCTCGGCGCCCGCCTGTGGTCTATTGCGGCGCATCAGATCTATCGCCAGGTTGTGCGCGATCTGCAGCAGCCAGGTCGTGAACTTGGCCTCGGGCCGGTAGCGCTCGCGGGCAACGATGACCCGGCTCCAGGTCTCCTGAAACAGTTCGTCGGCACTGGCCCGTTCGCGGCAATGGCGCAGCAGAAAGCGGTATAACGTGCCGCGATGACGCGTGTACAGCGCCTCGAACGCGTGCGCGTCGCCGTGGCCGTAGGCCAGCATCAATTCTTCGTCCGTACACTCCTCCCTCATGGGGCGGCAGGGTAAGCGATCGCTGCATCGGCGTCACCACTATTACTCCAGCGTCCGGAGCCGAGCGGCTGTAACGCTGCATGCGGCGTGTGGGGGTTTGAGGCTGACGTGCACCCGGCGTGTCGAGATGCCGCAGTGGCTTGTTGATGACGATGGTCTACCCCCCTGGCCGCAGATTCCCGCCGGTCGGCGTAGCTCCCCGGATGAGGCTGACTCCTGCGTGCTACCATCGGCGTTCATTTGGACGTCCAAACGGGTAGGCGATGCAGATACAGACCAAGTTGCCGAAGGTCGGCACGACCATATTCACGGTCATGAGCCAGCTCGCGCAGCAGTACAACGCGGTCAATCTCGGCCAGGGTTTTCCCGATTTCGACGGGCCGCAGTCCTTGCGTGATGCGCTCGCCCGCGCCATGAATTCGGGCAAGAATCAATACGCGCCCATGATGGGTGTTGCGGCATTGCGCGAGCAGATCGCGCTCAAGACCGAGCGGCTGTATGGTCACCCGGTCAATGCAGATACCGAGGTGACTGTGACTTCCGGCGCGACCGAGGCGATCTTCGCCGCGATCGCCGCCGTCGTGGGCGCTGGCGATGAAGTCATCGTGCTGGATCCCTGCTACGACTGCTACGAGCCTGCGATCGATCTGGTCGGCGGCCGCGCCATACACGTGCCGCTGACCCTGCCTGACTTCAGTGTCGACTGGCAGCGCGTCAAGGACGCGATCACACCGCGTACGCGCGTGATCATGGTCAACAGCCCGCACAACCCCTCGGGCGCCGTTTTTTCCGCGAATGATCTCGACACGCTGGCGGCGTTGACGCGAGACAGCGAAATCCTCGTGATCTCCGACGAGGTCTACGAGCACATCGTGTTCGACGGCCTGGCTCATCAGAGTGTGCTGCGCCATGCGGAACTTGCTGCACGCAGCTTTGTGGTGAGCTCGTTCGGCAAGACCTACCACTGCACCGGCTGGAAGGTCGGCTACTGCATCGCGCCGCGTGCCCTGAGTACCGAGTTTCGCAAGGTGCATCAGTATTTGACATTCTGTACTTTTGCCCCGGCACAATGGGCGTTTGCCGAAGTGCTTGCCGACGATCCACAGCACTACCTCGATCTGCCCGCGTTCTATCAGGAAAAACGCGACCGATTCCGAGCCTTGCTGGCGCCGTCGCGTTTCCGGCTGCTGCCGGTCGGCGGCGCCTATTTCCAGCTCGTCGATTATTCCGCGATCAGCGACAAGGACGACCTCAACTTCTGCGAGTGGCTGGTACGTGAAGCCGGGGTTGCCGCCATACCGGTGTCGGCCTTCTACGACACCGCGCCCGATGCGCGCATAGTCCGGTTCTGTTTTGCCAAGAGCGACTCGACCCTCAGCGCAGCGGCCGAGCGCCTCGCACGGATCTGACAAGGAATTTCCGACCATGACTGCACCACTGGCCTCGCTGCGCGTTTCGCTGATCCAGGGCGATACGCGCTGGCACGATGCGGCTGCGAACCGCGAGTACTACGGCGACAGGGCGCGTGCCCTGCGTGGCAGTACCGACCTGATTGTGCTGCCGGAAACCTTTACCAGCGGTTTTACCAACGACACGCTGGCCAATGCAGAAGGAATGGACGGCGCAAGCCTGCAGTGGTTACGCGCGCTGGCTGCTGAAGTGGGCTGTGTGATCACCGGCAGCATGGTCATGCGCGTAGGCGAGCGCTGCGTGAATCGTCTGGTCTGGATGCGACCTGACGGCAGCTGCGAGGTCTATGACAAACGCCATCTGTTCCGCATGGCGCGTGAACACGAGCGTTATGCCGCTGGCGAGGCGCGTCTGGTCGTCGAACTCAAGGGGTGGCGCATCTGTCCGCTGATCTGCTACGACCTGCGTTTTCCGGTCTGGATACGCAATCGCTACAGCAGCACCGTCGCCGAGCGGTTCGATTACGACCTGCTGCTGTTCGTCGCGAACTGGCCGAGTCCACGACGTCATGCCTGGCAGACCTTGCTGCGCGCACGCGCGATCGAGAATCTGAGCTATTGCATAGGCGTCAATCGCGTCGGTACCGATGGCAACGGGCTGCACTATGCGGGTGACAGCGCCGTACTCGATTTCCTCGGTCAGCCTATGGTTGAACTGGGCGCCAGCGAGCTCGTAGTCACCGCGACGCTGGACCCAGCCGCACTGAACGCGCATCGCGAGCGCTTCCCGGCCTGGATGGATGCGGATGCGTTCGAGCTTGTCTGAAGCAAGCCAATAGTTCACGCGCCCGCCCAGCATGGTGCGGCAGCACGGTCGCTTTCCGGGCCGGACTCATGACAAAGGAAAAGGGCCGCCTTGCAGCGGCCCTTTCTCTACACCTTCAGTACTGCATGATCAGGGTTCAAAGCCGTTCTTGAAGATCAGATCCACCGGCGCGGCGCGGCAGCTCTGCACCTTCACGTCGTCGACGAACCAGCCCAGCGGCGTGTCACCGACCGAGCCGTCAGTCGAGGCACGGAAACGGAACTGCACGGTCTGACCGGCGTAGCTGTTCAGATCGACGATGGTCTTGCGATACGGAATGGTGCCGCACCAGGCCTGAAGACCATTGCCCGGACCGTCGTTGAGTGCACCGGTGTACGGTGTATTCATTTGCGCACTCGTGATCTGGGTCCAGGTCGAACCGGCGTTGGTCGAGATTTCCAGCATGCCGCCGTCCCAGCAGCCGCCGGCCGTGCGCTCTTCCATGTTCACATCGTTCTGGAAGCTCAGGCTCAGCGGGTTTTCACCCGTCGGCAGTGTGATTGCCGGCGAGATAAGGCGCTGGTCAGACGTTGTGGCCAGATCCGTTGCAAGCCATGACTTGGCACCCGCAAACGGACGTGCCGTGCTGACGGCCCAGGTCGAGGCGCCGGTGCTGCCCGTCGTGGTCCACGTGCTGGTATCACCTTCCACGTCATGCGAGAACATCGCGTTGGCCGCCTGTGTCTCGTCGCAATCGCCGAGTGCAGGCTGCGTCTTGAACGTGAACACCGCGGAATTGGTGCTGGTACCGCAGATGTTGCCGCTGCGTACACGCCAGTAGTAGCGCGTGTTCGAGTTCAGCGCTGGCGCTACCGTGGTGCTGTTCGTAGTGCCGGCGACGTTCTGCGTAAACACGATATTTGTAAAGCCGGTATCGGTAGCGACTTCGACCACGTAGGTCTTGGTCTGAGCCGAGGCAGACCACGTCAGGGTCGGGGCAAAAGCGACGCCGGTGGCATTGTCCGCCGGGGTCGTCAGCGTTGGCGTGGTGGGGATGGCTGTGGCGAGCTCGACACCGAGCAAGCTGGTCTGCGCCCCGCTGGCCGAGTTCGCATCCAGGTTAAACGAGTAACTGCCAGCTGCGAGCGAACCGGGGTTCAGCGTTACTGTCGCCGTTCCGGCCGGTGTGACCGAGGTCGGTGCGACATTGACGCTGGCACCCGCTGGCACGTTACTGGTCGACAAGGTTACCGGGGTGGTGTAACCGAGGATGGAACCGACGTTGATGGCGTAAGTCGCCGAGGTCGGCGCGCAGATTTCGCGTGAGCTCGGTGTTGCACTGAGCGAGTAGTTGGCGGTGAGTGAGCAGTTGTCGCAGATCAGCGCGAAATCCTGATCAGTAGCATCACCCGTACCGGGAACGCCGTCACCCGGCAGAGCCGTCGCGCGTACGGTGATGGTGAACGAACCGCTGGCCCCGGCCGGCAGGAAAACGTTCTCCGTATTGTTTCGTGCGTCGGCGCTGCCACCCGTGGTCGACACGCCGGCAGCCATTACATTGCCCTTGTAGGTATTGGCGCCGTTGACGACTTCGAGGTCGAGATTGTTGACCAGCGCCGGGTTGGCGCCGACGGCGCCTGGCGCGTCGGTATAGGCCAGCGTGATGCGGACCGGTTTGCTTGGGTCGGAGATGCCGCCGGCAATCGTATGTGTGTCGCCTACGTTGTCGAGTACGACGGTCTGGTCGACCGTATGCCGTGGCACGACTCCACCGGTAGAGCGCGGGAGATGGATGCGTCCCCAGCCTTCATTATTGTTTGGTACGTCAGCGGTGGCCATGTCGACCGCGCCGTTCATCAGCAAGGCCTTGGCCATGGCCGGGCTGAACGTGGCGCCGCCGTTGTTGGTGCGCCACCACTGCGCGAGGATGGACAACATGCCTGATACGTGCGGTGCGGCCATGCTCGTGCCGCTGCAGTTGGAGTAGTAACCGTTGGTTGCTGCAATGGCAGTGCCGCATTGTGCGGCCCCGGCGCGGCGACGTGTTGATGCAATGGTATCGCCGGGCGCCGCAATCGTCGGCAGGGTGCGGCCGTCGACCGCCGGGCCTCGGCTCGAAAAACCCGAGAGGCCGGTGATCGCACCCGCACGGAAATTCAAGGACGATGCGGTAATGATCGGGTTCTTTGCTTCCTTGGGCGCAGTCAGCGTGCTTGCGTTGGGGCCACTGTTGCCGGCGGAGAACGAAATAATGAAAGGCTGATTGCCGGCCGTGTCGAAGTCACCGTCGCGGATCATGGTATCGAACGTACGCTCACTGGCCTGGTAGCCATGTGCCGTGCCTTCGCCAGTGGTCCAGCTTGAATTCATGCCGATGGCGTTGCCAGCCAGCGAGGTCTTGGACAGGCTCTGCCAGCCGCCCGCCGGCGGCCACGCGGAGCCAGTACAAACAGCGTACAGCGATGCGCCGGTAGCCACGCCTTGGCCATAACGGAAACCGTTTGCATCGTCTTCATCAACCGTCGCACCAGCGCCGTCGCCTATCGCCATGCCGGCGATGATGCCGGCGACGTGTGTGCCATGACCGCCGCCCGCTTCGTCATCACCGTTTGCGGCAGCGCAGCCCGGGTAGCTGAAACCTCCTACGATGCGTGGCGACAGGTCGGGATGGCCCAGGTCGACACCGGTATCCACCACGGCCCAGGTCACGCCGGTACCGTTGAATCCAAAACCTGTAAGCCAGGGTACGTAGCCAGTCTGCGGTTGACCGGCGCCGTTGTAGTTACCTGCCACGATCTGCGATGACATTTCATCTTCAAGTCGCATGGTTGGGCTGGCATAGGCAACCGCTACCACTTGCGGCAGGCGTGCGATCTCCGCCAGCTTGTCGGCGTCGACCTGGATCCACGCGTCGAAGAAAGCCTTGTCCGGCTGGGCCGGCGCATGAGTGAGCACGGTAGCGCCGAGTTTCTCCAGTGCACCGATGACGCCGGCGACATCGCCGTTGTTGTAGAAGTGCACGTCGACGTTGCTAATGCGTCCGCTTCGGGCCTGCAGATCCGGGTTGATCTTGTAGTCAGCAAGGAATCCACCTTGCCAGCGCACATGTGGCAGCGCTACGGTTTCGGCGACGCTGTCGATCTTGCCCCAAACCAGGAAGGCTTCGCCGGGGTAGTACTGCAGCACACGCAGACCGCGCTTTTCCAGCTCTTCACGCCAAGCTTGCTTGATCGGTGCATCGAACTGAATGAGATGCAGTCCTTCGCCGCCTGCCGTTGTCGGGAAGTTGCCGTTGCCAATGCGTGAAGGGTTGGCCAGCGGATCGAAATCCACCTGATTGAAACGAATGCGCCCGGCGTCGGCGAGGATGGTCGCGTTGGGCGCGCGCTCGACCAGCTTTTGCGCATCGGCGGCTGACAGTTCCAGGATCTGGAAGCTGCCGTAAGCGACACGGCTCAATGGACGGATGGACAGCGATTCGACAATCGCGCCAGCCGGACCGTCAATACGGACGCGCACGGTGCCAGCAGCCTGAACAGTTGCGCCGCTGAGCAAGGCGATAAGAGCGAGATACAACGGTTTGCGCATGAATATTTCCCCACGTAAGCAACGATCAAAGAGTGCTTCCCGTCTGGTGCGACATTTGTGTAGCGCCGCCCCCCCGGGCAACGGGTGCCGTAGTGCACGGGCCGCAGTTGCGGACCCCGGCGGTCAATCTGGGCGGCAGGCGTGTCACGTGGACCCAGCCGTTGCAGATGGCCGTCGCCGACTATAGGCGAAGAAGCAACGCGGGCAACAGTTACTTCGGTATTGGCATAGGGTTCCGCCGAGTGGCTGATCCGGTGCCGGGTCTGTGTCAGGGCTCGGCTTGATCCCAGTACGGCTCGGGTCCGAAGCGTTCGACAAGAAAATCGATAAAAGTGCGGGTCTTGGCCGGCAAGGCGCGTCCCGCAGGGTAGACGGCGTGCATGCCGATGCTGGGAACCTGCCATTGCGGTAACACGCGCACCAGCTCACCGTGGCGCAGGCGTTGCCAGATCAGGAACGAGGGTGACAGGCACAGGCCGAGGCCGGCCACCGCGGCCGATGCAATCACGTCGCCATTATTGACGCGCAAACTACCTTTGAGATTGACCGCAGTACGCTGTTCGCCATTGACGAGTACAAATTCGTCGCGGCGCGCGGCAAGCGTGTAACTCAAGAAATTGTGCGCTGCAAGATCCTGCGGCTGCTGCGGCCACCCAACACGATCGAGATAGGCAGGACTTGCTACCAGCAACAAGCGGCAGGGAGCTATGCGCCGCGCGACGAGGCTGGAATCGGCCAGTCGCGCAATGCGAATGGCCAGGTCGAAGCCTTCTTCAACCAGATCAACCTGGCGGTCGTTAAGACTTAGTTCGAGCTCGATGCGTGGGTGGCGTTGCTGGAATTCCGCTATCGCGGCGCCAAGATGATGAATCGCAAATGACATCGGGGCGGAAACGCGCAGTTGGCCGCGCGGCTCGACCTGCAGCTCGGAGGCTGCAGCTTCAGCTTCGCTGAGGTTGCTGAGAATTTCGCTGACACGCTGGTAATAACGCTCGCCGGCTTCGGTCAGGCTAAGCTTGCGCGTGGTTCGGTGCAGCAGGCGTACGCCAAGCTGTTCTTCCAGGGACTGCACGAGTTTGCTCGCAAGCGCACGCGAAATCTCCATCTGATCAGCGGCTGCGGTATAGCTGCCCGCGTCGACGACGCGGACGAACAGCTGCATGGCCTGTAGTTTGTCCATAGTCAGAGCAGCGCGAGTGCGCGTTCCACGGGGCGTGCGATCACTGCGTGGGCGCCACAGACCAGAATAGGCCGCTGCATCAACTGCGGATATTGTTGTAGCGCATTGACGATGTCCGCTGCGTCGGGCTCGCGCCCACTCAGGCCGAGCGAGGCGTAGGCCGGATCGTCGCGACGCAGCAGATCGCGAGCCTGCTCGCCCAGTAGTTCGACCAACTGCACGAGTTCCTCTTTGGGCAGCGGGTTTAGACGATAGTCGACGAGATTTGCGCTAACGGCATGTTCCGCGAGCAGGGCAAGCAACGCGCGGCTCTTGGAACACTCCGGATGGTAGTAAACAGTACAAGCGGTCATGCGCGCAGATAGGGCTTGGGAGGCCACACTGTGCCGTTACCTCGCCTCCGCGGCAAGCTGCCGGGTGGGCGTCGGGTGCGGCGGGCATCGGTTCAGGCTGCATTGACCGACGTATTGAGCGGCAGTGCCCGCCGTGCCTGTTCGAGTTCACGCCGGATCACGATACGCTCGGCTCCTGCGCGGTCGGCGCAGCTGCCGAGTACGTTGCCTAGCTCCGGGCCGAGTACCTCGTACCAGGTGGCGCGCACTGTACCCAGGTGGTCCCGTTCGTCGACGCGCTCAATTGCGTACCCAAGTACACGTGATTCCAAAGTGCGCAAAGTGCGCATAGTTGTGTTCCTTCCAGGGAATAGGAGTGCGGAGCATACGGGGCGCGTGTGGACGCGGAGTTAAGCTGAGGTTGCAAGCCGGTTAACAGGCGTACTTGACCGCCGTCCTGCAGAGAAGTTCAGTGACGGAAAACTATTGTTTTGTGGAATAGTGGCAAAAAGTACTCAATCGCGAAGTGGTTGTCCAGTAGCGCATTGCCGATGTTCATGCCGCCGACCCTGTCACCTGCAGTGGCCGAATTGCGTATTTCAGGCAGCGGCGACCCGGTGCTGTTCGGATTTACCTCCCGGCGGCGTTCAGGTTTACCGTGTACAGCGTCATCGCTGGCGATGGCTGTGGCTGCATCGCTAGAATGAGGCCGTTCGCCTGGCGAACGCTAAGATTTACCTGCTTGCGCGGCAATCGGACCTGGTCCGGTGCCGTGGGTCGGCAGGGGGCAGCCGTACTTATCCGATACCTCGAGGAGCAGGGCATGAAACAGTGGGTTCTGGGTGTAGCGCTTGCGCTTACCGGTGCATTGGCGGCGAGCCCGGCGCTTGCCGCGGGCAAGATCGCAATCGGTGTCGCCGAGTTCAAGAATGAAACAGGTGCCGCCTGGTGGCGTGGTGGCGTGGGCTGGGAGCTGTCGGGCATGCTGTCCAACGAGCTCGGCTCCAGCGGTAATTTCACCATTGTCGAACGTGCCAAGCTCGACAAGGTGCTTGAGGAACAGAATCTGGCCGCTTCCGGCCGCGTGCGCTCTGGTACTGGCGCGAAGATGGGCAAGGTAACGGGGGCGGACTACCTTGTCATGGGCACGGTGACCGCTTACGAGGAAAACACCCAGTCAACCGGCGGCGGAATCAGCTTCAAGGGTATTTCGCTGGGCGGCAAGAAGAGTGACGCCTACCTGGCTGTCGACGTCCGTGTTGTCAATACCAGCACCGGCGATATCGAATACTCGCGCACGATCGAAGGGCGTGCCTCTGGCGGCGGTGTTGCGGTCGGCGTTTATCGCGGCGGTTTTGGCGGCAACCTCGCATCCGAAAAGAACACCCCGGCCGGCAAGGCGATCCGTGCCGCGCTTGTCGAGATCAGTGAATACCTGGACTGCGTCATGGTCGAGCGTAACGGCTGCGAAAGCGAGTATCAGGCCAAGGAGTCGGGCCGTCGCGAGAGAACCAAGAAGTCGCTCAAGCTCGACTAGCCGGCTCTGTCGCAACAAGCCTTTGTCGGTCAAGGCCAGTCAGCTAGCGCTGACTGGCTTTTTTCTTCGGCAGGACTTCGAAGCGCTTCGCTGGTCCAGGCGGACCAGCCACTTGTTGGGCTGGCCGACCGGACGCGGGCAGCAACTTCAGATGAGTCTAGCGCTCAGCGATTGCCGCCGCCGCGAGGCCCACCGCCGCGATTGCCGCGATTGCCGCCCGGATGATTGCCGCCGGGACGATTGCCCCCAGCAGGACGATTTCCGCCGGGCCGGGTATTGCCACCAGGACGACCGCCACCTGGGCGTCCTGCGCCAGGTCCGCGCTTGTCGCGCTCGCCATAAGGCGAAGAGCCACGTTCGTTGTAGCCGCCGCGGTTGCCGGAGCGTTCGCCGTAGCCACCACGGTTGCCAGAGCGCTCGGCATTGCCGCTGCGGTTACCGTTGGGTTCGGTGCGGTTGCCAAAGTCGGCTCCGCCGGGATGACCATAAGGCAAAGGCGCCCGGTTGCCACGCCCGTCTTCGCTGCGATTGCCACGGCTCTCGTTGTTCCAGGCATGTCCGCTGCCCTCGGCACGTGGACCTCGATTGCGCTGGCCGCCGCCCGGTCGCCCGCCGCCGCGGTTGGCACCACGGCTGAATTCGTCACCTGCCGACCAGGTGCGCGGAATCACGACCTCCTGGCCGGGAGCTGCGCCACGCCGGGTCGAACTACGCCGCGGCTTGTCCGTATTGCCGTCAACGTTGCGATCGCCGCGCGCTGCGGGGTTACCGCGCGCAGCGCCACCGCCGAAGCGCTTGGTGCCACGTGGAGCACCTCGGCCCGGGCGCCCCGGCGCGTCGTCGCGAATGCGATCAAAACGGGTCAGTTCGCGTGCCTCAGCGCGGTCGGCGCCTATCCACGCTTGCTGAGTGCTGCTGCGTGGGGCCGGGCGGTATTCGGTGATCGCCCCCTGGTTGGCGCGACGCTGATGAATGACTGCCTGCAGCGTCAGCGTGGGCTCAGTCTGTGTAGCACCACAAAGTTCGCGCAGGGCTTTAGTACCTTCGGCATCGAGTTCCTGCGAATGTCCTCGCTTCAGTGGCCGCGGGAGCTCTACGTTGCCGTAGCGCACGCGTTTGAGCCGGCTGACGAGAAAGCCGGCAGCATCCCAGAGGCGCCGCACTTCGCGATTGCGGCCTTCCTTGATCACGACGCGGAACCAGGAATGGCTGCCGCTGCGGCTGATCACACCGATCTCGTCGAAATGTGCCGGGCCGTCGTCGAGTTCGATTCCGGCCTTGAGGCGCTCAAGCACCGCGTCCGGCACCTCGCCGTGAACACGGCAAATGTATTCGCGCTCGATTTCGCTGGAGGGATGCATCAGTGCGTTGGCGAGATTGCCGTCGGTGGTCAGCAACAGCAGGCCCGTAGTGTTGATGTCGAGGCGGCCGACCGCGATCCAGCGTTGGCCCTTGAGCCGTGGTAGCTGTTCAAACACGGTCGGGCGACCTTCGGGATCTTCGCGTGTGGTTACGACGCCCTCCGGCTTGTGGTAGACCAGCACCTGTGCGTGTTCCGCATCGTCGCGAATCACGACAAACAGCTTGCCGTCGACTTCGACCCGGTCGCCGCTCTTGACGCTGAGGCCTAGCGCTGCCGGAGTACCGTTGACCGAGATCTCGCCGTTCTGAATGCGCTGCTCAAGTAGCCGGCGCGAGCCCAGGCCTGCATTGGCGAGAACCTTGTGCAGCCGTTCTTCGACTACCGGCGTGTTCTCGTCCGGTTGCGGGCGTTTGAGGGTAAGGGTACGGCGGGGTGCAGCGGTCATGCGATGTGCTCCGGGACGTCGTCGGACGTCGTGGTGTCGTTCGGGCCGACGTTGTCGTCGTCCGGGGAAAATTCAGCGGGAGTGGAAATATCGTCAAATGTGCCAGCAGAAACGTCGTTGCCAGCGCCGGTATTGGGATCCGCGGTGGCTTCCTCATCCGCCATGAGGTCTTCAGCGCCCGGTAGTGGCTCGGCGCTTTCCGCGCTTCTCGTATCGCCAGTTGCTTCGACCGATGCTGGGTTTGCAGCTACTTCAGCGCCGGTGATCAGCATTGCCTGCGTTATGTCTGCCACTTCGGAGTCGTCCGGTGGCAGGTCCGGCGACGGCGGAATAACCGGAGCGAGATCAAGCTGAGGGTCGTATTCGTCCAGATCGCGGATTTCCGCAAGCGGTGGCAGCTCGTCTAGCGATCTGAGATTGAAGTAGTCAAGGAATCCTCGCGAGGTTCCGAACAGCGCGGGACGGCCTGGTACGTCACGATAGCCGACGACGCGAACCCATTCGCGTTCTTCCAGCGTCTTGATGATCGACGACGATACGGCGACGCCCCGGATCTGCTCGATTTCGGCGCGGGTAATTGGCTGGCGGTAGGCGATCAGCGCAAGCGTCTCGAGCAGCGCGCGCGAATACTTGGTCTGTCGTTCGGTCCAGAGGCGGGTAACCCAGGAGTGCACGTCTTCGCGGATCTGGTAACGGTAGCCCGAAGCGACTTCCTTGAGCTCGATGCCACGTTGCGCGCAGTCCTCGGCGAGTGTGGCCAGTGCGGCAAGCAACTGGTCGTTGTCGACATCTTCTTCTTCAGTAAACAACGCTGCGAGCTGCGCCAGCGACAACGGCTGCGCCGCCGCGAGCAGGATCGCCTCGATCACGCGCTTGAGCAGCTGTTGATCCATCACGAAACTTCCAGTGCGTCGACATCTTCGTCGCCGCGCAGGGTTGGGGCTTCACCGTCCACGATCAGGGCTTTGAGGTAGATCGGGCCGGGGACTTCGTTCTGCACGATCTCGATCAGTGTTTCCTTGGCGAGTTCGAGCATTGCGAGAAAAGTGACGACGACGCCGCGACGGCCTTCTTCTGGATTGAACAGACTTTCGAAGCTGTGGAATTCCCCGTCGCCAAGGCGACCCAGCACATCGCTCATGCGTTGCCGTACCGACAAGGCTTCGCGCTGGATTGCGTGATGTCCACTTAGATCGGCGCGGCGTAGCACGTCCTTTAGCGCCAGTAGCAGTTCCTTGAGCTCGACCGGCGGCGGCAGGCGTACCACACTGCGATCTGGCACGAAGGCTGATGCTAGCGAGATGTCTCGCTCCAGGCGCGGCATCGCTTCGATGTCACCAGCGGCCTTCTTGAAGCGTTCGTATTCCTGCAAGCGGCGCACGAGTTCGGCGCGCGGGTCGTCCTCGATACCCTCGGCGTCCGGCGGGCGCGGCAGCAATAGACGTGACTTGATCTCGGCCAGGATCGCGGCCATTACCAGATAGTCGGCGGCAAGTTCGAGCTTCAGGTTCTGCATGAGCTCGATGTAGTCGACGTACTGGCGGGTAATCTCGGCGACCGGAATATCGAGTATGTCGAGGTTCTGCCGACGGATCAGGTACAGCAGCAGGTCCAGCGGCCCCTCGAACGCCTCGAGTATGACTTCAAGCGCATCCGGCGGGATGTACAGGTCCTGCGGCATCTGCAGCACGGGCTGGCCTTTCACGACGGCGAGCGGCATTTCCTGCTGCTGCGGTACAGGCGTGAATATGCCGTGGCCCTCGCTGGGCGCGAGTTGCTCGACAGGCTCGGTGCTCATCTAGCGGATGCTGGTCTCTACGCTGTTCGCCGCGCTCACCGCGGCATGCGGGCCGTGAAGGCCGATTCCGTCGAACTCAGGCGAACGGTACTTCGCCCCTGCCTTGGCGTACGAGCTGCGGCGTGTCGTCCAACAGGTCGATCACGGTCGTCGGTTCGTTGCCACAGAAACCGCTATCAACGAACAGGTCGACAGCGGGACTAACATGGTCATACAGGTCGTCGACTTCCCAGCCTGCCATGTCCTCGTCCGGCAGAATCAGGCTGGAGCTGGACAGCGGCTCACCCGACGCTTCAACCAGCGCGAGTGCTACGCGATGGTCCGGAATACGGACACCTACGGAACGTTTCTTGGCCTGCTTCAGGTGCCGAGGTACCTCGGCAGCCGCAGGGAGAAGGAATGTGTAGGGGCCGGGAGTCAGGGATCGGATCAACCGGAACGCCGCATCGGACATGCGGGCGTACGCACCGACCTCACTCAAGTGGCGACAGATTAAAGTGAAATTATGCCTGCTGTCCAGCTTTCGCAGGCGCATTACGCGCTCGTAAGCCCCCTGTGCGTTCATACGCCAGCCCAGCGCATAGCCGGAGTCGGTCGGATAGGCGATAAGCCCGCCCTTGTTCAGTACGGCTGTTGCCTGCGCAAGCAGCCGCGGCTGGGGATTCTCTGGATGGATGCAAAGGCGTGGGCTCATCCGCCGAGCCTGCGCAGCGCAGCAACGTTCGTCAAGCGCGGCCGACCCGTGGTCGGGTGCGGTTGCTGCGCCCCCGGGTTGCCCTGGATTGTGCTGGTCCCCGGATCCGTGCCCGCTATCTACCGGGCACGGTTGCAATCAGGTGCAAGTCCGAAGCGCCTGATGCACGCTAGCAATCATGAGTTCAGCGCGCGCAATCGTTCACGTCGACATGGACGCCTTTTATGCGGCGGTCGAGGTGCTCGACCATCCACAATGGCGCGGGCTGCCGCTTGTGGTGGGAGAGCTTGGTCCACGCAGCGTCGTGTCGACGGCGAGCTATGAGGCGCGACGGTACGGTGTGCGTTCGGCCATGCCCACGCTGACGGCAAAAAAAATCTGCCCGCAGGCATTGTTCGTTCCTGTGCGCATGAACCGCTATCGGGAGCTGTCGGCGGATGTGTTTGCGGTTTTTGGCGAAGTCACACCGGAGATCGAAGGTTTGTCGCTGGACGAGGCGTTCCTCGATGTCACGCGCAGCCTGCGGTTGTTCGGCGGAGATATCGAGAATATCGGGCGTTTCCTGAAGCAGGAAATCTTCAATCGTACTGGCCTCGTTGCATCGGTGGGCATGGCCCACAACAAGCTGCTGGCAAAGCTCGCCAGCGAATTGTCCAAGCCGGATGGTTTTCTGCACATCCGGTCCGAGCAGGTTCACGCGATGCTTGATCCGCTGCCGGTTGGCCGCCTCTGGACGGTAGGCAAGGTTGCTGAGGCGAATCTGCATAGGCTGGGCATTCGCACCGTCGGCGAACTGCGTTTCGCGGAACCGCGCCGCTTGCGCCAGGCCTGTGGCAATCAGGCCGAGCATTGGCAGCGTCTGGCCCGCGGCCTCGATGATCGTGCGGTAGATACGGATGCGGCCGAAAAATCGGTCAGCGCGGAGACGACTTTTGTCACCGACCTGGTCACGTTGGAGCAGGCCCTGGCGTGGTTGGTACGGCTAGGGGAGCGCGTCGGTGAGCGCCTGCGCGCGCATGAGCTGCGTGGGCGGACGGTCAGTATCAAGTTGCGCAAGCCACCTTTTGAAACGCATACGCGCCAATTGAGTCTGCCGCAGCCGACCGACTCCACGACTGAACTGCTGGAAGCGGCGCGTACCTTGCTGAAGCGGTGGTGGGCTGCGGAACCTGCCCCCCGACTGCGTCTGCTCGGCGTCGGCATGAGCCAGTTTGCGCCCGAAGTACAGACGGGGCTGTTTGCGGCGACCGCGAGCCAGGACAAGCTCGCCGACCAGATCAACCGTCGTTTTGGTCAAGGCAGCCTGGTGCGCGGAGTCGTGCTCAAGTCGCGTTGCGGCGCGTCCGAGGACGGGTAGTCGCTGCTGCTTGTCCGATTCGCTGGCATGATTCGTGATTGGCCTATGTTTGATTTTGGTTCTAGGCTTCGCTAAAAGAGTATCGGCCCAAGGGGGTTGCAGGATGCTCAGTATGAATGATCGTAACGAGCGTGCCGGGATGCGTCCCGCCCGCATGAAGATTCGCTCGGCGGTGCTGATGATGCACGGTGGGGATGCCTGGTCGAGTGAACTCGAAGACATTTCTGCAACGGGCGTTCTGGTGCGCCGCCCGGAGGAATTTACCGGCAGGGTAGGTGACATGTTCGTGCTCGATATGATGATTGGCGATGAGCTTAATATTCATCTCGAGGCCACAGTCGCTCGCGTGACGCCACACAGCATCGGTTTCGCCTACGCGCGTATCCCTGAAAACAAGGAAGAGCCGCTCTGGAATCTGCTTGGCGGCTATGCTGACTCGATCGAGTCGTATCGCAACTGAACTTCGCCGTTGCGGCAGCCAGCAGATAGATGATTAGCAAACAGCGAGCCCGCCGGTTGGCGGGCTCGCTGTTTGTGATGGGACTCGGCGGCTGCCGCGTCCGCCCGATACAACTCCAGCGGATAGCGTGACCTAGGCGCTGGTCTTTTGCGTGTCGCGCAGTTCGCGGCGCAGGATTTTACCAACGTTGCTTTTTGGCAGCGAATCGCGGAACTCGATATGGCGTGGCTGCTTGTAGCCGGTCAGGTTCGTCTTGCAGTGCTGGCGCAGATCGTCCGCAGTAAGTGCCGGATCCTTGCGTACAACGACGATCTTTACCGCCTCGCCGGATTTGTCGTCGGGAATGCCAATCGCCGCGACCTCAAGCACACCTGGATGCGCAGCGACCACGTCCTCGATCTCGTTCGGATAGACGTTGAAGCCGGATACCAGAATCATGTCTTTCTTGCGATCAACGACATAGACGTAACCATTCTCGTCCATGCGCGCGATGTCGCCAGTATGCAGCCAGCCATTGTCAGTCAGTATCTTGGCGGTTTCCTCAGGGCGTTTCCAATACCCTTTCATGACCTGCGGGCCGCGTACGCAAAGCTCTCCAGTTTCACCAATCGGCAGCAGATTGCCGTTGTCATCCTGGATCGATACTTCCGTCGAGGAGATGGGCAAGCCGATCGAGCCGTTGTACTCGGGCAGGGTGAGCGGATTCATGCAGGCAGCGGGCGAGGTCTCGGTCAGGCCGTAGGCTTCTACCAGCGTGACGCCGGTGACTTTTTTCCAGCGCTCCGCCACAGCGCGCTGAACCGCCATGCCGCCGCCGAGGGTCAGGTGCAAGCGGGAAAAATCAATTTTTTCAAAACCTGGCGTGTTCAGCAGGCCATTGAACAGCGTGTTGACACCGGTGATAGCCGTGAACCGCACACTGCTCAGTTCCTTGACAAAGCCGGGCATGTCACGCGGGTTGGTGATCAGATAATTGAGTCCGCCGAACTTCATGAACACGAGGCCATTCGCGGTCAGGGCGAAAATGTGATACAGCGGAAGCGCGGTGATGATTACTTCTTCGCCTAGCTTGGCGTTGACACCGATCCAGCTCGATGCCTGCTGCATGTTTGCAACGAGATTGCCATGAGTCAGCATGGCGCCTTTGGCTACACCGGTGGTGCCGCCGGTGTATTGCAGGAAGGCGATATCGTCATGGCTCAGTTCTACGCGACGGAAAGTCTGTTGCGCGCCGCGCGCAAGTGCGTCGCTGAAGCGGATTTGCCGCTCGATATGGTATGGCGGCACGAGCTTCTTGATGTACTTGACCACGAGATTCATGATCAGGGACTTCGGAAAGCTGAGCAAATCACCGAGTCCGGTGGTGATGACATGCTTGACCGGCGTTTCGGGCAGTACCTCAGCGACAGTAGCGGCGAAGTTGTCGAGGACGACGATTGCTGCGGCACCTGAGTCGACAAGCTGATGCTTGAGCTCCCGCGGTGTATACATGGGGTTTGTATTGACTACGGTCAGTCCAGCGCGGAGCGCACCGAATATCGCGATCGGGTACTGCAGCACGTTGGGCATCATCAGTGCAATGCGGTCACCCCGTTGCAGGCCAAGCTCGCCGCTTAGGAAGGCAGCGAACTGACGGCTCAGGCGATCAAGATCGTCATAGCTGAGCTGCCTGCCCATGTTCGCGAAGGCGGGGCGGCTGCGGAATCGCTCGCAGGTGCTTTCCAGTACGGCGACGACCGAGGAGAACTCGGAATGATCGATCTCGGCCGGAACGCCAGACGGATAGTTCGCGAGCCAGGGTCGTTGGGTGTTCATCGTCGGTAAGGCCTCGGGCTGGAGTGGCGATTTCGCCGCTGTAGGGTGGCGGATTTGACCTGATTGGAGCACAGCCGTGGAAATAGCAGCAAGCCGCATTGCAGCGAGGCACGGACTATGCGCCAATCACGCGACGGTGTACTGCGAGCTTGCTCGATGCGAACCTTGCTGCGGTTGTTGCCCATTGCTGTAAGTCTGCTCCTGTCGGCCTGCAACCGTGCCCCGGATGAGCAACGTATCCGCGAGGCCGTCACGGCGATGGAGGCGGCAGTCGAAGCGCGCAATCCGCGTGATTTCATGGTTCATGTCGCCGATGATTTCGTCGGTCGTGACAGCGGTTTCGATCGCACGAGTCTGCACAATTTGCTGCGTGCCCAGTTTCTGCGCAACCAGGCCGTGGGCGTAGTCATAGGGCCCATCGACGTGGTACTGCAGCCGCCGCGCGCGACGGCGCGCATGAGTGTGACCTTGAGCGGCAGTACTGGCGGACTGCTACCCGAACGGGGGGCGATCTACTCGGTTGAGACCGGTTGGAAGCTGGTCGATGGCCAGTGGCGTTGCCTCAGCGCCAGCTGGGAGCAGCGCTGATCGCTTGCACAGCGAATCGGCGTGGCGTGGCCTGGAAACCGCGCGTATATTCCCCATCTGACAGACGATGGACTGTCATTTGGAGAATGCTCATGAGTGCAACCGCCGAAGACGTATCGCGGTTCCTGCAGTCCAATCGCGGTGCGGCCCGATTCCGCGTGCCGGCTACCGCATTGCAGTTCGACGCCCTGTTACGCAAAGGACTGTCGCTGTCCGTGGCTGATGCGGCGGCTGTCAACCTCGGTATCACACGAGAACGTTTCGCCCGCCTGTTGCGTGTCAGTCCCTCGACACTGGAGCGGCGTTTCAAGGACAAGACGGATCTGACCGGTGCCGAAGCCGACGCGCTGTATCGCATTATCGGCGTGCTTGGCGTTGCGCAGCGCGTGCTTGTCAGCGACGACAGTGTACGTTCTTGGATGAGCCGCCCGCAGCCAGGTCTTGATGGGCACGTGCCGTTGGACCTTATTGACAACGCAGCTGGCACCGAGGCGGTCATCCTCCTGTTGGAGCAGATCTATCACGGCATCGTCCCGTGATTGTCTGGCGCATTATCCGTAAGGAGTTTCTGCACTCGCCGTTGTCGGTCGAAGGCGCCAAGGCCTGGCCTGGCCGCTGGCACTCGGCTGGAACGGCGATTCTCTACACGGCGTCGACCGAGTCGCTCGCCCTGCTGGAAAAATTCGTTCACCTCGCGCTTGAATTTCGCGTGATTCCACACGTAAAGCTTTGCATCGAATTGCCTGAAGCGGCGTGTGTGGAAGTGTTCGAGGATGTCGCGAAGAAGCTTCCGGACTGGCGTGGCGCTGATCCGACGGCAGCACGGGCGTTCGGCGATCACTGGGCACGACATTCCGCTGCGCTGGGCCTCAGCGTGCCCAGCGTACTGTCATCAAGTGAGCGCAACTTGTTGTTGCGTGCTGCATCACCGCACTTTGAGGCGCTCAATATCATCAGCGCTGAGGAATTTCTGTACGACGAGCGCATGTGGAAAGGGGAAAACCGCGCGACTCAGAAGAGACCGCTGAGGAAAGTCTGAGTGAGCCATCGCTCTATGTCTTGAGGTATCGGCTCGACTCAGGAGGCAGGGGCGCCGCTTCGGACGCATTCAGCAGTACGACGCTTGTGGGTCAACGCGTGCGCCTTGGTCAGCCTCGGAAACGACACGCGCCGCGAATGCGGCGCGTGTGGGGCAGGCAAGACCGTGCTGAAGCCTGGTCTGGTGATGCTCAGGCAGCTTTCGGTGTTGCGGCGAGCTGACGCAGCACATAAGGCAGGATGCCGCCGTGACGGAAGTACTCGACTTCCTTTGGCGTCAGCAGCAGCACTTTGACGGTAAAGCGCCTGGTCTGGTCAGCGCCCTTTGCGACGACTTCGATTTCACGGGCATCGCCATCGTTGAGGCCGGCGATCTCGAATATTTCGTCGCCCTTGAGGCCTAGGGTCTGTGCGTTTTCGCCGTCCTTGAACTGCAGCGGCAGTACGCCCATGCCGACGAGGTTGGAACGGTGTATGCGTTCAAAGCTCTCGGCGATGACTGCTTTTACGCCCAACAGCATGGTTCCCTTGGCGGCCCAGTCGCGCGAGGAGCCGGTGCCATATTCCTTGCCGGCGACAACGACCAGCGGCACGCCTTCAGCCTTGTAGCGCATGGCCGCATCATAGATCGACAGCTTGGCACCATCGGGGTAGTGATAGGTGTTGCCGCCTTCCTCGCCGCCTAGCATCAGGTTCTTGATGCGGATGTTCGCAAACGTGCCTCGCACCATGACGTCATCGTTGCCGCGGCGCGAGCCATAGGAGTTGAAGTCGATCTTCGCGACACCGCGCTCCTGCAGGAACGCTCCCGCGGGTGAAGTTGCCTTGATATCGCCTGCGGGCGAGATGTGATCGGTCGTAATCGAGTCGCCGAACAGGCCAAGCACGCGTGCACCATGGATGTCCTCGATCTTGCCGACGTCCATGGTCATGCCGTCGAAGTACGGCGGGTTCTTGATATAGGTCGAGGCGTCGTCCCAGGAGTAGATCTCGCCTTCGGCCGCGGCGATCTGGTTCCAGCGGCTGTCGCCTTTGAATACATCGGCGTAGTTCTGCTTGAACATTTCCGGCCCGACCGTTGCTGCTATGACGTCGCCGATTTCCTTGTTGCTAGGCCAGATGTCGCGCAGGAATACGGCCTTGCCGGCGGCGTCGTGGCCGATCGGATCTTTGGACAGATCGATGTCGACTGTGCCTGCTATTGCATAGGCGACGACCAGCGGCGGCGATGCCAGATAGTTCATCTTGACCTCGGGATGAACGCGGCCTTCAAAGTTGCGGTTGCCGGAAAGTACCGAGGTCACGACGAGGTCACCGTCGGCTATGCCGGCGGAGACTTCTTCCGGCAGTGGTCCGGAATTGCCGATGCAAGTTGTACAGCCATAACCGACCACGTAGAAACCAAGCTGCTCCAAGTCCTTGAGCACGCTGGCTTTCTTCAGGTAGTCGGTGACCACAAGCGAACCCGGACCTAGCGAGGTCTTGACCCACGGTGCGACCTTGAGGCCCTTGGCCACGGCGTTGCGCGCAAGCAGCCCGGCGCCGAGCATCACAGCCGGATTCGAGGTGTTCGTGCACGAGGTAATGGCGGCGATGACAACGGCGCCATCCTTCAGCGTGTATTCGTTGCCGTCTTTCCTGACATTGGCCGAACCCGGGGTGGTGGATTTGGTCTTGGCCGCGCGCACCTGCACCATCGGGGCGAGCGCATCACGGTAGTTTGCGGCGACATTTTCCAGCAGAACCCTATCTTGCGGGCGCTTGGGACCGGCAAGCGACGGTTTCACGTCGGCGAGGTCAAGGCTCAGAACTGAACTGTATTCGGCGTCTGCCTGACCCGCTTCGCGCCATAGGCCTTGAGTCTTGGCATAGGCTTCAACCAGTTGGATCAGTGCTTCGTCGCGGCCTGACAGGCGCAGGTAGTTCAGTGCTTCCTCGTCGATAGGGAAAATGCCGCAGGTCGCGCCGTATTCCGGTGCCATGTTGGCGATGGTTGCGCGATCAGCGAGTGCGAGATGGTCGAGTCCAGCGCCGAAGAACTCGACGAATTTGCCGACTACGCCGTGCTTGCGCAGCATTTGCGTCACGGTCAGCACGAGATCGGTTGCCGTCGCGCCTTCGGGCAGCTTGCCGCTGAGCTTGAAGCCGACGACCTGCGGAATCAGCATCGACGACGGCTGACCCAGCATTGCGGCTTCGGCCTCGATGCCACCTACGCCCCAGCCAAGTACGCCGATGCCGTTGATCATCGTCGTATGCGAATCGGTGCCGAATACCGTGTCCGGAAACGCCCAGGTCTCGCCGCCGGCGTTCCGAGTCATGACCACTCGGGCCAGGTTCTCGAGGTTGACCTGGTGCACGATGCCGGTATTCGGGGGCACTACCTTGAAATTGTCGAACGCGTTCTGGCCCCAGCGCAGGAATGAATAGCGTTCGATATTGCGGCCGAATTCGATCTTGCCATTGAGATCCAGCGCTTCAGGCGTACCGAATACGTCGACCTGGACCGAGTGGTCGATAACGAGCTCGGAAGGAATCTGCGGATTGATCTGGCTCGCGTCACCGCCGAGGCGGACCACCGCATCGCGCATTGCGGCAAGGTCGACCACGCAGGGTACGCCGGTAAAGTCCTGCAGCACGACGCGTGCTGGCATAAACGAGATTTCGGTGTCAGGTTCCTTGGCGGCTTCCCAATTCGCGACCGCTTCGATCTCTTTCTGCGTGACGTTGACACCGTCCTCATGGCGCAGCAGGTTCTCGAGCAGGATCTTCATCGAGAATGGCAGACGCTTGAGGTCGAAACGCTCGCCGAGTTTGGCGAGGCTTGCGATGGTGTAACGCTGACCGTTGACCTCAAGTGAGGTGCGGGCCGAGAAAGAGTCTTTCATTCCGTTCTCCTGGCGTAAAGCAGCTGGAACCGAGTTGCGGGTGCGGATAGCTGCGGCGCGCTTTGACGGCGACCGTGCTACCCGGAAAAAAAGCGGCACATTATGCCTGAAACGGGCGTTTTACGGCACCGTTCACGGGCCAGCTTCAGCCGGCGCAGCGCGGCCATGCCAGTCCGGCGCGGGGTGCTGTTGCGCCGGGCCGCCACTACCAAATTCAGGTGGCGGCGCCACTATTTGTGCTTGATCGACTAGCTAACCGCCGTCCAGGCGGGCGCCGCTCAATAGCCCGCGCGCAAGCATCACGAGCTGGCCGCGGCGGAGCAGCAACTGCCACTGGCTACCACCGAGCTGGCGCCAAAGCACGGCGGCACGTACGCCCGCGAGCAGGGTCGAACGGATGCGCTCGACCTGTGCCGGCTGCTGCAGGTACAGCGGGTTGCCCTGTACTACGACTCGCGGGCGTAAATTGGACAGGGTTTTCGTATAGAGCTCGGACAGGCGTGCGAGTACGGTCCCGTGCGTAACCCCAAGGTAGTCGACTTGGCGCTGAGCGGCTTCTATGCCTTCACGCAAGGTCTGTAACATGGCTGGACGTGCAGACAACTTGCGTTCGACACGCAGCACCGTTGCGGCAATCTGGCTGATCGCCAGGTCATTCGGGTTGCGATCGAGTTGCTGCACCAGTGTTTCCAGCCCCAGCCGCAGTGCCGCTATACCGCCAAATGCGCTGGCCGCATCGTCGACGTCGACGCGCAGAATGCTGGCGATGCAGGCTTCTAGCGCAGTCGCGTCCTGGTTGCCGTTGACAGCGGTCGTGCGGACTAGCGCTGCCGACTGGAATACACCAGCCAACGCGATTACCTGAGCTTCATTCATGCGGTCATCCTTGTGTCGCCAGCCCGCCGTAGGGGGCGTTGGTCGCGGCGATGATCGCGCCGCCCAGACATTCCTCACCGGCATAGAACACGACCGACTGGCCCGGTGTTACTGCACGTTGTGCCTCGTCGAAAATGACCATGAGGCCATTGCTGGAAAAATCCAGCGTGCAGGCCTGATCGGCTTGCCTGTAGCGGGTTTTCGCCGTACAGCGCAGACCGTCGGGCGGAGGCGTCCCTGCGGTCCAGCTGGCTTGGCTCGCGCACAGGCGGCGCGAGTCCAGCCAGTGGTTGCTGTTGCCCTGGGCGACGACAAGCTGTCGCCGCTCCAGATCCTTGCCTACGACATACCAGGGCAGGCCGCCTGCTCCTCGTCGACCGCCGATACCCAGCCCCTGGCGCTGCCCCAGTGTGTAGTACATGACACCCTGATGCGTGCCGAGGACTTCCCCTTCAGGCGTGACAATGTCTCCGGCCTGGGCCGGGATGTAGTGAGCGAGAAACGCACGGAAGTCGCGCTCGCCGATAAAACAGATGCCGGTCGAGTCTTTCTTGGCATGAGTTACCAGCCCGGCTTCGCGGGCGAGTTCGCGTACCTGCGGCTTGGGCAGTTCGCCGATAGGGAATTCGGTTGCGGCCAGTTGCTGCTGGCCCAGGGTGTAGAGGAAATAGCTCTGGTCCTTGTTCTCGTCCCGTCCACGCAGCAGGCGGTAACGGCCGTCGACCCTGTCGATGCGCGCATAGTGGCCAGTTGCAATCGTCGTCGCGCCCAGTTCGCGTGCCTGGTCGAGAAACGTGCGGAATTTTATTTCGCGATTGCAAAGCACGTCCGGATTCGGCGTCCGTCCGGCACCATACTCGGCCAGGAAATGGGTGAACACCTGGTCCCAGTATTCGCTGGAAAAGTTGCGCGAATGGAACGGAATCGCGAGTGTGGCACAGATCCGGAGCGCATCGAGACGGTCGCGATCCGCGTCACATTCCGCCAGGCGCCCGTCGTCTTCCCAGTTCTTCATGAACAAGCCGGCGACATTGCGCCCCTGGCGCTTGAGCAGCAATGCGGCGACCGACGAATCGACTCCACCGGACACGCCAAGCATTACGAGGTCGCCGCTCATGCGCGCTCGGGTCCGGGCACCAGGTATTGCAGGGAGTCCAGCGGCAGGCGCTGGCCACCCAGCCAGGCGTCGATACTGGCCAGGATCAACGGGCTACGCAGCCGTGATGTGGCTGCTGCTATCTCAGTGCGGCTCATCCACAGGGCGGCGCGGATTCCGGCATCCAGTGGTTGTTCTGCGTACCGGCGCAGCGGGCGCGCCGCAAACGTGAAGCGCAGAAAATGCCGGTCGAGTTCAGCGTTTACCCATTGGTGGATAGCCACGAGGCACTCGAGTTCGATGTCCCAGCCGGTTTCTTCGCGCGTTTCGCGCCTGGCGGCTGCGGCGAGGGACTCGCCGGGCTCAAGGTGGCCAGCTGGCTGATTCAGCAGCATTCGACCGCGAATGTCCTCTTCGACGAGCAGGTAGCGATCGTCCTTCGGCACGATAGTCGCAACAGTGACACGGGGGCGCCAGACGAGGTCCTCGTCGACACCCGGGTTCGGAGTCTGCAGGGTCATCCGCCGAATGTTACACGAGCGAGCGCCAAGCCTTTGCCATCCCTTGCAAACCGCGCAGCTGCCACCATTAGCGGCGCTATACTGGCCCCAGGCCATGACTGCGGCAGAACGATGTCAGGTAATACCGAACACAGACCGGATCATGAACATGGACTGGCGCTCGAGGAGGCGCGACCAGAAGTCGCCCGTCCGCCGATGTACCAGGTGATACTGCTCAACGACGATTACACGCCGATGGATTTTGTGGTCCATATCCTGCAGAGCTTTTTTGGCTTCGCTTACGAGAAGGCGCATGAGGTGATGCTCAACGTGCATTTGCGTGGACGCGGAGTCTGCGGGCTATATACGCGTGAAGTCGCCGAAACAAAAGTTTCCCAGGTCAACGAGTTTTCACGTTCCAATCATCATCCGTTGTTGTGCACCATGGAAAAAGCCTGAGTGATCTCCATCTTCAGCGCATCCTGACACAGGGGTAAGGCATGTTCAGCAAAGACCTCGAACTCACAATTGGCCAGTGCTACAAGGATGCACGCGAGCAGCGCCACGAATTCATGACGGTAGAGCATCTGCTGCTGGCGTTGCTCGAAAATCCGTCTGCTGCGGCAGTGCTGCGCGCCTGCGGGGCTGATGTCGCCAAGCTCGGCAAGGAACTCAAATCCATCATTGCCGAGACTGTGCCGGTGCTGCCGCCAAGCGACGAACGCGACACGCAGCCCACACTAGGCTTCCAGCGCGTGTTGCAGCGTGCTGTCTATCACGTGCAATCCTCGGGCCGCAAGGAAGTGACCGGCGCCAACGTGCTGGTGGCGATTTTTGGTGAAAAGGACTCACACGCGGTCTATTTCCTCAACCAGCAGGAAATCACGCGTCTTGACGTGGTCAATTTCATCTCCCATGGCATCGCCAAAATCGGCCACGAGCCGCAGCAGCAGCCGGGTGGCGGCGGCGAGCGGGAGGCGGAAGAGGGCAGTGAACCCAAGGGCAATCCGCTGCTTGAATACGCATCCAATCTCAACGAGCTGGCGCGCCAGGGCAAGATTGATCCACTGATCGGCCGCGCCGAGGAAGTGGAGCGCACCATTCAGGTGCTTTGCCGCCGGCGCAAGAACAATCCGCTCTACGTCGGTGAGGCCGGCGTGGGCAAGACGGCGCTGGCAGAAGGTCTGGCCAAGCGCATCGTTGAAGACGACGTGCCCGAGGTGCTCAAGGATGCGACGATCTATGCACTTGATCTTGGTGCGCTGGTAGCCGGCACCAAGTACCGTGGTGACTTTGAAAAGCGGCTCAAGGCAGTGATCGCCCAGCTTAAGAAAGAGCCGCAGGCGGTGCTGTTCATCGACGAAATCCATACCATCATCGGTGCGGGCTCCGCTTCGGGTGGCACCATGGACGCGTCGAATCTGATCAAGCCCATGCTGGCTTCGGGCGAAATCCGCTGCATAGGCTCGACCACGTTCCAGGAATACCGCGCAATCTTCGAGAAAGATCGCGCCCTGGCCCGGCGCTTCCAGAAGATCGACATAGTCGAGCCCTCGGTCGCCGATTCGTTCGAGATCCTCAAGGGGCTACGTTCGCGCTTTGAGCAGCACCACAATGTTGAATACACAAACGATGCGCTCCTGGCGGCGGTGAACCTTTCGGTCAAGCACATTGCTGACCGCCTGCTGCCGGACAAGGCCATCGACGTTATCGACGAAGCGGGTGCCCGCCAGCGTCTGGTGCCTGAAGATGAACGCAAGAACATCGTCGATGTTCCCGAAATCGAGTTCATTGTCGCGCGCATGGCGCGAATACCGCCCAAGCAGGTGTCGGCGTCGGATCGCGATGTGTTACGCAACCTCGACCGCAACCTCAAGATGGTCGTGTTTGGGCAGGACCAGGCGATTGATGCGCTGGCCGGAGCGATCAAGATGGCGCGCTCGGGACTAGGCAACTCGTCCAAACCGATAGGCTGTTTTTTGCTCGCGGGCCCGACTGGAGTGGGCAAGACCGAAGTAACGCGTCAGCTCGCCATGCAGCTTGGGATCGAGCTCATCCGTTTCGACATGTCCGAATACATGGAGGCGCATTCGGTTTCGCGCTTGATCGGCGCGCCTCCGGGCTATGTCGGCTTTGATCAGGGGGGCTTGCTCACCGAGCAGGTTGTGAAGCATCCGCACTGCGTATTGTTGCTGGATGAGATCGAGAAGGCGCATCCGGATGTATTCAATATCCTGTTGCAGGTCATGGACCGGGGCGCTCTGACGGACACCAACGGACGCGAGGCGAATTTCAAGAATGTCATCGTCGTCATGACGACGAACGCGGGCGCCACCCAGGCGGCGCGCCGCACGATAGGATTTGTCGCGCAGAATCATGCAACGGATGCGATGGAAGCGATTCGCCGGCAGTTCTCGCCCGAGTTCCGTAACCGGCTCGATGCCATCGTCCAGTTCGGTGCGCTTGACCTCGACCACATCCTGCGTGTCGTGGACAAGTTCCTCATCGAACTCGAAACGCAGCTGCATGACAAGCACGTGTCGCTGCATGTCGACCAGGATGCGCGACGCTGGCTGGCTGAGCATGGCTTTGATCCCCAGATGGGGGCACGCCCGATGGCTCGCGTGATCCAGGACAATGTCAAGCGTGTGCTTGCAGACGAGCTGTTGTTCGGCAAGCTTGTTGACGGCGGTCGGGTGATCCTGTCGGCCAAGGATGACAAACTTGACGTACGGGTCGAGGCTCTGGACGAGAAACTGGCAGCCGTCGTCAGCTAGGCCGGCTCTCGATACAACCCCACCGCACTGCAGCGACAACGCAGAAGGCCCGGAGAGATCCGGGCCTTCTGCGTCCGAGGTCCGCCGTCGGTAGCGCGAAGCCTGCTCGCGGCAGTCCGGCCAAACCGTTACGCGCTTATTTCATGCGGTAGGTGATGCGGCCCTTGGTCAGGTCGTATGGCGTCATCTCGCACTTGACCTTGTCGCCGGTCAGGATGCGGATGTAGTTCTTGCGCATGCGGCCTGAAATATGGGCAGTTACCACGTGGCCGTTTTCCAGCTTCACGCGGAACATGGTATTCGGCAGGGTTTCGAGTACCGTGCCTTCCATCTCGATGACATCGTCTTTGGACATTGGCCCTTCGTTTTGGCAGTGGTCGCGTCAGAAGCCACCGGAAATCAGTTTCCTGGCGCGCATATTAGGTGAATCGCCCGAAACTGCTGCCGGGCTGGGCAGGCGGCGCCAGCAACAGCGCCTGAGAAAGAGCGAGGGGCGCTCTTTCTAGTCCCCGGATCGGAACGGCGCGGGATAATGCCACGTTGGCACGGATACGGGAAGCAAGCTCAACGTATAGGGCAGGGCAGAGCCAGGGAAGAAGGGCGCAATGTTGCGAAATCCTCGTGCCAGGTGCCTGTCCGGCCGGGTTGAGTGACCAGCCCGGCGATGCGCCGGCAGAACTCTGCCCGCGGCAACTCCAGCGCACCCAGCGTCTGCAGGTGGGCAGAGCTGACCTGGGCATCCAGCAATGGCCAGCCCCAGCTGCGCAAACGGTGCGCAAGCGCAAGCAGAGCGACCTTGGAACCGTTGCTCGCTCGGCTGAACATCGATTCGCCGAAAAACATGCGGCCGATGGCAACGCCATAGATGCCACCAACGCAGTCGTCGCCAGCGTAGACCTCGACTGAATGCGCATGGCCGAGTTCATGCAGTTGCGTGTAGGCGTCGAGCATATGGCGGGTGATCCAGGTGCCTGACTGGCCGGCGCGCGGTGCCGCGCAGGCGCGCATCACCCCGGCAAAGTCGCCGTCGGCGCTGATTCGCCAGTCGCAGTTGCTTAGCCAGCGGGCAAGCCGTCTGGGTACGTGCATGGCGTCGGTCGCAAACACCATGCGTGGATCCGGCGCCCACCAGAGTATCGGCTCACCCGGTGAGAACCACGGGAAAATGCCCTGCGCATAGGCTTGCAGCAGCCGGGTGGGGCGCAGGTCACCGCCAGCAGCGAGCAGTCCGTTCGGTTCGCGAAGGGCGGTTTCGACAGCCGGGAAGGCTTCATCGCTTTCGGGCTGCAGGACTGGAATGCGGATCATGGCTACCAGGTCCCGTCGCTGGCTGTAGCCGGCAGGTAGGGCGACTGCGCGCGCAGGCTGGCGCCACGGCGTTCGATCTCGGCCTGCTCGATTACCAGGCTACGGCGTATCGCCGCATGAAACTCAGGTCTTGCGACGTAGTGAAATGAGCGCGTGCGCTGCGGCAGGAAACCGCGAGCTATCTTGTGCACGCCCTGTGCGCCGGGTTCAAAGCGCGACAGACCCTCGCGCAGGCAATAGGCGAGGCCCTGGTAGTAGCAGGTCTCGAAATGCAGGCCTGGCAATTCGCGGACGCAACCCCAGTAGCGGCCGTACAGTGTGGTTGTGCTGCGCAGGCAGAACGCCATGGCGACGCGCTCGCCCCGTTGGCGTGCCAGCATTACCACGACCTGGCGCGGCATAGTGGCGCCAAGATGGCGCAGGAACGTTTCTGTCAGCGCTGGATAGTTGCCCTTGTCGTCAAACGTGCGCGCATAGCAGTCGTGCACGAAGCGCCAGTCGTCATCGTCCAGCTCGTCGCCGTGCAGGGTCGCGAATTCGACCCCGGCCGCGGCAACCCGTGCCCGTTCCTGGCGCAGGTTCTTGCGCTTCTTCGGCCGCAGTACGGAGAGGAAATCGTCGAAGTCCCGATAGCCTGCGTTATTCCAGTGAAACTGCCAATCGTTACGCTCCAGCCAGGCTGCATCACTCTGCAGCGTCGATACTCCGGCTGCGGTGAAATTCAGGTGCACCGAGGAGAAATCGCGCCGCGTGCACTCGTCGCGCAGCGCCTGAAGCAATTGCGGGACAAGACCAACGCCCAGCAGGCGCGGGCCGCTGACCGGCGAATATGGCACGGCACAAAGCAGTTTGGGGTAATAGTCCAGACCGTGACGCTCGTAGGCTTCGGCCCAATGCCAGTCGAACACAAATTCGCCATGCGAATTGCGCTTGATATAGACAGGTGCCGCGCCGACCAGATGGTCGGCGTGATACAGCGCGAGATGATGCGGCTGCCAGCCGAGGTCTGCCCGGATACAGCCGTGTTGTTCCAGCCCGGACAGGAACGCATGCGACAGGAACGGGTTGTCATCAGGCCGCAACGCGTCCCAGGCAGCCGCCGTGATATCGGCGAGCCGGTCGTGAAACGCGATGCGGTGAGGTGGCTCGCTCATGCTGCGAAGCGCAGAGGTCGCTCAGGTCAGCCCCAATTTGTCGAGGTACTTTTCCGCGTCGAGCGCCGCCATACAGCCAAAGCCGGCCGAAGTTACCGCCTGGCGATAGACCTGATCGGCGACATCACCAGCGGCAAATACGCCGGGTACGCTGGTGGCCGTTGCTCCGCCTTCGAGTCCACTGCGGATGCGGATGTAGCCATTGTTCATATCGAGCTGGCCATCAAACAGCGCGGTATTCGGTGTATGGCCGATAGCAATGAACAGGCCGCTGATCGTCAGATCGCGGGTGGAGCTGTCCAGTGTGCTGCGCAAGCGCACACCGGTTACGCCGCTGTCGTCGCCGAGGACTTCGTCGACCCCATGGTTCCAGATGATCTCGACCTTGCCGGCTTTTTCCTTCGCGAACAGTTTGTCCTGCAGGATTTTTTCTGCGCGAAATTTGTCACGGCGGTGCACGACGGTGACTTTTCTTGCAATGTTGGCCAGGTACAAGGCCTCTTCAACAGCTGTGTTGCCGCCACCGATCACGGCCACGTCCTGATTGCGGAAAAAGAAACCGTCGCAGGTTGCGCAGGCCGACACACCCTGACCTTTGTAGCGATCTTCCGAGGCCAGGCCCAGGTACTTGGCCGTTGCACCGGTCGCAATAATGAGCGCATCGGCCGTATAGCTGCCGTTGTCGCCAGTCAGGCGCAGCGGGCGCCGTGAAAAATCCACGCTGTGAATGTGATCGAACACGATCTCCGTATCGAAGCGCTCGGCGTGTTTTTGCATGCGCTCCATCAGTGCCGGGCCTTGCAGCCCTTCGACATCACCAGGCCAGTTGTCGACATCCGTTGTCGTCATCAACTGGCCGCCCTGTTGCAATCCCGTTACCAGCAGCGGCTTCAGATTGGCACGCGCCGCGTATACCGCAGCGGTATAACCTGCAGGTCCGGAACCCAGGATCAGCAGGCGACTGTGCTTGGGGGTGCTCATGTATAATCCCTCGCCGCAAAAAAGCGGCCTTGAACGTGTCGATTCATGCGACGGGGCGGCGATTACTCCGCTGCGGTCCTGTCGTCCCTAACCCAATTCTTTCGCCGATGTTGCGTCGTGGCCGCTGCAAAGCGGACGGCGCCAGTGCCAGCAAGAGCCCGCAAGGATGGGGAGAACAGGGCAGCGATTCAAGAGCAGGTGCGAAGCTCGGGAGGGCGTCGCGCGCAGCGTCAACAAAATTTGAGCTATTCACACCACTGAGGAATTGCAATGCGTATTGGTATTCCGTCGGAAACGAAGACACTCGAAGGCCGCGTCGCCCTGGTGCCGGCTGCTTGCGCGGAGCTGGTCAGGCGCGGACACGAGGTCTATGTGCAGTCGGGCGCCGGCACCAAGAGCGGTTTCGCCGACGCCGACTTCACCCGCGTTGGCGTGAAGATCGCCGCTGATGCGGACGCGCTGTACGAATGCGGTGAACTGATCGTCAAGGTCAAGGAGCCGATCAAGGGTGATCTGGATCGCCTGCGCAAGCACCACCAATTGTTCTGTTACCTGCATCTTGCGCCAGAGCCAGAGCTGACCAAGCGTCTGCTCGATATCGGCCTGACGGGTGTTGCGTTTGAGTCTGTCGAAGAGGCTGACGGCTCGCTGCCGCTGCTCGCCCCGATGTCGATCATCGCCGGCCGCATAGCGGTTCAGGTCGGTACACATCTGCTGCACCAACCCATGGGCGGCAAGGGCAAATTGCTGGGCGGCCTGCCGGGTACGGAGCGTGGCAAGGTCGTTGTGCTGGGCGCTGGTGCGGCGGGTGGCAATTCGGCGGCACTCGCCGCGGCCGGCGGCGCCAATGTCGTTGTGTTCGACAAGCGTCCGGATCGTCTTGCGCAGATGATGGCGCTGGGCACGAACGTGACGGCGCTGTATCCGTACCAGGAATATGTCGCGCGGGAAGTCGCGACAGCTGACCTTGTAGTCGGCGCGGTACTGATCCCAAGCGCGAAAGCGCCGCACGTTGTTACGCATGAGATGGTCAAGTCGATGGAAGCCGGCTCGGTGCTGGTCGATATCTCGATCGATCAGGGCGGCTGTTTCGAGACCGCGCGCCCGACCACCTGGGCCGAGCCGACTTACCTGGTTGACGGGGTCACCCATTTTGCCGTCACCAATATGCCGGGCGCCGTGCCACAGACTTCGTCGCAGGCGATTTCGGCCGCCATTCTGCCCTATGTGCAGCGCATGGCGGCTGGTCCGCAGTGGCGCGAACATGAATCACTCAAGCGCGGCATCAACGTTGACGGCGGTCAGATCGTTCATCCGGCGCTCAAGGGCATGTTCTGAGTCGGACGCGCCTGCTGCCCGAGCGGGGCGGCTCTAACTGGCATCTGCCTGCGTATTGGGTAACTTCCGAATCCCCGCTGCGGCGGGGATTCGGCTTTCTGGCGCAGGCATACCGGCGCCTGGATGGCTGGGCCCGCACAGGACCAGGCTGGCCTGTTACGATGCGCCGGCAGCCTGCGCTTCTCGCAGATTAAAAATTCCGACTAAACAACGTGTTGCAATATATTCCTGAGGTGTGGTCCAGCGGTGTCGCGTAACTCCAAAGCCAATCCGGTCAATGCGGGTTCCGAGCACCTGCAGAAGCGGCTGCGCGAGGTCTCGTTCCTCTTGCTGCTGCCGGTCGTGGTTTATTTGCTGGCCTGCCTGCTCAGCTACAGCCCGCAAGACCCCGGTTGGTCACACGCCGGAGAGCCCGAGCACATCCGCAATTTCGGCGGTGCGGTAGGGGCCTGGATTGCCGACCTTTCGCTGTATTTCTTCGGTGGTCTTGCCTATGTGTTTCCCCTGCTGCTGCTCGCAGTCGGTGCGGGCATACTGCGGCCGCGCGACGAGGCGCCGTCTTCCGCGCTGGAACCCTCGCTTAGGCTTACTGGCTTTGTCGCGTTTTTCCTGAGCGGCAGTGGTCTGGCACATCTGCATTTCACGGGCCCCAGCCAGCTGCCGGAAAAAGCTGGCGGCATCCTCGGCAAGATGGTTGGTGGTGGGCTGCTGCATGGGTTCGGTTTCCTCGGTGCGACCCTGTTCCTGCTTGCGGTCTTTCTGGTCGCTGTCACGCTGGCCACCGGACTGTCGTGGTTCAAGCTCATGGATGCGATTGGCCGCGGCATTCTGGCGTCTGGCACCTGGCTGCTGGGTAGTCTGAAGAAGGCTGACGAGGCGCGTGTCGCCAGGGCAGCGCGGGTCGAGCGCGAGGAAGTCCGCAAGGTAGAAACAGTCAAGCAGGCCAAGCGCGATCCGGTGCGCATTGAAAAGCCGGCGACACTAGCTATTGAGAAAAGCGAACGCGCCGAACGCGAGCAGCAGATTCCGCTGTTCACCGGCGCCGCGGTGGACGGCGAGCTGCCGCCGTTGTCGTTGCTGGACGAACCCAAGCCCCAGTCCGCCGGCTATTCGGAAGAAACGCTGGCGGCGCTCTCGCGCCAGGTCGAACTCAAGCTCAAGGATTTCCGCATCGACGCCCAGGTCGTCGGTGTCTATCCGGGGCCGGTAGTTACTCGGTTCGAGATGGAGCCTGCGGCCGGCGTGCGTGGCAGCCAGATCAGTAATCTGGACAAGGACATTGCGCGCGGTCTTTCTGTTGTCAGCGTGCGTGTCGTGGACGTGATTCCCGGCAAGAACGTGATCGGCCTGGAAATACCCAACGCCAAGCGCGAAATGGTCTACCTGTCGGAAATCCTGCGCTCGGACAAGTACGACACGTCGAAGTCGCCGCTGACGCTAGCGCTGGGCAAGGATATAGGCGGCCGGCCGGCGGTGGCCGACCTCGCCAAGATGCCGCATCTGCTGGTCGCCGGCACGACGGGTTCGGGCAAGTCCGTAGCCGTGAACGCAATGGTGCTGAGCCTGCTCTACAAGGCCAGCCCGCGTGACGTGCGCATGATCATGATCGATCCGAAGATGCTTGAGCTTTCGGTCTACGAAGGTATCCCGCATCTGCTGGCACCGGTCGTTACCGACATGAAGGAGGCAGCCAACGCCTTGCGCTGGTGCGTCGCCGAAATGGAGCGGCGCTACAAGCTCATGGCCGCGACTGGCGTACGCAATCTGGCGGGCTTCAACAAGAAGATCAGGGAAGCCGAGGACGCGGGCCAGCCACTGCTCGATCCTTTGTTCCGACCCGATGCATCCCAGCCCGAGCGGCGCGCCGAGCCGCTGCAGCCCTTGCCCTACATCGTCATCATCATCGACGAATTTGCCGACATGATGATGATAGTCGGCAAGAAAGTTGAAGAACTTATCGCGCGGCTGGCGCAAAAGGCGCGCGCGGCAGGCGTGCACCTGGTGCTGGCGACCCAGCGCCCCTCGGTTGACGTGATCACCGGGCTGATCAAGGCCAATATCCCTACACGCATCGCCTTTCAGGTATCGAGCAAGATCGACTCGCGCACTATCCTGGATCAGTCCGGCGCGGAAGCCCTGCTTGGCCATGGCGACATGCTGTATCTGCCGCCGGGTACGGCCACGCCCGAGCGCGTGCACGGTGCATTCGTCGACGACCATGAAGTGCATCGCGTGGTTGAATGGCTGCGGGCCCAGGGGCGCCCCGAATACATCGAGGGCGTGCTGCTGGAAGTGCAGACCACGAACGACGGCAAGATCATCGGCGAAACCGGCCTGCCCGAAGAGATCAGTGAGGGCAATTCAGATTATGACGAGCTCTACGACCAGGCCGTGCGCATAGTGACCGAGTCGCGCCGCGCGTCGATTTCCGGTGTGCAGCGCCGCCTCAAGATCGGCTACAACCGCGCGGCACGTCTGGTCGAACTCATGGAACAACAGGGCGTGGTCAGTGCGCCCGAGCACAACGGTAATCGTACCGTGCTTGCGCCGCCGCCACCGGAACTTTGAAAATAGGCTGCTGATTTCAATCAAGGAGCATGACCGTGAACGCCGCTGCTACTGGACTGCCCCCGCGCGAACAGCGCCGTGCGACGCTATGGGCGCTGGGCTTTGCGTTCGCGGTCTATCTGGCCAGCTGGCTGGTGCTGCGGCAGCCGCCGCAGTGGCTGAGCACCGCCGGCGGCGTGCCGCAATGGCCGATTGCATTCGATCTGTTGCTGACCGTGCCCGCCGTGTACTGGTGGCTGCACCGGCGCGATCGCCGCCGCGCCTGGGTCGGTGCGCTGGCCCTGGCAGGAACTGGCGTCTGGGTGGCCAGCCAACTGCTGCCGGATACCAGCGACCCTGTCTGGTCGGTCCTGCGCCTGCTGCGCAACCTCGGTCTTGGGCTGGTCGTACTGCTGGAGGTCGGCATCATCCTCAGCATGCTGCGCCTGGTCCTGCGTCTCGCGCAGGATCGCAATCCGGACTATGCCTTGCGTGACGGTGTACAGCAGCGTCTGGGTACTAGCCTGGCGGCGCGTGTCATGGCGTTCGACCTGCGCATGTGGCTGCACGTGTTTGCGCGGAACCGCCGCCAGTGGGATTACGTGGGGGACGCACATTTCAGCTATCACCGCAAGGACGGCAATGCGAGCAACCAGCAGGCGTTTCTGTTTCTGCTGGCCATCGATCTGCCGGTGGCGCATTTCGTTGTGACGCTGCTGGCTAGCGCCACCGTCGCCTGGATCATCACGCTGCTGACACTGCTGTCGCTGGCGCTGATGTTCGCCCATTACCGCGCTACGCTGCGCTGTCCGATCTCGTTGACGCGCGAAACGCTCTATCTGCGCTACGGCCTTGCCGTTGCCGAAACCGCCATACCGCTGGACCTGATCGCCTGCGCCGAGGCCTGCAAGGACGAACCTCGGCGTTCAGCACCGACTGTGCTGCGGCTCAACGAGGCCGGTGAGCCGAATGTGCGCATCAGCCTGCTTCAACCGGTAGTGATAGCGGGCTGGTTCGGCATCGAGCGACAGGTCGACAAGTTATGCCTCGGCCTGGACCAGCCGCGCGAGTTCCTCGCTGAGCTGAATGCGCGCCTCGCGATGCGGGAACCTGCCGCCTGCTTGCCGGTCCACCGCGCGGCCTTTGATACGGAACAATAAACCCCATGCCAGCCCGACTGCTTGCACTGTGCCTGCTCTGCGCCACCACCAGCGTTTCCGCCGAGACCGCGCGCGCGCGCCTGGATGCGTTTACCAAGGGGCTGCAGACCGTATCGGCCAATTTTGATCAGCGCGTAGTCGATGCGAATGGTCAGCCTGGCAAGGCGTCCAGCGGCAGTCTCGCAGTGCAGGCCCCACGCCAATTCCGCTGGAATGTCACCAGGCCCTATCAGCAGCTTATCGTCGCCGACGGCATGCACGTCTGGATTTACGACCCGGATCTGGAACAGGTCACGGTACGCAACCAGAGTGTGGAGGAGGCGCATAGTCCGCTGACAGTGCTGACCGATGTCAGCCTGCTCGATCACGACTTCGCAGCCACGGAGCAGGGCGAGCGCAACGGTCTGCTCTGGCTGCGGCTCACCCCCAAGGGCAAGGATGCCGAATTTGAATATGCGGAACTCGGTTTCGCCTGCGCGGCCCCGGCTCAGCGTGATTGCAATGGTGCTGTCGTGCTCAGCCGCATGGTATTCAAGGACACGCTGGGCAACCGCACCGAAACCGAGTACAGCAGCTGGCAGCGCAATCCCAAGCTAAGCGTTGATGAATTCCGCTTCAAGCCGCCGCAGGGAGTCGATGTCATTGGCGAGATCAAGCCGGAAGCGGAAGTGCATCCGATCAAAGACTGATGGTTGTTAACTCACTGCCGCGCTGGGTCGGTGCAGGGGCGTTTGCGCTGGCCCTGGTTGCAGGTAGTGTCAATGCGGTAGGTTTTCTCGCGTTTGGCCATCAGGCCATTACGCATCTGACCGGCACGACGACGCTCCTTGGTGTTGCAGTTGCCGAAGGGCAGATGCTGGCTGTGGGCGAGTTGATCGCGTTTGTAGGCAGTTTCCTCGCGGGCGCGGCGCTGAGTGGTGCGCTTATTGGCGATAGCACCCTGCGGCTAGGCCGCCGTTACGGCGTGGCCCTTATGCTTGAATCGCTGCTGCTCCTGCTCGCGATTCCGCTACTGCGCCACGATTCGACCGCAGGTATTTGTGTGGCGACCGCGGCCTGTGGTCTGCAGAACGCAATGGCTAGCACCTACAGCGGTGCTGTGCTGCGTACAACGCACGTCTCGGGCATCTTGACCGATCTTGGCATCTTCCTTGGGCAGCGCCTGCGTGGCGTAGGGCACGACGCGCGCCGGCGCAACCTTTATCTTCTTATCGTGCTCGGCTTTGCGCTAGGCGCGATCATAGGTGCCGCTGGCTTCGCCCGTCTGAAGGAAGACGTGCTGGTACTGCCTGCCATAGTCACCGGTGCCAGTGGGCTGGCCTACGCAATCTACCGGCAACGCGCGCGGCGGCGAGCCGGTTGATGCTGCCTAGCTGCCGAACGTATCAGCGAAGATGGCATCGGGAATGACGACTGCCGCGCCGCTATCGTCCAGGCACCAACCATGCACCGTGACCGGAAAACCTAGCCCGGTACTGGTCGATAGCTGTATCCAGCCGTAGTTGATCTGACCACTCTGTTCATTGCGAAAACGCAGGCCGAGATAACCGCGGGTGACGCCTGTTTGCCAGGCTGATACGTCGCCTGTAATCGCAGCCCGCGAATAGAGCTGGTTCGGACCTATGCTGTCGCCTGGGCTGAGCACGGCATAACGGTCACCTGAGCTGACGACGCCGCCGTTTCCGGTTGCCGCCGCGCCCCAGTAGAAGCGCAATTGCCCTGATGGCGCAGTGCTGGCAGCTGCGTACGGATTGAAATCAAAACCTGGGGCGCCGCCTTCGGTCGGTGCCGACACGCCGGTCAGCAGGTTGATATAGAAGCCTTCGGTCGTCGCGGGGATAGCGAGTTCGGCGCTAGGATTGCAGACCGAAGCTGCCATGGCGGGTGCGGCGTTCGGCAGCATCAGGGCCGCGGCGAAATAGGGCAGGGGAGAATGTAATCGCATGACGGCGGTCAGGGTGGCGATGAAAACCCGAACTTAGCAGAAGACCCGGGCCGGCAACGGCATCCAGTGGCTCAATAATTTGTGTATCTGTGGAAACCTGGCCGCTGCGGCCGTCTAACCGTTACTCTATCGGCATGCCCCGAAAAACCACCGTCTCTGCCAGCGCGAGTCTGTTTGCCGAGCCTGCAGGGCTGAAACCTCTGGCCGAGCGTATGCGGCCGCGCGAGTTAGGCGAAATCGTCGGCCAGATCCGCCTGATTGCGCCGGGCAAGCCGCTGCGGCGCGCGGTCGAGTCCGGCCATGTGCATTCCATGATCCTCTGGGGACCGCCCGGCTGTGGCAAGACCACGCTTGCGCTGTTGCTCGCGCGTTATGCCGATGCGCAGTTCCGCGCGCTATCCGCGGTGCTGTCCGGGCTTGCCGAGGTGCGTGCGGCGCTGGAAGAGGCTGCGGCGAATTTCACTCGTGGCGTGCGCACCGTGCTGTTCGTCGATGAGGTGCACCGCTTCAACAAGGCGCAGCAGGATGCGTTTCTGCCGCATATTGAGAAAGGTGTCATCGTGTTCGTCGGCGCGACCACGGAAAACCCTTCATTTGAGCTCAACTCCGCCTTGCTATCACGTTGCCGCGTGCACGTGCTCGAAGCCGTAGGGCAGGGGGATATCGTCGCCGCGCTGCGCCGGGCCCTGGCTGATGGGGAACGTGGGCTGGGGGCGTTGCAGCTACGGATCGACGATCACAGCCTCGAACTGATCGCCCAGGCGGCCGACGGCGATGTGCGGCGTGCGCTGACCTTGCTGGAAATTGCTGCCGAACTGGCTGACGAAGGCCACATCAACGAAGCCACGCTGACCCAGGTGCTGGCCGATCGCACGCGGCGTTTTGACAAGGGCGGCGAGCAGTTCTACGACCAGATTTCGGCGTTGCACAAATCGGTGCGTTCCTCTGATCCGGATGCGGCGCTGTACTGGTTTACGCGCATGCTCGACGGTGGTTGTGATCCGGCCTATCTCGCACGGCGTCTTACCCGCATGGCGGTAGAGGACGTGGGGCTTGCCGATACGCGCGCCATCGGCATGGCCATCGAAGCCTGGGAGACCTACGATCGGCTTGGCAGTCCTGAGGGTGAACTCGCACTGGCGCAGCTCGTGGTCTACATGGCCGTTGCGGCCAAGAGCAATGCGGTCTATCGCGCCTTCGCCGACGTGCGTGCGGAGGTCCGCGCCAGCGGCACCCTTGACGTGCCCCTGGCCATCCGCAATGCGCCGACCAGGCTGCTGCAGAGTCTTGGTTATGGCAAGGGGTACCAGTACGACCACGATGTAGCCGGCGGGGTTGCGCTCGGGCAGCAATGCCTGCCAGAAGCGCTGCGTGGACGGGAGTTCTACCAGCCCACCGAGCGGGGCCTGGAAGCACGTATCGCGGAGAAACTGCGTGAATTGCGCGCCGCACGCGCGGCTGCGTCGGCAAGCAAGGCCGAACAGGATGAGGCCGAATGATACGCGCCGCCCTGTCTTTGCCGCGCACTGTCTGGGTGCTGGGCCTGATCAGCTTCGTCAACGATGCCGCCAGCGACATGATCTATCCGCTGGTCCCGCTGTATCTTGCCAGCGTGCTCATGGCCGGACCCAAGCTACTGGGCCTTATCGAGGGGATTGCGGAAGCGTTCGGCAGCGTGCTCAAGCTGGTTGCCGGCGTGCTGGCCGATCGGTTGCGCCACATGCGTAGCTGGGTCATCGCCGGCTACGCGATTTCTGGCCTGGTACGGCCGCTGATCGCGCTGTCGACGAGCTGGCTCGGCGTGCTGGCCTGTCGCGTGGCCGATCGGGTCGGCAAAGGGCTGCGCGCGGCGCCGCGTGATGCGTTGCTGAGCTTGAGTGTCGCGGCCCAGGCGCGCGGCCTCGCTTTCGGTCTGCATCGCGCCATGGACAACCTCGGTGCCGTCGTCGGCCCGTTGCTGGCGGCCGGCCTGCTCGGCCTGGGCTTTACCCTGCGTGAGGTATTTTTCTGGGCCATAGTGCCGGCCGTCGTCGTCGTCGTGCTCACTCTTTGTGTGCGCGAGCCCGAGCGCGCTGTGCTCAAGCCCAAGCCGTTTCGCTGGAATCTGTCGGATCAGCCGCCGGCGCTGCGCCGTTACCTGGTGGCCTTGGCGTTGTTCACATTGGGAAATTCTTCCAATATGTTCCTGCTGCTGCGCGCCCGTGAACTCGGCCTGGGTGATGCTCAGGTGCCGCTGATCTGGGCGCTGGTCTGCTTTGTTGCGGCAGTGTTCGGGCCGCTCCTGTCAGCCTGGTCGGACCGCGTGGATCGGCGCCGGCTTATCGTCGGCGGCTGGAGTGTTTACGCGGTGTTCTATCTCGTATTCGGCCTGCTGCCGGCGCAACCCTGGTTGTTGTGGCCGCTGTTTGCCGGTTATGGCTTGTTCCTTGCGGCAACCGAGGGGGCGGAAAAAGCGCTGGTTGCCGACCTGGTTCCGGGGGAACAGGCCGGTACGGCGTTTGGCTGGTACAACCTGGTGTCCGGTATCACCTTGCTGCCGGCCTCACTGCTGTTTGGCTGGCTCTGGTCCGATGTGGCGCCGGTGGCGGCCTTCGCTTTTGGTTCGTGCTGCGCGCTGGCGGCGGCGGGGCTGATGGCGTTCTGGGTCAAAGGCGCTGGCCGCTCCGGATCCGTGTAGGCAACACCAGTCCGTTTCTTCCACCTACTTTCGCGCTAGACCACCGCCACGCGATAATCACCGACCTCATTGAATTCCCAAGGATTGCCATGCTTGACCCAGCCTTGCTGCGCGGCCAGCTCGACCTCGTGGCCGAACGTCTGGCCACGCGCGGATACTTGCTCGACAAAGCTGCGATCGAAGCGCTGGAATCGCAGCGCAAGGCGGTACAGGTAGAGACCCAGGATCTGCAGAACCGGCGCAATACGCTGTCCAAGCAGATCGGTATGGCCAAGGGCAAGGGCGAGGACGCCTCGGCACTGATGGCCGAGGTCGGTGGCATAGGCGATGCACTGAAGGCCAACGAAGCACGTCTGGCCGAAGTGCAGCAGCGGCTGGCCGATCTGGCCCAGGGCATTCCGAATCTGCCGCAGGAGTCTGTGCCGCAGGGCGCCGACGAATCCGGCAATATCGAGCAGCATCGCTGGGGTACGCCACGTCAGTTCGACTTTGCCGTGCGTGACCACGTCGATCTTGGTGCGCGCAAAGGCTGGCTCGATGGCGATGCGGGCGCAAAACTCTCGGGAGCGCGATTCACCGTGCTGCGAGGCGAACTCGCGCGACTGCACCGCGCGCTGGCGCAGTTCATGCTCGATCTGCACGCGAACTCGCATGGTTATCTCGAAACCAACGTGCCCCTGATCGTCAATGCGGATTCGATGCAGGGCACCGGTCAGTTGCCGAAGTTTGAGGAAGACCTGTTTACGACTGCCGTCGGGGACGCCAGGCGCTACCTGATTCCTACGTCGGAAGTGCCGTTGACCAATCTTGTGCGCGACAGCATCGTCGACGCCGATTCGCTGCCGCAGCGCTATACCGCGCACTCCATATGCTTCCGTGCCGAAGCCGGCTCACACGGCCGCGACACCCGCGGCATGATCCGTCAGCATCAGTTCGAGAAGGTCGAACTGGTCAGCATCACCCGGCCGGCCGACAGCGACGCCGAACACGAGCGCATGACGCGCTGCGCGGAAAACGTGCTGGAAGCGCTGGGCCTGCCATACCGCCGCATGCTGCTATGCACCGGCGACATGGGCTTTGCGGCGACCAAGACCTTCGACCTCGAAGTCTGGCTGCCGTCACAGAACACCTATCGCGAGATTTCGTCCTGCTCGAACTGCGGTGATTTCCAGGCGCGCCGCATGCTCGCGCGCTGGCGCAATCCCGATACGGGCAAGCCCGAACTGGTGCACACCTTGAACGGTTCGGGCGTCGCCATCGGGCGCGCGATGATCGCTGTGATGGAGAACTACCAGCAGGCGGACGGCTCAATCAGCATTCCGCCGGCGCTGAGGTCTTACATGGGCGGGGGCGACTGCATCGCCTGAGGCAGCTCTGGTACGGGCTGGGGCGACAGGCCCTGGCCCTAGCCGTGTTCCTTCTGCGCCCGCTCGAACGCCGCAAGCTGCTCCGGTGTGGCGTCCTTCTGGTGTAGCTGCTTCCACTGGGTGAACGGCATACCGTAGATCCGTTCGCGAGCTGCGTCCTTGCTGAGCTCGACACCCTGTTCCGCCGCCGCTTCGCGGTACCAGTCTGCGAGGCAGTTACGGCAGAAACCGGCATTGATCATCAGATCGATATTCTGTACGTCCTTGCGCGCATCCAGGTGTGCAAGCAAGCGACGGAACGCGGCGGCTTCGAGTTCGGTAGCAGACGTGGTCATGGGTGGCTCCTCGGCAAAAGCTGCATGGTAGCTGAGCGTCGCGCGGCGGCGGTTTGAGGCCACCCGGTCGGACATGGATAATGCGCGCCTTGTTGCGCCGGGTTCGTGCCCGGTCCCCGCGCACCTGCGCGATGCCTTAGATCACCGGCCGCGTGCCGGCCCGGGAACTGCCGACACATGACCGCCCGTATTCTGGACGGCAAACGCATCGCCGACGAACTGCTGGAACGCATCAAGGGACGAGTCGGTGCGCGCATCGCAGCGGCCAGGTCACGTCCTGGCCTCGCCGTGGTACTGGTCGGTGCTGATCCGGCTTCGGCGGTTTATGTGCGGAACAAGCGCAAGGCCTGCAAGGAAGTCGGCTTCCGTTCCTTCGACTACGATCTGCCCGCGGAGACCCCGGAGGCCGAGCTTTACGCACTGATCGACCAGCTCAATGCGGACGCGCGCGTACACGGCATACTCGTGCAATTGCCGCTGCCGCCGCATATCGATGCGACCGCCCTGATCAACCGCATTGACCCGCGCAAGGATGTCGACGGGTTTCACGCCGCCAACGTGGGTTCCCTGGTGTTGCGCCAGCGTGGCTTGCGGCCCTGCACTCCCAAAGGCGTCATGACCTTGCTGGCGCATACGGACCGGCCGGTGCGTGGCCAGCATGCTGTCGTCGTCGGCGTTTCCAATCATGTCGGCCGGCCTATGGCACTGGAACTGCTGCTCGCGGGTTGTACCACCACGGCCTGCCACAAGTTCACCCGCGATCTGCCGGGTTTCGTCGCACAGGCGGACATTGTCGTCGTCGCCGTCGGCCGTGCCGGACTGGTAAAAGGCGAGTGGATCAAGCCTGGCGCCATCGTGATCGACATTGGCATCAACCGGCTCGATGACGGCCGTCTGGTCGGGGATGTGGAATTCGAGGTCGCCGCGCAGCGTGCCTCATGGATCACTCCCGTGCCCGGTGGCGTAGGGCGCATGACCGTGGCGACCCTGATCGAAAATACCTTGGAAGCGGCAGAGACCTTTTTCGACCGATGAATACCCTGCGCCGAATTCCACGGATCCTGTGCATCGCTGTCCTGACCCTGCTGGCGGGCTGCGCCGGTATCGTCAACAAGGCCTCCCAGCGTTTTTCCGACAACCTTGGCAAGGCCATCCTCAATCAGGACGATCCGGGCACGGTACGTGATGCGGTGCCAGCCTATCTGCTGTTGCTGGATGCATTGCTCGAAGGCGATCCGGAAAACGCCGGCACCTTGCTCGCCGCGGCGCGCCTGTACGGCGCTTACGCGGGTAATTTCGTCGACGAACCCGAGCGCGCGAAACGCCTGGCGAACCGGGCGTTCAGCTACGCACGGCGTGCCGTCTGTGCACGCCGTACAGCGCTTTGTGCGGTGATCGAGCAGCCTTTCGATCCATTTGCCGCCCAGGTCGCGGTCGTGGAGCGCAACGACATTGACCTGTTGTATGGGCTGGCCTCGGCCTGGGCTGGCCGCATACAGCAAGACAGCGGTGACTGGAACGCGATCGCCGACTTGCCCAAGGTGCAGTTGCTGGTCGAACGCGTGCTCGCGCTGAATCCGGATCATGCCGAGGGTGAGCCGCATATGGTGCTGGGCGTGCTGCATTCGTTGCGGCCGGCCACGCTGGGCGGCAAGCCCGAACTTGGCAAGACCGCATTTGATACCGCCATCAGCCTGTCGCAGGGGCGCAATCTCATGGCCAAGACACTGTACGCGAAGTTCTATGCGCGGCTCGTGTTCGACCAGGAATTGCATGACCGTTTGCTCAACGAAGTAATCGCTGCTGCACCTGAGGTGCCGCGCCTGACGTTGACCAATGTTCTGGCGCAGCAACAGGCCAGGCTGCTGCTGGCATCGGGCAAGGACTATTTCTGAGATCGGCGACGATCTGTAACGGATGCATTGTGGGCCGCGGGCCCTGGGAGTTCCGCATGAAACTGCATAATTACTGGCTTTCCGCGCTGTTGGCTCTGTCTGCGGCAGGCGTCGCCGAGGCCGATGTCCTCAAGATCGCGACCACTGCACCGGACGGCACGGCCTGGATGAAGGAAATGCGCGCCGGCGCCGATGCGGTAAAAGCACGTACCGAAGGCCGTGTCGAGCTGAAGTACTACCCAGGTGGCGTCATGGGTGATCCGGCCACGGTGCAGCGCAAGATCAAGATTGGCCAGTTGCATGGCGGCGCGTTCACCGGTGGGGAAATCTCCAGTGCAAATTCGGATGTGCAGGTCTACAGCTTGCCTTTCCTGTTTCGTACCCAGGCCGAAATCGATGCGATCCGCGCCAAATTTGACGAGCGCATCAAAGCTGGTTTCGAGAAGAACGGTTTCGTCGCGCTGAGCCTGTCCGGTGGTGGTTTCGCCTACATCATGAGTACGCGCGAAATCAAAACACGTGACGACCTAAAAGCGGCGAAAGTGTGGGTGCCGCAAGGGGACTACATTGCGGAGACAGCGTTCAAGGCCGCTGGCGTCACGCCGATCTCGCTGCCGTTGGCTGATGTATACACCAGCCTGCAAACCGGTCTTATCGATACGGCTGCGAATACGTTCGCGGGAGCGATCGCGTTCCAGTGGCATACCAAGGTCAAGCATGTTGTCGACTTGCCTGTGAGCTACGTCGTCGGTGTCCTCGTCGTCGACAAGAAAGCCATGGACAAGATCAGCCCCACCGACCAGGCTGCGCTCAAGGAAGAAATGGCCAAGGCCTTTGCGCGCCTGGACCAGATCGGCATAGAAGACAACGCAAAGGCGGTTGATGCGCTGAAAAAGCAGGGCATTTCGGTATACCAGCCCAGTGCCGAAGAAGTCGCGAACTGGCAAAAGGTCGGCCTGGAGTCGATACAGAAGCTCGAAGGTGAGCGTTCGCCCGCGGCGGATCTGCTCAAGGCCGTCACCGACGAACTCGCTGCTCTACGCAAGAAATAAGCACGGCCCGCCAGGAAACAGCGATGACCACTGCACTACAGCGCAATCTGGCACGCCTGCACCGCTTCGAGGACTGGGTGCTGACCCTGCTCGTCGTCGTCATGGTTGTGCTTGCCGGGGCTCAGATCCTGCTGCGCAATGTGTTCGACAGTGGTTTTTCCTGGGCCGAGCCCGTGCTGCGTTCGCTGGTGCTCTGGAGCGCCATGCTTGGTGCGGTGATCGCCACGCGCGACGACCAGCATATTGGTCTGGATTTCATAGCACGGTTCGCCCGCGGCACGGCGTTGCGTGTCGCTCGCTTCGCCGCCTTGGCGTTTGCGGCCGCGTTATGCGCCGCCATGGCCTGGTTCAGCTGGGGCCTGGTGCAGCTTGATCGCGAAGGCGGCACCGACGGCGTGCTTGGCATTCCCGCCTGGGTGTTGGAACTGATCCTGCCGCTGGGTTTTGGTCTGATGGCGCTGCGTTTTCTGATCCGTTCGCTGCTGCCGGCCAAGGAGCATGAGGCAGCGCCGGAGAGCGGCGCATGATCTGGCTCATCGTCGGCCTGCTGTTGCTGCTCGCCGCGCTGGGCGCGCCGCTGTTTGCGATCCTCGGGGCGATCGCCCTGATCGGGTTCCACCAGGCCGGGCAGGAAGGCATTGCGGTGGCGGTCGAGTTCTATCGGCTGTCGGACATGCCGGCGCTGATCGCGATTCCACTGTTCACCCTGGCGGGTTACATCCTCGCCGAAAGCAAGACGCCGCAGCGTCTGGTGCGGCTTACGAATGCGCTGGTCGGATGGTTGCCGGGCGGCCTTGCCATCGTGGCGGTGCTGGCCTGCACCCTGTTCACTGCGTTTACCGGGGCGACTGGGGTCACCATCATTGCCCTGGGCGCCGTGCTCTATCCGGCCTTGCGTCAGGCGCAGTATGGCGAGAAGTTCAGTCTGGGCCTGCTGACTGCATCCGGTAGCCTTGGCCTGCTGCTGGTGCCGTCCATGCCGCTGATTCTCTACGGCGTGGTCGCGCAGCAGTTCCAGACCACGCCGCCGGTCAGCATCGATGCCTTGTTCAAGGCCGGGTTGCTGCCCTGTCTGCTGATGGTCGCGATGCTCGGAATCTACAGCGCCTGGCACGTGCGTCAGGTCGCCAGGCCGCAAAAAGCGCAGCGCGGTGAGCTGTGGGCAGCGGCAAAAGACGCGGCCTGGGAAATCCCGCTGCCGTTCGTCATCCTGATCGGTATCTATTCGGGCAAGCTCGCTGCTTCGGAGGCTGCGGCGGCGACGGCACTCTATGTGCTGATCGTGACGGTGCTGATACGGCGGGAAATCCAGCTTGCGGAGCTGCCGCGCGTGATCCGGCATGCCATGGTGCTGGTTGGCGGCATTCTTGTGATCCTCGGTTTCTCGCTGGCGTTGACCAACTGGCTGATCGATGCGGAAGTGCCCGAGCAACTGTTCCAGTTCCTGCGTACGCATATTCCGGAGAGCAACCCGTTCCTGTTTCTGCTGGCGTTGAACCTGTTCCTGCTCGTGTTCGGCATGCTGCTCGAAGGTTTTCCCGCCATCATCCTGCTGGTGCCGCTGGTGCTGCCGGTTGCCGTGCGCTACGGCATAGACCCGGTGCATCTGGGAATCATCTTTCTTGCGAACCTGCAGCTGGGCATTTTCCTGCCGCCGTTGGGGATCAACCTGTACATAGCCAGCGCTCGTTTCCGTCAGCCGGTGATGACGCTGGTGCGGGCAGCGGTGCCATTCTTCCTGATCATGCTCGCGGCGACGCTGATCATCACCTACTGGCCTGGATTGTCGCTGTGGCTGGCGCGCTAGTGCGCGGGAGGGCAAGTACTGCTGCGGGCTCGCCACATTGGTAAGCCCCGGTTATTTGAGCCGGGGCAGCGTTTCCGTATAATCCCGTTTTTGCGACGGTCCATAACATGCGCATCCTCGCCGAAGCTTTGACGTTCGACGACGTCTCGCTCGTTCCCGCGTATTCCAACGTCCTGCCCAAGGACGTCAGCCTCACCACCCGATTGACGCGCGGCATCCGGCTCAATATTCCGGTTCTCGCCGCAGCCATGGACACCGTTACCGAAGCCCGCCTGGCCATTACGATGGCGCAGTGCGGCGGCATGGGCATCATTCACAAGAACATGCCTGTTGAGCGCCAGGCGGCAGAAGTCCGTCTGGTCAAGAAATTTGAAGCCGGCGTGATCCGCGATCCGATCACGGTCGGCCCCGAAACGTCGATCCGCGAAGTCATGCAGATCGTGCGTGCGCGCAATATTTCAGGTGTGCCCGTTGTCGAGGGCGAACAGCTGGTCGGCATAGTGACCAACCGCGATCTGCGCTTTGAAAAGAAGCCTGATGATCCGGTGCGTCACATCATGACGCGCAAGGACCGCCTCGTAACTGTCAACGAAGGTGCCAACGAGGAAGAAGTACTGGCGCTGCTGCACAAGCACCGCATCGAGAAGGTCCTGGTCGTCGATGATGGCTTTCGCTTGCGCGGTCTGATCACGGTCAAGGACATACAGAAGGCGCGTGACAATCCGAACGCGGCCAAGGACAGGCACGAACGCCTGCGCGTAGGCGCAGCGGTCGGCGTCGGTGGCGATACCGAGGAGCGCGTGGCCGCGCTGGTGGAAGCCGGCGTCGATGTCATCGTCGTCGATACGGCCCACGGCCATTCCCAGGGCGTGCTGGATCGCGTCGCCTGGATCAAGAAGAACTTCCCCGACATGCAGGTCATAGGCGGCAATATCGTGACCGGTGATGCAGCGCGTGCACTGGTCGACGCGGGGGCCGATGCGGTCAAAGTTGGCGTAGGCCCCGGATCGATCTGCACCACGCGCATCGTGGCAGGCGTCGGCGTGCCGCAGATCTCGGCAGTCAGCATGGTGGCCGAAGCACTGCGCGATGCCAATGTGCCGCTGATTGCCGATGGCGGCATCCGCTATTCCGGTGATATCGCCAAGGCCCTGGTCGCAGGCGCGTCCTGCGTGATGATCGGCGGCATGTTTGCCGGCACTGAGGAAGCACCCGGCGAAGTCGAGCTGTATCAGGGCCGTTCGTACAAGAGTTATCGCGGCATGGGTTCGCTGGGTGCCATGCAGAAGGGCTCCAAGGACCGCTATTTCCAGGATGAAGCCGACGCAGACAAGCTCGTGCCCGAAGGCATAGAAGGGCGCGTGCCGTATCGTGGCCCGTTGCGCAATATCGTGCATCAGCTCGTCGGCGGCCTGCGCGCCTCGATGGGTTATGTCGGCTGCGCGACCGTGGATGAGCTCCGGGCCAAGCCGCAGTTCGTGCGCATTACCAGCGCCGGTGTGCGCGAGTCTCACGTGCACGATGTCGCGATCACGAAAGAAGCGCCGAATTACCGGCTGGATTGACAGCAAACGGGGGCCGCAGGGCCCCCGAGTTCTTTATGTCACTGCGATAGGCAATGGATTCAACGTAAGCCATGCACAACATTCACGACGACAAGATTCTGATCCTCGATTTCGGTGCGCAATACACCCAGCTGATTGCGCGGCGTATCCGCGAAATCGGCGTCTACTGCGAGATCTGGGCCTGGGATCACGACCCGGCCGACATCCCCGCGTTCGCACCGCGCGCGATCATCTTGTCCGGCGGCCCTGAGTCCGTTACCGAGGCCGGCTCGCCACGTGCACCGCAGATCGTGTTCGACCTGGGCGTGCCCGTGCTCGGCATCTGCTACGGCATGCAGACCCTGGCCGAGCAGTTGGGCGGCAAGGTCGAAAGCGGCCATCACCGTGAGTTCGGCTATGCGCAAGTCAGGGCCGATACGGCCTGCCAGCTGTTCTCCAGTCTGGCCAGCGACAGCGGCAAGTTGCCGGCTTACGGTGAAGGCGAGTCCTGGATGGGTGAACAAGGGTTGCAGCGTGATGCAGGAACAACACCTGCGCGCATCGCACTCGATGTCTGGATGTCACATGGCGACCGCGTCGTCACCCTTCCGCCGGGGTTTGCCGCCGTCGGCGCTACCGAATCACTGCCCTATGCGGCGATGGCGGACGAGTCGCGCCGCTACTACGGGGTGCAGTTTCACCCCGAGGTCACGCATACCAAGCAGGGCGCGGAGCTGCTGCGCCGATTCGTAGTGGATATTGCTGCCTGCAGAACATTGTGGACAGCCGCTAACATCATCGAGGACGCGGCCCAGCGAGTGCGCGCGCAGGTCGGTTCCGACAAGGTGCTGCTCGGCCTTTCGGGCGGTGTCGATTCGTCTGTGGTCGCCGCCTTGCTCAAGCGTGCGATCGGCGACCAGCTCGTCTGCGTCTTCGTCGACACAGGGCTGCTGCGCTGGCAGGAAGGCGACCAGGTCATGCGTACCATGGCCGAGCACATGGGTGTGAACGTGATCCGCGTCAACGCGGCCGAGCGCTATTTCGCCGCACTGGCTGGCGTCGAAGACCCGGAGGCCAAGCGCAAGATCATCGGCCGCCTGTTCGTCGAGATCTTCGAGGAAGAATCGGCCAAGCTCAGTGATGTGAAATGGCTGGCCCAGGGCACCATCTATCCGGACGTGATCGAATCGGCTGGGTCCAAGACCGGCAAGGCGCATGTGATCAAGAGCCACCACAACGTCGGTGGGCTGCCCGAGCACATGAAGCTGGGCCTCGTCGAACCGCTACGCGAGCTGTTCAAGGACGAAGTGCGCCGTCTCGGCGTCGAGCTTGGCCTGCCGCGCGAGATGGTCTATCGCCATCCGTTCCCGGGGCCGGGCCTGGGCGTACGCATACTTGGCGAGGTCAAGGCGGAATATGTGGAATTGTTGCAGCGTGCGGACGATATTTTTATCCGCGAGCTGCGCGCACATAACCTCTACGACAAGACCAGCCAGGCCTTTGCGGTATTCCTGCCGGTGAAGTCGGTCGGCGTTGTCGGCGACGCGCGCGCCTACGAATGGGTGATCGCGCTGCGCGCCGTCGAGACCATCGACTTCATGACCGCGCACTGGGCGCATCTGCCCTACGAATTCCTCGGCGCCGTCTCGACCCGCATCATCAACGAACTGCGCGGCGTCTCGCGCGTGGTCTATGACATCAGCGGCAAGCCGCCGGCGACGATTGAATGGGAGTGAGTCGCCAGTAGATTTTGCTAAATTGCGGGTCGTGCTGCCTCCCTCGTGGCCGCGACCATCGTTGTGCGTGGGCTGTTGCGGCCGGTTGATTGGCCGGGGTAGTGCAGCGTTGTCGTTCGTCGCCGGGGAGGTCCGTGCTCGTGAACAGCAAAGCGGCAAAACAAGGTCGCGTCCGGGCGGGCAAACCGCCGCGGGAGCAGAAGCTATCCCGGACCCATGCACCGGCGGAAATTCCCCTGGTGGAATGGCAGCGCATATTGCGCCGCCAGTTTGGTCGCGAGCAGGCATTTGCGCTGAAGAATCTCGGTGCTGAGCCTTTCTTTTCCGAATTCCAGGTCGGCAACCCGCAGTCAAAGAGCAGCTATCGTGTGGCGATACGCGGCAGATTGCCGGGTGACAACCACTGTACCTGCCCGGACTACGCGACCAACGAGCTGGGCACCTGCAAACACATTGAATTTGTTCTCGCGCAACTGGAAAAGAAGCGTGGTGCCAGGGCCGCTTTCACCCGTGGTTACGAGCCGCCGTTTTCGGAGCTGAATCTGCGCAACGGGGGTGAACTGGCCATCCATTTTCGTGCGGGCACCGAGTGTCCGCGTGCCGTATTGCGGGCTGCCGGCCAGTTGTTTGACTCCAAGCGCAACTGGATGTTGCCAGCGGAAAGATGGGATGAACTGGAGCGCTTCATTGTCGCCGTGGGCAAGAGCGGACACGAATTGCGTGCCTATGACGATGCGCTGAATTTCGTTGCGGGCCGGCGCGATGCTGGTCGGCGCTCGGCGATGCTGGACGAAATTTTTGCTCGCGGGGCCGACGCGCCGGCGCTGAAGAGGCTGCTCAAGGTGCCGTTGTACCCCTATCAGGTGCAAGGCGCGCTGTTTGCAGTGCGCGCCGGCAGGGCTTTGATCGGCGATGAAATGGGGCTGGGCAAGACTGCCCAGGCCATCGCCGCTGCGGAAATCCTGTCGCGTTACTTTGGTGTAGCGAAAGTGCTGGTGATCTGTCCGACTTCACTGAAGTACCAGTGGCAAAGTGAAATCGCACGCTTCTCCGGGCGCGATTCGCGCGTCATTGCCGGCGGGCGTACGCAGCGGCAGAAAGACTATTCGCTTGATGATTTTTGCAAGATTACCAATTACGAAAAACTACAGCCAGATCTCGATCTGATTGCCGCCTGGGCGCCGGAACTGGTAATCGTTGATGAAGCGCAGCGGGTGAAGAACTGGAATACGATCGCCGCCCGTGCCTTGAAACGCATCGATAGCCCTTACGCCATCGTGCTCACCGGCACGCCGCTGGAAAACAAGCTGGAAGAACTGATATCCATCGTGCAGTTCGTCGACCAGCATCGCCTGGGCCCCACGTGGAAGCTGCTGCACGAACACCAGCTAAGAGACGAGAGCGGTCGCGTCATCGGTTATACCGGACTCGAAAAGATAGGCCAGACGCTGGCACCTATCATGATCCGCCGCCGCAAGTCTGAAGTATTGCTGCAATTGCCGGAGCGCACGGACCAGAACCTGCTGGTGCCGATGACCGAGCAGCAGATGGCTTACCACCAGGAAAACGCGGAGATCGTGAGCCGTATCGTCCAGCGCTGGCGAAAGATGAAATTTCTTTCCGATCAGGACCAGCGGCGCCTGACCTGTGCCCTGCAGAACATGCGCATGTCCTGCAACAGCAGCTATCTGCTCGACCAGCAGAGCGACCACGGCGTCAAGGCGGACGAACTGGCAGCGCTGTTCGATGGTTTGTTCGTACAGCCTGAAGCCAAGGCCGTCGTGTTCAGTCAATGGACGCGCAGCCATGACATCGTCATTCGCCGGCTCGAAGCGCGCGGCATCGGCTACGTCAGTTTTCATGGTGGAATCGCCTCGGAGAAGCGCCCAGCCCTGGTTGATCGTTTCCGCGACGATCCGGATTGCCGGGTGTTCCTGTCCACGGATGCAGGCGCTACCGGGCTCAATCTGCAACACGCCTCGATCCTGGTGAACATGGATCTGCCGTGGAACCCGGCATTGCTCGAGCAGCGTATCGCGCGGATTCACCGCATGGGTCAGAAACGGCCAGTGCAGATCGTCAACTTCGTCGCCAAAGGCACGATCGAAGAGGGCATGTTGTCCGTGCTGGCCTTCAAGCGTTCACTTTCGGCGGGAATACTCGATGGCGGCAGCGGCGAGATTTCGCTCGGCGGCTCGCGCCTCAACCGCTTCATGAAAGAGATCGAGAGTGTGACCGGCCATATGGGCAAGGGCGAGGTCATGAGCCGGACCGAAGTGGCTTCTGCCGGGTACGCGGAAGAAGTTGCGCCGCCAATAGAAAGCGAGCTGCCGACACCGGCTGACATAGACAACGAAGCACCGCGCGCAACGCCACAGATCGATACCAATCCCTGGCGTGCCTTGACCCAGCTTGGCGCACAGTTTGTTTCCGCGCTGGCGGCAGCCCACGATCCGGAAGCGGCAGCACATCCCTGGATAGAGCGAGACCCGACCAGTGGCGCGCGTCATCTCAAGCTACCTGTGCCTCCGCCGGAAACGGTGCGACTGCTGGCTGATGCGTTTTCAACGCTGGCTGATGCGTTACGCAGCAAGGGTTAGCCCGCTTTTGTCGCACACCTCCTACGGCGGCTGCCGATGCGCTTGCGCTGATGCGCGCTGCTCCCTCGTATCGGCTCGACGTAGTGTCGGCTACGCCGTCGCTCAGTCCACAGCGCGCATCAGTGTGGCGGCTCGGTGGTCTCGCTACGAATAAGTGTGAGAAATGCGGGCTAGCCACTCAAGCCGCATTCGCAAATCTCCGGTGGTAATACCGGTGTAGGGTTTCGTTAGGAAGCTTGATCTCGGGCTCGGCTTGCAGGCGCCGGAACTCGGGTTCGGTTTCGGCGGCGCTGAGTCGTTCGCGTTGGCGCATGAGGAAGCTCTTCACGTTGCGGTAGGTGCTGGTGCGGGCTTTTTTCTTGAGGTTGGCTGAGATCGACATCGCCGCTACGGCGAGCACGGGCATCACGATGGCCAGCCAGCTGAGGGTGACGGCGAGGGGGCTGAGCAGGATCGTGAACACGGGCAGGATCGGCTTGCAGGTGGTAGCGGTCACGGCGGTGCCAACGAAGCCGTGGCGCTGCGCGGCCGCTCGGAACTCATTCGCGCAAGCGTGTGCGCCGATAAGCCGAGCTGCTGCCCCACCCACTTGTGAATCACATGCGGCGCATCGAGTGGTCATGTCCATTGAGCCCCAGGCGCAAACGGCACTGCGCCAATTCCTTGTCCAGCAGGCGGTCCGCCACCGGATCGCGGTTGCGGTCCGGAAGTGCCGGACATGCACTCAGCGCATAGAGGCTGACTGAGACATCACCGAGCCGGTAGCGGATAGGCGCAGCCTGCGCCAGTTCGCGCTTGATCGCATCCGGCCGCAATAGCGCAGCGCCGTTGATGGATGAAGTGCCGGTCACTTCGACCAGCCAGTGCTCACGCAGATGCTGATTCAGCACCAGGGCTTGCTCGGCGACCAAGGGTTCTGTGGATTCGCCCGAGACACGGCTTTCCAGCGTCGCAAGCGTGCTGCACATCGTTGCGTAAGCATCCGCCGGGCCGCGATAGCGCACCCAGGCGGAATCCATCTGATCCTGAAAACTCAGGTGTGTGGGCAGAAAGAACAAGGGTGGTGCGTCGCTCAGCTGCAGGCGATGACGGGGTGCTGCCCCCAACTCCTGCAGCAGCGCGCCGCCGAAATTGTTGTCGGAAAGACAGGCGGTCTGGAAACTCGCGCCGGACAAATCCGCGCCCTGGAAATCGACGAAGCGAAGCGTGGACTTGTGAAACTTGGCACCTGAGAGATTGGCGCCGCTCAAATCAACCCCGATCAGGCGAATCCCGCTGAGATCCGTGTTGTGCGGCAGGTCGGCCCACTGGAACGTCGCGCCCCGCTTGGCCAGCTCGCTGAGATCAATCCGCGCCGCATGCAGGCTGATCAGCAGTTGTCCGCGTTCCGGGCTCAGCGCCCGGCAGCTCAGCCGTGCGCTGCGTTGGTCGGGCGCCATGAGTGTGCTGATGTGCTGCCAGCCCGTTTCGAACCAACGTTGCGGGGCGCTGCTTTGCAACCGCAGCAGCTCCTGGTTCGACACCGCGTCGAGTTGCGCACGATCCAGTCCCAGCGCGGAGGTTTGCAGCAGCGCCTGGAAAATGCCGTTGGACACCGTGGTCGGTGCGGGCGCCTCGGCCGTATCGTCGCAAGCAACTGCTGCGTCGGAACCATCCACCACCAGGTATCGGTACGGCCTCAGCGCCTGTGTCAACGCGGCCAGGCGCCACATCGTGGCTTGCGTCGGAACGAACAGATCCTGGTTCCAGCACAACTCGGCACGCTTCTCGTCGCACTGCCTGCGCGCGGCTTCATCGCCCTCGTCGTTCTTGACCTGGTCCTTCTCGCGCCCGATCTGTTCGACGACGCTGCCGGCTTCAATCATCAGTGAAGCCCGCCGCTGTTCTTCCGCCAGCATGTTCTGTTCTTCCATGCGCACGGTTTGTAGCATCAGCAGACGGTTGGCCTGCTGCGCAATCAACAGACCCAGAATGCTGATCAGGGAAATCGTCGCTGTTGCCGGGCTTGGAACCAGGCACCAGATCAGGGCCTTGCTGCAGGCAATGAACTGATCATTGTCACGCGGCTTGTGCAGCAAGGCCTGCAGCCAGGCCGCAGCCGCGGGCACCAGGCGATGCTCCTGGCTCGCCATATCCAGGCTTCGGGTACGGCGCTCTTCCTGGACCAGGGTTTCAACCTGGCTCAGGCGCTGATTGAAGTCTGCGGCTGCATCCAGTGCTGGCGTGGTTTCCTGCCCGGACGGGTTGCTGGACAAAGGCGAGGCAGGCTCGTTCTCATCGGGTGTCGTCGAGGTCGGAACTGGGCCACTCATGGCGCACCGTCAACCAGCTTCGCCAGCACCGCCTGCGCTTTGGTCTTGTCGTCTCCGGTCGCGCCGGGCAGATTCAAAGCCAATTCCGCCGCCTTGCGTGCGTTATCCGTATCCTTGTCGATCAGCAGAATCTCCGCCGCGCGGACGGCGAGGCGCGCATCTTTTTCGAAGCGCGGGAAGCTCAGGCGCTTCCATAGCGCCTTGGTCTCGGGACGGGCTTCGAACACCGATAGCGCGAGCAGAATCAGCGGATGGCCGGGGTCGAGGTTGTAGGCCTCGTCAAGGATTTTCGGGCTGTAGTTTGTGCCGTAGGGTTTTTCGGTTTGCAGGTGCTCCAGCGCCCAGGCGATTTCGCGTTCGATATGTTGCGGGACGGTAATTTGGGAAAAGGGCGAGATGGTTCGGGTGGCGGGATCGGCAAAATGCCAGCGCATCAGTTGGTCTTTCCTGGTGGTGCCCCTGTTGGCCCCCGCCTTGACCTGGTTGATCAGCGCCATCCATTCGGGGCCGGGTAGCGATTCGAGTTGACCGTTGTCGGCGATGCGGCGGCCGGAGAGGGCGATTAGGTCCTCCGGAGTTACTGGAGCGCCAAGCATTTCGGCGGTCTGCACGTCCCAGATACGCGCGGTGTTGTCACTGCTTGCCGTTACCACGCGCGTGCCGTCGGAGCTAAACGCGGCGGAGTAGACCTCTTTGTCGTGCTTGAGCGGGGTGCCGATCGCGGCACCGCTCTGCGCATCCCAAAGACGCGCGGTGTTGTCAAAGCTTGCCGTCACCACGCGCGTGCCGTCGGGGCTAAACGCGGCCGATCGGACACCGTGCTCGTGCTTGATTGGGCCGCTGATCGCAGCACCGCTCTGCACCTCCCAGATACGCGCAGTGTAGTCCCAGCTTGCCGTCACCACACGCCTGCCGTCGGGGCTAAATGCGGCGGAAGTGATCTGCCCCTCGTGCTTGAGCGGGGCACCGATCGCGGCACCACTCTGCGTGTCCCAGAGGCGCACGGTGTGGTCATGGCTTGCCGTCACCACGCGCGTGCCGTCGGGGCTAAACGAGGCGGAAGTGACCCAGCTCTCGTGCTTAAGCGGTGCGCCGATCGCGGCACCGCTCTGCGCGTCCCAGAGGCGCGCGGTGTTGTCCCCGCTCGCCGTCACGACGCGACTGCCGTCGGGGTTAAACGCGGCGGAGTAGACCTCTTTGTCGTGCTTGAGCGGGGTGCCGATCGCCGCACCGCTCTGCGCATCCCAAAGGCGCGCGGTGTTGTCAAAGCTTGCCGTCACCACGCGCGTGCCGTCGGGGCTAAACGCGGCGGACCATACCACTTTCTCGTGCCTAAGCGGGGCGCCGATCGCGGCAGCGCTCTGCGCATTCCATAGGCGCGCGGTGTTGTCAAAGCTTGCCGTCACCACGCGCCTGCCGCCAGGGCTAAACGTGGCGGAGGTGACCCATTTCTCGTGCATGAGTGGGGTGCCGATCGCCGCACCGCTCTGCGCATCCCAGAGGCGCGCGGTGTTGTCCCTGCTCACCGTCACCACGCGCGTACCGTCGGGGCTAAACACGGCGGAGAAGATCGCCTCCTCGTGCTTGAGCGGGGCGCCGATCGCCGCACCGCTCTGCGCGTCCCAGAGGCGCGCGGTGTTGTCCCTGCTCACCGTCACCACGCGCGTACCGTCGGGGCTAAACACGGCGGAGAAGACCGCTTCCTCGTGCTTGAGCGGGGCCCCGATCGCCGCACCGCTCTGCGCATCCCAGAGGCGCGCGGTGTTGTCTACGCTCGCCGTCACCACACGCCTGCCGTCGGGGCTAAACGCGGCCGACCAGACCTCTTTGTCGTGCTTGAGCGGTGCGCCGATCGCCGCACCACTCTGCGCGTCCCAGAGGCGCGCAGTGTTATCCCAGCTCGCCGTCACCACGCGCGTACCGTCGGGGCTAAACGCGGCGGAATCGACTCTGCCCTCGTGCTTGAGCGGGGCGCCGATCGCGGCACCGCTCTGCACGTCCCAAAGGCGCGCGATGTTGTCATCGCTTGCCGTCACCACGCGCGTGCCGTCAGGGCTAAACGCGGCGGACCAGACCTTCTTCTCGTGCTTGAGCGGGGCACCGATCGCGGCACCGCTCTGCGCGTCCCAGAGGTGCGCGGAGCCGTCATCACTTGCCGTCACCACGCGCGTACCGTCGGGACTAAATGCTACAAAGATAACCGCACGTTTGTGTTCGAATGCCGATCTTAGCTTTGGTGAAGTGCTTTGCTGCATAGCGAGCGCGGCGCCATCAGCAGCAATAGCGAATTCAAAGCCAATCGACTCCGCCAAATAGGCCACGTAGTTTTCGTGCTCGCCAAAAACAAATTGTTCACGCGCTCGCCCCAACGCGCGCTCTGCCGCTTGCTCGAGCCCCGCCTGGGCTTTTGCCTCTGCCGCTTGCGCATCAGATGCGGCCTTTCTCGCGACTTGCGTCCGCTCCCAAGCCTGCCAACCGCCCATCAATGCAAGCAAGAGCAACACTGCCATCACCACCGACACCAGCCGTGCCCGCCGCTGCGCCGCCCGCGCCTGTTTCGTCGTCAGTTCCGCCGCCGCCAAACGCTCCCGTTCCACCGCCGCCTGCCGCTCCGCCTCCACCCGCTCCGCTTCGGCTTTCTCCTCTGCCTGCCGCCGCTCGCGCGCCCGCGCCACCAGCGGCACCAGCAAGTCATGCGTCAATTCCACGCGCGGCGCACCGGCGCGTTCTTCGATCGTCAGCAGCCGGCCATCCACCAGCGCCGCCAGGCAGCGCTCCGGTTCCTCCACACCCTGCGCACGCATTTCGCTGAGCAGGGTGTCGCGCGAGCTGGCTTCGCGAATGCGGCCGCCGCTGTCGATCAGCAGATCCTCGACCGCCTTGCGCACACCGCCGGGCATGCCGTCGAAGCTGCGCTGATAGAAACGTTCCAGCACGTGCTCCGCTTCGCCTTGCAGTTGTGCCTGGGTAATCTGCGGTGCAATTTTCTCGATGCGCACGGCGTTGAGTTCGGCGCAGAGCAGACTCAGTAGAGGGGGAACGGCTTCGATGTCCTCTAGCGGTGTGCCCGCTGGACGTTTGGCGACAAAGCAGACGATCTCGTGCGCAACCTCGGGTTCCACCAGAGGAAGCGGGGCGACGGCGCCCGCTGCGGGTTGGTGCACTACCAGCCGTGCCGGCTGCAGCACCACGAGCTGCGCGTCCGGGCCACGCAGTTCGCGCAGCGCCATGCGGTTGTCGATCAGGGCGGGAAGCAGTGCTCGGTAGCTCTCCAGCTGGGCGAGAAAGTCCTCGCGCAGCGTGATCAGGATGCGCAGGCGCGCCGGTTCGCTGTGGTAGCGCTCGAGCAGCTCGGGCTGCTGGTAGACCTGTTCGCGCAGCGTACTCGGCATCCGGTTTTCGATCACATCGGCCAGCTCGGCGAACAGCGCATCGACCTCGCTGCGGCGGCGTTCCCAGCCCAGCGTGAACAGCTCTTCGAACTGGTCAAAGATCAGCACCGGCATTGGTGCCGCGGTCTGCGAACCCGTTGCCTCATCACCCTGTGGCAGCGTGTGAGTGCGTTCCCACAGGCTCTGCCCAGGGGTGGTGCCGCCCGTGTCATGGAGCGCGTGCAATTGCGCCAGCAAGCTGGGGGCGTCGGGTTCGAGCTGAAAGCGCCACATGCGTGGTGCATGGTTCGCCGTGCGCAGCGCCGGCACTAGCCCGGCGCCGAGCAGCGAGGTCTTGCCCAGGCCCGAGCGGCCGTAGAGCACCGTCAGCGGATGGTTGGCGATGCGTCGCTGCAGCTCGGTGATTTCGCGCTGGCGGCCAAAGAAGTAGCCGCGGGTGGCTTCGGTGTAGGCGCTCAACCCCAGCCAAGGGTGTGCGGGGCTTACCGCCTTGTCGATCGGTGCGCTCATCGGGCGTAAGCCGGTTGCAGGCCGGTGCGCAGGAAGCTGTCGCGCAAGCCGCGCACCCAGCGCACCCAGGGCACGAGTTCGGCGGCATCCAGCCGGCGCAGCGAGATGCCTTCGCGGGCATCGTCCGGCCCTTGTTCGCTGAACGTGACCGATATGGGCTCGCCACGCGGCAACTGGCCGTGTGGCAAATCGAAGCTTACCGGCAGGTAGAAGTACACGCCGGGCACGTGTAGTGACGCCGCCCAGTCGCGTTCCTTGCGGAAGTAGCGTTTGCGCCCGGGGTCGCCGGCCAGATCGGCCTCGGTGGCTTGTGAGATCAGGCTGACGAAAAACCGGCAGTTATGCTTGATCGCGCTTTCGAGCGCGGTGTGGTACGCGTCGCCGCTGGTCAGCCGCTGCTTGTCCAGCCACACCGGCACGCCGCCCGCTTGCAGCGCACGCGCCAGCACCACCGCCTGGGCCAAATCCTGGCTGGCATAGCTGATGAATACGGCGTTTTGCGGCGGCCGCTCCGGCAGGTAGTTCACAAAGTGCCGGTCGTCGACGTTCTGCGCGTTGCGCGCGCGCCAGCGCAGGCCTAGCTCCTGGGCGAAATCCACCGGCGAGCCGTGCACCACCTGGGCGCTGCGCAGCGTGGACTGCAAGAACACGATCAGTCCATCACTGAGCGAGCCCGGGTGCTCGAACAACAGATGGGGCTCCTGCTGCCTGGAGAGTTGATTTTCAAACAGCGCGCGCAGCAAAAAGCGCACCACCCAGTCGTCTGCCGGCGAGCCCAGGATCAGCAGTTGTTTTTCCCGCAGCCGGCTGATCAGCAGCGGCAGTTCGTTGCGCCGGGCGATCAGGGCGTATACCAGTTCCATGGTGTCCTCGTCCCACACCGGGAAGCGCAGGCTGCGCTCGTTGCCGAGCAAATGAAACAGCGCGGGTTCGGCCTCTGGCACGTCGCTGCTGCAGCCGGGCATGCCGGCCATGGTGAAGCTGCCCACATGCCGTGCCCGATCGAAGCCCGGCCTCAGTTGCTCCAGCGCCTGCGCCAGCAGGCCATCGGGCGTGGTGCTCAGGTACAGGTTGAAATCGTCGATGCCTGCCAGCCCCAGCAGCGCCTCGCAGGGTTCCGCTGGAATACGCTTGAGCGCTTGCAGCACATTGGACTGCACCACGTTCAGCCGCTGGCCGTTCCCCGGCTGCGCCAGCCACGTACGTGTCAGCGCTGCGGTGTGCGGAAAGCACTCGGCCTCAGGCAGGCCCAGGCGCTGCGCCACTTGCGTGGCCAGCCAGGGCTGTAGCGGGACCAGGCCGCCCTGATGCGCCACCCGCACCATGCTCGGGCCGATCACCGGCACTACCTTGCGCAACTCGATCGCGCCGAGCAAATCGTCCCACTGGGTTTCGCTCAGAAATTCCATGCCGTGCTGGTCATTGTGCGATCGAAGTCATAGGCGAAGGCGCTGGCCAAGCCGCGCCCGGTCCGGTTTATCAAAATCAACACATCCACACTGTTCTGCATCGGTCATGCGACGGTGCAGTGTAACGATATGGCGGGCTGCCGCTACCCGGGGGCGAGTCGCCGTGTGCGCCAGACACAAGCGCGCGTTCGCGGGCCTGGTTACATCGGCAACGCGCCACAGGCGCAATAGGTTGCGCATTTTTCCCTTATCGGGACAATTTCAGAAGCATTCATGGCGGCGGCCAGGCGTTTTTCCGCCAGACCTCAACCCGACGCTCCACGGCGCGGGCCGTGTAGATGGCTGTCAGGAAGTGCGTCTATCCGGCGAGCGGCTTGGCCAGGGTCAGCTCGGATACGTTGGTTGCTAGAAGGTTTCGGCGTGGTAGCCCTTGGCACCGATTTTCCGGCTCAGCTCACTGCGGTAATCACGCTGCTGCTGCAGCGATGCGAGGGCGGTAGCAAAGCTGTAGGCGGGTTGCCAGCCTAGCTCCGCGATTGCCTTGGCGCTGCTGTAGACGCGGTCGATCTCGGCAAACATGCGCCAGCCGCGGTGTGCGTATTCCGCGGCGTAGCCGGGAAAATAGCCAGCCACGACGCGCGGCGCGTCCTGGCGTAGCGCGGCGGTATCGGTAGCTGCGAACGGTGTCGCCGCGCTGATGATGTAGCGGGCAAAACCGATCGCTTCGGCTTTTTCCAGTGCGCACAGATGGGCGCTGACCACATCGGCAATATCGACGCGGCGATAGAGCAATTCGTTGATCTGCGTATTGCTGTTGGTGAATTGCGCACGTACATCCGGATTGTCGTCCGCCTCGGGAAAAAAACGCGAGGTGCGCAGAATCAGGCAGGGAAGCCCATGCAGGCGATGGAACAGTTCGCACAGGTCTTCGGCGGCGACCTTGGTGACGCCATAGATATTCTTCGGCAGCGGGCGCACGGTTTCGTCTATCCACGCGGCCGGTGCACCGGGTGGCGGTGTCAGCGCTGCGCCGAAGGTGCTGGTCGTGCTGGTGAACACCAGCGTTTTCACGCCATGGGCAACGCAGGCTTCGAGCACGTTCAGCGTGCCTGTGACGTTGGTGGCCACGAATTCCTGGCAGCTATGCGTCGCAATATGTGGTTTGTGCAGGGTGGCCGTATGCAGTACGGCATCGGCCCCGGCGATGCACTGATGCACGAAGCCGGCGTCGGTGAGCGTGCCGACCTGGTCGGTCCAGGCGGACGGTTTCAGATCGACACCGACAGCCGTGTGCCCCTGCTCGCGCAAGGTGCGCATCAAGGCCTCGCCCAGATGGCCGGAGCTTCCGCTGACGACTATGCGCATGGTGCGACTCCGTCCACGCGAGCTGTCGTCGTTGCAGCATCTGCGGTCGATATATTGCGCAGGTACAGGGGCTGGGATTGCCTCGGGGTCTCTCGTAGCGGTGCATGCATCGTCAGTTCTCCGGTCGTGCGTGGACGATAGCAACTGTGACGTCCGCAGAGCAGGGGCGAACGCTGGTGTGAGGTTGCGCGGGCTTGCGTTTTCGATGAGCTGGCTAGCTGTGAGCGGAACAGCATCTGCAGCGCTGTGCATGAGCTGTTCACGGTCCATGGTTCGGCACATCCGCTATCATGCGCGCCCGCCGCAGCAAGGCGGCGGCGGAGCAGGGCATGGCTGAGCATCATTCCGACGAGGATCTGCACTGGATGCAGCAGGCGCTGCTGCTGGCGCGGCGGGCGGAGGAAGAACACGGCGAGGTGCCGGTGGGTGCGCTGCTCGTGCTCGACGGCACGGTCGTCGGCGAAGGGCATAACCACAACATCGGGCTTAACGATCCCAGTGCGCACGCGGAGATCCAGGCCCTGCGCGATGCGGGCCGGCGGCTGGGCAACTACCGCTTTCCGGGGGCGACCCTGTACGTGACCCTGGAGCCCTGCGCCATGTGCGCCATGGCTCTGATCCATGCGCGCATCACACGCGTGGTGTATGCCGCTACCGATCCCAAGACCGGCGCGGCCGGCAGCGTGTTCGACACCCTGATTTCCGAGCGCCACAACCACCGCATCGTGGTTGAGGGAGGGGTGGCGGCCGACCAGTCCAGCGAGCTGTTGCGCGCATTTTTCCGGCGGCGACGGTGATCGACGGACCATACGGATGCTTACGTTGTCATCCGGAAAGCTGGAGTGGGCGGAACAGAAACTTGGCGAAATTTGGCGCTGCAAACGACGACCGACAAAAATGCGTGATCCGTCGCACGGATCAACAGATATAACTTGACTGTTGGGTGACAACGTTGTCAATCTGGCGCCAACGGCGGGGAGGCCGGCCGCGGCGCTCGATTCGCGCCGCGGCAAATCTTGCACATTCGTTTTCGTCAGCCGCCCAAGGCGCTGAGCGCCGGGCCGTGCGCGTTGCCCGTGCGCTGCAACACGGTATGCGTGCGCGTGCTGCGGTAGGACTAGCGAGCGGTGCCCTGACCCTACGTATTGCCGAGGCAGCGGCTGGAGGAGGAGTTGATGCGCAGTTCGTCTTTGTGGCCGTCGTTGATCATCAATGCTGCATTTGTGGCCGCACCGCTGCTGCTGAGCAGCATCGCCGCCGCCCAGGTACCCGCGGCCCCGCAAATCGCGTGGCTGCCCGACTCGGTCGCATTGACCAACGGTAGCGCCCAGATCGAGGTAACGTGGAATCTGTGGTGGGGTGAAAACGGTGACGCCTGGAAACTGCGCCAGAACGGCGCCGTCGTGCATTCGGCGACATTGGTCCCCAATGGGCAGAACGCACAGACCGGCTCGCGCAGCGTCACCGTGGCGAGTGCCGGTAGCTACAGTTTCGTCGTTGATCTATGCCGCGGCAGCGGTGCGAATGAACGCTGCACGGCCAGCGCGCCACGCAGTGTAACGGTCACTGGCAGCGGCGGAGGAGGCGGTGGCGGTGGTGGTGATGACGGGTTGGTCTGGCCCGCGCCGCTGCTGGAGCACAATCGGGCTTACACGAATTCGACCAACGCCGTAGTCGGTGCGTATTTTGTCGAATGGAGTGTCTATGGCCGAGCTTTCCCGGTCCGCAGCATTCCGGCTTCCAATCTCACGCATTTGCTCTACGCGTTCATTGCGATCTGCGGACCTAACGATTCGCTGCTGCAGGCCAATCCCCAGGGCTATCAGGCGCTGGTGCAGGAATGCTCGGACCAGCCGAACTACACGGTGACTATCCATGACCGTTTTGCCGCGTTGGAGAAGAGTTATCCGGGTGATGCCTGGAATACGCCGATCCGCGGCAATTTCGGCCAGCTGATCCGTGCCAAGCGGGCGCAGCCCAACCTCAAGATCCTGCCCTCGATCGGCGGCTGGACCCTGTCCGATCCGTTCTTCCATCTGGCCGGCGATCCGGCGCGGCGCGCGACTTTCATCAACTCGGTTGTTCAATTCCTGCAAACGTATACGTTTTTCGATGGCGTGGACCTGGATTGGGAATATCCCGGCGGTGGCGGGGCGAACGCGACCTTGGGCAGCGCTGCCGACAAGGCGAATTATTCGGCGCTGCTGACTGAGCTGCGCACCGCACTGGACAATCTTGGTACACAGACCGGTCGGCAATACCTGCTGACGGCCGCGGTCGGCGCGGCGCCGGCCAAGATCTCCGCCATCGACTACAGCGTGGCGCGGCAGAAGCTCGATCTCGTATTTGCCATGACCTATGACTACTACGGCGGCTGGAACAATCAGCTCGGTCATCAGGCAGGTCTTTACCCGGTGCCGAACGAGCCTCAGGCCGGCTTCAGCGGCTCGGCCACGGTCGCGAATCTGATCGCGGCGGGCATGCCGGCGAACCGCATCGCGCTGGGCGTCGCCATGTACGGCCGCGGCTGGCAGGGTGTTACCGGTGCACAGCCAGGCAACCCGTTCGCCGGCGTAGGCGGCGGCGCGCTGAATCCGGGAACCTGGGAGGCCGGCGTGCTGGACTACCGCCATATTGAAGACCAGTTCGCCGGCGGCGAGAACGGCGCCGGAACGAATGGCTATGTGACGGGCTACAACACGACAGCGGAAGGCGCTTGGGCCTGGAACGCGGCTACCGGCAAGCTCGTTACCTACGAGAACACGCGTTCGGCCCGGGCGAAAGGGCAGTTTGCCCGAGCAAACGGCCTCGCGGGCGTGTTCAGCTGGGAGATCGACGCGGACAATGGCCGCATTCTCAATGCGATGCACGAAGGGCTGGGACACGGCGCGGGTGGCAACGACCGCATCTTCGCCAACGCCTTCCAGTCGCCTTGAGGCGGCACCGCTTCTGTTGAAAAACCGCGTGTAATTTCAGGCGTCGTCGCGGCAGGCCGCGGCGGCGATTGGCTCGCCGAACTGTCAGTGAGAACCCATGATGCCTCGTCTGATCCGCTTCGCTATCGCGCTGCTGCCGGTGTTCGCCGGCCTGTCGTCAGGTGCCGCGCTTGCCCAGCAGTCTGCTTGCCGACCCGACGGCATGCAGCCTAGCGCAGGCGTTGCTACGCCGTACTGCCTTGCCTATGACAACGACGGCCGCGAGCGCATGGGCGGCCGCGCCCGCCGCATCATTGGCTACTTCACCGGCTGGCGTACCGGCGTCGATGGTTCGCCGCGGTTTCTCGCCAACAATATCCCCTGGAGCAAGATCACCCATATCAACTACGCGTTTGCGCATGTTGACGATGCCAATCGGCTGTCGGTGGGCAACGAAAGCGACCCGCAGAACCCTGCGACCGGCCTGCAGTGGCCCGGTGTAGCCGGTGCCGAGATGGATCCGGAGTACAGCTACAAGGGGCATTTCAATCTTTTAAACAAGTTCAAGAAGCAGTACCCGCATGTGAAGACTCTGGTCTCGGTCGGCGGCTGGGCCGAAACTGGCGGTTATTTCGACGCGAATGGTACGCGCGTAGCAAGCGGCGGTTTCTATGCGATGACGGTGACGGCCGGCAATCAGGTCAATCAGGCAGCGATCAATACATTTGCTGACTCGGCCGTCGCTTTTGTGCGCCGCTTCGGTTTCAACGGTGTCGATGTCGACTACGAATATGCGACATCGATGAACGACGCGGGCAATCCACTGGACTGGAACATCGCAAATCCGCGCCGCGCCGCGCTGATGCAGGGCTATGTGGCGCTGATGAAGACCTTGCGCGAAAAGCTTGACGCCGCTGCGGCGCAGGATGGCAAGTACTATCTGCTGACGGTCGCCGCGCCGGCTTCCGGCTATCTGCTGCGTGGCATGGAGACCTACCAGGTCGTGCAGTACCTCGACTACGTCAACCTGATGACGTATGACCTGCATGGCGCCTGGAACGAATTCGTCGGCCCGAATGCAGCGCTTTACGACGATGGCCGCGACGCCGAGCTTGTGCGCTGGAACGTCTATACCACGCCGCAGTACGGGGCTATCGGCTACCTCAACACCGACTGGGCTTATCACTACTTCCGTGGCGCGGTCCCGGCCGGCCGCATCAATATCGGCGTGCCGTACTACACACGCGGCTGGCGCAATGTCAGCGGTGGTACGAACGGGCTCTGGGGCACGTCGCTGCAGACCAGCGGTTGCCCCATCGGGCTGACACGTTGCGGTCAGGGCGCCGTCGGTATCGACAATCTTTGGCATGACACTGAACTTCAGGCGGAGGTACCCGCCGGCTCGAACCCCATGTGGCATGCGAAAAATCTGCAGCAGGGCATATTGCCGACTTACCTCGCCGCTTATGGCCTGGATCCGGTCAACGACCCCCAGGATGCACTGACCGGCACCTATACGCGCCACTACGACGCGACCCTGGTCGCTCCCTGGCTCTGGAATGCGCAGAAAAATGTATACCTTTCGACAGAGGACGAGCAGTCGAGCACGACCAAGGCCGACTACATCGCGAGCAAAGGTATAGGCGGCGTGATGATCTGGGAGCTTGCGGGCGACTACGCCTGGCATCCGGATCGGCGCGGGGGTCTGGGCGAGTGGTTTATGGGCACGACCCTGACCGATGTCTACCACCAGCGTTTCCAGTCGGCTGCGCCATATGGCAATCGCCGTTTCGCCACACCGGCGGTAGCCGGCACCCTCGCTGCAACCGTTACCGTCAGCGCGTTCGATCTTGGTGATAACAATTATCCGATCTCACCAAAATTGAAAATCGTCAATAACTCAACGACTACGATACCGGCTGGTGCGTTGTTCGAATTCGATCTGTCTACCGCCGCGCCGGCGAACTGGATCAACTGGTCCGGTGCGACCCTGAGCGTCGTATCGAGCGGGCATACGGGCAACAACATCGGTGGCCTCGATGGCGACTTCCATCGCGCACGGCTGTCCTCAAGCTGGAATTCACTCCCACCGGGCGGCAGTATGGAAGTCGAAATCGTCTACTACCTGCCGTTGGCCGCACCAGGTAATTTCACGGTGACCTTTGGCGGCAATACCTATGCGCTGGGCGACCCCACCAGCGCAACACCGCCATCAGACGTGATCTTCAGGAGCCGGTTTGAATAACGCCCGTGCCGGGCTGCTGCAACAGGTGATTGCGCGCGGCAGGATTGGCGCATTGCTGTCTCAGGGTTTGGGTGCTCGCTGTGCCAGCACCCGGTCAAGCTGGTTTGCGAAGGCCTGCCGGTCGCGCGCATGCAGCGTAGCGGGGCCGCCGGTATCGATACCGGCGCCGCGCAGTTCGTCCATGAAATTACGCAGACTCAAGCGCTGCGCGATGCTGTCGGCGGTGTAGAGCTCACCGCGTGGATTAAGCGCCAGCGCGCCTTTTGCCACGACCTTGGCCGCCAGCGGGATGTCGGCGGTAATGACGAGATCGTCGCGCTCGACGCGCTCGGCGATCAGCGCATCCGCCGCGTCAAATCCGCCAGGTACCTGCAGTGAGCGAATGTGCGCGGACGGCGGTGTGCGGATGTATTGGTTGGCAACCAGTATCGTCTCCACGCCGACACGATCGGCAGCGCGGAAGAGAATGTCCTTGATCACATTGGGGCAGGCGTCGGCATCGACCCAGAGGCGCATGGCGGTAGTCGCTCGTGATCGCACAGGATGCGGCGCAGAGCGTGAGGACGGGATCGCCAAAGCTGCTGGCGGCGATACGTCCCCAAGCGCCTGCGTTGCTTGTTAGCCCTTGGCCTTGGCCAGCTTGAGCCAGGTATCCACTACCGTATCCGGGTTCAGCGACACCGATTCTATGCCCTGGTCCATAAGCCACTGGGCGAGGTCAGGGTGGTCGGACGGGCCCTGGCCGCAGATGCCTATGTATTTGCCCTTGGCCTTGGCGGTCTGAATCGCCAGCGACAGCAGCTTCTTCACTGCTGGATTGCGCTCGTCGAACAGGTGCGAAACGATGGCTGAATCCCGGTCCAGGCCCAACGTGAGCTGGGTAAGGTCGTTGGATCCAATTGAAAAACCGTCGAAAATTTCAAGGAATTCGTCGGCCAGCAAGGCGTTCGACGGCAGTTCGCACATCATGATCAGCTTGAGGCCGTTTTCGCCGCGCCTGAGACCGTTCTCGGCCAGCACTTCGATGACCTTGCGGCCTTCTTCGAGCGTGCGCACGAATGGAATCATGACCCAGGCGTTGCTCAGGCCCATGTCTTCGCGCACGCGCTTCATTGCGCGGCATTCCAGCGCAAAGCAGTCGCGGAACGACGGGTCGACATAGCGTGCCGCGCCGCGGAAACCGATCATCGGGTTCTCTTCATGCGGCTCGTAGCGCGCACCGCCGATCAGATTGGCGTATTCATTGGATTTGAAGTCCGACAGGCGCACGATGACCGGGTTGGGCGCAAACGCTGCGGTGATGGTCGCGATGCCCTCGGCCAGGCGGTCGACATAGAACTCGACCGGATCGGCGCCGTTGGTGCGGGCGTCGATCTTGCGCCGCGTCTCCGCGTCCTGGCGCGAGTATTCGAGCAGCGCCTTGGGATGCAGCCCGATATGGCTGTTGATGATCATCTCCAGACGCGCGAGACCGACACCGGCGTTCGGCAGCATCGCGAAGTCGAAGGCGCGCTCGGGGTTGGCGACGTTCATCATGATCTTCAGCGGCGCCGGTGGCATCGCGTCGAGATCGGCGGTGATACGGTCGAATTCAAGCTTGCGGTCATAGATCAGGCCGGTATCGCCTTCGGCGCAGGACACGGTGACTTCGGCGCCGTCGGGAATGGTGTCGAGCGCATTGCCGCAGCCGACTACCGCGGGAACGCCCAGCTCGCGCGCGATGATTGCCGCATGACAGGTACGGCCGCCGCGATTGGTCACGATCGCGGCGGCACGCTTCATTACCGGTTCCCAGTCGGGATCGGTCATATCGGCCACGAGTACATCACCAGGCTGTACCCGGTTCATGTCAGCGAGCGAACGGATCACGCGCGCCGTGCCTGCGCCGATTTTCTGTCCGATTGCACGGCCTTCGGTCAGCACGGTGCTGCGGTCCCTGAGCTGGAAGCGTTCGATCTGTGCTGCGCGCGCGCGCGATTTCACTGTTTCCGGGCGCGCCTGCACGATGTAGAGCTTGCCGGTGATGCCGTCCTTGGCCCATTCGATATCCATAGGCCGGCCGTAATGCTGCTCGATCACCAGCGACTGTTTGGCGAGTTCGTGCACATCGGCGTCGTTGATGCAGTAGCGAATCCGCTCAGCGGCCGGTGTTTCTTCGATGCGGACGCGCTCGCCTGGATGGTTGGAATAGACCATGCGCTGCTGCTTGGCGCCGGTCTGCCGGCGCAGGATGGCCGGGCGATTCTGTTTCAGCGTGGGCTTGTAGACATAGAACTCGTCCGGGTTGACCGCGCCCTGTACCACCATTTCGCCCAGGCCATAGCTGCCGGTCACGAACACGACGTCGCGGAAACCAGATTCGGTATCGAGCGTAAACAGCACGCCCGAAGCGCCGACATCGGAACGCACCATCAACTGGACGCCAGCGGAGAGAAACACGTCTTCGTGCTTGAATCCGTGGTGTACGCGATAGGCGATAGCGCGATCGTTGTACAGCGATGCGAACACTTCCTTGACCTTGTGTACGACGTCGTCGGCACCAGTCACGTTGAGGAAGGTTTCCTGCTGGCCGGCGAAGGAAGCGTCAGGCAGGTCCTCGGCGGTTGCGGACGAGCGTACGGCGACGGATACATCGGTGCCGCCGGCATCGTGGCAGAGTTTGCTGTACGCGTCGCGAACTTCGCGGTCGAATTCCGGCAGCAGCGGCGTTTCGACGACCCAGCTACGGATTTCGGCACCGGCACGCGTCAGCTCGTCCACGTTTTCTACGTCCAGCGTCGCCAGGCGCTGCTGGATACGATCGGCCAGGCCGCTTTGGGCGATGAATTGCTGAAATGCGTGGGCAGTCGTTGCGAAGCCGCCGGGTACGGAGACGCCGAGCTTGGACAGATTGCCGATCATTTCGCCGAGCGACGAATTCTTGCCGCCGACTTTGCCGAGATCGGAAAGCCGCAGGTTGTCCAGCCAAAGCACCAGGTCACTCAAGGTAAGTCTCCGGATTGCAGAAGGGGTGCGACACCAGGCCCTGCGCAACCCATCGCGGCCAACCTCGGGCGCAACCGGTCAGGGCTGCGCAGCGGGGCGGGTGCACGCCAGGTACGCCGACGGGCGTCGGCGTCGAAAAGACGGGCAATTTTCCGGGTTCGCGCCCGCCGAAACAAGTTGTGCGCTGCAGTAATGCAGGGCGCGGACGCAAACCGGCGATCAGAAATCGAGTCGGCAGGCAAAGCCATCAGCATTGGAAGCGGGTTTCCTTCGCTGCGCCGAGTATCCCGTTTCCCCAATCGTCCGCGGCATCGCGTACGCTTGCGCGGTCTTCCGTTCCTGGGCATCTCATGCGTAGAACGATTTACTTTGTCTCCGATGGCACCGGCATTACCGCCGAGACCATAGGGCATTCGGTGCTGACGCAATTTGACGGTATCGATTTCGACACCTTCCGTATTCCTTTCGTCGATGACGAGGACAAGGCGCAGGCGGCGGCGATCCGCATCAAGACCTGTCATGCACAGACTGGCCAGCGGCCAATCGTCATCAATACGGTGGTCGATCCGGCGCTGACTGAAGTGCTGGCCGGCAGCGGCGCATTGATGGTCGATGTGTTCGCGCCGTTCATAGGCCCGCTGGAACAGGAGCTTGGCACCCTGCGGTCGCGGCATGTGAACAAGGCGCACGGCCTGGTCAACTTTGCCGAATACGAGGCGCGCATCAATGCGACCAACTACGCCCTGTCGCACGACGATGGCGTGTCGACGAACTATGCCGATGCTGAAATGATCCTTGTCGGCGTATCGCGTTCGGGCAAGACGCCGACTTGCCTTTATATGGCGCTGCACTACGGCGTGAAGGCGGCCAACTATCCGCTGACCGATGATGATCTCGAGAAAATGGAATTGCCGGCGCGGCTGCGGCCGTACCGTCATCGCCTCTACGGGCTGACCATCGACGCGCAGCGCCTGGCCCAGGTGCGCGAGAACCGGCGTCCGAATAGCCGCTATGCAACGCTTGAGCAATGCCGCTGGGAACTGGGCCAGGCGGACAAACTGTTCCGTCGCGAGAACATTCCGGTGCAGAACACGACTCACACCTCGATCGAGGAAATTGCCAGCAAGATCCTTTCGGCGCTCGGCATCGAAAAGCACATGTTCTGAACGTGTACGAAAAGCGCAAGAAATCGCCAGGAAATGGCACCGCGCTGGAACTCCATCGTAGCAGTCTGCGGTGCTCAGGGGCAGTCTGGTGGTGTTGTCGCCCGCTGCTATGATCGGCCACATGAGCAGCGTCCTCGACAAACCGCCAAAATTGTTCTCAGGTCGCTTTGCCTACCTGATGGGGCTCTACGCGGAAAACCATGCGCGCCTTGTGCGCCTGTTCGCACCGCAGCGGTTGGAGCCCGGCAGCTATCTGTCGTCGATTGATGATGGCCTTGATGTGCGTCTGGACCTGATCGAACAGCATCGCTATACGGTCGAGCTGCGTCTTAACTATGTATTGCGCCAAAGCCGCGAGAGCGAGCTCGCGCCGTCGGCCTGGCTGCGGCTTTATCAGGATGCGCGCATGGCAGAGGCCACACATTGCCATCCGGGGCGGCACCTGATTGATGTGCTCGGTCCGTATCCACCGGCGCCGACCGTGTTTCAGCACCGGCTGCGCATGAATGCATTTCTGACCCGCTGGCTGGAATACCTTGGCGAGCAGGGGCATTCGGTAGGTACCTTGCGCAGGCTGCCGCCCGACAGCTTTACGCCCCTGCGGCGGCGGCATGCTTAGACCGGGGCCGGATGTGTGCATGTGCCGGAAACGAAGACAACAAAAAACCCGCACTTGGGCGGGCTTTTTGTCCAGCTGGCGGAGTGGACGGGACTCGAACCCGCGACCCTCGGCGTGACAGGCCGATATTCTAACCGACTGAACTACCACTCCATGATTTACAACAAATGTCCGTTTGTTGCTTTTGCTCCAACTTTCACTTTGGAGCGGAACACATCCTGCGTTCCTTTTTGATTGGCGTCCCCACGGGGATTCGAACCCCGGTCGCTACCGTGAAAGGGTAATGTCCTAGGCCTCTAGACGATGGGGACGTAACCTTCAAACCTTTACTTGAAACCGAAAAGCATGTTTGTTCGTACGACGGTGGTGGAGCTAGTCGGGATCGAACCGACGACCTCTACAATGCCATTGTAGCGCTCTCCCAGCTGAGCTATAGCCCCCCGTCGAGAGGAGCGGAATCTTAGGGAGCGAGCCCGTCAGCGTCAACCCCTTGGACGAAATTTTTTTCCACCAGCGTCGATGCGATCAATATTGTGTTCACCGTGTCAGGCGGGTTAATACGCAGACATGCACGGAATCGAATTCCTGAAGGATCTCGCCGTCATCATGGTCGTGGCTGGTTGCACGACCTTGATCTTTCATCGCCTGCGCCAGCCCGTGGTGCTGGGTTACATACTGGCCGGTGTTCTCATCGGTCCGCACACGCCGCTCGCGCTGATCACGAATGAGGACACAACCCGCGGTTTCGCCGATCTTGGTGTCGTGCTGCTGATGTTTTCCCTGGGGCTGGAGTTCAGTTTGCGCCGGCTGCGCGAGGTTGGTGTCGCCGCATTGGTCGCGACCGGCGTCGAAGTAACGCTGATGCTGTGGGCCGGCTACGAGCTCGGACGCTGGTTCGGCTGGCGCACCATGGATGCCCTGTTTCTCGGTGCGATGATGGCGATTTCCTCGACCATGCTCGTATTGCGCGGGCTGCATGAGGCCGGGCAGCGGCAGGAGCGTTTCGCACGGCTGGTGTTCGGCATACTTGTCGTCGAAGACGTGCTGGCGATCTTGCTGATTGCCGTGCTGTCTGGTATCGCCATCAGCGGTGCGGTGGAGCCCGGACGTGCGCTGGCGACCCTGGGGCGGTTGGGCCTGTTTGTCGTCGTCGCACTGGTGTTGGGCCTGCTGTGGTTGCCGCGCCTGGTGGACTACGTCGCTGCATCAGGGCGTAGCGAAATGCTGCTGGTCACTTCGCTCGGCATTTGTTTTGGTGCTGCGCTGCTGGCGGAGGCGGCCGGTTTCAGTGTCGCGCTAGGTGGTTTTGTGGCAGGCGCCATTGTCGCGGAAGCCAAGGCCGTCAAGCGCGTTGAACATTTGATCGAGCCCGTACGCGACATGTTTGGCGCGCTGTTCTTCGTCGCCATCGGCATGCTGATTGATCCCGCTCTGCTGATCCACTACATCGTACCGGTGGTGCTGGTCGCCGCTGCTGTAGTCGTAGGAAAGACGCTGGCAGTCACCTTTGGTGGCGTGATCGCCGGCAATGACGGGCGCACCGCGTTGCGCGCGGGACTGGGCCTGGCGCAGATCGGTGAATTCTCCTTCGTCATTGCCGGAGTAGGGCTGGCCAGCGGTGTGACCAGTGACTTTCTGTATCCGATCGCGGTAGCGGCCTCGGTGCTGACGGCATTCGCGACCCCATATCTCATGCGTTCTTCCGACCGTATCGCCGAACGAACGGATGCGCTGCTGCCGCGCAAGGTGCGCGCCCTGATGATTGCCTATCAGCATTGGATCGCCGGACTCAAGCCTGAAGATGAAAATGCGGCAATTGCACAAATGTTGCGCCGTCTGGTACTGCATATCGCCATCAATATGGCATTGGTCGTTGCGGTGTTCCTTGCTGCGGCCTGGCTCAAGCCGCGCATGCTCGAGTGGCTGCCGCAGTGGACGGCGGGCGAGACGTTGCGACGCAGCCTGCTCTGGTCGCTGGCGCTATTCCTGTCAATGCCCATGCTGATAGCCGCCTATCGCAAGGCTGACGCATTGGGCATGGTGCTTGCCGAGCTTGGCATTCGCGACGGCGTAGCGGGGGCACGTACCTATGCGCTGCGCCGTGTGCTGGGGAAGATGATTCCCCTGGCTGTGCTCGTCATGCTCGCCCTGCTCGTCATGGCGCTGGGCTCGGCCATACTGCCATCCCGTGGCGTGCTGATCGTTCTGCTGCTTGTGGCTGCCGCGCTCGCCGCTTTTCTCTGGCGTTCCTTCGTGCAGGTGCATGCGCGGCTGCAGGCGGCCCTGCGTGACGTGATGCGGCCGGCCCCGGAGTCGCAGGCCGACCGGCCGCCGTGAGCGGGTACTGGCTGCGCGGAACGCATGGCCAGGCAAAGGGCTGCCGGCTGGGTTCCTGTGTTCGCTACCTGCATTTGCTATCCGGCGCATGCCGCTATTGCTCGCTTACAGCCATGGGCAATGCCGGGTGTGAGCGGTGCAGACGTTGGTGGGTCGCCTAGAGCCGGCTGCCGTGGCTATACTTCGGCGCTTACGCTCCCGGTGGGAGAAGCGGCTGACCCCGCTGCCGAAGGCGCAACGCCCGTAATCGCTCAGGCTCCCATACCACCGCGTGCGAACACTCTGGAGAGACCGGTAAAACCCGGCGCCGAAGGGGCAAGAAGCCACGGCTTTGAAACTCTCAGGCAAAAGGACAGAGGGGCGCCCCGGCGTGCGGCCTGCACGTTGCTTTCGGACGTCCTTTCCATGAGCCAGAACTCCCGTACTTCCTTGCGCCAGCTTGAGCACCACGACGCGTTCGTGGAACGCCATATCGGCCCGAACGAAGCAGAAATTGCCCGCATGCTGGGCGTCGTCGGCTACGCTTCGCTCGATGCGCTGACCGACGCGATCGTGCCAGCGTCGATCAAATCGGCACTGCCGCTTGCGTTGCCGGCAGCTACCAGCGAAGTGGAAGCCATCGCCAAGATCCGCGCGATTGCGGATCGCAACCAGGTCTTCCGCAGCTTCATAGGCCAGGGCTACTACGGTACGCACACGCCCCTGGTCATTCTGCGCAATATCCTTGAAAACCCGGCCTGGTATACGGCTTACACACCCTACCAGGCAGAAATCTCGCAGGGCCGCATGGAAGCCCTGATCAACTTCCAGACCCTCTGTGCCGATCTTACAGGCATGGAGATCGCCAACGCCTCGCTGCTCGATGAGGGCACCGCGGCGGCCGAGGCTATGACCCTGGCCAAGCGGTCGGCCAAGTCCAAGTCCAATACCTTCTTCGTGTCGCGTGGCGTGCACCCGCAGACGCTGGAACTGCTGCAGACGCGCGCCGAGCCGCTGGGCATAGCACTGTACCTCGGCGAGGACAGCGAGGCTGCCACTGTCGATGCGTTTGGTGTGCTGCTGCAGTATCCGAACACCTTCGGCCAGATCAACGACTACGCTGCACTCGCCAGCGCCGTGCATGCGCGCGGCGGCCTTGTCGCGGTTGCGACCGACCTGCTGGCGCTGACCCTGATCGCTGCGCCGGGCGAGTGGGGCGCCGACATCGTCGTCGGCAACAGTCAGCGCTTCGGCGTGCCGTTCGGCTTTGGCGGACCGCATGCCGCGTTCATGGCCTGTCGTGACGCTTACAAGCGTTCCATGCCGGGTCGTCTTATCGGCGTATCGATCGATGCGGAAGGCAAGCCGGCCTACCGTCTGACCCTGCAGACTCGCGAGCAGCACATCCGCCGCGAGAAGGCAACATCGAACATCTGCACAGCGCAGGTGCTGCTCGCGGTCATGGCCAGCATGTACGCGGTCTATCATGGCCCTGAGGGTCTGCGGCGCATTGCCACACGCGTACACCGTCTCGCGGCCATCCTCGCTGCCGCGCTGCGTTCGGCTGGCATTAGCGTCGGTCCGGATTTCTTCGACACCTTGCACGTGGTCGGCGTCGACGCTGATGCGATCCGTGCCAGGGCCGAGGCGGCGCGAATCAACCTGCGCTACATCGACGCGCGCAGTGTCGGCATCAGCCTGGACGAAACCGTAACGCGCGAAGAGGTCGCCGCGCTGGCTGCGTTGTTTGGCGCCGACATCACCGACATCGACGCCCTGGATGCGGCCACCGCCGATGCACTGCCCACCGGACTCAAGCGCAGCAGCCGCTTCCTGCAGCATCCGGTGTTCAACACACATCACAGCGAGCACGAACTGCTGCGCTACTTGCGCGCATTGGCCGACAAGGATCTGGCGCTGGATCGCACCATGATCCCGCTGGGCAGCTGCACCATGAAGCTCAATGCAACGGCGGAGATGGTTCCGGTCACCTGGCCTGAGTTCGGCACTATTCACCCGCTGGCGCCGGCAACACAGACCCAGGGTTACAAGGCGCTGATCGACGAGCTGGAACAGATGCTGGTCGAGTGCACTGGCTATGACGCGGTCAGCCTGCAGCCGAATTCCGGTGCGCAGGGTGAATACGCAGGCCTGCTCGCGATTCGCGCGTATCACCGTTCCCGCGGCGAAGCACATCGCGATATCTGCCTGATCCCTGAATCGGCGCACGGCACGAATCCGGCTTCGGCACAGATGTGCGGCATGCAGGTAGTGGTGACCCGGTGCGATGCGAACGGCAACGTCGATGTAGAGGACATCGCACGCGCCGCAGAAAAATACAGCGACCGCCTTGCTGCCATCATGATGACCTATCCCTCGACGCACGGCGTGTTCGAGGAAGATGTTGTGCGCATTTGTGAAATTGTTCATAACCACGGCGGCCAGGTATATACCGACGGCGCCAACATGAACGCGCTGGTCGGTGTCGCCAAGCCCGGCAAATGGGGGTCGGACGTATCGCATCTGAATCTGCACAAGACCTTCTGCATTCCGCATGGTGGCGGCGGCCCTGGCGTGGGGCCGTGCGCGGTGAAGGCGCACCTTGCTCCGTTCCTGCCGCGGACGTTCGGCGGCGAAGGAGCGGTCGGCATGGTCAGTGCAGCCAGCTTCGGTTCTGCATCGATACTGCCGATCTCGTGGATGTATGTGACCCTGATGGGCGCTGCTGGCCTGCGCCGCGCAACCCAGGTCGCGCTGCTCAATGCGAACTACATCGCCAAGCGCCTGGCACCGCATTACAAGACGCTGTACACGGGCCGCAATGGTCTGGTTGCGCACGAGTGCATACTGGATCTGCGTCCGCTCAAGGATGCAACCGGCATCAGCGCCGAGGACGTGGCCAAGCGCCTGATTGATTTCGGCTTCCACGCACCGACCTTGAGCTTCCCGGTGGCGGGCACGCTGATGGTCGAGCCGACCGAGTCCGAATCACTGCACGAACTCGATCGCTTCATTGACGCCATGATCGAGATCCGCGAGGAAATTCGAGCGGTCGAGGAAGGCAAGCTGGACCGGGAGGACAACCCGCTGCGGAATGCCCCGCATACGGCCACGATGGTTTGCGGCAGCCAGTGGACCCATGCCTATCCGCGCGAACTCGCCGCTTTCCCGCTGGCAACGCTGCGGCTGCAGAAGTACTGGCCACCGGTGGCGCGTGTGGACAATGTCTATGGCGACAAGAACATCATGTGCGCCTGCATTCCGGTGGACGCTTACGTGGAAGAAGCCGATGCCTAGGCGCTGGCTATTGTCTGCAGCGGAGCGCCGCGCGCGGTCTCGCCGTTGACCCCAAACGTTGTATCGGGCGTGCCGTCGGCTTTGAAGGCAGCTGTGCCGACGGCGCCCGAGTCCAGGTATCCGATCCGGACGACGACCTTGGAGAGATCAACAACTGCGCGATGTGCGAAGTCGTCCCTGGTCATGCTGAGGTCGTGTTCAATGGTCGGCAGCCCGTTGCCGGTGAACCGCGACTCGGCATCTCCTTCGCGGACTGTAGTAGTAACGCCTAAGGTTGCCTGAAGTGGTCCAATGGACCACTTCAGGTCAAACACCGGGTGTGGGCGAGGCTGCGCTGAGGCGATGGATAGAGCCAGCGCAGGCCAAGGAGCCAGCAATGGCGGTTTCTCCTTGCTCAGCTGCATGGGCTTGCCTGCCATGTTGCTATGCGGCTGCTAGGACTGCGGTAACGCTTTGCGCGAGCGGGCCAAGGGGAGGCTTCCTGGTTGGGGGCGCCGGCAGGCATCGGAAAAGGGCTTGCCGGCAGCTAGGAAATTTCCTGGACGTGGTTGTCCCGGTTTAGCGTCAGGCAGGCAGCGTACGCGTTCTATGTCACGTTGATTTACATCGGCGGTGTCGTCGGTTTCCGGTTGAAGGACCTGCCACAGTTCTCGGCGGAGCCCGTCGAGCCGGTTGTGCCGGAGCGGGCCAAGGCGGAGACAGACGCCAGTTTTCAGCGACTGCAGGCACTGATGCAGAGGGAGCAGTTGTTCACTGAGCCCGATCTCAACCTGAACGATCTGGCGAAGCGACTGGGCTTAACGGCCCCGGAAGCCTCCCGGGTAATCAATGAGGGTGCGGGCAAGAACTTCCGCGCCTATGTCAACGACTTCCGCATCGAGTCGGTAAAACAGAAACTGACCGACGCCAATTGCGCCGAGGTGTCCATACTGGTTATTGCACTGGAAAGCGGATTTAACTCGGAATCGAGTTTCTACCGCGTGTTCAAGGCGGCGACCGGCGTGTCGCCGACAGCGTTTCGCCAGCGAAATTATTAATGCACGGGCCGCTCGTTGTTAATGATGCCTGCCGTAGCGCCCGGCGTTAGGGGCGTCATTGCGGCAACTGCTCGACCGAGCCCCATCAGCGTTAGATGATCACTTGGGTCGGTGCCGTTGACTGAATCAGAGTTGGTATAAAGGTATTTGCGCAACGTTACGGGATCGCCCCCCCCAAACCCGCAAACGCGTCATGCTGCGTAAACCTTCCGTTCGCCGGATTCATGTACCGCGTACGCGGATAGACGAGGCCTGTATTCGGATCTAGCTGCTCGCCGGTGTACGGGAAACTGTTATCGCTAGTCTGCTGACTTGCCGCTGCATCGATCTCGCCGAAGGCCTCAAACGTAGTCTTGTCAGTAACAGCCCCCGTCTCATCGGCCAGCAACCGCGTGCTACCCAGTCCGTCAGCTTGGTGGTCACGCAGAACCGCCCGCACGCCGGGATTCGATCCATTCGCGGCCACGGTCGGCGTAAAGCACCGTATCCGGTCATCGCCCACGGCGTGCAAGGCTTTGACAGTCGGTACTGCACGGCCTTGCTGCTCAGCCTCCTCGATCACCTGCGTATAGGGCTGGCTGGGATCAATCAATCAAGTAATGCGTGGTCTTGGCCGTCGGCGCGGTGGCATTCATGGTCTGGTTTAAGCGGACGCCATCGCGTGCCTAGGCATGCCGGGTTACTCGAACGAGCTAAAGCGTTGTCACGTCGGTGCGGAACACGTCGAAGCGGTGAAGCGCTGGTTTCGGCAAGCCGCCGGAGAAGCTGGCGTCTTGCGGAGATGATCGCCGGAGGCGCTGCGTGGCTGTTGCCTGTGTTGTCGGGTGCGCGAATGGAAGCCATGGATCCGGTCGCTCTGTCTGTTGACGCACGCGCTGAAGCCGCGCGAATCGCCGGCAAGACTCCGGTTTATTTGCGCGCGGCGGTCGCGCGCGATTCGCCGCAGACGAGCGTAAAGCGATTACTGGGCGCTGCTGGGGCCAGCGCAGGCTCGGCCGCACCCCGGCCATTCACCGAGCTGGTCAGCCGGTTCGGAATGGCTTGAGCTGCAACGGGCGAGGTAACTGCGACGCTGCGGATCGCCACAGCCGAATCGACGCGACTGTTTGGCGCGCTCGATTTTGGCTGAGGCACATCGCCTGAACTACAAGGTTACTCCGCAACGCAAGTTGCGGCGGCGGATCGTCGACGCGCTGAATCGCAAAGTGACCGTCGTCGATTTCAAATCCACGAAACATCAATTGTCACATGAGCCGTCTGCCATCGTCCTTACGCGTAACTAAGCAGTGGCACCACACTCCGCCATGTGTAACGCTATTTTAATCCAACGTTTAAGTATACTAACCATTCAGGGGAACATTTAGCTAATCAACCACGGAGCTAAGCAACTATGCTTTTTCGCGTATCGATTCTCGCTCTTGCGATGTTTTCCGGCGCCGCGTTGGCGCAACAGACGATTGATGAAGTGCTGACCCAAAATGAAAAAATGAGCCAGGTCAGCGACGGCCTGTATCTGCAGAAGGACGGTCAGGGCGAATCGTACGTGGCGGTCAACCACGCAGGCCGCGTCGCCCTCGCCGAAACGATGGCGCGCACCCGCGTCGCCATTGCCACCCAGTTTGCCGTTGACGGCATTTCGCGCACCGAGCAGACCGCGCTGGATGAGCTCGACCGTTCGATCGCCGAGCTGTCTAACGCCGTAGGCATCAAGGCCCAGCAGGAACGGACCGGCTTCTGCGGAACGACGCAGGTCTATGCCCGCGCTATTTCCAACGGTGGCACCTCCGCCAGCGGCTATTCCGTCGCAAGCAATCCGTCCGGCGGCGCGGTCGCGGCGACGGCGAACTACGCGCAGGCGACCAATGGCTTCGCGTTCAACAGCACGAACACCGTCGGCGCGAATGCCGCGTCGGTCAGCGCCACCAACCCCACCGCCTGTGTGTCGACCGCGCTGGCCCGCGTCAGCTGCCCCGGCGACAGCGCACCTAAGGTCATCGCCTACGCGTTCAGCGCGCGCACCTCGGGCCCGGGTTGCGGATTCTGATGCAAGACGCCGGCCGGCATCGTAGTCGACGGCCGTAGCTGGCAACCGTTATAAGGAAAACCCGCAATCGCCGTTGTGGCGGTGCGGGTTTTTTCTTGCCTGGCGCCCGCGTCGCGTGGGCTGCGTGCGGCTTATCGCGCGGTTTTGGCATGCGCCACGAGTGCATCCTCGGCGGTCGCTGCACCCGATGAGTGGACTACGCGGCAGTGCGGCGGTATTTGTGCAGCGAGCCGATCGGCGACTTAGCTGCGCGGCTCGTCGCAGCGGATGTCGGCGGCCTCCAGCGGCGTTGGCACCAGATCGGCCCGCACCGGCGGCGCGGTGCGCTGACTGCGTCTGGCCGCAGGGAAACGCGGCCACGCAGATGCGCCGGGACGAATCCGGCAGAACATTAGGAGGGGAAGCTCCTCTACTCGGAAAAGACTAGCGATCTACCGAGGCACGGAGTCATGGGCCGAAGCCGGCAACGGTCAGGTTAAGCGTTGACAGGTGGAAGCGCAGGCACGGTATTGAGCTCGGAAATCAGCGTTGGGCGGAAACGCGGCCACGCACAAATCAGAATAATCTGGTACGCCGTCGGGGTATTTCCGCATGTACTTGCAAAGCAGCAGCGGGACAATGCCTGCATGGCCCAGCCCCGCTCCCAATTGGTCTCTTTGGAGGAACGCGGCCTATTTCACTGTGTGCAACGATGCGTGCGCCGGGCCTGGCTATGTGGAGAAGACGAGCACACCGGCATTTCGTTTGAGCATCGCAAGCAGTGGGTCACAGACCGGATAGCCCTCGTCGGCCAGTGCTTTGCCGTCGCGATCCATGCCTACGCCGTGATGAGCAATCACCTGCATCTGGTGCTGGAAGTTGATCCGCTAGCACCGCTGCACTGGTGCAATGAGGACGTTGCGCGACGCTGGGTGCGGCTGTTTCCACCGCGCGAGGCCACCGCGTTGGCGTTCGAGATGAAATGTCAGTCGGTGATCAATGATCCGATTCGTCTGGGCGTGATCCGTCAACGTCTGGGCAGCCTGTCCTGGCTGATGAAGTGTCTGGTTGAACCGATTGCTCGCCGTGCGAATGCGGAAGACTCTTGCAAGGGACGGTTCTGGGAAGGCTGCTTCAAATCGCAGGTCTTGAAGGATGAAAAGGCACAGCTGGCGGCGATGGCCTATGTGGACTTGAACCCGATTCGGGCGGGCATCGCCCACCGGATGGAAGATCAACAACACACCAGCGTGAGCGAGCGGGTTCGGGAAGCAAACGATCGCCCAGAGTTGCTGGCATGTGTGGTGCAGCCCAGAGTCGCGACGATCACGCCAGCTTTGCCGGATATCCGACTGCGTGACTACCTGGCGCTGGTGGAATGGACCGGCAAGCAGCTGCGGGGTGACCACGCTGTAGCTACTTCCGAAGCAGCGCCAGCG
>JAEUPP010000025.1 GCA_016790075.1 Rhodanobacteraceae bacterium | reverse complement strand
CTTTGCGTGTTTCAATAAGAACACATCGCGGGGGACTTGTTCGGACCCTCCTTAACGCTTACGTTTCACTGCGTTCAGCGCTACTTACGCCGCGCGTGGCTGCGCGGCGTGGACAAAGACACGGGAATTTCCTTCGAGCATCGGAAACGCTGGGCGGGGAACGAATTGCCCTCATTGGCGAGTGTTTTACGGTAGCGATTCACGCCTACGCCGTCGGATGACTCGACCGTGGAGTATGCGTGTCTTCGGGTAATTCGTGCATGAACTCGCCGAGGAAGCCGTCATGCGACCGATTTTCTTGTAAAAGTTAACAAATATACAAAGATTACACAGCAACGGTAATCGTTACCCGCGAAGCCGCGCATGATTCCACACCGATACCCCTACTGGAACGGCATTCTTCAACAGGAAAAGTCAATGCGGTAGTCTCTGCCGACGCTGGCACCGGCCAGCAACCCACCACGGCGGCGCGAACACATCTACGGCCCGCGGCATGTACGACCGGCGCGGCCAGGAAATCAGGGCTCATGGCACAGCATCCGGAGTTTGAATCCTTCAAGTCGGCGTGGCGCGCGCAGGACTACGCCCGTGCATTGGCCCATGTCGATGCGGTACTCACCGCGCATTCCCGGGTGGCGTCGCTGCACTGGTATCGCGCGAACTGCCTGCAAAAGCTGGAGCGGCATCGGGACGCGTTGCTGGCCGTCGACACGGTGCTGTCGCTGCAGCCCGATCACGCGCCAGCACTTGTCAGACAGGTGGCGCTGGAGTGGAGCCGAGACGTTCCTGACCAGGAAAGCCAGCACGCTCAGGCCAAGGAGCCGACGCCAGCACAGATAGAAGAACTCGAGCGCCAGCATGCCGAACAGCGGCAGCGGCACATCGCGCAACTGCAGCGGGCGCTCGTGATCGACCCAACGCTGGCCGATGCCTGCTTTGCACTGTGGCAACTGCTGCGCTGGCCGGCGGACGGCGACTGGACAGCCCTCGACCCCAAGGCCGATGCCTGGCTGGAGCGTGCGATTGCGCTGCAGCCCGACCGCGTGGAGTTCCGTGCCGCGCGCGCCGAGGCGCACGAGCTGCGCGCCATGCAGGTGCCCGACGACACACCCGAAGAGGCGTGTGTTGTGGCCTTCACCGGCATGAAATACCTGCGGACCGAACTGGAAGCGGCGCTGCAGGAGTTCGCGTTATGCGCCCGGCTCGACGGCACGCCTCGCTATCAACTCAAGTCCGCAAAGGTGCTGCACAATCTCGGACGCTTCGGCGAAGCACTGGCGCAATACGACCGCGTGCTGGAGCAGTTGCCAGCTGATGCGCCACAGCGTGCCTTTGTGCTGGAGATGCGCGCGCGTTCCGAGAACAACGGCGCCGGCGAACGCAATGAACTGGCCGCGCTACTGGAAAGCATGATCGAGTCGGGGGATCGCAACCAGGGTGACGACACCGTCGCGACGGCATTGCTCAGCGCCGCCCGTGCCGTGCGCAGGGGCAAGACGATCAGCGAAGCGGTGAGCGCGCGCTTGCCGGAATCACCGGATGATATGACCGCCGCGAACATCGCCGAGCAGATCCTCAACGTCGCCTACGAGGACGCACCCGGACTCGTCGCCGTCGACAGCGCGACATTTCCGGCCTACCAGCGCAAGTACGCAGCACGCCAGCGCAAGGCGCTCGCGTCGGCGGGATTCCGCCACCTCGCCGACACCGAGGCCGTTGGCATGACACGCGTGCTGGGGCAGCGCACGCTGCTGAGTTTCTACGTGGACGACAGCGGCGCCACCACCGTCGATACGTTCGCACTGAAACCGAAGTGGCCGGGGGTCGTGGCATTCCTCCTGCTGGCGGTGACTGGAAAGTGGAAAACCCAGACCATGACCGAATGCAACACGCTGTTCGACGACAACGGCTTCCTGATTACCCAATACGAAAACCCGTCGCCGTTCGAGTATGGCCAAGCCGTCGACATCGAACGGCACCCGCGCCGGACCTCGGTGGCAGCACTCGTGGCGCGGCACAACCAGCGCGTCGCGGCCTATATTCAGGCGCATCCACAGGCGCGAGCACTGCTGGCGACCGACCTGGCCAGCATCGAGGCCGGCATCCGGCGCGGACAGGCCATCAAGTGCGCCTACCGGAAATCCATTGGCTATATCTCCGACGGCGAATTGCGTCGGATGCTCGGCGGCCACTATGAGCGTTTCGCCGCGAAGGTCCGGCGCAAGCTCGCCGAGCTGGCGCCGGACCGCGAGGAAAGTGCCGTCAACGGCTGAGGCGCGGGCCGGCTGCTGGCGCTGCGACTGAATCAACCGCATCACGAGTCATTGCCGGAAAGCGTTCGATTCTGCGCCAGCCGGACAGTGGCCAGACCACGGGTATCGATAAAGCGGATACCAACAAAACGCACAGGGAAAGGCGGCAATACACGGGGCGGTCCGCACCGCAGCGTTGCACTACGGCAAGATCCGGCGATCGAGCCAAAAACGGGGGGTTGCGGATCCAGGCCCCTGATCCATTGTGTAAACCGAATCGCCACATCACCGCAAGGAGCCCCATGACCACGACCGTTGCCCTGGCCCAGATCGCGCCAGTCTGGCTGGACCGCCAGGCCACCCTTGCCAAAGCGCTGGATAGGCTCCGCGAAGCGGCCGCGGCGGGCGCACGGCTGGTGGCGTTCGGCGAAGCGCTGGCGCCGGGCTATCCCTTCTGGGTGGAGCACACCGACGGCGCCCGCTTCGAGTCTCCGTTGCAGAAGGCACTGTTCGCGCTCTACGCCGAGCAGGCGGTGGACCTGTCCCGCGGCGACCTGGCGCCGATACAGGCGGCAGCACGCACGGGGCGGCTGTGGGTGGCGTTGGGCGTGATCGAGCGCGCCCGCGAGCGCGGCCACAGCCTGTATTGCGCGCTGGTGCTGATCGACGACACCGGGACAATCCGGAATGTGCATCGCAAGCTCATGCCCACCCACGAAGAGCGGCTGGTGTGGTCGCCAGGTGATGGTCAGGGATTGCGCTGTTTTGATATCGGCGGCTTCACCTTGGGTGGCCTCAACTGCTGGGAAAACTGGATGCCGCTGGCGCGCTCAGCACTCTACGCCCAGGGCGAGGACCTGCATCTGGCGGTCTGGCCCGGCAACGTGCGCAACACGCGCGACCTGACCCGCCATCTCGCGCGTGAAGGGCGCAGCTATGCGCTGTCCGTCAGCAGCCTGATGCGGCGCGAAGACATACCTGACCACATCCCGCACGCCGCCCTGCTGCGCGAGGCACTGCCGCCCGTTTGCGCCGATGGCGGCTCCTGCATTGCAGCGCCGACGGGCGAGTGGCTGGTGCCACCCCGTGTGAGCGAGGAAACCCTGATCGTGGCCGAACTCTACCCGGCTCTGGTACGCGCCGAGCGCCAGAATTTCGACCCCTTCGGCCACTACTCCCGCCCCGACGTGCTGGAACTGCACGTCAACCGCCAGCGCCTGCGGGGTGCGGTGTTCGTGGATGATGAGGCGAGGCCGGGGCCGAAGTCCGATACCGTGCCTGTCAACGCCGACAACAGCGCGCCGTAGCGGACGACGACCGATCTGCCGCGCGGGCACTGACTGCCGGCCAGCGGACACGCCGATGCTCCCTTGGCGGCGCCTTCGGGGTTTTGCCGCTTTCCGCGCAGGCCGGCGCGCATCCAACGCAGGCCTTCCCGTCACACGATTGAACTCAGGGCGATGTGCCGCTCGGCTATCAGCGTCGGACATGTCGACATGCTTTGCGATTGTGACTTCAACCAGATGCTCAAATTTCCGCTTGCTGGGCGCCATGTCCGGGACACGCGAAGTCAAACCGATACTGTAAAGTGCAGTACATTTTCAGTGATTTCGGGAGGGACCATGGCCACGGTCAAAACTGCCACGCTCACCTTTCGTATCGACCCCGGACTAAAAGAGGCGCTTCGTATTGCGGCGGATCAAGAGCATCGATCCATCGCGAACATGGTCGAAGTGCTGATTCGGAGCTATTGCGAGCGGCACGACATTGTGATTCCGCACTCCGGGGAAACGAAGAACACCAGCGGAGCGCGTTCATGATCAAGACGGTCAAACAAGCCTGCCGGTTCAACCCCATCATCCGCGACTACCGGATGAGCCAGGGAATCGAGAACCTCGCAGACCTCATCAATGACGCGGGCGACGGCAGCGAGTTCTTCTCGCGCAACTTCGTCACTCATGGCATGGAGCAGCTTTTCCGCGAAGGTCTGCTGCGTCTTTCCGGCAAGTCAGATCAGGCTGTGTTTGAACTGACCCAGGCAATGGGCGGCGGCAAGACGCATATGATGATTGCGCTAGGCCTGCTGGCGCGGCATCCCCATCTGCGCAATGAGGTTCTGCCTGCCGATCTGGCTCCGCGCATCGACTTCGGACAGGCTCGAATCGCGGCGTTCAACGGCCGCAACAACCCCGACAACTTCATCTGGGGCGAGATTGCTACCCAGCTTGGTGCTGCAGAAGCCGTCAAACCGTATTGGGCGAATGGCCCCAAGGCCGTCGATCAGCGCCAGTGGAAGCAAATCATCGGCGACCAGCCAACCCTGATCCTGCTGGATGAGCTGCCGCCCTATCTGGACAACGCCAGCACGCAGGTGTTTGGTCAAGGCACGCTGGCCAACATGGCGGTCTACACCCTCTCCAGCCTGATGAGCGCTGCGCTGGAACTGCCCAACTGCGCCATCGTGGTCGCCAACCTGGCCGGCAGCTACAAAGCCCAGACCAAGGCGCTGGCCGACGCTATCTCCAATCTGCAACAGGAAACCCGGCGTCAGGCCATGACCATCACGCCGGTGCAACTGGCGGGCAACGAAATCTACGAAATCCTCAAGAAACGCCTGATCGACGAACTGCCGGACGAGCGTGTGATCTCCGACATCGCCGAGGAGTACGCACAGCAGATCAAGAAGGCTGAGGATAGTGGTTACATCGTGGCCAGCAGCATCGAGCAAATTGCCGAGCAGGTCAGGGAAACGTATCCCTTCCATCCGTCCTTCAAGCATCTTGTTGCGCTGTTCAAAGAGAACGAGAACTTCCGCCAGACCCGTGGTCTGATGCAATTCAGCGCACGCCTGCTCAAGAGTGTGGATGAACGTGAGGCCGACGACATCTTCCTGGTCGGCACCCAGCACCTCAATCTCAACGACGAGCAGGTCAAGGACGAGATCGAACGCATTGCACCCAAACTGATGCCTGCGGTGACACGCGATATCGCCGATGGGGGCAATGCCATTGCCGAGCACATCGACACCGCACTTTCCGGGGATGCCGCGCAGCAGCTCATGACCTTGCTGCTTTCGTCCAGCCTGTCACGCGCCGTCGGCGGGCGCATTGGCCTGTCGGAGAGTGAGCTGATCGAGTTCCTGGCCGCACCGCAGCGCAAGCCTGATGAATTCCTGCCGGCATTGCAGCGCCTGCGCGAATCAGCGTGGTACCTCCACCGCGAAGAGCAGCGCTTTTTCATCAAGGAAACCGAAAACCTCTCGCGCCAGATTGAGCGCAACGCCAAGGAAGTCCCGCAGCCCAAGGTCGATCAGGCGCTGATCAATCGCCTCTCGGGAATCCTCGCGCCGGTAAGCAAAATCGCCTATCAGGACGTGCAGGTACTGCCCAAGCTGGATGAACTCAAGCTCAGCGGTCCGCGCACGCTCATTGTCATCAAGCCGGATGGCAAGGTACCGCCCAGTGAATTGCAGAACTTCTTCGACTACCAGCAGGAAAAGAACAATTTGCTGGTGCTGACTGGTCAGGACAGCATGCTGGCCGACGCCGTCGAGGAACGGCTGCGCGAGCTGTACGCCATCGAACAAATCCACAAGCGCCTCAAGTCCGGCGACACCCTGTTCGAGGAGGCCCGCGACCGCTTCGAAGAATCCGAAGATCGGTTCAGCAAGGCGTTGTCGGCTGCCTACAACCGCCTCTACTTCCCTGCCAGCGATCCGGTGGACGGCCGTAACCTGCTGGCCGGGGTCACCATTGATCAAGGACTGAAGCTCGGTCAAGGCGATCAGTCCGCCGAAACCCAGATCAAGAAACTACTGGCCAGCCCTAGAGCCGACTACAAGCTCGTGGCCGAACTGAGCAAAGACAACTTCGACGAATACTTCGCGCAGGCCGAGGAATACCTGTGGCCATCCGGCAAGGACAACCGCCGCACGCCCTGGAAGGACGTCGCCACGCGCGCCAAGTGCTCTCCGATCTGGCCCTGGATGCCGGGTGGCAGTGGCCTGGATACGCTCAAGACCGAGGCGCTGAAACAAGGCCGCTGGCGCTTGGGGGAGGACGGTTACATCGAGAAGGGGCCGTTCCCCAAGGACAAGGCTACCGTCAACGTTTCCGTTATCAACATCAAGCCGGACACCGGAGAGACGGTGCTCAGTCTCACGCCACGCCATGCCGGTGACAGTCCGGTCGTCCACTGGTCGACCAGGGCAAGTGTTTCCGACAAGGACAACAAGATCGAAGATCTGGACAGCTTCAGCTCGACCGAAGGCACCTTGTACTTCTGGGTCAAGGACACCACGGGCCAGTATGAAAGTGCGGCAGCCACGCGCTGGCTCGCCGACCTCAAGATTCGTCATCAGGTCGAACCGGCGGCCGACAAACGGCGCGTCACCCTTGCTGCCACACCACAGGCTGACATCTACTACACCCTTGATGGCTCCAATCCCAAGGACGGCACCCGTTACGGCGCGCCGTTCGAAATCGGTTCCGCAAGCTGCCGCCTGCTGGTGTTTGCCCGCTCGGGCGAGGCCAACAAGACAGCCGACTTTCAGATCCCGGCCAGCGGCGACAAGTCGGTGCAGATCGTCGACAGCAAGCCTGCACGCCTGCAAGGCAAGCGTAGGCTCGATACCACCGACCGCGTCTTCAGTGTCATCAACCGCTTCCGCGATCAGCCGGGCACTCGTTTCAAAGGTGTACGGATCGAGATCGGTGAAGGTGAAAATACCGTGACCGTGCGCTTCAACGAGCGCGAAGTCACTGCAGCCATCATCGAAGGGGCGACCAACAGCCTGCGTGACGTACTCGGAGAACCCGACGCCCCGCTCAGCATCGCCATCGCCGACGGCATCGCCTTCGATACCGGCTTTGCACTCAAAGAATTTGCCAAGCTCGCCGGAATCGAGCTGAAACCTGGCGACATCAACCAGGAAGACTGAGGATGACCAAGACCGCGGGCTACACACCATCGCCCAACGAGCGCGCGCGAGTGCTGCACACGCTGGGTTTTGGCGTGCCTGCGACTTCCGATCCGCATCACTTCAGGATCATCATTCCCAAGGCCAGTAACGCCAAGGTTCAGATCAGCGAACACCTCGGCTTGCAGGGCACGAGCAACGACAACGCGGTGATCGACCGTGTTCTGCTGGATCGCCCGCGCTGGAGCGCCATTCGCGCCGAGGCGCAACGCGCCTTCAACGCCCGTCTAGCCGCGCATGGCATCAAACCCGGCGCGTGGAAGGTCGGCGACAACCCGGTGGACCGCCTGCTCGGCAAGGAATTGTGCGTACTGGCCTGGGCCGTCGAGCAGATGGAGATGGAGAAGATTCCAGTCGCCGTGCGCAACTGGCTGGCGTTGCGCCCTGAAGAGCGCTGGTGGCTGTTCGGCATGACCGCCATGAGCACCGGCGGCGTAATGGATGCGGGCAAGGGCTGGCGCGTGGCGCTCAAGCATGCCCTGGGTGATGTGGCGCAGAGCGAGTTGCTCGCCCCTCGTGCACGACGAGGCAAGCTGGAGCAAGACGCTGCCCAGGGATCGCTGGGGTTGTTCGCCGACGAAGCGCCATGAACGCCGCATCCGTGCCACCACACCCCAAGATCTACCACATCGTCCATGTGGACCGTCTGCCCTCCATCGTGGCGGCCGGCGGGCTGCTGCCGGACGCATTGGTTCTGGCGCGGGCGCTGGGCGGAACGATGGTTGGAATGAATCACATCAAGCAGCGCCGACTGACCGAACTTCAGCTTGCAAGTCATCCCGGTTTGTTCGTCGGTGCCTGCGTGCCGTTTTACTTCTGCCCGCGGTCGGTGATGCTTTATTTGATCCACCGGCGCAATGCGGAACTGACCTATCAGGGCGGACAAGCGCCCATCATCCATTTGCAGGCAGACTTAGACGCGGTGGTGGCTTGGGCCGATGCACAACCTGCTCGCTGGGCGTTCACGCTCTCAAACGCCGGATCGTATTTTTTTGAAGACCGCAATGACTTGGCGCGTCTAGGCGAAATCAACTGGACTGCGGTACAGGCTTTAACTTGGGGCGGTGGTCTGAAAGACGGCAAGCAAGCCGAGTTTTTGTTGGAGCAACATCTGCCGTGGCATCTGATCGAACGCATCGGCGTGCACTCGGCCACGGTCTATCGACACGCCGTCAACGCCCTTCCGGCACACGGACATCGGCCGCCGGTCGAAGTGCGCCCGGACTGGTATTACTGAACTACGAGGAGCACAGCCATGATCGAGTACACCTCGGGCGACATCCTCCAATGCGAGGCCGATGCACTGGTCAACACCGTCAATTGCGTTGGTGTGATGGGACGCGGCATCGCCTTGCAGTTCAAGAACGTCTATCCCGAAAACTTCAAGGCTTACGAAGCGGCCTGCAAGCGTGAAGCCGTACGGCCCGGTCGCATGTTCGTCTTTGATACGGGGCAGCTCACCCTGCCACGCTTCATCATCAACTTCCCGACCAAGCGCCACTGGCGCGGCAAGAGCCGTATCGAGGACATCGAGACGGGCCTTGTCGATCTGGTCGAAGTCATCCGAGCCAAAGGCATCCGCTCCATCGCAATCCCACCGCTGGGTGCAGGCCTGGGCGGGCTGGACTGGAACGAGGTGCGTCCGCGAATCGCGAGTGCGCTGGCAACACTTGCCGACGTCCGCGTGCTGGTGTTCGAGCCCAAGGGCGCACCGGCTCATGACCAGATGGCACATGTGCGCGAAGTGCCTACGATGACGGCGGGCCGGGCTGCCCTGGTTGAGCTGATGCAGCGTTATCTCGGCGGACTGCTCGACCCCTTTGTCACCCTGCTGGAAGTCCACAAGCTGATGTACTTCATGCAGGAAGCCGGCGAGCCGCTGCGTCTGCAGTACGTCAAGCATCACTACGGCCCCTATGCCGAGAACCTGCGGCATGTACTGAAGGCGGTGGAAGGTCATTTGATCACCGGTTATGCCGATGGCGGCGATCTGCCGGACAAGCCGCTCACTCTGGTACCCGGTGCCGTGGAAGACGCCCGGGACTACCTGGATCAGCACGATATAAGCCGCGCCCGCTTCGAACGGGTGACCAGGCTGGTGGACGGCTTCGAGTCACCTTATGGGCTGGAACTCTTGGCCACCGTACATTGGGTGATGAGCCGCGAGGGCGCCACGCAGCACGAGAGCGTGGAACGCCAGGTCTATGGCTGGAATGCGCGCAAGCGGCAATTCACGCCTCGCCAGCTCGCCATTGCCGAAGAGCGGCTGCGTTCCCAGGGCTGGCTATCGCCTGACGTGACTTCGGCGCATTGAGGATTGATCAGGGCATGCAGAAAGCGACAAATAGCCTCACACCTTTGGCCCTTAAAGATGCGCCTGCGCTGATCGAGACGGTTTTTCCTGCACAGAAGGTTTCGTTCGAAGCACAGAAAGAGCGCAAGGCCCAGGCGAGCCAAACCCTGACGGCGCTAGGGTCATTCTGGAAGGGCCGAAAACCACTGATTCTGGTCCGCGCCGTCGTCCTCGGCGCATTGTTGCCAGCCACAGAAAATCCGGAGCAGGACCTCGATATCTTCGAACGGCTGCTGGCTTTCGACGAAGAGAGCCTGGCCCGCCGCGCTCTGGCGAACAACGCCTTCAACGTCGAGACGCTGCAGGAACTCACCCCGATTACCGATCCGGAGCGCTATTTCAGCCCCACCGGCTGGCGGCGTGACATCGGGCTGGCCGAGAAGCTGGAGCTGTACCGCCCCGCCATCGCCACCTTTGACAGCTATGAGAAGAAAGCCGCCTTGTGCAAAAGGCCGGAAGAAGTCGAAGCAGACTGGCTCTATGAACCCGTCTGGCCGGCGGTCAACCACCATTACGCTCACCTGGGTATTCAAGCGCACTCCTTCGAACAGCTCGTCGAGCAACTCGGCGTACTGCGTTACGGACGCAAGCCGCAGGTGGGCGACACGTTCAGCGGTGGTGGATCGATCCCGTTTGAGGCCGCGCGCCTGGGATGCAATGTTTATGCTTCCGATCTGAACCCACTGGCCTGCATGCTGACCTGGGGCACGTTCAACATCATCGGCGCCACACCGGAACAGCAGCGCCGCATCAAGCGCGCCCAACAGGCGGTAGCGGAAGCTGTGGAGCGCGAGATAAAGGCCCAATGCATCGAGCACGATGCCGAAGGTAACCGCATTAAAGCTTTGCTCCATTGCCTTGAGACCCGATGCCCCGAGACAGGCTGGATGGTGCCGATGTCCACCACGTGGGTCGTGTCCAAGATCCGCAGCACCATCGCGAGGCTGGAGCCTGATCACGCCAACAAGCGCTTCCACATTCGCATCGTCAGTGACGTCACACCAGAAGAGCTTGCCGCCGCGGCCGTGGGAACGATTCAGTCCAGCCATCTGGTCTATGAACGGGATGGCCAGACCTATCGCATGCCGGTGAAGACGCTACGCGGAGACTACCGCCTGGCCGATGGCACGACAGGCAACCGGCTGCGCCTGTGGGAACGTTCGGATTTCAAGCCCCGAGCGGACGACATCCTGCAGGAACGCCTCTTCGCCATTCAGTGGGTGACTCGCGACACGGTGGATGCCGGCCGTCAGGAGACCTACTTCGCAGCGCCGACCGCAGCCGACCTGCAGCGGGAGCGAAGGGTGGAGGAGATCGTCGGCGCCAATCTGGAACGGTGGCAGCAGGAAGGCTTCGTGCCGGATATGGCCATCGAACCAGGTGGCGAGACTACGCGATTGTTCCGCGAGCGAGGATGGACACACTGGCAACACCTCTACATGCCGAGGCAGCTGTACTACGCAGCCCTCGTGGCCGAGGCAGTGCGGTCACAGCCCGGCGACCTCGCCGCGGCGCTGCAGTTCGATCGCATGTTCCTGGCTGACAAGTCGGCCAAGTTGTCTCAGTGGCGCTTGGGCTCGCCTGGGCGTCCGGGAAGGGCGCCATCTGCAGACGGGGTCGAGCATGTCTTCTACAACCAAGCTTTGAACGTCTTCTACAACTATGGGGTTCGTGGTTTCCAGCAGATCCGCCCCGGCGAGTCGGTCAAGTATCGATACAGCAGCGTACCCGGACACGCGCAAGTGGCAACGCACGAGGCATCTCAGGTTTCGACCAGCGCCGACCTCTGGATCACCGACCCACCCTACGCCGATGCCGTCAACTACCACGAGATCACCGAGTTCTTCATCGCCTGGCTTCGCCGCAACCCGCCAGCGCCGTTCGACTCTTGGATCTGGGACTCCCGGCGCGCGCTGGCCATCCAAGGTTCCGGCGAAGATTTCCGCCGCAACATGGTGGCAGCGTATACCGCGATGGCGGCAAACATGCCGGACAACGGCATGCAATGCGTCATGTTCACGCATCAGGACACCACGGTCTGGAGTGACCTGATCGGCATCTTCTGGGCCGCGGGTCTGCAAGTGGTCGCAGCCTGGTACATCGCCACTGAAACCACCTCCGAGCTAAAGAAGGGCGGCTATGTCCAGGGTACGGTCATCCTGATGCTCAAGAAGCGAGCGGCGGGCGAGCGCACCGGCTTCAAGCAGCGCCTGCTGCCTGCGGTGCGACAAGAGGTCGCGCGGCAGATCGAAACCATGATGCACCTGAACGACACCGTGGCCACCCATCACGGCGAACCGGTATGGGGTGACTCCGACCTGCAGATGGCCGGTTATGCGGCAGCACTCAAGGTGTTGACGGCCTACACCCGCATCGGCGACGAGGACGTCACCACCTTTGCCCTGCGTCCGCGTGCGCGTGGTGAAGTGACCGTGGTGGACGAAATCGTCCAGCAGGCGGCGGAAACGGCATCCAGCCTGCTGGTTCCCGAGAGTCTCGCTGCCGACACCTGGGGACGCCTAACGGGCATCGAACGCTTCGTGCTGCGCATGATGGACATGGAAACCGCAGGCGCGGCCAAGCTGGACAACTACCAGAACTTCGCCAAAGCCTACCGAGTTACGGACTACGCCCGCGTGATGGGCGACATGCGCCCCAACCATGCACGCCTCAAGCGCGTCAGCGAATACGCTTCGCGCGATCTGAGCGATGCCACCGAGATCGGCGTGACACGGCTGGGGCAGCTCATCATTGCCCTGCAGCAGCTGCTCAAGGACACCCAGGCGCAAGTCATTGTCGAGCAACTGCGCGCCGAAATGGCGGACTTCCTGGAAGCCCGCTCCCTGCTGGTGGACATGCTCGCCTTTATCGAGCGCAAAGCGCCTGAACCCGAAGTTCGCACTGCGGCCGAGGTACTGGGCGCGCGCCTGAAGAATCTGCGCTTCGGCGACTGAGGCCGCCAGAAATGAGCCTACGGCGCTTCTCTTCGCGTACCCATCGGCTGGATGCCAGTTTCCTGATGCAGCATCTGGCCGGAGCACGTAGCTACAAGCGCATTGCGGGTTACTTCACCAGCTCGTTGTTCGAAGTGGCTGGCGAGGCGCTGGAGCACATCCCCGAGGTCAAGATCGTCTGCAATGTGGACATCCACCCGGATGACCTGAAAGTGGCGCAACTGCGTGAGAGCAAGATGCTCGGCCGCTGGAACGAGCGCGCCCTGGAGGCCGAGGCTTTGCTGAACCGCGAACGCTATCGGCGGCTCGACGCCTTCCTCGCCACGCATGGGCAGGCCGTGCGTATCGCACCGGACGACATCTGCGGTTTTGTGCATGGCAAGGCCGGTGTGATGACCCTGGGGGATGGCCGCAGGCTGGGCTTCATCGGCTCAATGAACGAAACGCGCAGCGGCTGGCAGCGCCACTACGAAATCCTGTGGGAAGACGATTCCCCGGAAGGGATAGCGTGGATCGAAGAAGAATTCGACTTTCTCTGGAACGCCGCAAAACCACTGCCTCAGGCTGTGATCCGCGAGGTGCGCCGGCGCGGTTATCGGCGCGAGATCGAATTCATCGACATTGAGGATGGCGAAAACCTTGCGCCTGCGGCGCTGATTGAATCGCCGCTGTATCGCGAAGGCCAACAGCTGCAGCCGTGGCAGCAAGGGTTTCTGACCGAGTGTCTGCGCCATCAGCGACTATACGGCACGGTACGCCTGCTATTGGCCGACGAAGTCGGACTGGGCAAGACGCTGTCGCTGGCCACGGCCGCGCTGACGCTCTGCCTGTTATCCGACAAGGACCATGGGCCACGCCGCCCAGTCGTGATCTTTGCCCCGGCCACACTGACCGAACAATGGCAAACCGAGATGCTGGACAAGCTGGGCATCCCGACTGCGCGCTGGGATAGCGTGGGCAAAGTCTGGCTGGATGCGGACGAGCGAGTGCTGTCGCCTGCGGGGCGCGAGCACGTCGCCCGTTGCCCGCTGCGCATCGGTATTGTCTCCACCGGCTTGATGATGCGCGACTCGCTGGAAAAGCAGCATCTGCTCGGTATGCGCTTCGGCGTGGTAATTCTCGACGAAGCGCACAAGGCCCGAACCCGCCAGGGCTTCGGCAAGGAGGCCGGGACACCAAACGAGCTGCTGGCCTTCATGCGAGAAATCGCCGCGCGTGCCGATCACGTGCTGCTGGGCACAGCTACACCGATCCAGACCAACCCGGCCGATCTATGGGACTTGCTGGGCATCCTGCACCAAGGCCCGGGCCGATTCGTGCTAGGCCATGACCTTGCTCCGTGGCACCGGCCCGATGATGTGCTCGAAATCCTTGCCGGCCGCGTTGAGGTTGAAACCTTGGATCATGCCTGGGAGCTACTGCGATCACCGCTGCCGCGCACGGAATCAACCAGCGAGCCTCACGCCCGGCACGTGTTCTCCGCTATCCGGCAGGATCTGGGATTGCAGAACGGCGAGTGGCAAACCAACCGTTCGCTGGCCGATCTGACGGAAGAGACGCGCGAGATTCTGGAGGAGGAACTGGAGCGCCGCCTTTCAGGTGCCACGCTGTTCCAGCGCGAGAACCCACTGGTGCGCCATGTTGTGCTGCGCAAACGCCAGCAGCTCGAAGATGCGGGGCTACTGGCTCACGTCGGCGTGGACGTGCATCCGGAACGCGGTCAAGTATCGGAACAACGCGCCTTCGATGCCTTGTTCGAGGGCAAGGCGCTGCGCACACCGGAAGACTTCCGGCTGGCCTATGGCGAAGCCCGCGCTTTCGGCAAGGCGCTGGCCAAACGCGGCAAAGGCAGCGGCTTCATGAAGAACCTGATGGAGCAGCGTATTTGCTCCAGCATCCACGCGGGCTTGGCGACGGCACGGCGCTTGCTGCAAGGTGATGCCGAGCACGAGAAAGACGAAGAGCAGGAAATCGATCTCAAACTCGAAACAGGTGAAGAGCGCGAAGTACTGCAACGCCTGATCACTCGACTTGAGCGACTGGAAGCCGATCCGAAGATGGAGGCCGTCGTTCACTTTCTCGACAAGGAGAAATGGCTGGGATCGGGCGTCATCATCTTCAGTCAGTACTACGACACAGCGAAGTGGCTGGCGGACTCGCTGGCAGCCCGCTACCCGGAAGAAGCTGTCGGCCTTTACGCGGGCGCGGGGCGCAGTCGTCTGTATCAGCGCGGCGACAGCGTGAGTGCCGAGCGCGAAACCTTGAAGCGGATGGTGGCTGAGCACCAGATTCGCATCATGGTGGCAACCGATGCCGCTTGCGAAGGCTTGAACCTGCAAACCTTGGGTACGTTGATCAACGTCGACCTGCCGTGGAACCCCACGCGTCTCGAACAGCGGATTGGCCGCATCAAGCGATTTGGGCAACGACGCGAGACCGTCGGCATGCTCAATCTCGTATTCGAGCAAACCGTGGACGAGAAGATTTACGAGCGACTGTCCGAGCGCATGAAGAACCGCTACGACCTCTTCGGTTCGCTGCCGGACACTATCAAGGACGAGTGGATCGATGACATCGAAACGCTCGGCGAACGGCTGGACGAGTACATCAACGCCCAGAAAAACGCGACGGGTTTCGACCTGCGCTACACCGGCACCATGATGCCGCCGGAAAAGGACTGGCGCGAATTTACCGAAGTATTGTCGCGGCGTGATCTCGCCACGCTGATGAGCGCCGCCTGGAGTTAATCAATATCCCCGTTCCCGCCCATACGGTTTGCGACAGCTGATGCCCCAAGGGAGTTTATCGACGCGCACAAGTCCGCCTGGCGCCGCACCTGGGATACGCCGGCTGCAGCGGACATTGAAGGGCACGGGAAACGAAGGCGCCATCGAAGCCCGCCGCAGGGCGGCTTCGTACTGGCTATCAGCCGAAGCAGAGCGGCAACTCCGCCAGCCACATCCCGGCACCCGAATCACTCACTACCGTTGCTCCCTTCCGGGCCTGGCGGGGTTTGCAAGCTATCGTCGCGAGAGGACCGACGGAGTCGCCATAAAACGATGCCTGGGCGCTGGCGCGTCGCACGGGCAATGACAGGAAATCTGGCGGAGAGAGAGGGATTCGAACCCTCGATACGGGGATAAGCCGTATACACACTTTCCAGGCGTGCTCCTTCAACCACTCGGACATCTCTCCAGCCCGCATCTCAACCCCATCCGTGGAGCCCTGAAGCGGGGCGCGGAGAATACTAGGAAGCCCCGCCGCAAACAAGCCGAACACGCCTCGCCCCCGGCCTCGCCCTGACGCAAATGCCTGCCCGGCAAGCGCTTGCGCAGCGGTTCAGCTCTGTACCGGACTGCCGTCGGGATGCAGCCAACCCGAAGCACCGTCGCTATAGAACTCGTTCTTCCAGATCGGAACCCGGCGCTTGATCTCGTCGATCACGTAGCGGCAGGCGGCAAACGCCGCGTCGCGATGCGCGGCACTGATGCCGACCCAGACCGCGAGGTCGCCGATCCGGAGTTCTCCGGTGCGGTGCACGCAGACCGCACGCTCAATGGCAAACTGCGCCAACGCTTCGGCCATGATCCGTTCTCCCTCGGCCAGTGCGAGCGGCGCATAAGCTTGATACGCCAGCTGGAGCACACCCTTGCCTTCATTGCGGTCGCGTACCCAGCCCTCAAAACTGACACAGGCGCCCGCGCTCGGACTGGCCAGCTCCTGCCCCAGCGCCCGCATGTCGAGCTCCCGGTCAGACAGACGGAAGGCGCTCATCCGCCTGACACCGGCGGCAGGAATACGACTTCATCGCCATCCTGCAAGGCGTGGTTCCAGTCCGCGAATTCGCCGTTGATGGCAACACGCAGGCGTTCGGCGGCGAGGGTAATGCCATGATGCTGTGCGACCTGCGCATAGAGGTCGCGCGGCTGGGTTGCAGTCGAGCTGAAGGTCTCGCCGTCGCAACCGGTGCGGTCGCGCAGCGAGGCGAAATACAGCAGACGGTAGTGTCGGGCCATGTTCACTCCTGCGAGCGGTCCATGCCGAAGTCACGCTTGCCACCCGACTTTTGCAACAGCGACACCTCGCCGATGATGATTTCATGGCTTAGCGCCTTGCACATGTCGTAGACCGTCAGAGCGGCAACGCTGGCACCGGTCAGCGCTTCCATCTCGACCCCTGTCTTGTGCGTAATGCCGACTTCGCAGCGGATACAGAGTTCGGTGGCAGACACGAACTCGACGGAAAAATTGCAGCGCTCCAGCGCCAGCGGATGGCAGAACGGAATCAGCTCGTGTGTGCGCTTGGCGGCCATCGTGCCGGCGACGATGGCGGTGTCCACAATAGCGCCTTTCTTGCCGCGCAGACCGGTACGCTGCAGTTCCGCCGCGACATCGGGCGGAAAACGCACTATGGCCTGGGCCACCGCCTGACGCAGGCTGGCGCTTTTTGCGGCGACGTCCACCATGCGCGGTCTTCCGCTTGGGTCGATATGGCTCAATCCTTCGGGCTCCACCTCATCCTCCAATCGCAAACATTTCGACACGCGAGTCATTGCCGCTGGCGCGGAGTTCGGCACGACGCTCGCTATAGCGATCGTCACGTGCCTGCCAGCGCTGGGCTATTGCCGCGGCAAGTGAGGCATCGTCAGCGCCGCCACGCAACAGCGCGCGCAGATCATAGCCTTCACTCGCAAACAGACAGGTATAGAGCTTGCCGTCGGCCGACAGGCGCGCCCGCGTACAGTCGCCGCAGAACGGCGCACTGACCGAACTGATGAAACCGATCTCACCGCCGCCGTCGATGAAGCGATAGCGTTCGGCCACGTCGTGTCGCGTAAGGCGGGCTACCGGCTCCAGCGGCCAGCGTGCGGTGATGCGCGCAAGCAGTTCAGCTGTCGGCACGACACGATCGCGCTGCCAGCCGTTGAGCGTGCCGACATCCATGTATTCGATAAAACGCAGCACATGCGGCGTACCGCGGAAGTGGGCGACAAGATCGAGCACCCCCGCATCGTTGATGTCACGCATCACGACGCTGTTGATCTTGAGCGCGCCAAATCCGTTTTCTTCGGCTGCAGCAATCGCCGCCAGCACCTCAGCGACCTCGCCGCGATGGCCCGACAACTGGCGATAGATCACCGGATCGAGGCTGTCCACGCTCAGCGTGATGCGGCCCAGTCCTGCCTGGCGCAGGGGCGCGGCCAGGCGCGGCAGCAAGGTGCCATTGGTGGTCAGCGCAATGTCGTCGATGCCTGGAATCTGTGCCAGCCAGCTGACCAGCAACGGCAGATCACGGCGCAGCAGCGGCTCACCACCCGTCAGCCGGAGCTTGCGTACACCGAGTCCGGCGAATACGCGGGCAAGGCGTTCGATCTCCTCGAACGAAAGCCGCGCCTGCTTGTCGAGAAACGCGTGATGTTCGGGGTACTGATCTTCCGGCAAGCAATAGGGGCAACGGAAATTGCAGCGATCAACTACCGAAATGCGCAGGTCAGTGAGGCGGCGCTGCCAGCGATCAGCCGGCGGCGCCTCGACCAGGGTCAAGGGAATCGGGGCAGCCACTACACAGCCCGCAGACTGGTTTCGACGGCACGCGACGGCACTGCCGCGGCATGCAGGACTATGCGTTCACCGGCGCGTGCGATCCGATAGCCGCGCGCCGCGAGGGCGGCGCCATCGGCTGCGCTGCCGTAGTGATATAGCACCAGACGCGTGCGCAACTCGGCGGGGTATTCGCGCTCGATATCGTCAATACCTGTATGCGAAGGGTTGCCCACGAGGCCACAGTCGTGAGCAACCAGTTCACCCGCTGCTGCATAACGGGTCAGCATTTCCGGCACAGGCCGCGTATCGCCGGTCCAGACGAAACTGCCACGCAGCGCAAGCGCAAACGCGGTCTCCGGTGCATGGTGGCGCACGGGGAAGGTGTCGAACCACAGATCCTGCAGCCAGAAACCGCGCGTCACCGGCGTCAGCTGGAACGCATCCCAGAAGTTGGCGCCGCCTTCGGCGAGCACGTTCGGATAGTCCGCGACACGGGTCTGCAACAGTGGCACCAGCGCCGCATGCGTGAACACGCGTACGCGGCCACGCAGCGCCGCATCGAAATAGACCTTGGTGAACAGGCGCTCGAAACCACCGACGTGATCAAAATGCGTGTGCGTGACATAGATAGCCTGCGGCACGCGGCCATAGCGATCGAGATAGCGGGTCAGCGTCTCGGGCCCACAGTCGATCAACAGCAAGGGCTCACCCTCGCGTTCGAGCACGGCCCCCGAGGAACCGAGCTCTACCGCCTGCGAGGAACCCACGCCAAGAAACTGTAGCGTCAAGGTCATGTGAGCGTTCCCGCGGCACCGGCCGCATCCATGTCCGCCTGCTGACGTGCGGTCAGATAACCGACACGCAAGGGTTGCCACAGTGCGCGCTCGAATACCGCCTCGCCATCGGCGGCAGCGCCGAGTTTGAGCAGCGAGCGACGCAAGCGCGCCAGGTTCTGCTCGGGCCAGTCGCCGGCGCCTGCGCGCAGCTCGCCGCGATCGAAGTCGATCAGATAGACACGCAGAGCTGCGTGAGGTGCCGCCGACGGAGCGCTTTCGGTCGTATCCACCAGCAGCACATTATGGGCGTTCAGATCCGCATGCCATACGCCGGCGGCGTGGAATCGGGCTATCGTTGCTCCCACGCGCTGCATCGCCGCGGCGTCGGCGCGGCCCGCAGCCAGCCGCTCAGCCAGGGTGGCCGCATTGGCGACAAGCCGGGTCAGGAGGTCAGCGCGATAGAAAAATTGGCCGCGTTGATAACGTGCCGCCAGCGGCTGTGGTGCCGGCAGGCACAACGACTGCAGCCGCTGCAACAGACGAAACTCGGCAAACGGCCGGGTACGCTCGGCCTGCTGCCACCAGTAGCGGTCGCCGAGCAGGCGCGCTATGGCGCCGCCGCGGCGATAGTGCCGCAATACAGCAGCCCCCGCGGGCGTCTGCACCCGCCAGGCGCTACCGCGCCCGCCTGCAACGGCGCCAACCTGCCAGTACAACGGATCGAACCAGTCGTCGCCGACTTGTGCCGCAATCGATGCGTCGCAGAGAATCGCGCCGGCGCTGCTGGTCTTCAGAATTGCTTCGTCCATCACCCGCGTCGCGACTCGTCGCGCTCGCCCCTCCTTTCCAGTCAAGGCATTCTAGCAATCCCCATGTCCGCAAAGGCAGCAACGCCTCCCGCCTCCCTGTGCCTGCTACGTACCTCTGCGCTGGGCGACGTAAGCCATGTCGTACCACTGGTCCGCACCCTGCAGGCATCGTGGCCGGCCACAACACTGACCTGGATCATCGGCAAACTGGAACACAAGCTCGTCGGTGACCTGCCCGGTGTCGAGTTCATTGTTTTCGACAAGTCAAAAGGCTGGGAGGGCTATCGCGCAGTACGCCGTGCACTGGGCGGCCGCCGCTTCGACGTGCTGCTGCATATGCAAGTTGCGCTGCGCTCGAACCTGCTGAGCGCGCTGGTGCGGGCGCGACGCCGCATCGGCTACGACGCGGCGCGCGCGCGCGATCTGCATGGGTTATTCGTCAACGAACGCATTCCCGCGCGCAGTGGCGAGCATGTGCTTGACGCCATCGGCAGCTTCGTCGAACCGCTAGGGCTGCGGCAGGATGCCGTGCGCTGGGATTTGCCGATTCCGGAATCGGCGGCCGTGTTCGCCGAACAGCATCTGCCCGGCAACGAACCCACGTTGATCGTGAGCCCCTGCTCCAGCCATGCCCTGCGCAACTGGCGCCCGGAGCGCTATGCCGCGGTAATGGACCACGCAGCACAGCGCGGATGGCGCGTCGCGCTCTGTGGCGGTCCCAGCACCTACGAGCGCGAGTTCGGCGACCGCATCGTGCAGCAGCTGCGCCGTTGTTCAGCGCTTGATCTGATCGGCAAGGACACGCTCAAACAGCTGCTCGCCCTGCTGCGTCGCGCCGATCTGGTTCTGACACCAGACTCGGGACCCATGCATCTCGCCAACGCCATGGGAACGGCCGTGCTCGGCCTGCATGCGGCGAGCAATCCGCAGCGGTCCGGCCCCTATTCCGAGCGACGCTGGTGCGTCGATCGCTACGACGCCGCGGCGCGCCGGTTCCGTGGCAAACCGGCGAGTGAGCTGCGCTGGGGCACGAAGATCGAACACCCAGGCGTAATGGACCTTATCGAGACCGAGGCCGTCATCGAACGCTTCGACGCCTTCGCCTCAACACGCGTCCAGCGCTGACACTGCCACGCCTCAGGCCTTGTAGTTCTGGTAGGACTTTTCTTCGATGAGCTGCGAGCCTAGCTTCAGGTTGATCTCGCGCTTGATCGCGGCACGATCATCATTCTGGAAATACACGGCGCGTGCGAGTTCCACAAACTCTGTATCAAACGCCTGCGCTTTTTCCTTGAGGCGTATGCGGTCTTCAATATCCCAGAGAGCCTGATTGACGGCCTTGAGCCGGGAGCGCTCCGCATCGATGTCGACAGCCGCCGCCGCGTCGTTGCGCCAGACCTGCTGCAGCAGGTCGAGTTCCTTGCGCACGTTCGCCAGCTTGGCCGGATCGGTGATCTGCTCGGACTTGATCTCAAGTATCGTGATCTTGTCGATCAATTCGCCGTGGGAAATCGGAGTGGTGATCAGCGACATGAAAGGAAATTCCGCGTAGCGAAGGCGCGAGCGTAGCCGAAACGGGAGTGGCCTTGGCGGAAACGAAAGCGCCCCTCGTAGGGGCGCTTTCGTCATTGCTGGCGGAGAGGGTGGGATTCGAACCCACGGTACGCTTACACGTACGCCTGATTTCGAGTCAGGTACATTCGACCACTCTGCCACCTCTCCGGAACTGTTGGCCTTGCAGCCAGCCCCGCCGGTGGCGCGGCGAGGGGCGCGAATAGTACGGGCTACGCGTGCAGGATACAAGCCGGGCGAGCCCTGCCCTGCACCGACGCTTTCAGCAACTGCACATAGTCTCACCGGGCAACGATGTCGCCGCGTTGTCATGCTTGCCTAGGGATGGCGCCCAGCGGCATGCTATGGCCCAGTTCGTTTTTCGCACCTGCCGCCGTTTCGTTGAAACACCGGCCTTTGCGTCTGGCGATGGCCACTGAACCCGAACCAGGCTTCGCGCATGATCGAATTCGGACACAGCTCCCACGTTGGCCTGCGCCGCGAGCACAACGAAGACACCTATTACGCAGATCCGGAGCTGGGTCTATGGCTCGTTGCCGACGGCATGGGCGGGCATGAGCACGGCGAAGTTGCCAGCGCCATCGCGCGCGATACGCTGATCGACGAAATCCGCAAGGGCACGCCCATAGGCCGTGCGATCCAGCTGGCCGACGAGGAAATCATCCGCCACTCGAGTCGACGCGCCGAAGCGCTGCCTATGGGCACGACCGTGGCCGCGGTAAACGTCAACGGCGACCAGTTTGACATGGCCTGGGTCGGCGACAGCCGCGTCTACGTCTGGAACGGCGTGCTCAAGCAACTGTCGCAGGATCACTCCTACGTACAGGAACTCATCGAACAGGGCGCGATTACCGCGGAGCAGGCGCGCACACATCCCCATCGCAACGTCGTCACCCAGGCATTGGGCGTCACCGACCCGCAGAGCCTGCGCGTCGAAACGATTACCGGCACCTTGCTGCCCGGCATGCAGATTCTGCTCTGCAGCGACGGACTGACCGAAGAGGTTGAAGATGCGCAAATCGCGAGCATACTCGCGCGCGCTGAGCTATCGGCACAGGAATGTGTCGATCATCTGATCCTCGCCGCCCTCGACGGCGGCGGCTCAGACAATGTTACGGTGGTGCTGATCCGTCAGCGCTAGGCGCTCAAGCGACCTGGCGGCGAAGCCGTTACCCAGATCGCCCGGCAGTTTCCGGACCCGCCCGTTGCGGTCAGCTCTGCCAACCGCAACGCCAGCGTCCTGCCCGCTCACCACTCAGTTCCGGCTAGACCCACGCAACGCCTTCAGCGCAGTCTGGAAGTTGCTCATCGAATAGCCGTTCTCGTTCTTGAGCACTGCATAGACGCCCTCGAGTCTGGCCTTGAGTGCATCGGCCCGCGCCTTGTCGATGACGCCGGTGTTTTCAAATGCGACGATTACCGACTGCGCCGCCATGGCAGCCTGCTCGGCCGCGTCGTAGTCGCGATATTCGCCGCGCGCGGCATCGGACTCGATGTCGGCCAGTATGGTGTTGAGGCTGCCTTCGTCGAATTTGTGCTGCGCAACACGCGGTAGCAACTCAGCCAGGGTCGCCCGCAGACGTTTGGCGGCCGCCAGGGTGGCGTCGCGACTCTCGGTCGTGGCACGGTGCAGCGCGCGCGTCTGTTCCAGCATCCGTGCGGCGGCGGCCTTGTCGACCGCGGCCAGTACGTGCCGGAACATCACGAGATTTGCATCGTATAGCCGCACCACGCCCGGACCGAGTCCCGTGCCCTGGCGCGGCCCCCAGCTCTTGTCCGACATGCGCTTATGGCAGGCAAAGCAGTTGAACAGCACAAGTTCGGGGAAAATGCCCTGCATGCCGGCTTTGGGATCGGTAAGCTGATCAAGCAAGTTGGCCGCCGCGACGCCCTGCCCCACGGCCCAGTCCCGTGCGCCGCTGAATTCGCCCTTGCGTTCTATCCAATCCGCATCGATTGCATAGTGCGGTCGTCCCAGCCAGGTGAAGGTGTCGAGCTCGAATGCCAGCCTGGGGTGGCCCGCACCCATGATGCGATGCGTGATCATGCGGTCTTTCGTGCCCATGTGGCAGGAAAGGCAAAGCTCAGCGCGGCGTACCGGATCGTCAGTGGCATACATGCCTTTGGCCAGATTGTCGGCATGCTTGACGCTCTTGTCCGCATGCGCATTCAGCCATTGCTCGGCGCCGCCGTGACAGGCCTCGCAGCCTACGCCATCACTGAGCTGGAAACGTTCGCCGCGCTGCGCCACGGGCACGTTGTCCGCATGACAGTCGAGACAGATCTTGGCTTCGGTCGCATTGCCGAGGCCAAGCTTGCGCGCCATCTCCTGCGACGCCGGCTGTTCGAGAATCGCGTACGCCTTCGCGTGCGGATCCGTTTCCTGCCAGATCGCGAACTCGTTCTGCATCACATGTGAATCGCGGAACACCTGCGAGGCACCGTGACAGACGCTGTTGGAACAACTGGCAACACCTAGATGCTTGTGCGCCGTAATCGCATCGACCGCGGAAGCGGCCAATGCGCCGGGCAACAGGGTTACGCATACTGCAACGATCCACGTACGCAGTCTCATCGCCGAACTCCCCATTCAGGCGAACGCCCTGGCGGCTGCTGGGCGTGCCGGCCGATTATGCCACGAGCACTCGCGACCTGAGCCTTTGTCCGCACAGATAACGGCGCAGGACCCAGAACCAAAACCTGTTACGCAAAACGATAGCCTGGCCTGACACGAACAAACGCCCACCAAGACCACCTCCCAGCCCCTAGGATAAGCTGCCTCAGGCCGAAGCAAGGTCCAGGCGGCGCCAGACGCAGGCGCCCTTACTGGCCTTGTCGATGGCGGCGAGTCGCGCTTCGTGTGCCGCCAGTTCGTCCGTATCGGCCATGATGACACGTACAGCGGGTCGTTCGCTCAAGGTCTGGGCGGCAACGACCTGCAGCGGCGGCGGTTCGGCATCGAGTGCAAAATCCAGCGCCCCCTGCCCGGCTGTCAGCGCGAGATAAACGTCCGCGAGAATCTCAGCATCAAGTAGCGCGCCGTGCAGTTCGCGATGGCTGTTGTCAATGTCCAGACGCTTGCACAAGGCATCGAGACTATTGCGTTGCCCCGGGTAGCGCTCCCGCGCCAGCAACAGCGTGTCGAGTACGGTCGCATGATCACTCAGGCGGCCAAATTCCGGCCCTAGCCGGGCGAGCTCCGCGTCGATAAAGCCGACGTCGAATGCCGCATTGTGGATAATAAGTTCCGCACCCTTGATGTAGTCCAGGAACTCGACGGCGACGTCGGCGAAACGTGGTTTGTCGGCAAGGAATTCGATGCTGATCCCGTGCACCGCCTGTGCCCCGGCGTCAATGTCGCGCTCGGGATTCAGATAACGGTGATACTGGCTGCCGCTGACACGCCGCGACAGCAGCTCGACACAACCCAGTTCGATCAGGCGATGGCCGCGCGTGACCTCAAGGCCGGTAGTTTCCGTATCGAGCACGATCTGTCGCATCAGGCTTCCCTCTTTTGCTGCTGCTCGGCGGCCAGGCGCGCGGCCCTGTCGACCCGTTCGTTGTCAGGATGACCGGAGTGGCCGCGCGTCCAGAACCACTCCACCCGATGTCGCGCAACCGCGACGGCAAGCCGCTGCCAGAGATCCTGATTCTTCACCGGTTTGTTGTCGGCCGTGCGCCAGCCGTTGGCCTGCCAGCGCGCAAGCCACTGCTGCATGCCTTGTTTCACGTACTGCGAATCGGTCGTGATGCGCACCGCGCAGGAGCGGGTCAGCGCTTCAAGTGCGGCAATCGCCCCCATGAGCTCCATGCGATTGTTGGTTGTTTCAGCTTCGGCGCCTGAAATGACTTTCTCGGCCGCGCCGTAACGCAGCAATGCGGCCCAACCGCCAGGGCCGGGATTGCCGAGGCAGGCGCCGTCGGTAAATACCTGAACTACAGAAGATTCGCTCATGCGCTCGCGCGTTGAGTACCAGAAGCGAGATTGGAACGCACCGCACGCTGCGGCAACGCGACCGGATGCGAGCGTGCCAACGCCGCGGCACTGCGCTTACGCGCCAGCAGCAACCAGCTCGATCGCAGAACTGATGGCAGGCGCACTGAGATACCGTGCATCGCGATCTGCGCCTGGCCAATACGGCGTTGAGCGTATACGTCGACGCCGCGTGCGGCGAGACCGCGCCGCCACGACAACGCCGATGCATACTGCCTCGCTCCGCGTTCCTGCCAGGCCAACCAGGGCCGCCAGACGCCGAAGCGCGCAAAACCAACGACCATCGCTATCCCGCCCGGTTCAAGTACTCGCACTATTTCCTCGCGTAGAGCGGCTGCATCATCAATGCGCTCGAAAGCATGTTGCAGCACGACCAGACGGAAACTGTCGTCAGCAAAAGGCAGTTCGCCTGGAGCACAGCACACGTCGCCGCCAAAGCCGCCCCGGGGCAGCAGGTGCAAGCCTACGCGCCGGCCAAGCATGGGCGCCGCCAGCTGCGCGGCCAATTCCCTGTCGGAACCGATAAACAGCCCCTGCCGGCCAAACACCCCGGCGCACTCGGGCGCGAGTTCTAGCCGCTCCTGCGCAAAAACATCGCTTAACGCATCGGTGGCCGGTGATGGCAGGGGATGGAGGAGCATAGGGTAGGCGCGCCAGGGACCATGAATTCTGCGCCAAGTCATACCGGCTTGTCCTGCTCCATGCCCCCCCAATCTGGGGACTGCAACGTTAAGTCGGCTTAACGAGTACTGCAGAGAGCGCGGCTATAGTCCACTGCCTTGATTTTGCTGCCACCGTGCCGTGCTGCACCTCGAGCCTATTCCAGCCTTCGACGACAACTACCTGTGGCTGGCCCATGACGGCAGCAACGCCGTGATCGTGGATCCGGGGAATGCAGATGCTGTCGTCGATACGCTTAACCGGCTGAATCTTCGGCTGCGAGCGATTCTTATCACGCACCACCACAGCGACCACATTGGTGGTGTTGCCGCGCTGAGCGCACAACATGCCGTCGACGTTTTCGCCCCCGACGACGCCCGCATCCCCGGAGCAACGCAACGTATAGGCGGGGGCGACATTGTCGACCTCGCCATGCCCAGCCTGCGCTTGCACGTGGTCAGCCTTCCCGGCCACACCCGCAGCCATATCGGCTATCACGGCGGCGGAGTCCTGTTCTGCGGCGACACGCTGTTCAGCGTCGGCTGCGGGCGGTTGTTCGAAGGCAGTGCCGCGCAGATGTTGGCCTCACTCGACACATTGGCTGCACTGCCACCAGAAACACTGGTCTGCTGCGCCCATGAATACACCTGGTCCAATTGCGCGTATGCGGCAAGCATAGACCCGGACAACCTCAGCCTGCGGACGCGCGCTGCCGAAGTCGGCCGCTTGCGCGCTGCACGTCAGCCAAGTCTGCCGAGCACGATTGCGCAGGAGCGCGCAACCAATCCTTTTCTGCGCGTGGACGAGCCATCCCTTGTCGCCTGGGGTGAGCGCCAGGGCATCCCGGCACGTGCTCGCATCGACCGTTTCGCCGCATTGCGCCGCGGCAAGGATCAGTTCTGGGTAGCAGCAACATGGTGATGCATTCACGCTGGCTCCGACTCGGCACGCTGATGCCAGCATTGCTGCTGACCGCATGCGCGACGGCGCCGAAGCCAACTCAGAGCGAACACGCGGCGCCCACAACCGCGACATCGCTACCGCCTATGGACCTGCGCATCGCGCCGCCTGAACGCCTGGCCGTGCCGCTGGCGCCGGCACCCGAGTTTGACGTGGCAGAACCTGCACTGGATGGTGCGGCATCGGTATGGAGTCGCCTGCGTACGCGCTTTGCGCTGCCAGGCTGCGAGTACAGTCCGGCCGTGCAGCGCTGGGCGCGCACGTACACACAAGGGCCGGATCGTTTCGCTGCGTCGCTCAAGCGCGCACTGCCGTTCCTGATGCTGGTTCTCGACGAACTCGAACGGCAGGATCTGCCAGGCGAGTTTGCACTGCTGCCGTATCTCGAAAGCCATTACGAGCCTATCGCGGGGCGTAGCGGCATGCCGGCTGGCATGTGGCAATTCATGCCCGATACCGCGCGCGCGGTAGGGTTGCAGGTATCGCCTCACTATGACGGCCGCCTTGATGCCTGGGCGTCGAGCGCCGCCGCGGTCAGCATGCTCAAGCGCTACCAGAACGAGTTCGGCGACTGGCGCCTTGTCAACATGGCATTCAACGCGGGCGAATACCGGGTAAAGAAACTGCTACAGGAAAACCGCTCGGCCGCCTTGAGCCGTGAGGATGTCGCCAACCTGAAACTCTCGCCCATTACGCACGAGCACCTCGCCAAACTGCTCGCCCTGGGTTGTGTCATCAACGATCCGCAGCGTTTCGGCGTGACCTTGCCTGAACCAGCGCCCGAGGATTACCTGGTCCGAGTCACGCTGACGGCACCAATTGACATGCGCGTTGCCGCGCGCCTTGCCGACGTACCTGAGGAAGCACTGCGCCGCTACAACGCTGGGCATCGCCAATCGCGCATCTCTGCCTCCGCCCCCATGCATCTGCTACTGCCCAAACCAGCGCTGGGCCGCTTTCAGCAGCGCTACACCCAGCTAGCCCCCAGCGCCTGGAGCACCTGGGATGCGGTCAAGTTGCGTGAACGCAGCGGTCTGGGGCAGCTCGCCGGTGCGGCGGCCGTGCCCATCGACCTCGTCGGCGCTGCCAATGGCGCCGACCCGGCACACGAATTTGCAGCCGGCACTACCGTGTTTCTTCCGTCCGCACTGGGCAGGAACGTAGGCACCGCCCAGCCCCCCGTACCGCTGTCGCCAGAAGCACAACAGAACCGAAGCACCACGATTACAGTAAAGAGCGGCGACAACTTATGGACACTTGCAAAAACTCACAAAGTCAGCGTGAACAACCTGCGCCGCTGGAACAAGCTTAGCGACAAGGCCCAGCTAAAGCCCGGCCAGAAACTGGTACTCCAGGGCGCGGATTGAGCCCACCGACGCGCGCCTGACCAAATAGCGAGGCCAAACGCCCGTTCGGGCAGCGCTGATCGCAAACCGTTACACTGCTCCGCTGCTGCACGAATTCTTTTTGCAACGGGAGGTTCCATGGGTTTTCTGCACGGCAAGCGCGCACTGATCGTCGGTATCGCCAGCCAGCGCTCCATTGCCTGGGGCATCGCCAACGCGATGCACCGCGAAGGCGCACAGCTAGCCTTCACCTATCAGAACGAGCGCTTGCGCGACCGCGTCGACGAAGCCGCCAGCGCCTTCGGCAGCAATATCGTGCTGCCCTGCGACGTGGCCAGCGACGCCGAAATTGAGTCGATGTACACCGAGCTCGCCAAGCACTGGGATGGCTTCGACATCCTTATACACTCGGTTGGCTTTGCGCCGCGCGAAGCACTGCAGGGCCAGTTCCTCGACGGCCTTACACGTGAGAACTTCGCCATCGCTCACGACGTATCGAGCTACAGCCTCGCCGCCTTGGCCAAGGCGGCGCGACCACTGATGCATGGTCGCAATGGTTCGGTGCTGACGCTGAGCTACCTCGGTGCCGAACGCGCACTGTCGAACTACAACGTGATGGGTCTGGCCAAGGCCAGTCTTGAAGCTTGCGTACGCTACCTCGCCTTCAATCTCGGCCCTGAGGGCACGCGCGTCAATGCCATCTCAGCAGGTCCGATCAAGACCTTGGCTGCTGCCGGCATATCCAACTTCCGCAAGATGCTGGACCACGTCGAAGAACATGCACCGCTGCGACGCAGCGTGACGATAGATGACGTGGGCAACGTAGCCGCATTCCTGAGCTCTGACCTCGCAGCGGGTGTTACCGGCGAGGTCACCTATGTCGATGCCGGCTACAACATTCTCGGCATGACTGGTATCTGACTGGCGCCATCCGGCTGGACTGCCGCGCAACAAAAAAGGCCGCCCTTCGGGGCGGCCTTTTTTGTTGCCAACAAGCAGAGGCCCAAAACTCCGGCCTCGGCAATTACTGCATACGTTCTTCTGCGATCTGGATTTTTGCCGACTTGCGCAACGCCGCAACGAAATTCGACGTGGCGAGGGCGGCGTTGCTACCCTGCAGCTGGCTGCGCACAGCCTCACGGCCGGCATCATCGACTTTGGTCGGATCACCGTCAGTCACGTGGTCTAGGGCGAACAGCGCATACGCATCGTCCACCAGCGCGACGCTGCCATGCTCAGGTTTGCCTTCAGCGGGACGCGGCGATTTGAATGCCGCTTCGGTAATGCGCGAGTCGACGTTCGCAGCGGAACGTCCAGTGCCCTTGGCGGCAACTACGCTGAGCTTGAGTTCGGTGGCGATCGCCTCCAGCGTTTCGCCCTTGCGTAGACGCTCCAGCAGTGCGTCGGCGCGCTCGCGCGCCTGCTTCGCTGTGGCATCACGCAGGAGGCGAGCACGCACCTCTTCACGCACTTCATCCAGCGGCCGTTGTTCGCTGCGCTTGTGCTCAGCAATGCGCACGATCAGCTTGTGATCGGGGCCAACATCAATCAGGTCTGAATTATTGCCCTGGACCAGCACATTATCCGAGAACGCCGCCTTGATCACGGCCGGATTGGCCGCGATGCCCTCACCTCCGGTGCGAGCGAACAAGGATGACTTCTGGATTTCGACACCGGCTATCTTTGCCGCCGGTGCGAGCGAGCCGGGGTCAGAGAGACTTTCATCCGCAACCTTGCCAGCAAGCTCGCTGAATACGCGTTCGCGCTCTGTATCGAGATAGCTCTTGGCCAGCTCCGCCTTGACCTCGTCAAAGGTCTTTTCCTTGCGCTCGCGGACATCGCGCAACTGGATAAGGTGATAACCCTCGCCGGACAGCACCGGCTCGGACACCTCACCCTTCTTCATGGCGAACAATGCGGACTCGAACGCGGGATCAGCGACACCGCTTTCAATCCAGCCCAGATCCCCACCCTGCGCCTTGGAGCCCAGATCTTCGGACGACTCTTTCGCCGTTGCCGCGAAGTCCTTGCCGTCGCGAATACCTTTGAGGACTTGTTGCGCCTTGGTCAGCGCCGCCTTTTGTGCCTCGGCGTCGCCCCCTTTGGCCGTGATCAGAATGTGCGAGACCAGACGCTGTTCCGGTGTCAGGTAGCGCGACTTTTCTTTCTCGTAACGCTCACGCAGGGTGGATTCGTCCGGAACCTCGTCGATCTTGACCGACTTGGCATCGAACTCGATGTAGTCGAGAGACACCTGCTCCGCCGTCATGTATTCGGAGGCGTGGGACTTGTAGAAGTTCTCGACTTCCGCGTCCTCGATCTTCGGCGCCTCTGCCGGTTTCGGAATCGTCAGGGTGCGCAGATCTCGGGTCTGATCACGCAGGCGAATATGTGCATCGACATCACGCGGCGTAACGATGCCGGTAGAGCCTATCAACGAACGCAGCTCACCGGCCGCCATCGCTTCACGCCGTTCTTCCTGGAACTGCAGCGGCGACTTGTTGATGCCGACTAGCGTGCCCCGATAGGCATTCTCGTCGAACTTGCCGTCGACCTGGAACTGAGGAATCGTGCGGATCAGCTCGCGCACGCGCTCGTCGGTAATCACAACACCGAGCTTCTCGTTCGCATTGAGCAGCAACTGTTCATCGACCAGCGCATCGAGAACCTGACGCTTGATCTCCGGTCGCTCCAGCATTGCCGGATCGAGCTGGCCGCCGAATCGCTGCAGCATGTTCTCTCGGTACATCCGGAAACGCTCGGTGAACTGTTCGGCCGAGATTTCAGTCTTGTCGACCTTGGCCACCCAGGTTTCGTTGCGACCCATGAAATACGATTCGATGCCGAAGAATGAGAACACGAAAATCAATGCACCAAGCACGATTTTCGCTATCAGTCCGGAAGTCTTGTCTCGCAGTGATTGCAGCATGAGGCTTGCCTGAACTTTGGTGGTGTTCCGCGACAGCTACCATAAGGTGCTGCCACCTGCTTTGCCGACCATACGGACTTGACCGCTAGCCGGATAGAAAAAAGGGCGCCTAATGCGGCGCCCTTCAAACGTGGCGGAGTGGACGGGACTCGAACCCGCGACCCTCGGCGTGACAGGCCGATATTCTAACCGACTGAACTACCACTCCACGGCATTGGTGGGTGCTGAGGGTTTCGAACCCCCGACCCTCTCCGTGTAAGGGAGACGCTCTACCGCTGAGCTAAGCACCCCTCGCGGGAGCCGATTAGTTTAAGGCATCCTTTAGGGCTTTGCCAGCCTTGAAGGCCGGATTCTTGGACGCCTTGATCTTGATTTCTTCATTGGTACGCGGATTGCGTCCGGTACGTGCAGCGCGCTTGCGCACTGCAAAGGTACCGAAACCGACGAGGGCGACGGTGTCGCCCTTCTTGAGCGCCTTGGTGATAACTTCGACCATCGCGTCAACGGCTTTGGCGGCATCTACCTTGGTCAGCTCGGCAGCATCGGCTACCGCACCCACGAATTCTGCTTTGTTCATTTAACAATCCCTCTCGGAAACAGCGACCCGCTACGCTTGTTCTGTGGCGAAACGACTCTATCCCTGGAACACCGGGTGATTTTTCGGAAAGTGCGCTTCGCGGACCCCGTGATCGCCCGGACCTTTGCAGTCACTCGGACCACGTCCCAGCCTTTATACCAGCGGCCTACTAGGCACGCAACACGAGGCCTGAAGCCATTTTGCGCGGTTTTCCCGCGTTTTCAGTTGTGCTATCAGCGGCAGCGGCAACGCACCGGTCGCCGGCACCCGCCCGCGAAGCGGCCACTAACAACGCCGCTTCCCTACCGGGTACAGCCTCCTAGTGCGGCCGCACTGGCTGCGGCTCAGCGTCATCGTCGCGCTTGCCCTCACCCGGCGCTTTCTCCGCAGCGGCGGGCTCGGCTTTCTGCACCGGCGCCAACGGTCGCTCAAGCGCGATATCAAGTACCTCGTCTATCCAGCGAACCGCATGGATCTCCAGGGTCTCGGTGACGTTCTTCGGAATGTCGACGAGATCTTTCTTGTTTTCCTCGGGAATGATGACGGTGGTGATGCCACCGCGGTGCGCAGCAAGCAATTTTTCCTTTAGGCCGCCGATAGGCAGCACTCGGCCGCGCAAGGTGATTTCACCCGTCATGGCAACTTCAGAACGCACTGGCACCTTGGTCAAGGCCGAGACCAGGGCCGTACACATGGCGATGCCTGCGCTGGGGCCGTCCTTCGGGGTCGCCCCTTCCGGCACATGAATGTGAATGTCGTATTTCTGATGGAACTCCGGATCAACACCGAGGCGATCGGAGCGCGCACGCACGACACTCAGCGCAGCATGGATAGACTCCTGCATTACATCGCCGAGCTGCCCCGTATGGATAAGCTTGCCCTTGCCCGGCACCACGGTGCCTTCAATGCTGAGCAGATCGCCACCAACCTGGGTCCAGGCCAGTCCGGTGACGAGGCCGATCTCGTTCTGCAACTCGGCGCGACCAAAAGTAAACTTCTGCACACCGAGATATTGATCGAGATTGGACGAATCAATGCGCACGGCCGACGGGTTGGCCTCCACCTTGCCTTTCGACTTCGCCCTGCTCTTCTTCTCTTCCTTGGCAAGGCTTTCGCGTAACGACAGTTCCTTGACGACCTTGCGGCAGACCTTCGATACCTCGCGTTCCAGGTTGCGCACACCCGACTCGCGCGTGTAGTAGCGAATGATGTCGCGGATTGACTCTTCCTCGACGCTGATCTCTTCCGGCTTGAGGCCGTTGGCCTTGATCTGCTTGGGCAGAAGGTAGCGTTTCGCAATGTTGATCTTTTCTTCTTCCGTATAACCCGGAATGCGGATGACCTCCATGCGATCAAGCAGCGGAGCTGGAATGTTCAGCGAGTTCGCCGTCGCGATCCACATGACTTCGGACAGGTCGAGATCGACTTCGAGATAGTGATCGTTGAACGCGTTGTTCTGCTCCGGGTCGAGCACTTCCAGCAGTGCCGACGAGGGATCACCGCGGAAATCCATCGACATCTTGTCGATCTCGTCAAGCACGAACAGCGGGTTGCGCGTCCCGGCCTTGGTCATGTTCTGCACGATGCGACCCGGCATCGAACCGATATAGGTGCGTCGATGACCGCGGATTTCCGCCTCGTCGCGGACGCCGCCCAGAGACATGCGCACGAACTTGCGGTTCGTTGCCTTCGCAATCGACTGGCCCAGACTGGTCTTGCCCACGCCCGGCGGCCCCACCAGGCAAAGAATCGGCCCCTTCATCTTGTTCACGCGCTGCTGCACGGCGAGATATTCGAGGATGCGTTCCTTGACCTTTTCCAGGCCGAAGTGGTCTTCATCGAGCACATCCTGCGCGCCCTTGAGATCCTTGCGCACCTTGCTCGACTTCTTCCACGGCACGCCAACCAGCCAGTCGATATAGTTGCGGACGACAGTCGCTTCAGCCGACATCGGCGACATCTGCTTGAGCTTGTTGAGCTCCGCACGCGCCTTGGTTTCTACCGGCTTGGGCATGCCAGCTTCGTTGATCTTGCGCGCGAGTTCGTCCAGTTCGTTCGGCGCTTCTTCCAGATCGCCGAGCTCCTTCTGGATCGCCTTCATCTGTTCGTTGAGGTAGTACTCGCGCTGGCTCTTCTCCATCTGCGACTTGACCCGGCCGCGGATGCGCTTCTCGATCTGCTGCACGTCGATTTCGCCGTCGACGAAACCCATCAACGCCTCGAAGCGATCGCCGACATCGGTCATTTCAAGCAGCCGCTGCTTGTCGGCGAGGCGAATCGAGAGGTGCGCCGCAATCGTGTCGGCGAGGCGGCTCGGATCATCTATCCCCGCGAGCGTCGCGAGCAGCTCCTGCGGCACCTTGCGGTTCAGTTTTACAAATTGCTCGAATGTGGAAACCAGGGAGCGCGATACGACTTCGATTTCCCGCTCCGAACGCGAATAAACCGAATCGAGCGGCTTGACCTTGCCGACAAGTACACCATCGACGTCGCGATACCCCTGGATCTCGGCACGCGCGGCGCCCTCGACCAGCACCTTGATAGTCCCGTCAGGCAGCTTCAGCAACTGCAGCACCGTCGCCAGCGTGCCGACCGAATGCAGGTCCGAGTCGCGCGGGTCGTCGACGTCGGGGCTGCGCTGAGCCACGAGCAGGATCTGCTTGTCGCCTTCCATCGCTACATCAAGCGCGCGAATCGACTTCTCGCGACCGACGAACAATGGAATGACCATATGCGGGTAAACGACGACATCGCGTAGCGGCAGCACCGCCAGTTCCATCGGACGCGAATCGGAAGCTGCAGTTTTTTCGGACTTTTCCATGAAGCGATTCCTGGCGGCGACCTGCGCGGTCGAGCGGATACGGACCAGCCTGAGCGCAGGCTGCTGGAGCGTCAAGTGCGGTCAGCAGTAGCGAATGCAAGGTGTGCATGCGAGTTGCATGCCGACACTGCGGCGCAAACACGATGCATTCAGCCTAGCGGCGGAAACGACACCGATCTGCGGGGCAGATCGTAGGCACCGGCCGCAGTGAAACCAGCGGCCGGTGCGGAGATTTATTCGGCGACAGCCCGCGACTGCAGGTTGCCGCGATAAATCAGGTAGGGCTCTGCCTGTCCGTTGATCACGGCCTCGTCAACAACAACCTTGCTCACGTGCTCAAGCGACGGCAGCTCGTACATGGTATCGAGCAACACTTGCTCCAGAATCGTGCGCAGGCCGCGCGCCCCGGTCTTGCGCTTGAGCGCCTTGCGCGCCACCGCCGTCAGCGCTTCCGGTCGGAATTCAAGTTCCGCACCTTCCATCTCGAACAGTTTCTTGAACTGCTTGACGATCGCGTTCTTGGGCTCGGTAAGGATCTTGACCAAAGCGGTCTCATCCAGTTCCTCGAGAGTCGCGAACACGGGCAGACGGCCGACGAACTCTGGAATCAGGCCGAATTTGACCAGATCTTCGGGCTCGACATCAGCGAGCACCTTGCCAACTGAATTGGTCTGCTTCTTGCTGCGAACTTCGGCCGAGAAACCAATGCCGGTCGACTCGCCCCGCTGCTGGATGATCTTTTCGAGCCCAGCAAACGCACCGCCGCAAATGAACAGAATGTTCCTGGTGTCGACCTGCAGAAATTCCTGCTGCGGGTGCTTACGCCCACCTTGCGGCGGAACAGAGGCGATCGTGCCTTCGATAAGCTTCAGCAACGCCTGCTGCACGCCCTCCCCCGAGACATCGCGCGTGATCGAGGGGTTTTCGCTCTTGCGCGAGATCTTGTCGATCTCGTCGATATAGACGATGCCAGTCTGCGCCTTTTCGACGTCGTAGTCGCATTTCTGCAGCAGCTTCTGGATGATGTTCTCAACGTCTTCACCGACGTAACCGGCCTCGGTCAGCGTCGTCGCATCAGCGATCGTGAATGGTACGTTGAGCAAACGCGCAAGTGTCTCGGCTAGCAGCGTCTTGCCGGAGCCGGTAGGCCCAACCAGAAGAATGTTGGACTTGGCCAGTTCGACTTCGTCGCTCTTCTGTCGGGTCTCAAGCCGCTTGTAGTGGTTGTAGACCGCTACTGCGAGTGTCTTTTTGGCTCGCGTCTGGCCGATAACATATTGATCGAGAACGTCCATGATCTCGCGCGGCTTAGGCAGATGGCTACGCGCGCTGGCCGCCTTCTCCTCGAGCTCCTCACGGATAATGTCGTTACACAGCTCGACGCATTCGTCGCAAATGAACACCGACGGACCAGCAATCAGCTTGCGGACCTCGTGCTGACTCTTGCCGCAGAACGAACAGTAGAGAATTTTTCCGCTGTCGCCCGAACGGCCCTGCCGATCGTCAGTCATGCTCTGCCTCAAAAACGCGGGATAACGTATTCGTCCCGGAGAATAGAACCCGCTACACCTGCGGCGCAAGCGCAGGCAAGGCGAGGTCTGCCCGGAGTGACGAGGAATTGGATCAGGACTTGATGCTATCGACCGGGCGCTTTTCGAGCACCGCGTCGATCAGGCCATACTTCTGCGCATCCAGCGCACTCATGAAATTGTCGCGGTCGGTGTCTCGCGCGATGATGTCTATCGCCTGCCCGGTGTGCTTGGCCATGATCTCGTTCAGCCGCTGGCGCAGCGCAAGGATTTCCCGGGCATGGATGTCAATGTCCGAGGCCTGGCCGCTGAAACCACCCAGCGGCTGATGGATCATCACACGCGAGTTGGGCAGAGCGTAGCGCTTGCCCTTGGCCCCCGCAGTCAGCAGCAAAGCTCCCATGCTGGCCGCCTGGCCAATGACCATGGTGCTGACGTCGGGCTTCAGGAACTGCATGGTGTCGTAGATCGCCATGCCAGCCGTCACCACGCCACCCGGGCTGTTGATGTACAGATTGATGTCCTTGTCAGGGTTTTCTGACTCGAGAAACAGCAACTGCGCGACAACGACATTGGCCATGTAGTCGTCAATGGGCCCGACGAGGAAGATCACGCGCTCTTTCAGCAAACGTGAATAGATGTCATAGGCCCGCTCGCCCCGCGAGGTCTGCTCGACCACCATTGGCACGAGATTGAGATTTCGGATCGGTTCAAAACCCTTGGACATGGATCACTCCGAATCAGGTCTACCCGGGCCAGGGGTTTATTGTCGGCCTGCCGGCAACAGGGCCAGCGCGCCCGCAAAGCGGCACGGGACAGGCTATCGGCCTGCCCCGTTTCAAGGACTCAAGCTGCCGTCGGCCGCATCACTTCGTTGAAACCAAGCTTCTGCTCGGTCGCTTTCGCGTGATCAGCGATCCACTCGGTAACCTGATCCTCAATGACCCGGCTACGCAACGCGCTCATCAGCTGGGGGTCGCGGTTATAGAGTTCAACCACCTGTTCTGGCTCTTCGTAGGTCGACGCAATGGTATTGAGCGTCTCGGCAACACGGCGAGCATCGAGGCGCAGGTCGTTCTGCCGCGCAACCTCGCTCAACAGCAGCCCGGCAGCGACCCGGCGGCGTGCAACGTCGGCAAACGCGGCCGCCGTCACGTTGGCAGTCTGGCCTTGTTGACGGGCCTGGGCCTCGGCCTGGCGCACCAGTGACTCAGCTTCGGCGTCGATCATGCCCTTGGGCAGTTCGATATCGGCATGGGCTGCCACCAGCTTCTCGACTACTTCGGTCTTCAGGCGGCCCAGCAAGGTACCGCCGAGCTCGCGCTCAAGATTGGCTTTGACGTCAGCACGGAACTTGTCGACTCCGCCCTCGGCAATACCGAACGCGGCAAAAAAAGCCTCGTCCAGCGCGGGCAGTTCCTGCACTTGCACGCGTACGATCTTTACCGCAACTTCCGCCTGCTTGCCGGCCAGCTGTTCATTACGGAACTCAGCCGGGAACGTCACGTTCAGCGCCTTCTCATCACCGGCCTTGAGTCCGATCAGGCTCGATTCGAGTTCTTCAAACAGCGCCCCCGATCCGATTATCGTTCCGACGCGATCATTGCCTTCGGCAGGAAAACGGTAGTCTCCGGCTTGAGCTGAGTACTCGAACAGCACCATGTCGCCGGCTGCAGCAGCGCGCTCGACAACCGTGAAGGTGCGGCGTTGCTGACGCAAGGTTTCAATCATCGTATCGACGTCAGCATCGGTCACGTCGGCGGTAACGCGGACGATGTCGAGACCTGAGACATCGATCTTGCCGATCTCGGGCATGACCTCAAACGTCGCCGTGTACTCGATCTCGCCGTTGCTCGCTGCGCCGGTCGTTGCCACCGACGGCGGCATGGCAGGACGCAGATTCTGCCCTTCCATGGCCTCGACCAGGGTCGAACGGATCAGCTCGGACAAGGCTTCGTTGCGAACCTGCGCGCCAAAGCGCTGCTCAATCACCTTGGCCGGCACTTTGCCCGGGCGGAAACCATTCAGGCGGACGCTGCGACTCAGGTCGCCAAGGCGGCGCTGCACCTGGCTGTCGAGCTGATCGGCTGGAAGCCGGACGGTGAGCTTGCGCTCGAGCTTGCTCACGTTTTCAACAGAAACTTGCATTGTTGCTCCTCGAACGGCGATCGGCCGCGCGACCGCCTGACATGACGGCTGCACGGCCATGAAGTCTGATCTGGTGCGAACGGAGAGAATCGAACTCTCACGGGTTGCCCCACTGGAACCTAAATCCAGCGCGTCTACCAATTCCGCCACATTCGCACACCGCCGGAACCGACCGGATTCCGATTGCGCTCAACCTTGGGGAGCATCACGTGAGGACTGACGAAGGAAGATGGTGGGCCGCCCCAGACTCGAACTGGGAACCTACGGATTAAGAGTCCGCTGCTCTACCAATTGAGCTAGCGGCCCACAATGGGGTGGAAGATGGGACTCGAACCCACGACCCTCGGAATCACAATCCGATGCTCTAACCGACTGAGCTACATCCACCACAAACTTACGATCGCATTGGCGCGCCCGACAGGACTCGAACCTGCAACCGTCGGCTTAGAAGGCCGATGCTCTATCCGGTTGAGCTACAGGCGCAGTCTCTGGCTGGCGCACGTTGGTCGGGGTAGAGGGATTCGAACTCTCGACATCTAGCTCCCAAAGCTAGCGCTCTACCAGGCTGAGCTATACCCCGTCAGTCCAGACTTCAGTCACCCGTGACTATCCCAAAGAACGGGGGATGTTACGGATGCCTGCCTATACCGTCAATCGCCCGGGGAAGGCCCGCAACCTTTGCACCAACCGCATGCGGCATGCCATCGCCGCCAAACAAAAGGGTGCCGCAGCACCCTCGAAAAATGGCGCGCCCGGAAGGATTCGAACCTCCGACCACCAAGTTCGTAGCCTGGTACTCTATCCAGCTGAGCTACGGGCGCGCACTAACTTTGCCATCCTTGCTGCGTTGACGCGTCCTTTGCGTCACCTGCCGTTGCGTCACCGCCGCGGCGAGAGGCGGAATTATTCGTATCGCGACCGTATTCGTCAACAGGTTTCGAGAAATTTTTTTCACCAGCACCGCCGCCCCACGTCGCAACCTCAGGCACATCGATTCATCAACTGCGGCACCAGCGCGCCAGACGCACGTGACTAGTTTTTATAGAATTATTCATTTTATAAAATTCCCAATCCTGTTGATGAACGTCCCTGCCCCCGAAGTGAGTCTGCGACCAGCATGACCTGGAACCCGAGGCCAGCTGCGGAACAAATGCGAAACCGCCGCAACCAGGCAGCGCCACTTTCAACCGGCGAAGACAACTCGCGACGAGTCGGCACCGCGAGCCAGAACACCTCAGCCGGCCCCGTGCGGAAACGAGGCAGCCAACCGCCTCAGTCATTGGAAAACAACCACAAGCACGGCCAGCCACTACAGCTAAGTCGCCGAGTGACTATCCACACATCGCCTCAGCAATCGGCAACGAAAAAAGGAGCCTTTCGGCTCCCTTTTTGATCTGGCGGAGAGAGAGGGATTCGAACCCTCGATAGAGCTTTTGACCCTATACTCCCTTAGCAGGGGAGCCCCTTCGGCCTCTCGGGCATCTCTCCAGATTGGACTCGCACCGCAGCTGACAGCGAAACGAGGCGCGGAAGAATAGCGATTCACCAGCGCCGGGTAAAGCCCGGAATTCAGGTTTCACCGCTCGCCGTACCACCGCCAGGTTCCTGCTCGCGTTTGATGCGCTGGTAGATCTCTTCACGGTGCACAGCCACGTCCTTGGGCGCGTTGATGCCTATACGGACTTGGTTGCCCTTCACTCCCAGCACAGTGACCGTGACCTCGTCTCCGATCATCAGGGTCTCTCCGACCCGGCGAGTCAGAATCAGCATCGTTCTTCTCCTTTCGCCCTACGTCCCGGCCCCACGTCCTGGCAACCGCACACATTTTATTGCGAATGCACAAGGGACCGGATCGTCAGCCTGGCAGCTGATTCTGCGGCCCTCCCCGCTGCTCACGAATCGCCAAAGAGTCTTCGAATCGTGTCAGTCGCCACTGAATTTTCTAATTGCGAACTGGGGGCGACCACGCCGCATCGATACTAGCGGACGCCCTCCGGCCACGCAATTGAGGTCGTGCATTACTTTCGTCAGATTCAGTATCAATTACCGTTCAATTGCCCGCCAGCAACGCACCGGGGTGGAAAAGCTGCCGCGCTAGGAACGCAAGCTCGCCTAGGCGAGCCGCTGCTCGACCCAACCGCGTACTTCGGCCAGTACGCGGGACAGCTGGGGTGAATCGTCGCCCCCCCCCTGAGCCATATCCGGCCGCCCACCGCCCTTGCCGCCAAGTTGCCGGGCGACGAAGCCAACAAGCTCACCCGCATTGACTTTACCCAGCGCAGCCCCCTGCACACCTGCCGCCAGCGAGACTTTTCCGTCCGCGGCCGCGGCCAGCAGGACGATGCAGTCCGGCAGACGCGACTTGAGCTGATCAAGTGCTTCGCGCAAGCCCTTGGCATCCAGCCCGTCGATGCGCGCGGCGACCAGCTTGTTGCCGGCAATATCGATCGCCGTGTCGGCAAGCTGCGCGGTCGCGGCGCCGGCCGCCTTGGCCTTGAATGACTCCAGTTCGCGCTCGACACGCTTCTGGCGTTCGAATAGCTGACGCAACTTGTCAACCGCATCGGTTGATGCGGTGTTGAGCAACTGCGCGACCTCGTCAAGGCGTCGCTCTTGTTCACGCACAACAACCAGCGCACCTGCACCCGTTACTGCCTCAATGCGACGCACGCCAGCTGCAACACCACTTTCGCTCAGAATTTTGAACAGGCCGATATCACCGGTACGGCTCACATGCGTGCCGCCGCAAAGCTCGGTCGAAAAATCGCCGAATTTCAGCACGCGCACGTGTTCACCATACTTTTCACCGAACAACGCCATCGCACCGAAATCGATGGCTTCCTTGTAACTCATGTTGCGCACATCGGCTGCCGCGTTGTGGCGCACCTGCGCATTGACAAGATCTTCTATCGTACGCAGCTCGTCGGCCGTGACCGGCTGAAAATGCGAAAAGTCAAAACGCAGCCGGTCGGGGGCCACCAGCGACCCTTTTTGCGTGACATGTGTTCCGAGCACCTGGCGCAGCGCCGCATGCATCAGGTGGGTCGCCGAATGATTGAGCACGATCGCGGCGCGGCGTTGCGCGTCGATCTCGCCGCGCAGCAGTGTGCCAACACGCAACGGCTGCACACCTTGCCAGCGGCCGACATGTCCATGGAAAGTGCCGGCCAGCTTTATCGTGTCGCGGACAACGAAGCTGCCGCCGTCCGTGCTCAACCTGCCTGTATCGCCGACCTGGCCGCCGGACTCCGCGTAGAACGGCGTGCGGTCGAGCACCAGCGTCGCTTCTTCGCCGTCGCCGAGTTCACCCGCCAGGCGCGCACCACAAACGATGCCGACCAGTTGCAGGCCGTCGGCCGCCTGTTCGTCATAGCCGAGGAACTGCGTCGCCGGCAGTTGCTTGATCGCTTCGGCCGACAGCATGACCCGGGTCTCGAACTGGCTCGCACTACGCGCATCCTCCTGCTGCTTGCGCATCGCACGCTCATAGCCTTCCATGTCAACGCCGAGGCCGCGCTCACGGGCGATATCTGCCGTGAGGTCCACCGGAAAACCATAGGTGTCATACAGCCGGAATGCATCGGCGCCCGGAATAGTCGTCGTGTTTTTCGCCGCGACTTCGTCAAACAGCTTCATCCCCTTGCCCAGCGTCTCACCAAAGCGCTCTTCTTCGGTCGCCAGAGCACGCTCGACCAGATTGCGCTTCTCGACCAGCTCCGGATACGCCGCGCCCATCTGTTCGACCAGGGCCGCCACCATCTTGTGGAAGAACGGGGTACGCACGCCCAGCATGTAACCATGCCGCAGCGCGCGCCGGATAATGCGACGGAGCACGTAGCCACGCCCTTCGTTCGACGGCAGCACGCCGTCAACGACGAGAAAGCTGCAAGCGCGAATATGATCGGCGATCACGCGCAGGGACTTGTTTTCGAGATCCACGGTGGCCGTCAATGCTGCCGCCGCCTTGATCAGGTGCTGGAACAGATCGATCTCGTAGTTGGAATGCACCTGCTGCAGCACAGCCGAAACACGTTCGAGGCCCATGCCCGTATCGACACAGGGCGCCGGCAGCGGCGTCAGAGTGCCGTCCGCGGCCCGGTCAAACTGCATGAACACGTTGTTCCAGATTTCGATGAAACGGTCACCGTCTTCATCCGGCGAGCCCGGCGGACCACCCGGAATATGCTCGCCGTGGTCGTAGAAGATTTCGGTGCACGGCCCGCAGGGACCGGTATCGGCCATTTGCCAGAAATTATCCGAAGCGTAAGGCGCTCCCTTGTTGTCACCGATGCGGACAATACGCTCCGCAGGCAGGCCAACGATAGAGTTCCAGATCTCGAAGGCCTCGTCATCGGTGTGGTAAATCGTGACGAGCAGCCGCTCCTTGGGCAGCTTCCAGACTTCGGTCAGCAGTTCCCAGGCATAGGTGATGGCGTCGCGCTTGAAATAGTCGCCGAAGCTGAAGTTGCCGAGCATCTCAAAGAAGGTGTGATGCCGCGCGGTATAGCCCACCTGATCAAGATCATTGTGCTTGCCGCCGGCTCGCACGCAGCGCTGCGACGACACGGCGCGGGTGTAGCTGCGCTTCTCCGAACCAAGAAATACATCCTTGAACTGCACCATGCCTGCATTCGTGAACAGCAGGGTCGGATCGTTGCCCGGCACTAGGGAGCTCGAGGAGACAACGGCGTGCCCTTTGCTCTTGAAGAAGTCGAGGAAACTCTGGCGGATTTCTGCACTGCTGCGCATGGTCGGAGTCACTGAAGGCGGAATACGGACACGCCCGTGAACAATCGGCCAAGAATGCGTGGGAAGCTCGGAGCAGCTGCCATCCCGTGCAGATCGGGGTCGAAATCGTGGCGACGGAAAAACCGCACCGGCCCTGGTGGCCGCTGCATCCGTTCAGACCATCCCTAATCGAACTCCTCGGCGGAGTCGTCCACGTCGTCGGCGTGGGTGATGGCCCGTACTGTGGCGGCATCAAAGCCGCGGCGCAAGAGGAAGGCCGCGCGCTTGCGCGTTTCCAGCGGGTCACGCGACGCCATGGCTCCATACCGGCGCCGATAGATACGTTGAGCCAGCGCCAGCCAGTCTTCGGCTTCCGCGTCCAGCACCAGACGCGCCTGCTCGTCGGCAATCCCATGCGTGCGCAGTTCAGCAAGGATGCGCCGCGGACCTTGCCCCCGGCTTACCCGGCTGCGCACGAGCAGTTGCGCAAAGCGTTCATCGCTCTGGAACGACTGCTGCTGCAATTGCTCCAGCACCGAGGACGCCGCATCCGCAGCGACCCCGGAGCGGCCGAGTTTGCGCTCCAGCTCGCGTCTGGAGTGCTCCCGTCGCGACAGCATGGCCAGTGCCTTGCCGTAAGCGCTGACCACAGGCTGGTGCGCTTCGCCGTCCGCGGACGACGTTTCACCAGCGCCTGCTGGATCCTGCTCACCGCCAATGGGCTGCCTACCGTTCATGCAACGCCAGCACTACCCCAAGCCCCCGGGCCAGGCGAGGGCCATACCTGCTGTGCAGCACGGCGCAAGCCAAGGCAGCGCAGCAGCGCCCGACGGCAATCAGTGTGAGGGTTCACCCGCACAAGCCGCGACCGCCGATCAGGTTTCTTCGGGCTCGAACTCCGCCGAACTGACCACGCGGCGCTCCGGCAGCATCTTGACGCGCAACTGGGCTTCGATCTGTTCAGCGATGGCCTTGTGCTCCTTGAGGAAATTGCGGGCGTTATCCTTGCCCTGGCCGATGCGCTCGCCGTTGTAGCTGTACCAGGAACCCGATTTTTCAACCAGCTTGTGGTCAACGCCCAGATCAATCAGTTCGCTTTCGCGGCTGATGCCTTCGCCATAGAGGATTTCGGTAAAGACCTGCTTGAACGGCGGCGCCAGCTTGTTCTTGACGACCTTGATCTTGGTCTCGTTGCCGATGATTTCCTCACCCTTCTTGACCGAACCAATGCGCCGGATATCCAGGCGCACCGAGGCGTAGAACTTCAGTGCATTGCCGCCCGTCGTCGTCTCCGGGTTCTGGCCCGGCATCATCATGCCGATCTTCATGCGCAACTGGTTGATGAAGATCACGAGGCAGCCGGACTTCTTGATCGTACCGGTCAGCTTGCGCAGCGCCTGGCTCATCAGGCGGGCCTGCAGGCCGACCTGCATCTCGCCCATTTCGCCCTCGATTTCAGCCTTCGGTGTCAAGGCCGCGACCGAGTCGATGACTACCATGTCGACGGCGCCGGAGCGCACCAGCATGTCGGTGATTTCCAGCGCCTGCTCGCCCGTATCCGGCTGCGACACGAGCAGATCGTCGACGTTGACGCCCAGCTTCTCCGCATAGGTCGGATCGAGTGCGTGCTCGGCGTCGACGAAGGCGGCTGTGCCGCCGGCGCGCTGGCAGCTCGCTATGGCCTGCAGGGTCAGCGTGGTCTTGCCAGATGATTCCGGCCCGTAAATTTCCACCACACGGCCACGCGGCAAGCCACCGATACCCAGTGCCATATCCAGGGCAAACGAGCCGGTCGACACGGCATCAATGGGTTCGGCAACCTTGTCGCCCATACGCATGACCGTGCCCTTGCCGAACTGTTTCTCGATCTGGCTCAAGGCCGAAGCCAGCGCCTTGCGCTTGTTGTCATCCATTGCAGCATCCTCGTCAGATTGATTGGCGCGGCGCAGTGTGCGACCCGGCATTCTCACGGGACGCGACACGGCGGTGGCGGTGGCGGTGGCGAACAGCGATTATTTCATACCGGACCCGCGCCAGACCGCATCAGGTGAAGACCGCATCAGGAGGTCAGAATTTTCTGAACTCCGGCCAGAGCCGCTGCGACGGTGTGGCGTCGCACCGCCTCGCGATCGCCATCGAAATGGAAGATCTGCGCCTGGGCATAACCGCCGCGGCGCTTCCACCCTAGCCAGACCGTGCCTACCGGCTTGCCCGGTGTCGCACCACCCGGTCCGGCGATACCCGTTACCGCAACCGCGACCGAAGCGCCGTAGCGCGCCAGCGCGCCGGAGACCATTTCGACAACAGTTTCCTGGCTGACCGCGCCATGCAGGGCCAGCGTTTCCGGCCGCACACCGAGCAATGCCTGCTTGGCTTCATAGCTATAGGCCACCAGACCCGCCTCGAACCAGCCCGAGCTGCCCGCGATATCGGTCAGGGTCTTGGCGATCCAGCCGCCGGTGCAGGACTCGGCCGTAACCAGCATCTGGCCACGCTGCTGCAGGGTATCGGCGACGATGCGGCCCAGCCTTAGCAGCTCGGCATCATCGGGTACCTCGGTTTCGGACATGAGCATTCCTGCATAAGGGGCCGCCGCGCAATGACTGCGCCATTTCAGGCAGCCCTTCTAGCCCAATTGCAGGCCCGCGCCAAGCGCCGCGGATAACCGCCCTGCCGTTATGCACCTACTGCATCCGCCGCGCACTGAGCTGCGTAATGCAGCTATGTCCACCGCAGGAGTTCAACCTCATGTCCACGCCGGTTGTGTTGCCGCTCCGCGGATGGCCGGTGGGGGCAAGTCCACGGCGACACCCGGACCCGGTGGCGGAGAGGCAAACGGCAAGCACACGCGCTACGATCGCGGCCACCGCGTCTCGGGCTTGCGTGCTTCGTCATTCCGACGATGCAGCTATTGGAAACGGAACGATGGAACTTCGACAGCAGGATGTCAGCGAGCCCGAGAACGCACTGCTGGCACGCGTTGCCCGGGGCGATCGCGAGGCCTTCGAACAGCTCTACCGCGCCACCTCGGCACGGCTGCTGGGCGTCTGCCTGCGGCTGGTGCCCGATCGCGGCACGGCGGAGGATGTACTGCAGGATGTCTATGTCGCAGCCTGGCGCAAGGCGCCGCAATTTGACCCCGTGCGCGCCTCGGCCGCAGTCTGGCTGGCGGCGATCGCGCGGCACCGGGCGATAGACCGCCTGCGCGCTGACGCAGGCCAGCGTGAGCTGGCACCGATCGAGCTCGCCGAGGCCCAACCCGACCCCGCCCCGGCGCCGGCGCACCAGGCCGAGGCCGACAGCGAACGCGCTCGCCTCGACGATTGCGTAGGGCAGCTCGAACCCAAGCGGCGCAGCCTGATCCGCACCGCGTTCTTTGACGGCGCGACCTACGAGGAACTCGCAGCGCGTTCCGGCTCGCCGCTGGGCTCGGTCAAGAGCTGGATACGCCGCGGCCTGCTGCAATTGCGTGCTTGCCTGGAGGCCTGACGATGTCGACTCACGCCAACAACAACGACAGCGCCGCTCCACCGCCTGGCGACGAGGTGCAAGCCGCCGAATATGTGCTCGGCGTTCTGGACGAAGTATCACGCCGCCGAGTATCGCTGCGGCTGGCCAGCGATGCGGGCTTCGCGCGCCTGGTCGAGGGCTGGGAACGGCACTTCTCACCCTGGCTGCTGCGCGCGCCCGCAACGGAACCCTCAGCGCATGTCTGGGAGCAGATCTGCGAGCGCCTGGGCTGGCGCGAGGAACCCAGGCCCGCGCCCAGACTTTGGGACAATGCACCGTTCTGGCGCCGTGCCGCCGGCATTGCGCTGGTCGCCGGCATCGTAGCCACCGTGTTCAGCATCTCTCGTACACCACCGACGGCGCCCCCGGAAGAATTCGCTGCAGGTCCGGTCACCGTGCTCGCCCGCGGCGACGGCACGACGGGGTGGATCGCTCGCATCAACCCCAGCCGCGGTGAAGTGCTGCTGATGCCAGTCCCCGGCACGGTCGATGCCGCGGGGCGGGTCAACGAGCTCTGGATCATCCCGGCCGGCGGCAAGCCGCATTCCCTGGGTTTGTTGTCGCACGAGCTGGCCCACACCATAACCGTGCCATCCGAACTGCGCGCAAGCCTGGTCGCCGGCGCAACCCTTGCGGTCACCCTGGAGGACCGGGCCGGCATTCCTCACGCCGCGCCCAGCAGCGAACCGGTTGCGATAGGCAATATCCGCACGATCTGAGTGGGCACTGCATCCGCGCGGCGCCCACCGCCGTATGGCACTTAGCTGTCGAAGCCGAGGGTTGCGATGGACGAGCATGCAGATGAGTCGGAGCCGGTCAAATCCAGGGGCAACATCCGGGCCGCCCTGCGCGCCTGGGTGGACGCCTGGACCGATGAGACCGCCAGCACGGACGAGCGTATTGACTGGATACGCGCTCTGCCCTTCCTTGGCCTGCACCTCGCCTGTGCCGGTGTCTTGTGGGTAGGTATCTCAACCACCGCGGTCGCTGTGGCGATACTGCTTTATGTCGTGCGCATGTTCGCGCTGACGGCGTTCTATCACCGCTATTTTTCGCACCGTACTTTTCGCACTTCGCGCTCCGTGCAATTTCTTTTCGCACTGATCGGCGCGGCCTGTGCGCAACGCGGCCCGCTCTGGTGGGCGGCTCACCACCGCCGCCATCATCAGCACGCGGATACGGCACTGGATCCGCATTCGCCGGGACTGCGCGGCTTTCTCTGGAGCCACGTGGGCTGGTTCCTGACACCACGCGCGTTGCCTACCGATATTGCCCGCGTGCGCGACTTCGCCCAATTTCCCGAGCTGCGCTGGCTGGACCGCTTTGATACGGCGGTGCCGGCACTGCTCGCTGCCGTGCTTTACCTCGGCGGCGAGCTGCTGCAACGCCATGCGCCGCAGCTCGGCACCAGCGGCGCCCAGCTCGTAATCTGGGGATTCGCCATTTCGACCATCGTGCTGTTCCACGCCACCGTCACGATCAATTCCCTCGCCCATCGCTTCGGCACGCGCCGCTACGACACCCGGGACGAAAGCCGCAACAACGCCTGGCTCGCCCTTCTCACCTTCGGCGAGGGTTGGCACAACAACCACCATTTTTTCCCCGGTGCGGCACGCCAGGGATTCCGCTGGTGGGAAATAGACCTGAGCTGGTACGGCCTGCGTCTGCTGGCCGCACTCGGCCTGGTACACGACCTCAAGCCAGTACCGGCCTGGGTGCTGGCGCGGGCGAAGCACTGACATGCGCATCGCCGTCGTGGGCTCCGGCATCGCAGGTCTGGCCAGCGCCTGGCTGCTGGCGCGCCGTCACGAAGTGGTGTTGTTCGAGGCGCAGGCACGCCTGGGCGGACATACCCACACCCATACGCTGGACATCGATGGCGAACGCTGCCATGTCGACAGCGGTTTCATTGTGTACAACAACCACAATTACCCATTGCTTGCCGCACTGTTCGCCGAACTCGGCGTAGCCACGCAGCCGACCTCAATGAGTTTCTCGGTACAGAACGAAGCGAGCGGTCTCGAATACAATGCGGCGACGCTGGATACCCTGTTCTGCCAGCGGCGCAACCTGTTTTCCCCGCGCTTCTGGGGCATGTTGCGCGATCTGCGCCGTTTCTACCGCCTGGCGCCGGCACTGCTGGACAGTCCCGCACCCGGCCCAACCCTGGCGGAATATCTCGCTGCCCAGGGCTTTGGCCAGGCATTCCGCGACGATCACCTCATACCCATGGCCAGTGCGCTGTGGTCAAGTCCAGCCGCGGGCATATTGCAGTTCCCGGCACGCTACCTGGTGCGTTTCATGGCCCAGCACCGCATGCTGCAGATCACGGGACGTCCCGAATGGCGCGTGGTCCGTGGCGGTTCGCACTGTTATGTCGCGGCCCTTGCGTCGCGCTGGCGCCTGGAGGTCCGTAGCGCAACACCTGTGCAGGCGCTGCGCCGCGATGCCGACGGTGTCGAGGTCGAGGCCGGCGGCCGGCGCGAACGCTTTGATCACGCCGTTGTCGCCTGTCACAGCGACGAGGCACTGGCCCTGCTCGCCGATGCGGACACGCGCGAACACGAAATCCTCGGCGCGATCCCCTATCAGTCCAACGACACCATATTGCACACCGACACTCGCCTGCTGCCGCGTCAGCGCAAGGCCTGGGCCGCGTGGAACGCTTACGTGCCCGCGCAAGCGGATGCTGTCTGCACAGTCAGCTACTGGATGAACCGGCTGCAGAACCTGACAACGACAACGCCGCTGATCGTCACACTGAATCGCAGTGCAGCCATAGATCCCGCCAAGGTATTGCGCCGCCTGCATTACCGCCATCCCGTATACACCGAGGCCGCAGTTGCCGCGCAGACGCGCCAGGGGGAAATCCAGGGCAAGCGCCGCACCTGGTTTGCAGGCGCGTACTGGGGCTGGGGTTTTCACGAGGACGGACTGCGCAGCGCCGTCGCGGTCGCGCGCGCGCTGGGCGTGGAATGGCCCGGCGCGGCCAGCACCACCGATCCGGACCTGTTGAGGCCGGCCGCATGAGCCCCATCCCGCCTGCCGCGAAACTGCACAGCGCCGTCTACGAGGGCACCGTGCGGCATCGCCGGCACGGCGCACATCCATACGCATTCCGCTACCGCATCGCCCAGCTCTATCTCGACCTGGACGAACTCGATCAGGTGTTCTCCGGGCGCTGGTTCTGGTCAGCAGGCCGGCGCAACCTCGCCGAGTTCCGTCGCAGTGACTATCTGGCACCCCATGACCTGCCCCTGGCCGAAGCCGTGCGGGATCGTGTCGCCGCAGCCACTGGCCAGCGCCCACGCGGTCCGGTGCGCCTGCTCACCCACCTGCGCTACGCCGGCTATGTATTCAACCCGGTGAGCTTCTACTACGGCTTCAGCACCGATGGCGACGAGCTCGACTACGTACTGGCCGAGATCACCAACACCCCCTGGTCCGAGCGTCACGCCTATCTGCTTCGCGCGGACTCCGCCACACCACACGGCCGCGCCCTGCACTGGTCGTTTGCCAAAGCCTTCCACGTCTCGCCATTCCAGCCCATGGACTGCGCCTACGATTGGCGTTTCACACCACCCGGCGACGACCTGCGCGTGCACATGAACCTGCAGCGCGACGGCCGACGCAGCTTCGACGCGACCTTGAATCTCAGCCGGCGGCCGCTGACCGGGGCTGCCCTGGCCCGCGTACTGCTGCGCTATCCGCTGATGACCTGGCAAGTCATGGCAGCCATTCATTGGCAGGCACTGCGCCTGTGGCTCAAGCGCACCCCAGTCCATTCCCATCCGCAAGGAACTCCACCATGACCCGACCGGGCGAAGCCGCACTCGCCGCGAACGGCCCCAACACCTGGACTGCAATGGATCGCTGGCTGCGCGGGCGCCTGCTCGCCCAGATGGCCACACTGACCGGCGGCAGGCTGGTCGTGTTCGACGACCTAGGCAGTTGCTGCTGTGGCCAGGGAGAACCGGGCGAGACCATCACGCTGCAGGTGCATTCGCCGCGTTTCTATCGTGCCGCGGCGATCAACGGCAGTGTGGGCGCCGGGGAGTCGTACATCCAGGGCGACTGGAGCTGTGACAACCTCGTCGGCCTGGTCCAGCTGCTGGTACGCAATCGCGACCTGCTCGACGGCATGGAAACGGGGCTGGCGCGGTTAGGCGGCTGGCTGCTGCGCTGCTGGCATGGGCTGCGCCGCAATACGCGCGCGGGCGCGCGGCGCAACATCGCGGCGCACTACGACCTTGGCAACGATTTCTTCGCACTGTTCCTGTCCTCCGACCTCATGTATTCCTCGGCGCTGTTCACCGATGCCCAGGACACGCTCGAAGTCGCCTCGCAGCGCAAGCTCGAGCGCATCGCCGCGAAACTGCAACTGCAGCCGGGCGACCGTGTGCTGGAGATCGGCAGTGGCTGGGGTGGTTTCGCGCTGCATGCGGCCGGCCGCCATGGTTGTCACGTGACAACGACAACTATCTCGCGTGAACAGTACGCGGCCACCGTCGCCCGCGTCGCTGCCGCTGGTCTGCAGGAGCGTGTGACCGTACTGCAGCAGGACTTCCGCGATCTGGACGGCCGTTATGACAAGCTCGTCTCCATCGAGATGGTCGAGGCCATAGGCGCCGACAATCTGCGCAGCTATTTCGCAACGATCTCGCGCCTGCTCGCCGCTGATGGACTCGCGCTGGTACAGGCCATCACGATCGAAGACCATCGCTATGCCCAAGCGCTGCGCGCCGTCGATTTCATCAAGCGCTACGTGTTTCCCGGCTCATTCATTCCCTCGGTCGCTGCACTGATCGATGCCAAGACGCGTGCCAGCGATCTTGGACTCGTGCACCTGGAGGACTTCGGCAGCTCCTATGCACGCACCCTGCAGTGCTGGCGCGAACGCTTCCTGGCCAAGCGCGACGCAGTACTCGCACAAGGGTTCGACGAGGATTTTGTCCGGCTCTGGACCTACTACCTCGCCTACTGCGAAGGCGGTTTCCGCGAACGCTCCATCGGCGTGGCCCAGCTGCTGCTCGCCAAGCCCGGTTGCCGCCAGGCCGAGTTCATCGTCGGCACAGCACAGCCGTCCGCACCATGAACCTGCTCGCAGACCTGGTGCTGATCTGGCTGCTGGCGGCTCTGGCCCAGACGGCGGGCTGGTACTGGCAGCAACAGCGGCGCAACGCCGGCATCGTCGACGTGATCTGGGCCGCCGGTGTCGGCGCCACGGCTATCGTGCTGGCCCTGCTCGGCGACGGCGCGCTGTGGCCGCGCGCAACACTGGCCGTGCTCGGCAGCTTCTGGGGACTGCGCCTTGCGCTGTATCTCTGGCGCCGCGTGCGCAGCGAATCCGAAGACGGCCGCTATGCCTATCTGCGCACGATCTGGGGCGATGGCGCGCTGCGCTGGTTCGCCTTTTTCCAGTTCCAGGCGTTGCTGATCGTGCTGTTCGCGTTGCCGTTCGCGGCTGTCGCGCGCAATCCGCTCGACGGTCCCCGCGCCGGCTGGATTCTCGCCATCGCTGTCTGGCTGATCGCGATCAGCGGCGAAGCCATCGCCGACGCACAGTTGCGCCGCTTCCGCACCGACCCGGCCAACCGCGGCCGCACCTGCCGCGCCGGACTCTGGCGCTACTCGCGCCATCCGAACTATTTCTTTGAATGGCTGCACTGGTTCGCCTACGTGCTGCTCGCACTGGGCTCGCCACTGGCCTGGCTGGCCTGGTCAGGACCGCTGGTGATGTATGCATTCCTGCGCTGGCTCAGCGGCATTCCTTTCACCGAAGCACAGGCCTTGCGCACCCGCGGCGATGACTATCGCGACTACCAGCGCCGCACATCGATGTTGTTTCCCTGGTTTCCGCGGAGGTCCTGAGCATGAGTGACGCAGCAGTAGTCGAACTCGAAACCGGACGCCCGGCGCGCGGACTGCTGGGCCTGGCCGAGCGCGGTCTGCTGCCGGATGCACTGGTGCGGCTCGGCATCCGCCGGCTCTGCATGCAGCGTCTGCGCGACGCCACGCAAGGTGGGGTCCAAACGCAGCAGCAGCGCTTCGCGCAATTGCTGCAGCAGTTGCGTGACAGTCCGATCGCGATACATACCGATGCGGCAAACCGGCAGCACTATGAGCTGCCACCGGCATTCTTTACCCGTTGCCTGGGACCGAGGCTCAAGTATTCAGCCTGCTATTTTCCGCGCGGCGACGAAACGCTTGCGGCAGCCGAAGAGGCCATGCTCGCGCTATACGCCGAACGCGCGCAGCTCGCCGACGGCCAGGACATACTCGAACTCGGCTGCGGCTGGGGTTCACTGACCCTGTGGCTGGCCGAGCGCTATCCGAACGCACGCATCACCGCGGTATCGAATTCGCGGCCACAGCGCGAGTTCATCCTGGCGCGTTGTGCGGAACGCGGCTATGCCCAGGTGCGCGTACTGACCGAGGACGTGAACCGTCTCGAACTGCCCACCGCCAGCTTCGATCGCTGCGTATCGATAGAAATGTTCGAGCACGTTCGCAACTACCGCAGCCTGCTTGCCCGCATTGCACAGTGGCTGCGTGGCGACGGGCTGCTCTTTGTCCACATTTTCTGTCACCGCACCCTTGCCTATCCGTTCGAGACCGAGGGCGAGGACAACTGGATGGGCCGCCACTTCTTCACTGGCGGACTGATGCCATCGGCCGAGACCCTGGCCTGGTTCCAGGACGATCTCGCGCTGGAACAGCGCTGGCTGATCGACGGCCGCCACTACGCACGCACGGCCGAATGCTGGCTGGCCGCACAGGACGCGCACCGCGACGCACTGCTGCCGATACTGCGCGAAGCCTACGGCCCCGCCGCAGCACTGTGGTTACAGCGCTGGCGCCTGTTCTGGATGGCCTGCGCCGAGCTGTTCGGCTATGCCGGCGGCAGCGAATGGATGGTAGCGCACTACCGGTTCCGTCCCCGGCCGCCTGGCGCCTGAGCGCGTAGCCAGAATCCGTGCCCGCTGACGGCGCCGCGCCTGGCAGCCGGTCAACAATCACTCGTTGCAATGCGGCCGACTGAGGCATTCCATTGCGCTGGCACGCAATCTCAGGACATCGCGACGGGGTCAGAAAAATATTACAAATAAGATGATGCGAAAGTGTGGAAACGGCGAGAAAAAGCCGCTTGCAACCAGATCCGCCACCAAACCCCTACGGCAACCTCACAACGGAAACCTGCACACATCGCGATATTTCTTCTGGTTCTTCGTGAAAGCTTGCGGGTTTTCCTATCCCGCCAAGCCCGCCTGTCCACAGACCGAGTCACCTTCCAATTAAAGCACCGCATGGCCGTGCGGCGCTGATTACCGCCGCAGTCGGGCAACCGTCAGGGATGGCGGGCTGAAGCCCACCCTACATTCGCGGGCATTGGTAAACACCCTCCTGGCCAGGCGCCAGGCGCACCCGGTGAGAGGATCGATGCCATCGTGACACCAGGCCAGTTCCAGCCGTCCATTTTTCGCGCTTCCATGTAGACCATCTCGAATACGGCACCCAACTGCCCGACCGGCCACACACGGTCCGGAGCTATTACCTGCCTGTCATCCGGCGCCCGGCGCTTGTTCTTCCTGTAGTTATCGACCGGTCGCCACCGGCTGGCCTTCGCTGCCGGGATAAATGCAATAATTCCAATTACTCCTTGCCTCGGGCATCCCATGACGGACATCAGAAAGATCTTCCTCGCGTCTTCTGACGAACTCAGAGCAGACCGCGATGCCTTTGAAATTGCCATCAATCGCAAGAACAAGGAGTGGATCAAGCGCGGCGTGTTCCTTGAGCTGGTGAGATGGGAAGATTTTCTTGACGCGATGGCGGAGACACGCCTGCAGGACAAGTACAACCGCGCCGTTCGCGAGTGTGATGTGTTCGTGATGCTGTTCTGGACCAAGGTGGGCAAGTACAGCGCCGAAGAATTCGAAACCGCGTTCAGGCAATTTCAGGCCACGACCAGGCCGTTCGTGTTCACCTATTTCAAGACTGCGGCACCCACCAGCAGCCCCAGTGCTGCCGATCAGGAGAGCCTGAGAGCATTCCAGGAGAAGCTCAAGGCGCTGGGGCACTTTCAGACCGAATATCCGGACACCAAGGGTTTGTCGCAGCATTTCTGTGGCCAGCTCGACAAGCTGGTGGACAACGGTTTTGTCGAGTTCGAGCCTGATCAGGCTGATGCTGCGCCGGCAAAGGGAGACAGCTATCAGGCAACAGTGATCGGCAGCGGTGCCGTCGCGCAAGGGCGCGGCGCCAAGGCCGCAGGAGCCAAAGGGATAGTCATCGGCAACAACACCGGCAGCATCAATATCGGAACGGGGTCAAAACCGGCCAGGCGCGGACCGCGAAAATGAAACGCAAGCCACCAACGGCGAAAAAAACCGGCATCGACTCAAGGGCGGTCATCAAAGGCAGCGGTGCAGCTGCGCAGGGCACTCGCGCGAAGGCGGCGGGGAAACGTGGCGTGGTGGCTGATACCGTCAACGGCAATGTATCGACGGGCGACACCTACCAGGTAATTTTTCAGCGCGCGGAACGCCCCGGTGCGGACAAAACGACACTGCGCAATGCCTACCTTGCATGGATCAGCCTGCGGGCAAACGAAGTGCCCCTGCTGCCAGAGGACGGCGGAAAGCCGGCGGAGCTGGCCTTGCTCTACACCGCATTGTTGACTCGGCACAACGAACGGGAGGAAGTCCATCAGGCACGTGATCTCGGGCGCAAGTTCACCGGCCCTGTGATGCGCCAGTCCGCCCTGGAAGCCCTCAATCAAGAACGGTGCCTTGTGCTCATGGGTGGGCCGGGCAGCGGAAAGACTACCTTCCTGAACTTCGTCGCCTTGTGCATGGCAGGCCAGGCGCTGGGTTCAGAAACGGCCAACCTGGCATTGCTGCAAACGCCGTTGCCGCGGGAACCCGGCGATAGACCAGACATCAAGCCAAAGGCCCAACGCTGGCGTCACCGTGCTTTGCTCCCCGTACGCGTGGTCTTGCGCGATTTCGCCGCCGATCTTCCGGAGCCCGGAACGCCAATTTCTGCGGACACCCTGTGGCATTTCATCGTTAAACAATTGCCAGAGCGTCTGCAGAAGTACGTGAACGACGATCTGCAACCCGAACTACTCAGCAAGAAAGGTGGCCTCGTATTGCTCGACGGCCTGGATGAAGTTCCCGAAGCCCTCCAGAGACGCGAACAGATCAAGCAGGCGGTGCAGGAATTCGCCGGGGTGTATCGGAATTGCCGCTTTCTCGTGACCAGCCGAACCTACGCCTATCAGCGTCAGGACTGGAAGCTGGCTGGCTTCGCCGAGCGTGAGCTGATGCCGTTTACGCCCGGCCAAATCGAGCGCTTCATCGATACCTGGTACGCCCACCTCTGTCACTATCTGATGCGCCTGACAGAAGCCGAAGCCCAGGCGCGTACCGACGCTCTCAAACGCGCGACGCGACGCGAACAACTGCGTGAGTTGGCGCAACGCCCCTTGCTCCTTACACTGATGGCACGCATCCAGATGATTCGGGGCGGTGGATTGTTGCCGGAAAACCGGCACGAGATTTACGCCCAGTCAGTGGACATGTTGCTCGAGGAATGGGAGAGCAACAAGAAACCTCATGTGAAGGGGCAGCAAGTCCAGCTGCAGCCTAGCGTCAGTGAATGGCTGAACTCCAGTCGCGAGAGGATTCGCGTCGAACTCGAGAAACTGGCCTACCAGGCGCACTTGAATCAACCGGTCCTGGTGGGAACGGCGGACATTCGCCAGAGCGATGTCATCAGTGCACTCCTGGCGGCATCAAAGGATTTGCCGGACGCCAAGATCATGCGTCTGGAGGAGTATCTGCGTGATCGCGCCGGCCTGCTGACGTCGCATGGCGAGGGCTTATATCAATTTCCACATCGCTCGTTTCAGGAGTACCTGGCGGCATGCCATCTGGCGCGCCACCAGTTCCCGGACGCGCTCAGTGAGCACGTCAAAGCCGATCCGAATCGCTGGCGCGAAGTCTTGCTGCTGACCGCCGCCAGATCGAAACCAACGCCCAGTTCGATATGGGAACTGGTCGACGCCTTATGTCCCGACGATCCACCTCCCGAGCCGGACCACGCAGCGCAATGGGGAGCTCTGCTGGCGGGTGATGCGCTCAGAGAGGCCGGATTGTCCCCACCCAATCCCGAGTTGCAGCAGCGCCATGAGAACAAGCGCCAACGCGTGCGCAACTGGCAGTGTCGATTGCTCGCCAGCCGCGCACTACCGGCGCGCGAGCGCGCATTGGCGGGCGATGTGCTGGCCCAACTCGGCGATCCACGCTTCGATCCACAGCGTTTTCACCTGCCGGCCGATAACACCTTGGGCTTCGTGCCTATCCCGGCCGACGCGCAGTTCAGGATTGGCACACGACGCAGCGATGCGCCGCACGTGGCGAAGGCCATTGGGTCCGAGGTTCCACAGGACGAGTTGAACGATGATGTAACGCCGACGCCTGAGTTCCACATCGCGCGCTATCCAGTGACAGTCGCGCAGTTCCGCGCATTTGTGCAGGCCACGCAGTTCAAGCTGGGGGACAACGACGCGCTGGCCGACCCGGACAATCGCCCGGTGCGCTGGGTCAGCTGGCATGAGGCGATTGCGTACTGCGAATGGCTAGGCGAACAGCTGAAGACCGCAAAAGTGTTTGACGGCACTGGACTGGCTGATCGTGTCCGCTCCGGCGGATGGCGTGTTTCGCTACCCAGCGAACTCGAATGGGAGAAGGCGGCGCGTGCTAGCCGGCCTGATGCGGTGTTTTCCTGGGGCGACGATCCCGACGAGGACCAGGCGAACTATGAAGGGACTGTCGGCGATACGTCGACGGTGGGGTGTTACCCGCCCAATGGTTATGGGCTATCTGACATGATCGGCAATGTCTGGGAGTGGACGCGCAGCCTGTGGGGACAGGACTGGGAACGCCCGGACTTCCACTACCCCTACGATGTCAACGATGCCCGTCGCGAAAATCCTGAGGCGGGCGACGATGTGTACAGGGTTCTGCGCGGCGGCTCGTGGTTCGTTCTTCGACCCCTCGCGCGCTGTGCGTTTCGCTACGGGCTTCGCCCGCTCATTCGCAACCTCAATGTGGGTTTCCGTGTGGTGTTGCGTCCTTCCCCTGTTCAACCCTCTGACCTCTGAAGCCTCTGATCTCTGGAAATCTGCGGCTCTGAACTCCCGAGGGGGTGCGGGGGAGACTTCCCCCGCTACACAAAAAATCGGCTCTTCGGGAAGTCGTGTGGGTGAATATACGGCCGTAATGATCACCGGAGGCCTGTTTTCAGGGCACTTCACGTAGTCGATGTCGGTCGGAGTTTGCGATCATCCAGCGATGCGATCCAGAACATCCAAGAAGCGTCTG
>JAEUPP010000015.1 GCA_016790075.1 Rhodanobacteraceae bacterium | reverse complement strand
GCGGGTCAACTTCCAGCACCAGGTGCAGGTGATTGCTCATTACCGCATAGGCGTGAATCGCTACCGCGAAGCACTCGCCAACGAGAGCAATCCGCTCCTCGACCCAACGCTTGCGGTGCTCGAAGGAAACACCGGTGTATTCGTCCACGCCACACAGCCATGCGCGGCGTACGCAGCGTTGCACACAGTGGAATGTGCCGCGTACGTCCGAAGAGACCAGTTGGGAGCGGGGCTGGGCCATGGCTGCATTTTCCGCGTCCGCTACTGCTGGTGCCTGCGAAAAACTCTCGGTCGCGCGTAGGACAAATCTGATTTTTGGGTGGCTGCTGTTCCGCTCGGACGCGCGTAGGACAAATCTGATTTTTGGGTGGCTGCTGTTCCGGCTGCTGCTGTTCCGGCTGTTCCGCACTGCTGTTCCGGCTCGGCTGCTGTTCCGCTCGAAGCCAGCGGCGCCAGCCCGCAAGCCACCCTGCACAACTTGGGCTCCATGCTCTGCGGCCTGCGCTACGATGCCGACGACCGCCTCGATTTCTTCAAGTTATTCGGCGGGGATCGAGGGTACGCGCCCGAACTCTGATTTGAAGGCGCTGCTGAAGTGACTGTGCGAGGAAAATCCCAGTTCAAGCGCCAGCTCGGTCAGCCGACCCCGCATGTCGGGAATGCGGAACAAGGCTTCGCGCAGCCGTAGTCGGTTCAGCTGTTGGTGGATGCTCGCCCCAGTGACACGCCGGTACACGCGACTGGCATGAAAAGGCGAAGCACCGCAGCGCCGGGCCAGCGATTCCAGGTCTAGCGCATGTTTGAACTCTGCAGCCATGCATTGGCTCAGATCATCAGCCAGGCGTCGCCAGGCCGGGCTGTGAGCGGGCGCGGATGCAAGCGCGCCAGACTGTGCCCGCGCATCGGACATCACGCTTTCCACCAGCATGAGTCCCAGTTCGTCGCGAGCCAGGGAGTTGGTCGCTTGGTGGCGCAAGCGCTGCTGCAGCAGAGCGGTGCGTGCCGATGTGCGCACGGTACCGGATACGAAGTCAGGCGCCACCTCGCTCAGCAACTCCTCGTGCAGCGCGATGCTGGTGGTGCGTCGTGGCTGCGCGGTGGGTGAGGCCAGGGCAAACGACTCGTCCGCGCCATGCAGCACTGCCGTGCCGACATCGACCACCGCTTCTCTGCCCCGGATGCGGCGCAGGTCCATGCCTGTCAGCGGCAATTCGATCAGGGCCTGCCGCTCATGTTCCTCCTGCCAGGCAGTCGCACGACCACTGCAGTGCCATTCGCTGACTAGGGCGCATGACTGGGTCTTGTTAGTGGCGGAGGGAAGGGTCATGGATGAACAGCCTTGGGGTCGTTGGGCGGGCCGAGCAGTTTTTTGATAGCGGCGATCCGTGCGAATGCTCACCATCCGCCAAATGAGCATACATACTTCAATTCTGTCGAGTCCCGGTGCTTGTCGCCGGCCGTGGCGATGGGCGGCCTTGTGCCTGTCCGCGCTCTGTTCCGCGCTCTGGGTTTCAGCACTGCTGCCCCAGGCTAGCCGTGCCGCGCCAACAGCGTCCAGCGTCGAAGTGCCAGAAGTGGCGGCACGAGCCGAGGATGTGTCCAGCATCGACGGCCTGATACGCGCTTTCTACGAGGTGGTGAATGTCCGACCGGATGCCCCGCGGCAATGGGGTCGTGACCGCACCCTGTACAGCCCTTGGATTCGCTTCGTGGCGAGTGCCAGTAATGCGAAGGGCGAGGCCGAGATCGAGATCTGGGATCACCAGCAATTCGTCAATGAGACCGAACCGTTGGTGAGGCGGGGCTTCAGTGAACGGGAGATTCATCGCAACACCCGTGTCTATGGCCATATCGCCCATGTCGACTCCACCTACGAGACGGAATACGCCAGTCCCGCCGGGCCGAGACACTCGCGCGGCGTCAACAGCATTCAGATGTTCTTCGACGGTCGGCGTTGGTGGATCACAAGCGTCATGTGGATGACGGAGAATCCTCAACATCCGATACCGGTAGAGTTGTTGCCGCCGCAGTAGCCGAGCAGGGCGGACAGTTCGCCTGCAGGGGATAGGAAGTTCAAACGCCCTTTTCGGGCAATCTGTCGGGTGGACAACGGCCGCACAAGCGCCGCTTGTGGCTCGGATCGGAGGTGCGCGGGTGGGGTTTCGCCTTCGCGGGGCCGCGCAGCGGCACGGTGCGCGGCCATTTCTCACCCTGCCATTTCTCACCGCTTCCTGTCAGCCGCCCGAGCGCAGTCCTGCGGGGTCGCGGCTGCATCGGATCGTATCGGGCTCTGGTTGCGCCATCTGCCGCGTGGCTGGCAGGAAGTCACGTCGATGGAGAAGACCCGCTTGAGCCGTTGCGCCCAGCTCATCGCGCGGCGCTTCTGCTCGGGGCTGCGCGGCTCGTCGTTGGCCGTGACGTCAACCGGTGTGGCTTCGGTCGCAGGCCGCTTGCCGCGTCCCGATGGCGTCAATTGCGCGCGCAGGGCGGCGTTTGGGGCAAATACACCGTGGAACCGGGTGAGGTGCGCGCGCGGGGGTGGGACCAGCGCCGCCAGCTTGGCGATGAAGTCCATCGGATCCGATTCGACATGGGTGGTGCCATTCAGCCACGGGGCCTTGAGCTGGTAACGCACCCGCCCCTGCCGTGAGATCGACAGCCGCTTCTCGCTGATCACCGGGCGCGCGATGTACCGGCACAGCTTTTCCAGCTTGTGGCTCTCGTGTGCCTCAGCCGCCACGCCCGCATGCAGCGAGAAACTGCCAATCTGGCCGGCGCCACCTTCCAACGGCCCCTCGTCACGAGGCAGCGCTTGCAGCCGCAGCGCCGAGCGCGCGCGGAAGAGGAGTTCGAATTGGCATACGTTCTTGCTGAAAAAGGCGTGCTGGGCACGGATCGGCCTGCAACACAAGGATCCGAGCAGCCATGCCCTGTGCACCTGAAATGACAGCCACGACTACGACATTTGACCTAGTCCGACCCCGGCAAATGCAGCATGTGCGGACATGCGGCGGGATCTACCTTAGTGACCGTCGCAATAGGCGGCATGCCGATGAAACCCCATGCTTTTCCACTCGCCCACCGCCCGGAAATGGCTAGCCTCCATTCTGTTCCTGATGTGCACCAGCGCACTGTCAGCGCCTAGCTCAGCGCAGCAGGTCGACCCAAGCCGCTTTCGTTTGTCCCAGCCGGACGGCACCTACGTCCGGGCATTGCGCAGTACCTGGAACCTCACTGGCTACGGCTGGCTGTTGAAACTGACTGCCGATTCCGCAACCGTATACAACTATGCCGGAGATCTGTGCTGGCGCGATCCGCTGCTCTCCGGGGATCTGGCCAAGCAAGTATTGACTCGCTACTACGCGTTTCCGCGCCGCCCTCTGCGCGTCAACTTCGCAGAGACTCCGGAGGGCACGCAGTACCCCGCGCGGTGGATGCAATTCACGCCCGCAATCTGCAAACGGCCGCCTGACACGTCACCACAATTCACGTTCGAAGCGGTAGCCGCCACACTAAAGGACTACTATCCATTGCCCTTTGCTTCCGCTCGCGGAGTGAACTGGAGCGAGCGTATTGCGCGTCTGCGACCGCTGGCGCGCGCTGCACGCAGCGACGCGGAACTCAAGGCAGTGATGGAACAGCTGCTGAGCGGCCTCGGCGACCCGCACACCTCGATCAGCGGCAATGTCGATGAAACCTACTTCACAATCGGCAGCCGATCGAAATTCACTTTCGCGCGGCTGCACGAAGCGTTTGCGCAACAGTCCGAGATCGATGACTTTTTTGCCTACACGAAGGCGTGGCGCAACCAACAACAAGAAATGGTATTCGCCACGTTGGAAACCACCAGCCGCAGGCGTTTACTCGGTGACAACGTCGTCTGGGGCAGACTGCCCGGAGACGTCGGCTATCTGGCAGTAGAACAGATCGGCGATTTCGGGGAAGGTGCTTCGTTGACTCAGGAGCGGGAACTGCTCGCATCCGCACTTGACACCGCACTTGACGATCTGGCCGACACGCGCGCGATCATTCTGGATCTCTCCAACAGCCTGGGCGGCTACGAATCGGCCGCACATGACATTGCATCGCGCTTCACAAACACCAATATTGTTTCATATTACAAAAAACCCAACTCGCAAAATCATACAATGTTTCAAGAAGTCACCATAAGGCCGGCAGTCGGGCGCCGCTACACCAGACCCGTGGTACTACTTACGTCCGACATGACAGTAAGCGCCTCGGAAATTGTTGTACTGGCGATGCGGAACTTTCCCAACGTGCGGCACGTCGGCACCGCAACGCAAGGAGCGCTCTCGGCCATGCTCAGCAAAGGACTACCCAATGGCTGGGCTCTTGGCATTACCTCTGAGGTTGTCCTGGACCCCCATGGTCGCTCGTTTGAAGTGAGTGGCATCCCGCCCGCCGTCGAATTTCCGGTCTATGAATCCGCCGATTTCGACCTGGGCCGGCTGAACGCGATACTGCGTGCGCAACAACTGGCGCTGACGGCGCAATGAATTATTGCGGTCGCATCAGGCCCTCGCGCCAGGCATAGGCAACCGCCTCCGTACGGTCGGCTAGCTGCAGTTTGGACATGACCTGACTCAGATGCGCGCGAACGGTTTTCTCGGCTATGCCCAAGGTGGCAGCAATCTTCGCATTGCTACCACCTGCGGCGAGGCAACGCAGGACCTCCAACTCGCGCTCGGTCAGAGCGCCAAACGGGTTTCGCGGCGGCGACTGGGTTCGCCTGCTGGTGTAGCGCAGGATCTGCTGCGCAATGCCCGGATGCAGCACCGCGTCCCCCTTCGCCGCGCGTTCCACTGCATCGAGCAGATATTCGCCACGAATCGACTTGCGCAGAAAGGACTGCGCCCCTGCTTCAAACGCCTGCATGGTCAGACTTTCATCTTCGGAGGAGGTCAGAATCATCACATGCGTGCGCGGACTCGCACTGCGAATCCTGCGGGTAGCCTCAACACCGTCCATTCCCTGCATGATCAGATCCAGCAGCACCAGTTCGGGCTGATGCAGATCACATAGCGCCACCGCGGTCATTCCGTCCCCCGCTTCGGCAATTACGTTGAAGCGCGGATCAGTGCGCAACAAGCTGCAAAGCCCTTCCCTTACCACCGAATGATCATCCACTACGATGATGCGAATCATGCTGCATTTCCCTGCCCTGCCAGTGTGAACATGACTTCGATGCGCGTGCCCGTTGGATCTGAATGAATACGCAGCACGCCGCCCGGAAGCGACTCGGCGCGCCAGCGCAGGTTGCCCAGCCCCATGCCCGGAAAACGTCTAGTTGGGTCAAAACCCTTGCCGTTGTCTTCGATATGCCAATGTATCGCTTCGTCCTCCGATACCCGCAGCGTGAACACCGAACAGTTGCTGTGGCGTGCCGCATTGGCCGCGCTTTCCAAGGTAATTACCATGAGCTCTTCGGCAATACGCGGATGGGCCAGTATCTTCGTCGCGACTGATTCCGGCAGATCAATAGTCGTGCTAACCCCTTCACCGAGCAGACCGGCCAGGTCGTTTTCGATCTTTGCGCGCAAATCACCGACAACGGTTGTCCCAGGCCCATCCCGCAACAAGCGGGAAAGGTCGTCCTGAACGTGGTCCAGCAACGAACGCGCGTCGCTGAGCAAGAGCCGAACTTGCGCGCCTTGCATTGGTTTCAGCCGAATATCGAGTTCGGCCAGCTTGACACCCAGAACAAAGGTTCTTTGCTTCACGGAGTCATGCAGATCGCGGGCAATACGATCACGCTCGACACGAACCGCGAGCTCGCGATTCTCCTGCATGGCTTGCTCCAGCGTCATCGCCATTCGATCAAAATGCGCCGTCAAATCGCTGATTTCATCGCCGGCCCGATCGCGAATTCGCACCGTCATATCACCTTCCGCCCAGTACTGGGCCACGCGTGCAGCGCGCCGAACGCGCCGGATCACGACAAATACAGCAACACCTGCGACACTGACGCCTAGCGCGATGAACACTACCAGCGTGTGCAAGTACTCATAGAATGTCGCCGGCTTGAGTAGAGAACTGCGCGAAAAATGTAGGCCAGCCAGCGCGTAACGCGGAGGAATATCCGTCAATTGCAAACGCGCGATCACAATCTGATCACCTGCCTGGCGCTGTGAGTACAGCAGGCTGCCTGCGGTTTCTGCAGCGCGAAGTCCATCACCAAGCATTGACGACACTGTCGTTCCACTCTGGCAGATAGCCCCTGCAGCACCGGCGATTCTTACGACCGAATGATCGCTCAATGCCAGCTCGATCGTTTCGGCAAAATTCGTCACCTGATTAGATGCAGTGAGGAGAAGCTCGCGCCAAAGCTGGTCAGCGACCGACTGGCAGCTATCGAATTGTTCCGCTAGGCGATTCTGTGACTGCTGCTGCAATTGCAGCATAACCTCTTTCGCCTCCGCCTCGAATCGGGCCGGAGCATAAGCGAGTTCAAGCAACACAAACGGAATTAGAACCAGTATCGCCAGCAGCGGTACCGTCGCAGACAGCTTTACGAAGATGCCTCGCGGTCTTAGCAGTGCTCGCATAGGATTGGGTTCTTGAGCAGTGGTGGTGGTAAGCGCCAGGTGGAATCGATCAGGGTAGCGCGACCCGCACTATGCTTCCACGTTGAACAGGGCATAGGAAGTTCAAACGCCCTTTTCGGGCAATCTGTCGGGTGGGCAGCGGCCGCGCAAGCGCCGGTTGTGGCTCGGATCAGAGGCTGGCTCAAGCACGTGACTCAAGGACGTGACTCAACGTGACTCAAGGACACCCACAATACCCTACCCAACGACTGACTCAATGACTCAAGGACACCCACAATACCCTATCCAACGACGATTCATCCGCCACCGTCATCGGGACGGAGGCCGGTTTATCGAGTCAGGCCCACAGCGAATAAGCTTCGCCCACACTTGATCCTCGCTCGCGCGCTTCAGATATCC
>JAEUPP010000016.1 GCA_016790075.1 Rhodanobacteraceae bacterium | reverse complement strand
CCGCGCTCCTCACTTTTCATCGTGAGCTGGAAGTCGAACAGCTGCGACAGCGATTCCTTGCCCTGCAGGCTGTCAAAGCGCAGCACTTCGGGGCCCAGGGGCGTGGTGACGTTCAGGGTGCGGTTCATGCTGATCCTCGCGCAAGTCCAGGCGGTGACACGGCGACGGCAAGCCGTCAGCCGGCCGGCAGCGAGCCGGCGGCGTTCCAACAAACTGAGGTTTCGCGCGAACCTATCGCACGCCGGCCAAACCGAGGAATGCGAGCGCCTCAGAGACCGGGCACCGCGCCTTGCGGTGACTTGAACCCAGGCCATACCTTAGCGTTTGCCGCGCCAAAGTAAACGGCAACTGTGTCACATTGACATATCGCTGAAAAAATGACCGCGGCGCCAGCTGCTGAAGGCCAGACCGGCACCCAGCATGACGCCACCTGAATACGCCACCACACACAGCGGTCGACCTGCTAGCCAGTGCAAGTGATCAAGGGCATCCAGGGTTTGGTCCAGTGACAAGCGCGAGCCAGAAAATCAGGGTGAACCACAGCCGCTTCTTGAGGCGACAAGCCTAAGGATTCCGGCGACACCTGTGAAAATTGAAAAAGGTCCATTTTCGGACGGTAATCACGAGCGCGGCGCAATCAGCAGCCATGCACCGTGCCTAAGGTCATGGGAACTCAAGCGCGGCGCCTGTGGTCGACAATCCGCCTCGACTATCCACGGATGCGCCATGAGCATGCCCGCTGCCGACAGCGCCGCGCCCCGCCGGCGCATCTTGCGCGATTACCTGCCCACGCTCGCGTTCTTCCTGCTGCTGCTGGCCGCGCGCGACTCCCTGGCAAATCACTACCAGGTGCCCAGCGGTTCGATGCAGCCGACCTTGATGCCGGGTGATCGCGTCGTCGTCGATATGCGCGCCTATGGCCTGCGCATTCCATTTACCAAGATCGAATGGCGCGATGGCGATGCGCCGCGACCGGGCGATGTGGTGGTGTTCGATTCGCCGAGCGACGGCACCCGATTGATCAAGCGCGTGGTCGCGGTCGGCGGACAGACCGTGGCGCTGATGGAGGGGCGGTTATGGATCGACGGCCGGGCTCTGCGGATCGATCCCCCCGGCGAAGCCGAAGCTTTCGGCGAGCGCATCGCCGCGCTCGATCTGCGCAATGGCGGTGGTCCCGATATCGCGCCAATGAAAATTCCCGATGGAATGGCGCTGGTGCTCGGCGATCATCGCGGCAACAGCACCGACGGCCGCTTCTTCGGTCTGGTGCCGGCCGATGCGTTCTACGGCAAAGCGGTTGCGGTGTATTACCGCAGCGGCGAAGGATTTGCCTGGAAACGCTTGTGACGACGCTTTCGCGAGATGGCTTCCAGGCCCGAAGCAATCGGGGTCAAAGCCCCCTACTCGTCGGTCAGCCTGCCGCCGGGCAGGAATCGCAAGGCGCGGATGGCGTGGAGGATGTCCGGCTTATCGCGGTCTTCGGCAGTAGCGGATACGGCCCGGCCAGACGCGCGATGCGGATCGCGGCATCGTCCAGCAACTGTATGCCACCGCCGCGCACGATATCGATGCGTGCGATCGAGCTGTCGCGGCCTACGCCGACATTGATCACCACCGTGCTGACCGGGCGGTGTCGCGCACGGGCTCAGCACGGCCTGCGGAGGCCGAGTGCAGAAATCAGCTGAAGCATCGGCTCCGCCTACGAATATGCCGCTATCGGTTTCTCAAGAGCGAAACGCCCAGCCAGGCGAACCAAAGGATCTGGCTCAAGCCAAAGATCTGTTTTATCCACTCGCCCGGAACGATCGTGGCAACTCCGGCCACGCCTACGAGTATTCCGAAGTAACTCAATGGCCTTGAAAACGCACCGCCAATGGCCGCAATGCTGACGAGCAAGACCCAGAGCCCGCCAACGATCTCATTGCCACCACCTATCCCCTCGACTACGACGCTGATGGTCGAATAGATGGAAAATGCCCGTTCTGAGTCCTTACTGGCCAGACCTACCGCTGCTGCCAGGCTCGCATCGGCAAGCATTCCTGCAGCGATGACAAGACCAACCCAGAGTATTCCGAAAATTGCAGAAAGGCGGGAGAGCACGGGACTTCTTTGCCTGATCTGGTCATGAACTGCCAGAACAAGTACCGCCAGTGCAATGCCGAAACCAACATAGCCGATCAGGTACATGACGCTGATGACGAGCCTATGGTCTTTCAGGTACGACAGCTTCTCTGCAACACCCGCGCCTGCCGGATAATTGTGATACGCAGCAAAGTAGGTAAATAATAATATATATATGCACGCTTCTGTAATCGCGGCCATGCCGCCGACTTTTCTTAACTTGTCCATTGCTGATACTCCTTTTGACTTGAATAGTCCTGGGGACGGGTAAAACCTGGCTTGACTTTCATGCTGCGCGGTCGGCGCATGGAACTTCAGCACCTGACGCAGGAGCCGGGTGACGTACGCATCAGCGGCCCGCTCCGGGCACAAGGTCGGTGGTTGCAGTCTTCGGGTGCGCAGCTTCCGAGGCGGGGAGTAAGCCGTCGCGAATTCAGCTTCCCTGGGGCAGCGATGGGCCACCACAGGTCTGGATCAGCTGGCGAGTGCAGCTGGTTGCATGTTTCGCCGATGCCGCTGACCCGAAGCAATCAGACCGGTGCGCCAGAACGGCACGCAGCCATTCCCTGCAAGACGATCTGACACAACCGTGGATGAGGAGATCAACCTGCCACAACGCGCATCCGGCAAGACGGCGTCCGGGTCGCCATGGCACCTGCTCCTGCTACCGGATTGCTGGATGACACGCCTGAGGGGCCGGTGGCAGTCCACGGCTGGATGGATGTTTGCCACCCTGTCGTAGCGGTGGCACTCAAGGCAGCCATCGCCAGTAAGAAGGTCGGGGCTCCGGGCGGCCGACCAGGAACCTACAGCAGCAGTCATGGCATGTCCTTGCAGGTAGAGAACGGATCTGCCGTGGCCCGTTGGGTGGAGGCCGGTTTGGCGGCAGGCAAGCGGTTTTTCCTTGATTCGACACCCGGCGTCTCGCCGATTCGGAAATCGGCCAGTGTTTTTTGCCTGGCGCTCTCTATCCACGCGAACCGGCCAGGCCACCTGACTACCGGGAGTTGACCCTGCATATCCGTGACGCAACGATTGCCGCCCTCGGTGGCTGGCAGAGCGGGCAGCAACTCATGGATTCGCTGGTAACCCTGTTTCAATTTGCGGCGATCGCTGTGGCTTTGAGCTGGCTTCTCTGGCTGCTAGTCACACCGCACAAGACCCGCTTGCATCTGGCTTGGGCGGTGTTCTGCGGTTCGCTTTGTCTGGTGCTGACTAGCGCAGCAACGGCGGAATCTCTAGGGATTTATCGTTACCTTGTCGGCATTGGCACCTGCGCAACCTGCAATGTGTTCTGGCTGGTGTCCCGGGCGCTGTTTCGGAGTGGACAGCCGTTTCATACCCGGCACGTCCTGTTCGTCGCCGCCATGTCCGGACCCATCGCGCTCGGGCAGTTCGCGCAGCTGGCCTCCGCACGCGATCTGCTCGGTGATCTCGTCTACCGGTTCGCTATTGGCGGCATTTCAGGATGGACCCAATTGCTGGGCGCGGGATTTATGTTGCTGGCGTTCTGGGAGGGCGTACGCAAGCCGAACCACGAACTGCCAGTGGCAGAGCAGCGGTTGCGGCGTAATTTTCTTTGGATGTATGGCGTATGTGCGCTGGCTTCTACGCTGTGGACCAATCCGTCCCAGGACCCGATGTCACCCTTGGCGAAGGTCGGGCCGCTGTTGGACGCCATCAGTGCGCTCACCCTGCTGCTGGTGACTGGCCATGCAGTGCGCTTTCGCACACGACATCCGCTGGCCGATGAGGTTGTCGGCAGCTCGGTGGAAGTGGAACGGACAGCGGACCAGGACGACCTCGTGCTGGCGCGCCGTATTGAAGCCTGTGTTCGTGGCCGGCAGTTATACCTTGAGCCGGAGTTGAAAGTGGCAGACCTTGCCGAATTGCTCGGAACACCGGATTACCGAATCAGTCGGGCGATCACACTGGGCCTTAAACAAGCGAATTTCAATCGGTTCATCAATGGCTACCGGATTGATCACGCAAAACGCCTGTTGAGCGACCAGGCGCTGCGTTCCCGCTCCATATTGGCAATCGGCATCGATAGCGGATTCGCCTCTGTCGGCCCCTTCAATCGAGCCTTCAAGGCCAGCACTGGCCAGACGCCAAGTGCGTTCCGCGGCGACGCACTGAATAGTCCGGACGTTACTGCCTGAAGCGTGGAGCGCGTCGCAAAGGATTGCCTATCCGCAACTGGCACAACTCAATTCACGGTGCGGTGGCCGACTCCAAATATCAAATCCATCCAGTAGCCAATTCAGTTCCTGCGAACTCACCACCGCCGTCGCCGATTCATCCGGCTTCAACCAGTAAAATCGATCCACCTCCAGGCGCTTGTACCAAAGGCAGAACCCATTGCGTTCCCAGTACAGAATCTTCACCCTGTCCCGCCGCCGGTTCACAAACACAAAGAGTGTCTGATCCGAAAACGGGTTCAGCGTCAACGCCTGTTCCACCAAAAGCGACAATCCGTTCACCGAACGCCGGAAATCTACCGGCGCTCGACACAGGTGCACCGTCTTCACGTTCGCCCCAGGGCGCATCACTGGGGCCGCCCCCCACATCACGAACGGTCAATGTCGTAAACAGCTCACGACGTGCATCACCTTGTACTGACCGCGATGCGCTCCGGGACTTTAACCGTCTGCGCAGCGCATACAACGACTGCGCACTAACCCCTTCCCGCCGTGCATACGCGCTGATCGTTATTGACTCACTATCAATCCGCTGCAAGTGCTCATGCCACACCCGCTGCGCTGGCGTCAGTTCCTGCTCCATCACTTCT
>JAEUPP010000061.1 GCA_016790075.1 Rhodanobacteraceae bacterium | reverse complement strand
TACGTGCAAACCGCAATACAAGGGCTTCGCGGTCTCGGCTTCGCGGGTACCGTGTATCCACCGCGGGCTGGCAGCCGGTCGGCGCGGCTTGGCATGGCTGCCTTTGTTGCGATGAATTAAGCTATTGATTCGCCGACTGTTGTGCGTCTGGGCCAATGATCCTTCATGCCTTTGTCTGATCATTTCGTCGTTGCGCTTGCCGCTGGATCTGGCGTGCGTTTCGTGACCAGGCGGCTGAGCGTGGTGCCGATGATGGATTGGACCGATAGAGAATAATATTCATTGTTTATCAGATAGTTGAAGTAGAAATTCCGGCCAATTAAGCACTCCCGCAGGCCCGTAAGCGCCAATCACGGAACTTTTTGCCAGTTCCGTTGTCCAAGGAGAGGACGCAGCGCTCATGCCTGCGTTTTTTGTGAAACGCAATTGAACCAACAGGTTGAAAAAATGTTCCGAGTGGGTTACAATTTGAACTGGGCGGAAATCGCGCTAGCGACGCGGTCTTCCGAGCTCAACCAACCGAGAGAGGGTTCATGGCAGAGAGAGGGGCACCGATATGCTGACTAACTTCGGAAAGGCTCTCAGAAAAATACGCATCGACCGCGATAAGACGCTTGGTGATCTCGGGGATTTGCTCGGGGTCTCGCCTTCGTTTGTTTCGGCGCTTGAAACAGGAAAGAAGGCGGTTCCGCCGAGCTTGCTAAACCAGATCGTCGCTGTGTTGTCGCTTACGGCGGAAGATCAGGCAGCTTTGAGTGAGGCTGCATCGCAACAGGCAAAGGAAGTGTCAATTTCGCTGCGGGACCGTTCGGACCGTGCCAAAGAACTGGCGGTGGCTTTTGCCCGGCGGTTCGAGTCAATGAGTGATGCAGATGTGGAGAAGCTTCTGGAGAAACTTAAGACGGATAAATGAACGAGGAGAAAAATGGCACAAATTTGCTTCGAGGTTCCCGCGTTAAGTAGGAAAACTATCTTCGAAAGTGCCGACAGAATGCGACAGGTGTTCAGGGTAGAAGGGCATTTTTTTCCAATTTGTAAAGTACTGGAATTCGCTCTTCCTTCGGTTTGGCCTGATTTTGCTCTCACGGTGGGCGCGATCGCAGAGATGGGCGATTGTCACGGTGAGACGGTCCCAGAGCGCACTGAAATCCGTTTGCGAGAAGATGTTTATGCAGGCCTGCGAGCTGGGAAGGGTCGGGACAGATTTACTGCCGCCCATGAGCTAGGGCATTTGCTGCTTCACGGTTCTGTTGGGCTCGCTCGAAGAATGGTCGCTTCATCGCTGATCAAGCCATACAGGAATTCCGAATGGCAGGCGAACATGTTTGCTGGTGCGCTCTTGGTCCCGGTGTCTGCAGTTCGATCTGCTGGCACTCCTGAGCAGCTGGCTCAGATGTGCGGAGTCACGGAAGACGCAGCGAAGGTGCGAATTTCGATTCTGAAAACGATGGGTGCTTAGATGAGCAAAACGTATAAATAAAAAAGGCGAACCACGGATGGGTTCGCCCTGGATGCGGTGTGATGGAGCCAGCACCGATACTTGCAAAGTTTCTGACGCGAAGCGGGAGGTTATAACACCGCAGTGGAACTTGCAAGCAAGTAGGGCTTCAAGGGAGGTGTATATGCATGACTACTTCGATCCCTGCTCCTAAGGGCTTTCGTTGGGTGTTCTGCCGCTATCGTCGCGTACGTAATTCGACGAAAGTATTGGATGCCCACGAGTACGGCTATGAAGCCTGGCGCTTTCTTGTCCGTGCGTAAGTACTGCGGTCGTTAGAGAAGGGCGAGCCAGCTGGCTCGCCCTTTCCTTTATAATCAGTGCCTTATGTTGTGATTGCCGAGAGTCATCGAGTCGCGCCAGAACTTGCCAGCCAGGACGTGGTGCACAATAATCTCGCGCACTTGGGGCGTGCATCACGGTCTATGGGTCGCTCGCCACGTTGCAAATTGGGTGCGGTTGTGATATTCGGGCGTTGTTGGTGTTGCCTAGTGGAATACTAGGAGTAGTTCAGAAATCACTTCCTCATGGGGGCGGATGTGACTGAGTCTGACGACGCTCTGCCGAGTGCGGGCGACGATGTTGCGCAACCTGTGATTTTGGCAGATTCGGTTGCCCCTGTTAGCGAGCCTGCGCCGGCTAGTCCTGTTCCCAGTGAGTCGCCTCAACCGACTAAGGGTGAAGCTGCTCCACTGCCCCCGCATGAAATATTGCAGCAGCTGGAAGACGCGCTTGAGACTGACTTTCTCTATTACATTGGGGAAGTTAATCGCGCTGGTTACTCGGCGGTTACCGCGATATGCGACGGAGTGAAGCGCAGGAAAAATGCTTTCCTGGCGCTCATAACGACCGGCGGGGATCCGGACGCAGCGTATCGAATCGCTCGGTGTCTCAGACACAATTACGAAACCCTTACTATCTTCACTCCCGGCCTTTGCAAAAGCGCCGGTACACTCATCTGTCTGAGCGCAAATGAGATCGTCGTCGGTGACGAGGGTGAGCTTGGGCCGCTGGATATTCAGATCAACAAGCCAGACGAGATCCTGGAAGCCGGCTCGGGGCTGGACGTAGGTGAATCGCTCGACATTCTGAAGCAGAACACGATTACCACGTTCGAAGAGTTCTTGGTTGAAATCCGGTTTGCCAATGGCATTTCGACCAAGACAGCAGCAGAGCTTGCTGCGAAGCTCGCAATAGGGATCTTCACGCCCATCTATGGGCAAATAGATCCCCTGCGGTACGGTGAGATTCAGAGAGCCATGCGTGTTGCACGACTTTACGGAGAGCGCCTGAATCAGTACGGGAAAATTCTCAAGCACGGCGTGACATCGCTGAACCGGCTGATTAACTCGTATCCGTCACATACCTTCGTGATCGACCGCAAGGAAGCTAAGGAGATTTTCGGTAAGGTGCGTGCACCAGATCAGCAAGAGCGAGCAATGGGCAGGCTTCTTGCTTCCATGGCTAAGTCGCACAATGCACAGCATGTCTCGCAGCCGAAAGTAGATCTCGTTCGCACACTATTAGGAGGTAAAGGAACATGAACCGCTCACGGCTACAATCTTCCGAATCCCGCGAAGATCGTCAGCAGCTTCGCGATACCCTGCGCGAAATTTCGCGCGTGAACAGGGAAATCTTTGAGGCAGGCCGCGAAGCCCGACAGCGGGACATGCAATCTCTCCCTTCGGATGAAGAATGTCCGGCACTTTGAGCCTGTCATTCAGTTTGATGCAAAAAGCCCGGCTAGCCCGGGCTTTTTGCATTCTGCGGCTAAGCTTGGTTCCCGTTGCTTGTCAGCCTCGCAACTTCGTCCATTCACACTGTGCACCGCGTATACGGTCGTCCAGATAGTGTCCCAGAGTCGTCGCGTCAACAATCCAAGGGGACTTCTGTGTTCCAGCGCGGAATACAGGAATTGGGAGCGCCTGTTTGCAGGCACGCTTTGCGGCCTCTTCAGCGCTCAACCCAAACAGATGGGCGCACCTCTCCAGCGGAATTTGGCCGGTTCCGTACTCGGCAAGAAGAAGGAACACCGTGTTCATCGAATCTTACCTCCGATGGACTTTTCGGCCTCGACGGCTAGGCGGCTATATGACGCCGACGTGCGAGCGAACGACCGGGCCGTCCGCCTGTAGTCAGCCGCCAAGGTCGCAGCGGCTTCTGATGTCTGGCCGTTCGGGTTGTGCTTTGCGATCTTCGCTTCAAGACGGCAAGCTGCGGCGCGAAGCGCGCAAGCCTCGGCCATACCGCGAAAATATCTGGCGGCGGTCATTTTTCCTCGAAAGTATTTGGGGGCCGCGCGCTATCGCCTTCCGCGTTCGCTGTGGCGACGATCGGAGCGACTACGATCGCTTTTGGTTGGTTGCGCTTCCAGATCGCGTGCGCGCGCTGGCGCTTGATGCCGAAGGCCGCGCCGATGCTGGAAAAGGTTTCGCCCGCACTGCGGCGGGCGAGGATGAGCTTTTCGCGGGTCCAGTCGCGCGTCACGACGTCGCCAGCTCGTGATCGCGCGGCACCTTGAAGCCCGACGCCTGGGCGTGTCCGCCGCCGCTGAACAACGCAGCGATGGCGCTAACGTCGGTGCCGCTCTCGATGGTGCTGCGCAGGCTGAATACGCGGCCCTCCGGCGTATCCCAGTAGCAGGCCGCGAAGGTTTCGCCCTGGGCCATCATGTGCCCGGCGTCGCTGGTCAGCGTGTAGGGCAGGCTGGCAACCAGCACGTCATGTCCCGCAATGGTCATGCGGCGCTTGCAAACCTTGACCAGCTCGGCGACGTCCTTGTGGTGCTTGCGCTCGATCGCGGCGCCGGCAGCGACGAGAACCGGCGGACTAATCGTGTGCAGGTATTTCCAGTTTTTAAACGTATATTCGTAGCTGAATACCGCCGCCTGGAATTCGCGCGTGCCCGGCAGTTCGAAGCGCCATAGGTCGCGATCCTCGACATGATTCACCAGCGCCGGCCGCTGCACGCCGGGGTAAAAATGTCCCAGGTGATGCCGGCGCCGCTGCGGTCCATGTCGAACAGCGCGTAGACGTCCGCGAAGTACAGCCCTTCGGCGACGTCCGCAACCAGCGCCACCCACGCTTCCGATTTTTCCTAGGCACAATCGGGATACTTTCGCACGCGACCAGCAGAGGCAGCCCTTGTGTCCGAGCAAGCTGAAGTTCGCCTTATTGCATTGATTGCGGTCATGGCCGTTGTCGGTTGCTGGCTGCTTGCCAGAACCTTCGCCAGCCGCCGCAAGCAGCGCTTCCTGGCGATAGCCCATGCCCTGGGTGGGCAGCCGGAAATGGTCAACGACTACCTCATTAGCTTTCAGGCGACAGTCGGAGGCCGCGTGTTCGAAGTCCGCTGCCAGCACATAGGCGGCGGTGGCCAGGAAGGTTCGGGCTGGACGCCGGACTGGTATCTCGTTACCTCGACCCAACTCCGGGGTGTTTCCGAGCTGCACAGCGCTGACATCCGGCCACGCTCGCGCCCAAGCGCGGCAGCGCGTGTTCCCACGGCGGAAGACTTCGTTGTTCGGGATGCCGGATACCCGTTGCGCAATGGCTGGTTCACCCCTGATGTGGCGCGATCACTGCAGGCGTTCTACCTGGCCAAGCTCCCGTTAGAGCCGTTGTCGATTGAAGAGGGGTGTCTGGTTCACCGCTCCCGCCCTCTACTTTCCCGCTTTGACGCTGCCGGCTTGCGCAGTTTTCTTGAGCGCCAAGCGGTGGTCGCCGCGGCGCTTGAGCGGGTGCTTTGACGCAGTCGGCGATATGCGCTTTGGATGTGATCCGGCTGGCAGTGCTGGGTTCGGGGCCGCGGCGGTATCGTCCGCCCTCAGCTATGGCGGGTGTCTAGGAAATCAGCCCAGTTATGCCTGGGAAAAATCTGATTTGTGGGTGGCACGGATTCGGTGGCACGGATTCGTTGGTACGGTTTTGCGGTTTCGTCCTCGGGCTGCCGCAAAAAGGTACTTATGGCGGACTGGCTATGCCTTGGGTTGCCGGAGATGGCTAACGACTACCTCCATCGATTCCCGGCAAGTGCAAAGCAGTCCTGGCGGGAGAAGGTGAGTCCTTGCGTTGGGCCGTGAGGGAGGGGGCCGGGTTACCGGCTCCCTCCCGACAAGGTTGGCCAAAGGCATCCTTGATGCAGCGATCAGGGCTGTGGGTACTCGTATTCGACCATGTACTCGCCGCTGCCGTAATACGATCTCACCACGAACACGTAGTAACCGGCGCTGCCGTTATGTGTGATCGACTCCGACGAACTCTCCCCTGTGCTTTCTGCGACAAGCGACCAATTGACGCCGTTCCACCGGTACAGGAAGAGATCGAAGTCCGCATTCGGTGAACCTTCCAGAATCGCCTGATAGGTGCCGTTGCCGCCCCGGAAGTGTCCCGGTGAGGACGGAACAAGCGCCTGGCCGAGATGGCTCAACGTGCCCGACTGACTGAACCCGCCGCCACCGCCGCCGCCACCGCCACCGCCTGCGATCTGCGTATCGATCCAGCTCTTGAAATGCACCACGCTGGTATACAGCGCATTGGTCGGCCCGCAGGTATCGTTATTGCCGCCAGCGCGGCTGGTGGCACCCACCAGCAGACCATTGACCAAAGCCGGTCCACCGGAGTCGCCGTAGCATGCCGTCTGGGAGATGCTGCCCCTGATGCAAATGTCGCCGGTAGCAAAATTCACGCAGCTGCTGGACGGCAGTACCTGGGTGTTCAATTGCTTGAGCTGAATCGATCCCGGGCCGCCCGGCTGTGGACTGGTCTGGCCCCAGCCCAGCAGGCGAATGGAGTTTCCGCTGACAGGGGCGGTGCCGATGCTGATCGGGGTGATACCCGAAGCCGGACTCTGCAGCCGTAGCAAGGCGATATCGTTGCCGCCATTGATACTCGAACCGTTGTAACCCGGATGAACGATTTTCTGCGCGATGGCGATCAGTTGGCCGCCGCTGTTGTTGTTCAACGACCCAAGGCGCACCTGGTTCGGGTTGGCTCGACCGGTGACGCAATGTGCGGCGGTGACCACCCATTGCGGCGCGATAAGCGAGCCGCCGCAGCCATGCCCACGACCGGGCTCCTGCAACGATGCGACCCAAGGCTCAGGGGTGGTGACAATGCTGCCGCCAACGATTTTTGGCTGCGGCGCGATATCAAGGCTCTCACTGGTCGTAGAGGTGGAATTGGCGAACGCGCAAGGCGCCAGCAGCGCCAAGGTTGTCGCAATGAGGCGTATCAATGACCTGGAATTATTGCGCTGCGTAATCTTTGTGTTCACGGGATAGATCTCCTGATGGACAACAGGAACTAGTGCGAAGGTAGAAGAGCGCCGGCTTGCGCCGGCATAACGCGAGTTGCGGCGGTCCACCCGGCGGATCCCCGATCGGCGCCCCCGCGCCAGACTACGAGACCCTGAGGGTGTGGCATGCAAGCTCGTGCCGGACGATGAAGCGCTACTTCAGGCAGCGACATCTCTAGCTGGCCATGAAATTTTTCCAGCTGGCCATAAAATTTTTCTCAGTCAGCGGGAAAATTCCGACTTGCGTCACGCTATAGCAACGATACGACCATGGCTGGACCAGCGAACGGCGGTCCGGATCAGCACTGTTGTGTATGCCGCATCTGCCAGTTCGCCGCCGTATTCCCACCATCTTTTAGTTGTGGCGACCGCACTACTGGGTATGGCTGCCAACGCCAGTTCCAGTGACTCGTCAGCAAGAACTGTGAACAAGTCGACGTTCACTTGCCTTGGTTATTGGACAAATGGTCTGCTGCAGGAGTGAGAGGAGGTGACCCTGTATTTTTGGTTTGTTAATAGAAACTTTTGGAAACTGTAAAAATTAGTAAAACGTGATAGCCGCGCTACTGCGAAATTCACCGATGTGGCTCTTGTGGTGAAGAAGCCGAGTGCAAGGTGCGGCGAAGCGCAAGCGTAAAGTCGGCTAAGTATTGGACGCGAATATCGAAGCGTGTTTCGACGGTATCGAGCATCGAAAGCTACTGGCCGTGTTGAACCGTCAAATAGCCGATCGACGTGTGCTGCGCCTGATCGAGCAGACGCTGGTGGCGGGCGTGGCGGATAACGGGAGGTCGCAACCGACTACGATCGGGGTTCCTGAGGGAGCGATGGTCTCCCTGCTGTTGGCGAGCGTGGCTTGGCGCGTGACCATCAATTGGTGGGAACAGGGGGAATGAGCCGCATTCTTGTCACGCGTTTGTGGGTGGCGCGACCTCATTGGCAGCACGATTTCAGTGTGCCCGCAGCCTGATGATGGTCGGGCATCGTGGCTCGGCATGGCCGCCTTTGTTGCGATGAATTAAGCTATTGATTCGCCGACTGTTGCGCGCCCGCGCTAACCATCCTTCATGCCCTTGCCCGATCATTCTGCTGTTGCGCTCGCTGCTGGACCTGGCGCGAATTTCAAGCCCTGGCGCCTGTGCGTGGCCCCGATGATGGACTGGACCGACCGGCACTGCCGCTATTTTCATCGGCTGCTGGCGCCGCATGCACGGCTGTATACGGAGATGGTGACGTCAGCGGCGCTGGCGCACGGCGATCGTGCGCGGCTGCTGCGGCATAGCGCGTTCGAGCAGCCGGTGGCATTGCAGCTCGGTGGCTCGGAGCCGGCGGAGCTGGCGCGGGCGGCTCGCTATGGTGAGGAGGCGGGCTATGTCGAGATCAACCTCAACGTAGGCTGCCCTTCGGATCGCGTGCAGTCGGGGCGTTTCGGTGCCTGTCTGATGCGTGAGCCGGCGTTGGTTGGCGACTGCGTGGCGGCGATGCGCGCGGCGGTGCGAATTCCGGTCACGGTGAAGTGCCGCATCGGGGTGGACGAGCAGGACGATTACCACGATCTGCAGCATTTCACCGCGCAGATGACTGCAGCCGGGGTCGACGTGCTGATCGTGCATGCGCGCAAGGCCTGGCTCAAGGGACTGTCGCCCAAGGAGAACCGCGAGGTTCCGCCGCTCAACTACCAGCGCGTGTACGAGTTGAAAAAGGAATTTCCGGATTTGTGTGTCATCATCAACGGCGGTGTCACGACCGCCGATGCGGTGGTGGAGCATCTGCGTCAGATTGACGGTGTCATGCTGGGGCGTGCGGCATACCACGATCCCTATGTGCTCGCCCGGGTCGAGCACCAGTTGTACGGTGAGGCGCTGCCGGAGCGGGGCGATATTCTCGAAAAGCTGCTGCCGTATGTCGAAGCTGAACTCGCGCAGGGCACGGCGCTCAAGCACATCACGCGGCACTTGCTTGGCCTGTATCAGGGGCTGCCAGGCGCGCGCGGTTTCAGACGCGTGCTCAGCGAGCGCGCGCACCGCAGTGGCGCGGGTATCGAGGTCATACGGTCAGCGCTGGAGCACTGTCATGCGCCCGCTGCTGCGGCTTGAGCAATGGTGCATCGGGTTTGCTGCGCTGGCGCTGTCGGCGCTTGCCGCCGCTGCGGTACCGCGGGTGGACGGGCCTGCACCGGTCGCGCGTGAACGCCTGGACTGGATTGCGCTGCGCCGCTACAGCACGGCCGACGGCCTGCCGCAGAACACGATCAACGCCCTTGCCCAGGATCGCGAGGGCTTTGTCTATGCGGGCACCGAAGACAGCCTCGCGCAGTTCGACGGCCGCCGCTGGACCCGGCTTGGGCTGCCGGAACGCGCTGGTGTGCGGCCTTTTGTTACACGTCTGGTGTCGACCGATGACGGCGCGCTTTGGATAGGAACCGACAGTGTCGGACTCTGGCGTCGCGATGCCGATGGCCGCATCGAAGCCGTCGCCGGCCTGCCGCTGGATCTGCCGTTGGAGGCCTTGCTCGCGCGGGGGGAACAAGGTGTTTATGCCGGCACGCCGCGTGGTGTCTATCGCTGCGGGCGTGATGGCTGTCAGGGGATAGCGGCGACTAGCGCGCTGGAAGCCGCGGTGCTGCTCGCAGGCGAAGGACCCAGTGGCGCAGCGCTTTGGATCGGTACCAACCTGGCGGGCCTGTACCGGCTCGACGATCCCGAGGGCAAGGCCGTGCTCGCCGACTGGCATCTGGGCAAGGCGGATGGGTTGCCGAGCAATGCGATTCGCAGCCTGGCCTTCTGGGGAGGGGCAGGCGGGCGCGACTTGTGGATAGGCACGGGGCGCGGCCTGGCGCGGCTAGGGACAGACTCGCTGGTCGTCTACGACGCTCGCTCGGGCTTTCCGGAAGGCACGGCTGCGCCGCTGCTGCCCAGCCGCGAACGTGATGGTACGCCGCTGCTGCGCGTGGGCCTGGCACGCTCGGGGCTGGCCGAAGTGCGGGAAGATGGCCAGGTGCGCCTGATCACGCGTGCCGAAGGACTGCCCGAGGATGCGGTGCTTAGCTTGCTCGAAACCGGTGGCGCGGATATGCATCGCGTGCTCTGGCTGGGCACCACGTCCTCTGGCGTGGTACGGCGTGAACCCGGCCATTGGGCGGCGCTCGACGAGCGCCATGGCCTGCCGCACCGGGTCGTGTTCGGTGTCGGCTCGGCGGTCTTCCCCGATGGCGTCGAGTCACCGTGGATAGGCACGATCGAAGGTCCGGCTCGCTGGATGGGGGGCGCGTGGCAGCGTTTTCTGCCCAAGCCGTACGAGCGCAGCACGGTGTTTGCGATGCGGCGCGACGGCACGACGCTCTGGCTGGCCTCGGACCAGGGCTTGTTTGGATTGGAGCGCGCTAGCATCCGGCACTTCAGCGTTGACAACAGCGGGCTGCCGGGTCTGACCGTGCTCGATGTCGCGGCCCAGGACACGCACCAGGGGCACATCGTCTGGATCGCAACCCGGCACGGGCTCGCACGGCTGGAACAGGGCACGATCACCCCCGAACCGCTACCTCTGGGTAGCGGTTCGCCGACCGTGCGCAAGCTGTTGCTGGCGCCGGCCAACGACCGGCAGGAACGGCTCTGGGTCGCAACTACCGCTGGCCTGGCCTGGCGCGGCGACGAAGGCTGGCAACTGCCGCCGCGCAATTGCCTGCCAAGTGCCGAACTTCTCGACATGCAATTGCACAGCGATGGCGCGCGCCATGCGCTGTGGGTCGCGAGTCGCGGCGGCATCGTGCGCGTGGATCTGGGGGGCGAAATCCGTTGCGTGTGGCTACCGGCTGCGGCGCGGCCGGCAGGACAGACCTACCAGCAGGCTATCGACGCCCACGGAAGGCTTTATGTATTCGGTTCCAGCGGCGTCACGCGCTACGTGTTTGCCGACCCGCTGGCGGCGGAGCTGGAGTTGCGGGACGTCACTCACTTCGGCCTGGAGGACGGCCTGCCTGGACTCGAGTTCAATCGGGCCAGTCACGTCGATGCCCAGGGCCGTGTCTGGGCAGGCGGCGTGGATGGGCTGGCGCTGTATGACCCGGCGCAGGAGTCCACGGCCGGGCCGCCGTCGCCATTGCGCCTGCGCCTTGCCGCGACTGAACGCGGCACGCCGCTGAAATCCGGCACAGTGCTCGCTGCGGGTGACGATAGCGTGCGTGCTGAAGTCGCCCTGCTCGCCTACGAGCGGCCGCAGGAGATCCGCTACAACGCCGAACTGCTCGGGCTGCGCGATCACAGTCCCGAATGGAGCAGTGGCTCGCGTTTCCAGTTCAGCCGATTGCCGCCTGGCGACTACACCTTGCGTCTGCGCGCGCGGGACGCGTTCGCGGTCGAAGCCGAGCCGATCGAGATTCCCTTCCACCTGCGTGCGCCCTGGTGGCGGACCTCCGCTGCACTGGTGGCCTTTGGCTTGGGGCTGCTGGCACTTGGCGTGCTGGCCGGCCGCTGGCGCAGTGCTGCGCTGGCTCGCCGTGCGCAGCGTTTGCAGCAGGAAGTGACACTGCGCACACGTGAACTTGCCGAAGCAAATCGGCGCCTGGAGCATGCCTCGCTGACAGATCCGCTGACCGGGTTGGGGAATCGGCGCCATTTCTTGCAGCAGATGCCGGCCGAGCGCGCGCGCGCGCTGCGCCGCTGCGAGGACGGTGAACACGACCATGCGCTGGGTCTGCTGCTTGTCGACTGCGATCACTTCAAACGCATCAACGACACGCATGGCCATGCCGTGGGTGATGCGGTGCTCGTCGAGATTGCGGCGCGGCTACGTCAGCAGGCACGTGACGGCGATCTGTTGCTGCGCTGGGGTGGCGAAGAATTCCTGCTGGTACTGCGCGATACCGATCGCGCTGGGCTCGCTGGCGCAGCCCTGCGCGTGCTCAGCAGCATTGCCGATCAGCCATTTGTATTCGCGGTGGAGCCACTGCGGGTAACTTGCTCACTGGGTGCCTGCGCTTATCCGTTTGCTCAGAATGCGCCGACCGTGCATAGCCTGGATGACTGTCTGCGCCTTGCCGACGCTGCGCTGTATCAGGCCAAGCACAGGGGCCGCGACCGTGCTGTGCTCGCCGCGTTCGAGCCGGGTGGTAACAGCTGGATCGAGATACCAAGAAAAATCTGAACAATGCGCACAGCAAGCTCGTCATGCCGTGCCAGCTGTTTTCACCAATCCAGCCCAGGGCTGCCCGCTCCGGGGTTCCGGGCGCCACCCAGGTCGTGGGCCGCGCCGCCAAGCGCAACTTGTGTCAATCGTTTTCCGGAGGCTATGTGATAACCCGCTCCATCGCTGAGTTTTCCGCCCGTGCCGCGTTGCTCGAACCGGCTGCGCCCGGCTGCGCGCGTGGTGCCTTTCTCGTCACACCCCACGGCTTCCATCTCGCCGAGCAATCCGCGAGCGACAATCGCTACATGGTGATGGACAGCGGCGTGGACCCCCGCGCAGCACTGGCCGAGCATGCTGCTCTGGCCCGGCGCGTGTCGTCCCTGCTGCCGACAGTCTGCTTTCCGGGGGACCCGGCCACGCCGGATGCGGTGTTCCCCAACAACGTGTTCGCGACGGCGCCGGGCCGGCTCATCATCGGCCATATGCGCCATCCGGTACGCCAGCGGGAAGCGGAGCGGCCCGATATCCGCGGCTTCTTCCATAGTCTGCTCGGTTATGAAGAAGTGGATTTGTCCGCCATGTCCGGAATTGCCGAGCTGACCGGCAGCCTGGTCATCGATCGGGCGCGTGGAATAGGCTATTGCGGCCTGAGTGAGCGCTGCGACCCGGCGGGGGCTGCAGCAATGCATGCGGCATTCAAGCTCAATCTGACGTTCTGCTTCGACCTCGCGCCGGGCGAATACCACACCAATGTCGTGATGTCGGTGCTCGCGGGTCGTGCGCTGCTGATTGCGCCGGACGGCTTTGCGGATCCGGCTGTGGCGCAGGCGATCGCTGCGCTGTACGCACCGCGGACGCTGGTCATCAGTGCGGCGCAGAAGGCCGACTACGCCGGCAATTGCATTGCGCTCAGTGACGATACAGTCTGGATGAGCGCACGCGCGGCGGCCTCACTTGATCCTGCCGCGTGCGACATGCTGGCTGCCTGGGGTTTCCGCATCGAGGCGGTTGCGCTGGCGGAGATCGAAAAGGCTGGCGGCAGCCTGCGCTGCTGTGTCGGCGAAATCTACTGATCGGCTATGCATGCGCGGAAATTTCCACGCTGCACGCAGTTCAGGTGCAATTCAATTCGCGCTATCGAGACTCGGCCCCTCTCGCTAAGATGAACGCATGCCACGACGGGCTCTCCCATTGCACCGCCTTGTGCCGCTGATCGCGCTCGCCGCGGTCGGCGCAGCGGCGGCTGCACCGATGACGCTCGAAGATGCAGTTGAGCGGGTGCAGCAGGAAATCCAGGGACGCGTGCTCAAGGCCGAAGAAGTCACGATCGGCAAGAAAAAGCTATACCGGATCAAGTTGCTGACCCGCGACGGGCGAGTGCAAGTGGTGAAAATTCCCGCGGACGAGAACAAGGAGAGCCGATAATGCGAGTCCTGCTGGTCGAAGACGAAGCCCCGTTGCGTGAAACACTGGCCGCGCGACTCAAACGGGAAGGGTATGCAGTCGATTGCGCTGCTGACGGCGATGAAGGCCTGTACCTGGGGCGGGAAATGCCCTTCGACGTAGCGGTGATCGACCTGGGCCTGCCCAAGCGTCCTGGCATGGAGCTCGTCAAGGCATTGCGCGACGACGGCCAGCGCTATCCGATCCTGATCCTGACCGCACGTTCTAGCTGGCAGGACAAGGTCGAAGGCCTCAAAGCCGGGGCCGACGACTACCTTGTAAAACCGTTCCACGTGGAAGAACTGCTCGCACGCCTGAATGCGCTGGTACGCCGCGCCACCGGCTGGACCAAACCGGTGCTCGAATGTGGTCCGGTGCAGCTCGACACGACGGCGCAGAGCATCACGGTCGACAACAAGCCGGTCGACCTGACGAGCTACGAGTACAAGGTGCTTGAATATCTGATGCTGCATGCGGGCGAACTCGTCTCCAAGGCCGATCTGACCGAGCACATCTACCAGCAGGACTTCGACCGCGACTCCAACGTGCTTGAAGTGTTTATCGGTCGCTTGCGGCGCAAGCTCGATCCCGATGGACAGCTCAAGCCGATCGAGACGGTGCGTGGCCGTGGCTACCGCTTCGCGATTCCGCGCAGCGACGTCGCGACGGATTAAGTCCGCATGGCATCGCGGCGACCGCTGTCGCTGCAGGCGCGTTCAACCGTCGCGGCGGGCCTCGCGCTTGCGGCGTTTCTTGGTGTCACTGGATTCGCCCTCGACAAGGCCTATTACGATGCGACGGTCGCCGCCATGCGCGACCGGCTGCAGGACTATGTCTATGCCTACCTTGCGGGTTCGGATGTCTTGCGTGGCACGAAGCTGCTGCCGCCGGAAACCTTGCCGGACCCCGAGTTCAATCGTCCGGGCTCGGGTCTCTATGCGGTAGTCATTGGCGACAGCGATTCGTTGCGCTGGGAGTCACCCTCGGCGCTGGGTCGCGAGCTGGCATTCGATACGCGCCTGGCGCCGGGCGAGACTCGGTTCGAGGGGCCGATCGACAATTCGGTCGGCCGTGTATTCGTGTTTTCCCAGGGGGTCAACTGGGAAGTTGACGAGCGCCGGCCAGTCAGCCTGACAGTACATGTGGCGCAGAGCGAGCAGCCTTTCCTGCGCCAGATCACGGCGTACCGGCGCACGCTCGCGCGCTGGCTGGGGGCGCTGGCCATCGTGCTGCTGCTGCTGCAGATTGCGTTGCTGCGCTGGGGACTGAGTCCACTGCGCAAGATGGTGCGTGATGTCGACAACGTCATGAACGGCGATGCCGACCGCTTGCCCGGGCAGTATCCGGCCGAGCTTGCGCCGCTGACGGGCAGTCTCAACGAACTCATCGATTTCGGGCGCGAACAGCTCGACCGTTACCGCAACACCATGTCCGATCTTGCGCACAGCCTGAAGACACCGCTGGCTGTGCTGCGCAGCGAAATCGATAGCGACGCCGGCTATACCAGTCTGCGCCGCAGCGTCAGCGAACAGTCGCAGCGCATGCATGACATCGTGTCGTATCAGCTCTCGCGCGCAACGGCCTCGCGCCATCAGGTGTTTTCTACCCCGCTGGCGATCGAATCGGCCGCGGAAGGCATAGTCGCGAGCCTGGAAAAGGTCTACGCGGCCAAGCGTGTACTCTGCGAATTTGAGATCGACCCGGATGCGCGGTTTTTCGGCGCCCAGGGGGATCTCATGGAACTGCTCGGCAATCTGCTCGAAAACGCGTTCAAGTGGGCCGACCGCCGTGTGCTGCTGACGGCGCATGTGGTCAAGGCACCGCGCATGCGCCGCGCCGGTCTGGAGTTGCGGGTCGAGGACGACGGCCCCGGTATCCCCGCCGACAAGGTCGAGCGCTTGCTGCAGCGTGGCGTGCGTGGCGACGAACGCGTGCAGGGCCATGGCATTGGTCTGGCCATCGTGCAGGACATCGTCAAAGGCTATCGCGGTTCGCTGGCCGTACACCGCTCCGACGCACTCGGCGGCGCGTTGTTCAGTGTACGTTTTGAGGCGGTCGCCTGAGGCGTATCGGGTTGCGGACTTGCGTCACGACTGCGCTACACAGTCGAGCAGGCGCGGCAACACGCGAGCCTGGGCATAGCGGCTGGCGACATACCGGCGGCCGCTGTCGGCCAGGCTGGCGCGTTGGTTGGTATCGAGCGCGAGCGCAGCGTCCATGCAGCGTTGCAGTTCTTCGTTGCCTTGATAGGACCAGCCCGCGGTCGATGCCGTCATGTGATCGGCCAGCACATCGCATTGCGCATTCACGATGACTGGCGTGCCCTGCGCGAGTGCCTCCAACGTGACGATGCTGAAGCTCTCCCAGCGCGAAGGCATTACGAAGGCGCTGGCGCCGGCCATCAATGCGTACTTTTCATCGCTGTCCACAAAACCCAGATAGTGCACGCCGTCGCCGTCGCGCAGGTCGAGGTGGTTGGCGCCGGTGAGCACGAGGTCGACCGCGTCACGCCGCGTGCTGCGCCAGTGGCGGAAGGTGGCGACAAGTTCGCGGCAGCCCTTGCTTTCGTCGATGCGGCCGCAGTACAGGAAATAGGGCCGCGCGCGTACCGCCGGTGCTGATTGCGGTACGTCCACCGCCATTCCGACGACCGTGCCGCGGTCTAGGCCCCAGAGTCTTGCGCCGAGGCGGCGCTCGGCTTCCGTGAGCCAGATGATCCGTGGTACGCGGTGTGCGGCTTGTGCGTAGATCGGCAGATAGGCTGGCGGCTCATCGTGCAAGGTCGGCACCAGCACGCGTTTGTGCGCCGGCACGCAGTCAATACCGAAGTAGGTAGTCGGATACAGGTACGTGCAGAAAAGTACGGCGTCATAGCTGTCGCCATGCTGTGCGAGATAGTCGAGCAGGCCCGGGCACCAGGGACCTTGTGCGCGCACGAATTGCTCGGCCAGTGGAGCACGCCAGCTAAGTTCCGTGCCGTGCTCGCGTTCGATCTCACGTGCGTGCGCCTGCAGCAGGCGCCTGTGCAGTTCGTTGAACCAGCTGCCCCGGGGCCAGGCGCTGGCAAAGCGCAATACCCGCACGCCGTCGCGGTAGTCCTCGCCCCCGGGCAATGCGTTGTCCCAGCTACGGTAGTCCAGCGCGCAGCTCGTAAGCAGGTCGACTTCACCACGGCGCCGCAACAGTTGCGCATAGTGCCAGGCCAGTGCTTCCGAGCCGCCGGCGATATCCGGATGCCAGCGCTGGACCACGATGGCGACACGGCTCATGTGAAAGGTGCCAGGGCGGCGTGCAGGCGTGCTGCGAGCACACGTGGTGCGAACTCGCGCCGATAGCGCGCCCGGCCCGCCAGGCGCAGCGTTTCTGCTGCCGCGGCGTCGCGCATGAGCCGCGCGAGGCTGGCGGCGTACAGGCGCGGGTCGGAGTCCTGCCAGAGCAGACCCGCATCGGCCAGGGTCTCGCCGATGGCGCTGCGGTCGCGGGCCACGACGGGAACGCCCAGTGCCATGGCTTCAACTAGTGGTACGCAGAAACCTTCATGTTCGGACAGCATCAGCAGCGCATCAGCGACCAGCCAGCAGGCCTTGAGGCGGGCGTCGTCGATGTTGTCGAGGAAATGCACCTGATCGGCTATGCCCAGCGCGGCGCAGCGTTCGCGCAGATACCGGGAATAGCGCGCAAGTCGGCGGTCGTGCTTGCCGACAACGAGCAGTCGTGCGTCACCGGCGTAGTGCTGGCGATAACAGGCGAAGGCATCGAACAGTGCCGCATGCCCCTTGTTCGGGGCGATGCGGCCGAGCATAAGCAGATTGCGCCGGCCGTCGCCGTAACGGTCGAGCAGGCCGGTGTCTGCAGGCTGGTCCAGCAGGGCCTCGCAACGATGAAACGGCGCGAGCACCGCGCCGCGCGTGGCCGGCAGGCCTGCAGCGAGGAGTTCGGCCAGGTTGTACGCGGAACAGGCCAGGGCGAGGTCAAAGCCCAGGGTGGCGAGTGTGGTCAGACTGGCACGGCCGGCGGCGCAGCTGCGCACATGCTCGCGCGACCAGCCCTGGAAAAATTCCGGCGGCGTGATGTTGTGGTAGCGCAGCACGCGGCGGCAATTGAGTGTCGCGAGTTGCGCTTCGACGCGTGGCCAGCCTATTGAATAGTGATAGATCAGCAGATCGCGCGCGCCCAGCCAGTGTCCCAGTGCGGGTGGTGCCTGCACGCTTTCGTGTATGCCCTGGCTGTGATCGGCGTAAAGCCTTACTTCGTGGCCTGCGGCGCGCAGCGCGGCGCACATTTCGAGTACGTCGGTGCCGACGGCATCGTGCGCCGTCAGCGACGGCGCCAGCAGTGCGATTTTCATGTGCGCGGCGGCTCGCGCTCTGCGCCGACCTGGGCACGCAGGCGTGCCACCTCGGCGGCGAGGTCGGCGAGGTCGGCGGCGGCATGGTGCTGCGCCAGCGCCTGCCCGAGCCGGCGCTGCTCGCGGGCAATTTCCGGCAGATTCCAGAACAGGGCAAGGCGCTCGATCACGGCGCCGATCAGCGGCAGCCGGGTCAGGCGCCAGAAGCGATAGCGCTGGGCAAGACCGGCGATACGCACGCCGTAGCCACGGCCTTCGGCGGATGTGCACAGGTCGCCGAGTATCGCGATCTTGCTGTCGCCCGCGGCGAGCCGCTGTAGCGCGGTGAGCTGTCCGGTCGGATCGGGGGCGCGCTTGAGTACGCAGCGATAGGCGAGTTCGACGAACTCATCGTTGTGCACATGCAGGAAATCATCGAGCGCGTAGCTCAGGCGTTGCGGGTGGTCCAGCGCCAGCGCCGGCATGGCGCTGGCACGCGTGTTTTCCGTGGTGACGAATTCGGGCAGGGCCGCGGCTTCGGCGCGGATTTCCTGCTGCAGGCGGCTCAGCGGATCGGAAGTCTCGGGTTTCATAGAATCATGCAGGCGCGGAGCGCCTCAGCGCGGCGCGGCGGTGGTCGGCGCATCGGCCGCAGCAAGCGGAATGATGCCATACGAGCGCGCCGTGGCCAGATCGATCCACTGGTAGTCCGGCTTGCGCTGACCAAAGCCTGCTGCTTCGCGCGCGTAGCGTGCCTTGCCCGCGACCAGGGCGGCGGAGAAGCTGTCGAGCGCATCGCTGTCGATGAGGCTTAGTTCGCCGACAAAGCCCGGCTTGGGGCGCACGGCGAGCTGGCGCGCACCCAGCAGCGTGGTCTCGACGAAGATGGGCTGGCCGTTCTTTTCGCCGGTATAGAACGCCAGCAGTGCGTGCCGCGGCACCAGCAACAGCACGCTGCGTATGCCCAGCCGCTCCAGTGCGGCGGCCAGCAGCAGGCTGCCGTCGATGCAGTTCGCGCGGCGCTCGTTCCAGACATCGTCATGCAGTCGCACGCGCTGGCTCCAGACCAGCGGCCCGCGTGCTATGCCCGGATCTTCATCGGCATAACGCACACCATGGATCTGCAGCACTTCCCAGACCGCATAGGCGACGGCCAGCGCCTGGGCCGGTGTGCGGGCCACCGGCTTCAAGGTGAGAAAAGGGTGCCGTTCGCTGACCTGCGCAAGAATGGCATCGACCACGCGCGACTGGGGATCGGCATAGGCGGCGAAGATCCAGCCGAGGTCGACATGGTCCTTGCCGTCGCGCACGTAGTACGGAGCTTCACCCAGCGGATGCAGGCGGATCTCGCGGCGCTGGCTCAATGCTGCGGCGTCGCCGCGCGTGAGGCTGAACTCGGCGACGATCTTCTGCGGTGCGGTCATGGAGGCGAGGGCGCGGCGGTTCCAGCGCAGTCGCGGGCGCAAGGTATAGCGTTGCCCGGCGCGCGGCAGCGTGGTCTGTACCTGGGCCAGTTCGGTCAATCCGGGTACGCTCACGCGGAGGCCAACGCGCTCGCCATCCGCCGCCGCGACAATGTCGACGGCGACCATGCCGCTGCCGTCACCGTAGCGCGCGTCAACGCCCTTGCCGCTGCTGGCCTGCGAGAGATCGAGCACCGGATACAGCGCATCGTCCGGGCTTATTCGGACCTGCCAATCGCTGGCACGCGCAGCGGCCGTCAGCAGCAGCGCGATGGCGCAGGCGCACAGCAGCGCCAGATTCTGCTTCGGGGTTTGCACGGAAAGCATGCGCCGACTATCGTTGCGGCCGCCTGTGCTTGTCCATAGGTCGTGTTGGGACGGCAGGTTTCCCAGCCCGTCTCGATTACGTGGAGTTCTCATGCGCAACATTCTTACGCCATCTGTATTGGTGCTTATGCTCGCTGCCTGCAGCAATGCACCGCAGGAAGCAGCCAAGCCCGCGGCCACACCCGCTCCGGCAGCGCCCGCCGCCAAATCTGAGCCGGCAGCGCCTGCTGCCAAGTCTGAATCAGCGGCAGCGCCTGCTGCGCAGTCCGAACCAGCGGCCGCCGCCGCCGCAGCCGAGCTGCCGGTAGGTGCCTGCGGTGACCAGGGCGCCGTAGCCAAGGAGCAGCGCCTGGCCAACACGCCGCGCTGGACCACGGCCAGCGAAGTCGACAATTTCGGCTACGACGTGTTCCGCGGCGACAGCGAGGAAGGTCCGTTCACCAAGCTCAATGCCGATCCCATACTCGGTGCCGGCACTACCGACGAAACCAAGAACTACGCCTACCGCGACGACACCATCGATCCGTGCCGCGCCTACTGGTACTACGTGGAATCGATCGATACCAAGGGCGGGCGCGAGAAATTCACGCCGGTGTTCATGGCCTCGCCCAAGCGCCGCGCGGCCGACGCGGCCCCCGCGCCGGCCAAGTGACCCGGCTTCGGACCCGCTAGATCATGCCGCAGGGGCAGGGCGTGCAACGACATCAGCGCGTCCTGCTTTTTCTCTTTCTTGCTTTATTTCTTTCGCAGCAAATTGCACTGATTGCGCTGTATGCCGGTGGCGGCGGCAAGGCCTTGCTGGGCGACGAAGTCGCCTACCTGGCCTGGGCGCGTGGTCTTGCCGGGCTGGGGCCGCCGGTCGTGGATGTAGGCTGGTGGCCGCCGCTGCAGGCCTGGTTGCTGGCCGGGTTGCTGCGTCTGTTCGGCGATACCCTGTTGCCCATGCAGATGCTGCAGACGGTCCTGCTGATCGCCGCCGCCGCGTTCCTGCGTGCGCTGTGGCGGAGCTGTGACGGCCGCGTGCACGCGGCAAATCTTGCCGCGGCCCTGTTTCTGCTGAACCCGTCGGTCATGGCCTACGCCCATTGGCTCTGGCCCGAACCCCTGCATCTGTTTCTGCTGCTTGCCGCGTTGTACCTGCTAACCCGGGCGCGGGAAGCGCTGGCCGGCATCGCCCTTGGCGGCGCTCTGCTGACGAAGAGTCTGCTGAGTCTGTTCTGGCCGGCTTGTGCTTTGCTGCTGCTGCGCGGCCGGCGCCGGCGTGGTGCGCTGGCCCTGGTCGCCGCCGTCGCGCTGGTGATCGCTGTGCCGCTGGAGCAGGGTTGGCAGCGCACCGGCAAGCCCATGATCGCCGACAGCTCGGCCTTCAATCTGGTCGGCGGCCTGAGCGAGCGCTGGCGCAGCGACTATATCGATGACAGTGTCGCCCGGCTTGCGTCGGACTATTTCGCCAGTGCGTCAACGCCGGCGGCGCGCAATGCCATTTATTCCACGAGGGCCGAAGCATTGCTGCGCGAGCAGGGCTGGGGACCTACCCTGCAGGCACAGCTTGGCCGGCAGTATTTCCGCTTGTTCAGCACCAAGACGACCTTGCTGTCTCAGCTGCCGGGCCCGGCCTGTGCCGGACATACGGGCAGTTATCGTGCCGTGCCACCGCTGCTCGCCCAGCTGATCGCTGCGGTCAGCGATACGCTGCACCTGGTTTGCCTGGTCGGTTTTGCACTCGCGCTGGCGTTCTGGCGCCGCTGGCGCGAGCCATTGGTGCTCTGGACTGTGCTGTTCTTCGGCTACCAGCTCGCACTGTATCTGCTGCTGCATGTGAAAGCGCGTTTCCTGCTGCCGATGATGCCGCTGCTGGGTGCGTTTGCCGCCAGCGCGCTGGTTAGCCTGAGCCGGCCCGACCCGACGGCCGCGGTACGTCTGCAGGGGCTGGGGCGCGGCGTCATTGCCGCCGGTGTTGCGGCCCTGCTCCTGATGTTTGCCCTGCTGGGACCGGTGCTCGATCGTAGCTGCGGATAAATGACCGGGAGCCCGCATGAACCGCGAACACGAACTGGAGCTGCGCCTGGCCGAATCGCGCCATACCGAAGCAGAGCTGCGCCGCGTGATCGACGTGCTGCTGAGCGCGGGCGACACGGTGTTTGCCAGCCGTAGCTGGCGCATGGGCCGCGTGTTAAGCCGTGGCCTGGAGATTCTGCCGCGCCTGTTCGGCCGTCCGCTGCCAGCGGCGCAGGATGCTGCCCATTGGCGTGCCATCGTTGCCGCGCACGACGCGGCGCTCGTGCGCCGCCGCGCCCTGCTGGAACGGCTCTGCGTCGACGGTTCCTGTGAGGATCTCGACGCCGTACTGGCCGAGCTCTGGCGTCATGCGCAGGCCGAGCACGGCGCCGCCCCACCATGAGTGTTCCGTCCGCCAGCCTGATCCTGCTGGCCTGGAACCGCTGGGATCTGACCGCGCGTGCGCTGGACAGCCTGCTCGCCACGAGCCTGCAAGGCTGCGAGGTCATCGTCGTTGACAACGGTTCTACCGATGCCACGCGGCAGGCGTTGTGCGCCTACGCTGACCGCGTGCGGCTGCTGCATTTGCCTGCGAATCTCGGCTTCGTGCGGGGCAACAACGCCGGCATCGCCGCTGCCGCTGCCGGCAGCGATCTCGTGCTGCTCAACAACGACCTGGTGTTCACCCAGCAGGACTGGCTGCTGCGTCTGCGCGCCTGTGCGCGGGCGCACGCGGATACCGGCATCGTTGGCTGCCGCCTGGTCGACGCGCAGGGCCGCCTGCTGCATGCCGGCACGCGCGTGCTGCCCGATGATGGTATCGGCGTGCAGACGCCCTCGGGCCGCGTCGAGCGTGACGTAGGTCAATACACCGATGCCGATCGCCTCGTCGAGGGCGTCGTGTTCGCGGCCGTGTACATCAAGCGCGCCGTGGTCGATGCGATAGGCGCGTTGCATACGGACTACCTGACCTATGCCGAGGACAGCGACTACTGCCTGCGCGCCCGTGCGGCGGGCTGGCATACGCGGCTTTGCGGCGGCGTCACGCTGCGACACGATCAGCATGGCTCCACCCAGGGCGAAGAGGCGCGGCGTGCGCAGTGGCTGGCCCAGGGCCGGGCAACATTCATGCGGCATTGGTCGGCAACCCTGGCGGCGCAGTACGACGGCGCGCTGCGGTGGGTTGGCGCGCTGGATTTCCCGGCCGCGCTGGCTGCGTGGCAGCGGCCCTTTGTGCGGGCGCTGGACGCGGCGGGGCTGCGCCTGAGCTATCGCTCGCTGTACGCGCCGGTGCTGCCGGAGGCGATAGCCGAAAGTGGCGACAGCCGCGACCATCTGCTCAATACCCTGCGCCGCCGTGCCCGGGAGCCGGAGCCGTTGCTTGCGCTCTGCGCCGGGGATCCGGAGCTATGGCCGTGGGTACCTGCTGCGGGCCGTATCGGCTATCTCGATTTCGAGCAATTGCCTGGCGGCGATGCGGCTGCAGCGATTCGCGCCATGGACGCCATCTGGGTGCCCAGCGCATGGCATCGCGACCAGTTGCACGCCAGTGGTATGGCGCAGGCAGAAGTGATGCCCTGGGTAGTCGATACGGCTTATTCCCATCCGGGGCTGTGCGCGCTGCGCAATCCGCTGGGCGAAACCGTTGTGCTCTGCTGTGCTCGCTGGGACGAGATCGACGCACCCTGGCGGCTGCTGCAGGCCTGGACCGGCCAGATTCGCCGCGAGGAACCGCTGCGTCTGCTGCTCTGCATCGATGCGCTGGGGGTGGACCTTGCGGCAGCGACCCGCGAACTGGCGCTCGACCCGCATGGCGGGCGCTATACCCTGCTGCCGCGCCCGGCGCTGGCTGAAGAGCAGCAGGCGGCCTTGTTCGCAGCGGCGGATATCGTGGTCTGCGCGAGCCGCAGCCGCAGCCGTTGCTGGCCCTTGCTGCTGGCGATTGCGACGGCGCGGCCGCTGATCGCGACAGCGCGCGGCGCGCGCGCTGAGCTGCTGCTGCGCTACCACGCGCATGCCGTTGCCGATGATGACGATGACGGGCTTGCGGCGCGCATTGTCACGGCCTTGCGCGGTGTGCTCGCCGACGGCGCAGCGGCGCGGGAGCGCGCCAGTATCGGCAGCCGGCAACTGCGTGAAGAGTCGGCACAGGCTGTGACGGCACGGCGCGCCCACGAAAGTGTGCGTGTCCTGGCTCGGGAATTGGCGCGAACGCCGCGGCAACGGGTAGCGCAGCCGGCGCGCAGTGCGCATGGCCTGATCGTGCTCGGCATGCATCGTTCGGGCACCTCCTGCGTGGCCGGATTGCTGCAACTGCTGGGCGCCTATGCCGGCGAGCCGGGTTCGTTCCTGCGCAATCCGGCGGAAAATCCGCGCGGTTTTGTCGAGCGCGGCGATCTGCATCTGGCTTGTGTCGCGGCGTTGCGCCGCCGCGGCGGCGACTGGTCGGTGCCTCTGGGCTGGGACGAGACCTTGATCGCGCCAGCGCGGGCGCAGTGGCGCCGTGACTGCGAGCCCATCATCGCCGAGCTTGCGGCGCAGGCGCCGTGGCTGGTCAAGGAGCCGCGTCTGTGCCTGTTGTTCGGCGAAATCGCGGATCTGGTTGCCCAGCCCGTGTTCATCCATGTCGTGCGCGCGCCCACCGCGGCGGCGGCATCGGTGCAGCAGCGCGACGGCCTTGGCGCAGCACAGGCGCTTGCGCTCTGGGAGTATTACAACCACGCCGCCGCCGCGCTGAGCAGCCGCGGCCCTGGCATCGTGCTGGATTACCATAGCCTGCTGCTGCAGCCGCACGCGCAGGTGCAGCGGCTGTACCGTTTTCTGCGGGATCTGGGTGTGCGCGGACTGCGTCGGCCGGACGAGGAGGAAATCGGTGCCTGGGTAAGCGCCAGCCTCGCGCGCCAGCGCCACGCCCGTGCGCCCGCACCCAGCGCCGTGCAGCAGGCCTTGTGGCAGGCCTTGCAGCAGCGGGCCGCCGACACGGACGCGCCGTTGCCGGCGCTGTCGGGTGATACGGTCGCGCTGCTGCAGCAAGTTGCCCAGGAACATCGGGCGCGCATGCGTGCCGAACAGGAATTGTCATGACCGAAACCGGAGCCGTTTCGCCCTTGCCACAACGTGTCGACTGGGACGGCACGCAATTGCATCTGGTGCTCGCGCCGCATGCACAAGTCGACGTCTGCCTCGACGCGCAGCATTACGCACGGCTGCGTGCTGACGCCCAGGGGCAGGCGCGGCTGGCATTGCCGTTTTCGCCCAGTGGTCATGCGCGCCTGAATCTGCAACTACGTGCCGGCGGTATCGAATCGGCTGCCGTGTCGCTGCGCCTGGGCTATCCCGGACTCGCGCGTGCCGGTGAGACCGCCGCCCTGGCGCCGCTGGGCTCGCAGGACTATGTCGACGTCGCGGCGCAGGCGGATGGGCTGGCGCGTGAAGTCGCCATTGTGATTCCGGTCTACAACGCACCCGCAGCGGTTGCGGCCTGCCTCGACAGCGTGCTTGCACACACGCGCGGCGCGGCGCGGCTTATCGTCATTGACGATGCAAGCCCGGACCCCGCTGTCGCCGAGCTGCTTGCACGTTATCGCGATTGCCGTGGCCTCACCGTGCTGGGCAACGAGCGCAACCTGGGTTTTACCGCCACCGCCAATCGCGGCATTGCGGCGGCCGGCAGTGCCGATGTGGTGTTGCTCAACGCTGATACCGAAGTCGCCCCGCACTGGTTAAGTGGGCTGCGCCGCGCCGCCTGGGCTTGCGCCGATACGGCCAGCGCCACCGCGGTATCGGACAATGCCGGCGCGTTCTCCGTGCCGGAATTGGAGCAGCACAATCCATTTCCACAGGAGTGGACATTTACCGATGCGGCGCTAGCCCTGCGCCAGCAGGCTGGCAGTGCCTATCCGCGGCTACCCACGGGCAACGGTTTCTGCCTCTACCTCAAGCGCGCTGTACTCGATGCCATCGGTGTGCTCGACGCGCAGGCCTTTCCGCAGGGCTATGGCGAAGAGAACGACTGGTGCCAGCGGGCCGAAGCAGCCGGCTGGCACCATGTGATCGCTGGCGACGTGCTGGTGCGCCACGCGCGCAGCCAGAGTTTTGGCGAGCAGCGGCGGCACACGCTCGGCGCGGCAGGCATGGCCGTGCTGCGCGCGCGCTGGCCGCGTTACGAGGCTGATGTCGGTGCCAGCTTGTATTCGCCACGCCGGCGCGTGCTGGACTGGCGTGTACGCTGCGCCTATGCGGGATCGCGCCCGCAGCCGCGTGTATTGTGCTGGGAAGAGGCGGCTGCTCCGGCTGGGTTCGCTGTCTATCGCTGCTGGCGCGCGCCGGAAGGGCTTGCGTTGCTGGCGCCGGACGGGACGCAGTGTATTGAGCAGCACCTCGCCGATGCGACCGTGGCGGCGGCCTGCAGCGAAGCAGAATGGAGCGCGAGCTTTGCGCGCTTGTTGCAGAAGTACGCGATCGACCGCGTCTACGGCGCCTTGCCGTCTACGTTTGCGCGCGTCGCCCTGCTGCTTGCGATCGATACTGACACCGTGGCGGCGCCGCGCCCCTTCGGGCGAGACGCATGAGCCAGCGCGTGCTCGTGACAGGCGCTGCCGGCCAGGATGGCGCCTACCTTTGCCGTGACTTGCTTGCTGCCGGCTGCGAGGTCCACGCGGGGCTGCGCCCAGGCGGTGGTGATGCGGGGCTGTGGCGTCTGCGCGAACTGGGCCTGCTCGGTCATCCGCAACTCCATTTGCTGGCGCTGGATGTGCGCGACGCGCCGGCCTGCATGGCCGCAATAGCGCGCCTGCAGCCGCAGCAGCTGTTTCACCTGGCCGCGCTCAGCAGCGTTGCACAGGCTCAGGCGGACCCGCTCACGGCGATCGCGAACAACGGCAATGGCACGGTGCATGTGCTCGAAGCCCTGCGCCGGCATGCCCCGGCGGCACGTCTGGTGTTTGCCTCAAGCGCGGAGATCTTCGTGCCGCGCGCCGGAGTGATCGACGAGACCTGCGCCTGGCAGGCGCGCCATCCCTATGCCGTATCGAAACTGCTCGCGCATACTGCCCTGCGTTGCTACCGCGACACGTATGCGTTGCATGCCAGCGCGGCCATCCTGTTCAATCACGAGTCGCCGCTGCGCGGCCCGGCGTTTGTCTCGCACAAGATCGCCAGCGCGGCGGCACGCCGGGCGGCAGGCCTGAACGAGGTGCTGCGCCTGGGTAACCTGGACGCTGAACGCGATTTTGGCTATGCGCCCGACTATGTCGCCGCGCTGCGCGCGCTTGCGGCGCTGGCTGATCCTGACGAGTTCGTGATCGCCAGCGGGCGCAGCGCGTCGATACGCGAATTCGCCACCTGCGCCTACGCCGCCGCAGGCATTGCACTGAACTGGCAGGGCAGTGGTCAGACCGAGCACGCGGTCGATGCACGAGATGGCTGGCGCTGCATCGAGGTCGATCCCGCCTTGCTGCGTCGCGCCGATGCCGCCGCACTGCGCGGCGATCCGACACGCGCACGGCGTGAACTCGGTCTTGTCGACAGTCTGGATACGGCGGCACTGGCCGCGCTGCTGGTTGCGGCGCAACGCGATCGCCTGGCGCGGAGCCTGCCCGCATGAGCGGTGAGGTCGCGCTGCGCGTGATTCTCAATGTCGATGCGATCAGCGCGCCGCTGACCGGTATCGGCGTCTATACGCGCGAGCTCGCCCTCGGCCTGGAGCGTGCGCCGCAGGTCGATGCGCTGAGGCTGTTTTCGGCCTATCGCTGGGTAGCCAACAGCGAGCAGGCATTTCAGGTCAATCGCACGATACAGAGCGTGCGCCGGGTGCTGCCGTTCAAACGCACGGCGCTCGAAGGCTATACCGCCCTGCGCGCGGCCTTGTTCCGGCGCAGCGCAAGGCGCCTGAGTGACCATGTGCTGCATGCGCCGAACTTTGTGCTGATGCCGTTCGACGGTCCCTGTGTCGCGACGGTGCACGATATTTCCTATTTGCGTTATCCACAATTTCACCCGATCGAGCGCGTGCGCTTCCTTGAGCGCCACTTGCCGCCGACCTTGGCGCGGGCGGATGCGCTGATTGTCGATTCAGCCTATGTGCGCGACGAGCTCGTCAACGTGCTCGGAGTCGACCTGACCAAGCTCCATGTCGTGCCACTCGGCGTTGGCGCAGCCTTCAGACCCCGCGACGAAGCGGCGGCGGCCGTAACACTGGCCGGGCACGGCCTGCGCTGGCGCGGCTATCTGCTTGTCGTCGCAACCCAGGAGCCGCGCAAGAACCTCGAGCGCCTGGTCGACGCCTATGCAGCCTTGCCCCAGGCTTTGCGCACGCGGCTGCCTCTGGTCGTGGTCGGCGCGCGCGGCTGGCTCGATGCCACGCTGGCACGCCGCATCGAGCCGCTGGAACGGCGCGGCGAAGTGCGCCGTCTGGGGTTCGTCGCGGACGCCGACTTGCCCGTGATCTACGCCTCTGCCCTGGGTTTCGCGTTTCCCTCGCTGTACGAGGGCTTCGGCCTGCCACTGCTCGAAGCCATGGCCAGCGGGGTGCCGGTGCTGACATCCAATGCGGCATCCATGCCGGAGGTTGTTGGCACGGCGGCGCTTTGCGTCGACCCTTTCGATGTCGGCGCCATTCGCGATGGCTTGCAGCGTCTGATCGAAGATCAGGCCTGGCGCGAGCAGGCGGTTCCCGCAGGACTCGCGCAGGCAGCCGGTTATACCTGGTCACGCACGGTAGCAGCGACGCTTGCGGTCTATGCAGCGGCGCGGGCGCGCGCCGGCGCCATGGCCACGCCGCTCGCGCACCAGCGCATGGTTGCGCCGGCGGGCCCGGCACGTGCCGCGGTCGTGCTGGTCAACTACAACACGGCTGATCGCAGCCTGCGCTGCGTGGAATCGCTGCAGGGTCTGGCGAACCGCATACGCCTTGTCGTCGTCGACAGTGGCTCGTGCGAAGCCGACCTCGCTGCGCTGCGCAGCGGTCTGGTACAGGCCTGGCCTTCGGCTGAACTGATCGCGAGTCCGGTCAATATCGGCTTCGCCGCCGGCTGCAATCGCGCGATTGTGCGGGTGCTGTCAGATGCGGCCATCTCACATGTGCTGTTGCTCAACAACGATGCGACCGCGACGCCCGCACTGGCGGACTGGCTGCTCGATCATCTGGACGGCTGCACCGATAGCGATCTTGCCGGCGGGCGCGTGCTAAAGCTGGCCGGTGACGAGGTGGATTCACTGGGCATCGCGTTCTACCGTAGCCTGCTCGCTTCCAACCGGCTTGACCTGCAAGATCCCTATTTCGGCCCGACGGGTGGTTGCGCGCTGTATGCGCGACGGGTGCTCGAAGCGCTGCAGGCGGCGCACGGTCATGTCTTCGACGAATCCTTTTTCTGCTATGCCGAGGACACGGATGTAGCCGCGCGTGCATTGCTGCTCGGTTTCACCCCGGCCTATACCGATGTGGTGCTTGCCCGGCACGAGGGTCAGGCATCCAGCGGAGGCGGCTTCAACGACTTCGTGCTCTATCACGGTATCCGCAATTCGCTGTGGATGTTGCTCAAGTGCGTGCCGGCCGGCGTGATTCTGCGTCACCTGCCATCGCTGCTCGCCATCCACGCCGGCATCGTGTTGCGCCACGGTCTGCGCGGCAAGCTGCGTGTCGTGTATCGGCTGTATCGCGACGCACTGCGTGGCAGTCTGCGCATGCTGCGTCAGCGGCGCTGCATACAACGCACGCGCCGCATACCTGTAAAGGAATTCGCTCGTCATGTGAGCACGCGCTTCTATGACCGGGGCTATGTGCGCAATGCGCTGCGCGATCTCTGGGCAGTGCTCAAGCGCGGAGGGCGTGAGTAGCGCAATTCGGGTCGCCAACCGGTGCCGCGGTCGCATGCCAGCTACAGGCTGGTAATCCGCCACTCGGAATACCAGGTCGATCGCGAGCAGGTGTGGCGATCGTCGCGTTGCGAGTGTCCTGTCCGGCAAATAACTATCGAATAATTCCGGGGTCTTTCACCCCGATACGTCGTCGCCGATCGTCGCCGTAGCGCCGCTACGACTCCTCTCGGTGCCTGGTCTTGGGGCGAAATCCCTCCGGAATTTCTTCGACGTACCGGAATTTCTTCGACGTATTTGCGGGACAGGACACTAGGTCCAGCGATTAATGTCGTTGTCTGTCGCAATGCGCCTACCTACGGTGTCACGCTCGCCCGTGTGCTCTGCAGCAGGGCCTGCGCACGCGCGACGAGATCGTCGCTTCTGCCCTGGATCTGCACCAGCGCTTCAAGCAGGGCGATGGCTTCGCGGTGGTGCCCGCCCAGCGCCAGGGCTTCGGCCTGGCGATAACGAGCCGTGGCCAGCCAGGGATGGCTGGCGCCCAGGGCGCCGTGGGCCTCCTTTTCGGCTTGCTGCCAATAGCGCAGTGCGGCGTCGAAGTCCCGTGTAAGGCGCGACTGGTTGCCCTGCGCGCCCAGGGCGAAGGCGACCATCTTGTTCGGCGTGTCGCCGTATTCGCGCCGCAGAGCGGCAACCAGGCCGTCGAGCAGCAGGCCGGACTCTGTGTACTGTTCTAATTTTTGCAAAGTGGTTGCCAGGTTCATCTGCGCGCTCAGCGTGCGTGCGGCCTGCGCGCCATGCATGCGCTGCTGCTGTTCGTAGTGGCGGCGCAGGTAGGGCAGGGCCTCGGCCGACTTGCCGGCACGCTGATAGGTTGCGCCGACGGATCCTTCCAGATCGGAGCGCATGCCTTCGGCGTCGCGGCTGTTGCCGGGATCGCCGGGCGCATGCAGGGCGTTGTGCAGTGCGAGCGCGCGCTGCAGCGTCGCCATGATCGCGGCCTCGTGTGCGCTGCGGTCCGGAGCGGCAGCGACCAGGGCCTGTTCGACACGCGCCCGTGCCACCAGCAGGGTCACCATTTCATCGGCGCGTTCGCCGTAGTGCGCGAGAATCGCCGCTTCCTGCTGGGCCAGCACGGCCCGGCCCTCGGCGGCCCGGCCCAGGTCGGTCAGGGCGATGGCCAGCGAACTCACCGCGCGCGCGTTCGGCGCCGCGCCAGTAGGCGCCAGCTCCAGCGCACGTCGGAAGGCGCGTTCGGCGTTGACGGCATCTTCCATGCCCTGAAATACCAGTCCCAGCTCCGTATAGGTTTCCGCGGCGACATCGGGCTGGCCGCGGAACTCGCTTTCAACCGCGCCGCTGGCCTGGATCAGGGCTGCGCGGATGTCGCGCGGCCCGGTGGCGTCGGCGACGGGATTGGCCGTGCCAATGACACGCACCAGGAACTGCCGCGTCGCCTCGGCGCGCGCCAGCGCCTTGCGCGCGGCGTCGCGTTCGAGCTGCAGAGCCTGGCGCTGCCAGGTCATGGTCAGTGCATAGGTCACGATCAGCAGCAGACAGACGGCAGCGGCCGCGGCCACGGCCCAGTGCCGGCGCAGGCGCCGGGCCCAGCGATACCAGGCGTCGGGGCGCGCGCTGATCGCTTCGCCGCGGTGCCAGCGGATCAGGTCGTCGGCGAAATCGCGGGCACTGAGATAACGCCGTTCCGGTTCGTAGGCCATGGCCTTGGCTACGATGGTGTCCAGATCGCCGCGGAGCTGAGCACCCAGGCGTGGCGCCGGCAACCCGCAGCGTCGGGTGTGAAAATCCGCCCGATTTTTCACCATCGCACTGGGTGGAAGAGCACCTTCCTGCATCGCCGCCAGCAATGCGGCCGGGTTCTGTTCGATCGCGCGGAACGGGCGCACGCCGGTCAGCAACAGGTACATCAGCACGCCAAGCTGGTAGATATCGCTGGCCGTGGACACGGCCGCACCGGACAGCTGTTCGGGACTGGCGAAATGCAGCGTGAACGCACGTGTGGCGGACGCCTGATCCTGCTCGGCCACACTCTCGCCAGTCTGCGCGAGCATCTTGGCGATACCGAAATCGAGCAGGCGAATATCGCGGCCGCTCGCGCACAGCAGTACGTTTCCCGGCTTGATGTCGCGATGTACGACCAGATGGCGGTGAGCATGGTCCACCGCCATGGCGACGTCGATGAGCAGATGCACGCGAGCGGCGATGGAGAGCTGGCGCCGGTCGCAGCCTATGTCGATGGGATCGCCGTCGACATATTCCATGGCCAGCCACGGCCTGCCGTCAGCGGCGCGGCCCGTGTCGATGAGCCGGGCGATGCGTGCATCGTTGAGTTGCGACAGGATGGCCGCCTCGCGCAGGAACCGGCCCAACTGCTCCGGATGCGCAACGCCGGCGGAAATCAGTTTGAGTGCGGCGAACTGCTCGCCCTGCTCCAGCGCGCGCCGCGCGAGGAACACTTCGGCCATGCCGCCCAGACCGAGCGGGCGCTGCACTACCCAGTCACCGAGCTGCAGCCCCGCATCGTTGCTGCGGAACTGGGCGAGTGCATCTTCGAGCATCGGAGCAGACATCAGCACGTCAAGTACGTCGTCGCCGTCGGCCAGGGCGAGCAGCCGGCGCACACGCGCCGCCGCAGCCGGTCGCGACGCCGCAAGCTGGCGCAGCCAGGCCTCGCGTTCGCTATCGTCAAGTTCTATTGCCTGACTGAGCAGCCGGTCCAGGGCGGCCCAGTCTTCCGGTTCTGCTGCGCTGTCACTCATGCGGGAGTCCTGCTGCCGGGGCGGATGCGAATGAACGCGCGAACCGTAGCTCGCGCCAAACCACACTGCGGTTCATGCCGCCATGACGTCGCAGCGCGTGTGAAGCGACATTGCATCCGGCCTTGTCCGGCGGCGGCGTTCAGACCAGGCAGTCGGTCAGCCATATGCGTGCCCGGACCCATTCGCGCTGCATCTGGCGCTGGGTCACTTCGTAGAGCGCGGCTATCTCGTCGAGCTCCAGGCCGCCGAACACGCGGTATTCGATGATCTGTGCCAGACGCTGGTCGCGGGACTGCAACACCTGCAGTGCCATCTCGATGGCCAGTACGCGGTCTGGAGCGCCCAGTTCCAGCGCATCGACGGTGGCCAGTTCGACCTGGGGACCAGGTGCGCTGCGTTTGTCCGCGGTCTTCTGGCGCGCGAAGTCGATGATGATCTGCTTCATCACGCGCGCGCACAGCGAGAAGAAATGCTGGCGCCCTTCCAGCGTCAGCAGCTGGCCTGCATTGAGCTTGGAATACAACTCGTGCACCAGCACCGTCGGCGTGACGGTAGCCGAGCCGCTGCGGGCGAGCAGGCGGTGGGCGATGAGCTTGAGTTCCTGGTAGACCAGCGGGAACACCTGGTCGATTGCCTGCTTGCCGCCGGCTCCGGCGTTGAGCACGCGGGTGATTGCACCCATCGCCTCGGCCAAGGGTTCACTGCCCTGCATCCCGCCCTCCGCTTGCTTATGCCGGCCCAGGGAGCCACGACGCTGCTGCTCCGCCTGCCGGGCGGCGCCGGGCGATGGTACGTGCTGGTTGCGGCAGCGGCCAGACAAAACCAACGGGGCGCTGCGGAACCATAGTGAGCCTAGCTTCGCTGTTGGTATCGACGATGAGGTAGGAGCTACGGCTGTTCTTCACTTGAGTGCCGGTGCGCGTGATCAATGCGCCGTTGCTGATCTGGTAGCTGCTGTAGACCGTATCCAGGTCGTCGGCGCTGGCCTATACAAGGCGACACCGGTGCTACAGGCCGCTGACCGTGGACGCCACGCGCAGACTGCGTGACTGTCCCAGCATCAGCATGAGGTCGAGCTGGCGCGAGGTCAGCACTCGTCGTTCCGGCAACTGCAGGGTCGTATCCGTTCAGGTGCGCCCCAGGGGGGGCGGTCGAGCCCGGATACGGCAAACGCGGCCGGTTGCGACATCTCGCCGCGACGCCGGCATACGGTCCTCGTGCTGAAAGTCCCTGCGTGACGTTACACCGGGCTTAGTTGATGGCCGTGCAGAAGGCCGGTGTCAACTCAGCTGACGCCGGCAACGGCTATTTGCTGGAGTGTTTCGCGTTGATTGCGCTGTTCTCGCTGCCACTGCTGTGCGCTGCTTTCAGGGTCTCGCGCTGCGGGTCGAAGCCAACGCGCAACAATACATCCCCCGTGTTGTGGAGGTTCGGGGTCTCCCGCGGCGCATCCAGGGGCAAACGCAACGCAATCGCCCCCTCGGGCACGGCGGGTTTCTCGGGTTTCGCGCTTGCGCGGTTCAGATCCAGGCGGGCGATGGCGTCGAAACGGTCACGCGGATCGGCCACATAGCCGCGTACCTCGACCGCATGCTCGCGCACCGATGCGGGCGGCTCGGGCAAGGTGAAGCGTTGGCCGAGCACACTGAATCGCGTGGAATACAGCGGCTTGCCTTCCCCGTCCAGCCAGCTGATATCGGCTGAACCGCGGAATGCTTCGCGCTCAATGCGGGCTTCGATCGCATCGGGCCCGAATGGGCGTGGCATGCGCGTCAGACGGAATTCGCCGTTCGGCCGTTCCAGCACGACGGCTGGGTCGCCTAGCAGGTTGTAGGTTTCGACCAGGGTTTGGTCGGTGACGGCATTCTTGCCGGCGACGATGGACTCGCCGATCGTGCGTCCCGGCTTGATCAGTTCGCCGACTATGGCCTTGCTGAATTCGGCCGACGGCGAATTGCGCCAGGACGCCGCGAATACCGCAATCGCACCGCGCTCGGGTTCGCGCAGGAAGCGCTCGCCTATGGAGTCTTCGGTTGGGTTGTCAAACGGCGCCGAATAGCAGGTCATCGACAGCACCATCGGCAGTCGTCCGCCATTGCTCAGGTTGGATACGTCATCGAGCGTGAACAGGTCATGGTTCTTGCGCAGGTCCGGCGGACCGGTGCGCCAGATATAACGGCCACCGTGGCCAAGGAAATGCACCAGCAGCCGGCCGTCGTTCAGTCCGTGCTTGATCGAGGACTGATGCGCAAGGTTGTCTTTCTCGGACGAACTTGCATAGACCTTGTCGCTGAGAAAGCCGTCAGCTTCGAGAGATTTTGCAATCTGATCCGAGGTGTTCTTGAAGTGGTCGCTCTCGTCGGTGATGAACATCACGTCGCGGCGCCAGCCTCCGAGCTGCGGCGTGCTCAGATAGTTGATGGTCTTGGCGACGATGGCCTTGACCTCGGCCGGCTCAACCACCGGGAAACGGCCTATCGCGATCACTGGCTGCAGCGGATCGCTGCCGACGCTGACGAAATGATTGTCGCTGGCGGACTGTCCGTCGTATGACATGAACTGCCAGGTCGGAATCAGCGCGCGATGTTTGAGATCAGCCGGTGTATCGGCATAAGGCGTACTGGGTATGTCGCCGAACTGGCCGGGAGTCAGCAGCTCCTGATTGGCCCACTTGGCGAGATTGCGCCGGTCGATACGCTGATGACGGATGTCGAAGCTGGCGTCCCCCACCAGCAAGGCGAAGCGCGGCCGCGGCTCTGGCCATTGCGTATAGGCCTGCTGCATCAGCCGGCGGATGGCCTGGGGATGGGTGATGCCATCATTGAACTGGTCGTAGATCTCGTCCACGTCGATGACGGCGACCTTGAGGCCGCGACGGCGATGGAATTCGGCCAGCGGCTGGATCGCATCAATCAGCCGCGAATGGCTGATCATGAGGTAGTCGACCGCTTCGGCGGGTTGGTGCCAGTTGCGGGTGTTAGCGGCGCGCACCTTTTGCGGGGTGGCGAAGCCTGCGCCGATAACCGGGTGTACTGTCGCGTTCGCCTCGATGCGACCGAACTCGCCGTTCGCTGCGCTCCAGCGCCGGCCGTCCTCGCTATACAACGTGACCTCGCCGCTGCCGTTGCGCAGCACGACCTTGCCCGCGCCTGTAATGCGCAGCGCTTCCGTCGAACGCGCCAGATCGCCATCGACCGGGTAGTCGACGTCAAGTGCATTGAACATGACGACGTCGACAAGGAAATTAGGGTCTCCGGGCTTTTGCGGGCGCTTGGGCACGCTGAGACTGAAACGGTTGCCTTTTTCCTGCAGCGCGGAGGCTGGCAAAGAAAATTCACGCTCGATCTCGTCGCGTCCGTCCCAGTCGAATTGCGCTACCGGCTTGCCGGCCAGCAGTACGCTGACGCTGTGGTCGACGGGCTTGGTCGCGCCCGGGCTTGCCGGCAGTACCGTCGACATGCCGCGGAATTTCAACTTCAGCGTGACGCTACCCCCGCGTGCCGCGAGATCGGGCAGATCGACGTCGAACGAAAAAGGCTCCGGGTCGACGTGCGTTAGCTTGGCCCAATGCCAGAAATCCGCCTCTTCCCAGGACTTTACCTGGTTCTGGCTGAGCCGGATCATCAGATTTTCCTGCTCCAGATGCAGGCGGCGGTTCAGGCTGGCCGGACCCGAGGCTGGTGTTGCTTCGCCCGGGGCAAAACGCGCGTGCTTGCCGGGGCTCGCGGTCAAGGCATAGACATTGACTGTGCTGTAGGTATCGAACCAGGACAGCGGCCCATGCAGCGGCTTGCCTATCCATTCGATGCGGTCACCTGGCTGCAACGTGGCGCCGCTGCCGCTCAGATGGATAGGAACTTCCTGGCCGCGCTGGGTCAGGACCAGCATGTCGCGCGGGCAGTCGGCGAGCCCCGGCGCCGCGGCGACCACACTGGCCTGGTCGAGCGCATAGACGCCGGCATTCTCGATTTCGATATGCACTCGGCCGCTGCAGGCCAGCGTCGCGGAAGAGGGAAGGGCAAGAAACCAAATCAGGCAAGCAGTGCGACGTTTGAGCCACAGCATGAGCAAGCGAAACCTGCGAATAGTCTTTGCGACCGAATCCAGCAGGCTACTGGTTGATCAAGTCCTATGCAAATGCAACCGCCGGCGCTTGCGGCCGGCGGCTGGTGCTGTGCGGCGAGGTGGGCGGCTCGCCTAGGAATTGAAGCCGTTGGCGAAGATCAGGTCGGTTTGATCGATCATCAGCGTGGCTGCATTCACCGTGCCGGTGCCGCTGCCGGGCTGGCCCGGAGTGGGGTCACCGGCGTCCCAGAACGTCAGCGTCCAGGTGCCGTTGGCTAGTTCCGGCGAGAGATTGCGAAAGTCGGGCGAAATCAGTGTCGCTGCGCCGCCAGGATCGGCACCGCCTGGTAGCGCCGCACGGTACGAGCCCGTGGGTACGGTCGGGAAAGAGCTGCCCCACCAGTCGCGCTGGCCAGTATCTTCAAACGTGTAAAGACCATTGAGTATGCCGTTGTGGCCGCAGCCATTGGGCACATTGGAGCCGGTATGGCTGAAGATGATTTTGGACGGGCTGCCGCCGGGAGCGGCAAGCTTTACGACGAGATCACCACGCCAGGTGTGATTGATGTTCATGCTGAGGCTGACGCCAACGACCGGATAGACCAGGTTGCTGACGTTGAAGCTGATCACACGCGGCTGGCCCAGATTGTTGACGCCGCAGCTAGGCGAGCCAGCCGGGGCATCGGGAATGGGGCCGACATTCGTGCCGGGAAACGACTCGACCGCGAATGCGGGCGAGGAGGCCACGAGGCCAAAGCCGAGTAAGGCCAGAATCGTGGTGCTGCGCATGCCTTCCACCCCAGAAGCGACAGAGAAAACCGCCGCAGTGTAGCCGAAACCCGGCTGACTCAACCCGGTGCGGGCGATCATGTTCAGATTGCAGTCGCGCTCGGGTCCGGCCGGAACAGGCGTTGCAGCAACGCGGCGACTGCCGGCATCTCGGTTTCCACCTGTGTTGGGGCGGAGTGCCAGGCTTCGACCAGGCAGGCAAAAAACTCGTCCGGGCTCTCGGCGGCATAAGGATCGATTGCAGTCTCCACTCCCGCGTCAACCGCGGCGCAGTGCGCGTCGTAGGCCTGCTGGAAGGCCCGTATCCATTCCGTGCGCGCGATTGAGCGCGGCAACGGCGGCACGCCGTCGCTGCCGCCGCCCAGCATGTCGAGCTTGTGCGCAATCTCGTGGATAACGACGTTGAAACCGGCATGCGGTTCGGCCAGATCCTGCTCGATATCGGCCCAGGACAGCACCAGCGGTCCGTGTTCCCAGGCCTCGCCGATCAGGGTGTCATCGCCTTCGGTGACGACGCCGGTATCTTCGTCGTGATGTTCGCGGCGCACGCGGAACTCGCCCGGATAGACCAGTACCTGGCGCCAGCCGCGCAGGTAGTCATAGCCCAGATCAAGCACCGGCAGGCAGGCCAGGGCGGCAATCAGCAGGCGGCGGTAGTCGTCGAGTTCGGCGCCCCCCAGGGCGCTGAATTGCTTGTCCGCCAGAAAACGCGCGCAGAGCTCGCGCAGGCGTCGCGCAGCGTTGGGTGAAAGCGCGGCAACCAGTGCGCAGCTCGATACAACCTGGGTCCAGGTCGTGTCGTCGATAGGCGCGGGGCGTGGTCGCAGGTGTTCGCGCAAGCGTCGGAATAGGTCGATCACCCGCCTATCATGCCGCGTTACTGCGGCAAGGCCAGAGCGATGGACCGAATTACTTGATAGAGCCCGGCAATACGGACTGCCAGCGCAGGCCTCCGCCGCGTACTTTCGGTGCGGCAACGGCCTCGGTCGAGGGCAGGGACGAAGCCGGCGCCGCGCTATCGCTGCTGCTTGAGGCGGTTGCAGCCCGCTCGCCCAGCGAGGGCGGAGCATCCACCGGTACGCTGATTGGCGCGCTATTGCCGTCGTGATAAATCACCCGGGCACTTGCGTTCGGCCGATGGCTGTCGCAGTCCTGGTGCGACTGGGCAAATACCATGCTGCTCAATGCCGAGCCGCTCAGCATCAGCTCACTGGCATGGCTGGCGTCGGTCAGAAACGCAAGACCCAGCAGCAGGATCAGGGATTGCGAATAACTGAGCATCGGTGGCTCCGGAGTAACGGAACGCTGGCACGGGCTCGCGGGCGGACAGCATGCTCGCACGAATAAGCCGGCGCAGCCAGCGCGGATGGCGGACTACAGCAGAGTTCGTGCCAACGCGGCTGCCGCCTTTGCAGCCCTTGCACAACAAGGGTTTGTGGTTGTTCGGATTGTCCGTATTGTCCGCTATGGCGGTAGCGGACAGCGGCGGACAGTTCCGTTGATGCGCCGAGGCGTGATTTGGTTGCGTCGAGCTCGGCTGCGGTGCCAGTTTCGCTGCGCTGCAGCGCGCGTATGCCTGGGCTTGCTGGCTAGACTCGGGCATGAACCGTGTTACCACCACTATTCCGCCAGTCCCCCGCCGCTGGCGCCCGGGCGGCGTTGCGCTCAAGCGCGTATTGCTTGCCGGAATACGGCGTGTACTCGCACACCGTGAGGCGATCAACCGGATCAATGTGTTTCCGGTGGCAGATGGCGATACCGGCTCCAACCTCGCTTTCACCCTGAGTGCGGTAGAGCAGGCGCTGCTGCCGCTGCGTCTGGGCAATGCCGGCCATCTGTTGCGCCGCGCTGGCGATGAGGCCATCGACGGCGCCCGCGGTAATTCGGGGGCGATACTCGCGCAATTTCTGCAGGGAGTGGGTGAGCGCCTGGCCGGTCAGTCGCGGCTAGGCCTGAGTGAGCTCGCTGCAGCCGTCGATCTGGGCGCCAGCCAGGCACGCGCGGCAGTGGCTGAACCGCGCGAGGGCACCATTCTGTCCGTCATCGCCGCTTTCGCCGCGGCGTTGCGCAGCGCCGCCGACAGCAGCGACGGCGATCTGCGTGGCGCGTGGTCGCGCGCCGTTGCTTCCAGTCGCGATGCACTCGCACGCACGCCGGACCAGCTCGGTGTGTTGCGCAAGGCCGGGGTGGTCGATGCGGGTGCGCTCGGCTTCGTCGAACTGCTGGCGGGAATCGAGGACTACCTGCAGCGCGGTCGCATCGCCCTCGTGCAATCGCTGGCGTTCCAGAGTGATGCCGGTGTCCTGGCCGAGGCTGCCGAGCCCGATGCCAGCCATCGCTGGTGTACCGAATGCGTGCTCAGTGCCGATGACATAGCGCGTGAGGCGGTACTGGCCGGGCTGCAGACGCTGGACCATTCCAGTCTCGTGCTGGCTGGCACACGCGAGAAGCTGCGTGTGCACGCGCATGTCGATGAGCCCCAGCAGCTATACGAGCTGCTCGCGCGCTACGGTCGGGTCGCCAACTGCAAGGCGGACGATATGCATGCACAGCAGCGCGCAACGCAGTCGAAACTCAAGGTTGCAGTGGTCACGGATTCCGCGGCCGATCTGCCTGCTGCTGCGCTGGAGCAGCTGCCGCTGCATCTGGTGCCGGTGCGGCTGAACTTTGGCGCGCAGGACTATCTGGATAAAGTATCGTTGTCTGCCAGTGAATTTTTTCGCGAACTGCGCACCAATCCGGTGCTGCCGCGTACCTCGCAGCCGCCGCCGGGCGACTTTCGCCGCCTGTTTGAATTCCTGCTGAGCCACCACGACGAAGTTGTCTACGTCGGGTTGTCGCGTGCCGTCAGCGGTACGCTGCAAGCTGGTGAAAGCGCAGCGCAACGCAGTGCGCCGGGACGCGTACACATCGTCAATTCGCGTACTGCATCGTGTGCGCAGGGGCTGCTCGCACAAAAAGCGGCGGAGCTCGCGGCGCAGGGACTGGATGCCGCGTCAATCGTTGCGAGCATTGAGGCGCTGGTGCCGCAGACCGCACTGTTTGCCTATGTGCGCGACCTGAGCCATGTGGTGCGCGGCGGCCGGCTGCCGCGCTGGACTCTGCCGCTGACACGCTGGCTGCACCTGGCGCCAATTGCTGCGGTGGGTGCCGACGGTCGTCTGCACCTGCGTTCTGCGCTGCGCCTGAGCCCCGATTTGCCGCAACGCTTCGCTGCTTGGGTGTTGCGCCGGCTGACCCCGGCGCAACGTCGCGGCCGCGTGCTCGTCGGTCATTGCGATAACCGCAGCGAGGCTCAGTGCGTGGCCGCAATGCTGGGTGCGGCACTCGGCCTCAGCGCGGTCGAGGTCGTTCCGATGGGAGCCGCGATTTCTGCGCACGCCGGTCCAGGCACGGTCCTGGTAAGTTTGTTGCCGGAAGAAACTGCCGCGTAGGCAGCGGTGTTCTCTCACTGCCCCCACCGCCCCTGCGCTATTGTCCGACCTCTGCCGCAGCCCATCTGCTGTGCATCTGCTTAACGAGGAGTCCTGCCTTATGCCGCAAGCCAAGAGCCACATTGAAATCGCGTTCCAGTCCATTCCGGTGTTTGCCAACGACGGTCAGCTCGACATCGGCGAAATCAACTTTCTGCTCGGCCTCGCGTTGCGCGACAACCATGTCGACGAAGACGAGCGCCGCGTGCTGGGCGAGATTTTTGCGCAGGCGGAAAAAGGGCATGTGCCGGAGAGGGTGCAGGCGCGCATCGACGAAGTGCGCGAAAAGCACGACATCCGCCGCGCCTAGGGGCATGTCGTGACGAGCGGACGGGAACCCGTGCCGCTGTCGATCCGACATGGCTTCAGTCCGCCCAGCTCCATTCGCGCAGGCGTTCGTAGACACGCGAGTGGTTCATGAGGTCCATGTGCCCCAATCCGCGAAACACGTGACGCTGTGCGGCCGGCAGTTTTAGCGAGCGCCGCGGATCGGCATGCTGGCCCAGCGCACTGGGTACCGGCACTAGGCCGTCGCCTATCCAGCGCGCGCGCGCGCCGTCACTGCTGCCAGCCAGCGTCGCCGCGGCGAGATACCAGCGCCCGGACGCGATGGGTGGCAGCGGTTCGATCTCAGCGTCATCCTTGCGCTCATGTGGGCGGTCGCGGTCGCTGCACCAGCCGTGGCGCAGGTCCTTGACTCCGGCGCTGCGCCGCTCGGTCAGTTTGGCCAGCGCGCGCGTATAGGGCGTTGCTTCGAGGGCAGCACTCAAGCGACCGCCGATCCGCTCCAACGGTGCGCCGAGATGCGGCGAGCCGAGACAGATCGCGGCGCGCAGGCGTTCGCACCAGCTCAGCTCTTCACGTACGGCATAGCTGCAGGCGCTGCGGCAGACCAGCCCGCCCATGCTGTGACCGATCAGCACCAGACGTTCGATAGCGCGTGGATGGATGTCGACAAGCCGCTGCAGTGCACGGGCGAACTCGCGGCCGTTGGCCGAAATGCGCCGGCCGCTGTTATAGCGCAGACGCACGGCGCTGCCGCCGAGATCGCGCTCGAGCTGTGTGCCGAAATCCTCGCCGTTGTGGTCTTCCCACTGACAGTCGTTAAGTCCCAGGCCATGTACCAGCACATACAGCGTTCCGTTGCTGCAGGGCAGTTCGCGTGCTAGCGCTGCCGGCGCAAGGTCGAGTACGCGGCCGTTGCGGCAGAACGCAAGCGACAGGGCCAGCGGGTTGTTAGTTGCTTCCAGGTGGTCGCCGACTGCGCCGTTCAAGGCGCTGATCCAGGTACTGGCGGCGCCTTCACTGGCCTCGTCGCCGCCGCGCGGCGACAGATAGCGCTCATACAAGCCGAGTGAGCCTATGGCCGCGGTGTTTGCCGCGTGTCCAACGTCGCGCAGCCGCGCATAGACGAAGTCGGTGCTGCGCATCAGCAACTGGCCGAACGGCAACAGTCTTGCGAACGGGTCGAGTACGGCCTGATGCAGGCCTTCAACGACGTCGAGCGCGCCGAGGAAGCCTTCGCCAGCCAGCTGAGTCGTACCGCGCAGAAAATCGATTCGGGACTTCATCGGCAATGCAGTGAGGTGACTGATCCGGCCTGTTGCATCCGTTGCCGCAGCCAGAGCATACAACGGGGGTCTTCGTGACGGCCCGGCGTGATCAGCTAGCCTAGCCTATCCCGCTGTTCTGGTGCAGGTTTCGTGCCGCAGGACTGTGTGGTCGCGCAATGCCGGTTCAGAGCCAGTCGCGCGGCACGAGATAGGCGGCGAGCCGCGCTTCGTCGCTGCCGGGTTCCGGCTGGTAGCCGTACTCGAAGCGTACCCGTGGCGGCAGGCTCATGAGGATGGATTCGGTACGCCCGCCAGACTGCAGGCCGAACAGGGTGCCGCGATCCCAGACCAGATTGAACTCGACATAACGGCCACGCCGGTACAACTGGAATTCGCGTTCGCGTTCTGCATAAGGCGTTTCCGCGCGGCGCTGAACAATAGGCAGATAGGCGCCCAGAAAGGCGTTGCCCACCGATTGCAGGAACGCGAAACTGCGCTCGAAACCGCCTTCATTGAGATCGTCGAAGAACAGCCCGCCGACTCCACGTGTCTCATTGCGGTGCTTCAGAAAGAAATATTCGTCACACCAGCGCTTGTAGCGTGCATAGACCGAATCGCCGAAAGGGGCGCAGGCGGCGCGCGCGGTCGCATGCCAGTGCACGATGTCCTCGTCAAAGGGGTAGAACGGGGTCAAGTCAAACCCGCCGCCGAACCACCAGACCGGTTCTGAATCGGGTTTGTGCGCTTCAAAGTAGCGCACGTTCATGTGCGTGGTCGGTACGTAGGGATTGCGCGGGTGCAGTACCAGCGATACACCCAGCGCAGTCCAGCTACGGCCGACCAGCTCCGGCCTTTGCGCGGTGGCTGACGGTGGCATGCGCTCGCCATGCACGCGTGAAAACCCGACGCCGGCCTGCTCGAACACCCGCCCCTGCTTGAGCACGCGCGAACGCCCGCCGCCGCCCTCCGCGCGCTGCCAGTTGTCTTCGGCGAAACGCGCTTCGCCGTCGGCGGATTCCAGTGCGGCGCAGATCCGATCCTGCAGGTCGTGCAGAAAGGTTTGCAGGCGGGAGACAGGTGTATCGGGCATGGATGTGGCGTGCATTTGAGGGAGAAGGTGCCGGTAGCAAAGCGGCATAGGGCTCTGGCCTGCTATCGCATCCGCCGCGGCAGGCGGTGATCGAAGTTCGTCACAAGACAACGATCGGCGTAGCAGCAGATCTGGCCTCGTAATGGTGGGCCAATGCCCACCATCGCAGTGAGGATTTTGCAGCTCAGGTGCCGAGCAGAGTCAGCTCGCCACTGATGTCGACGACCAGATTGTTGATCCAGCTGTTGTAGTTCTGGTGGATCAGCTTCTGGCCTTTCTTTTCGCTGAAATTGAGATTTTCCGAGCTGACGTAGCTGATACGGATGCTCTTGGCGTCCCAGTCGATCGCGATCTTCGCCTTGTGCTCGCGTATCAGCAGGGTAGCCTTGATGGCGCCGGGATTGTCTTCAGCGACGATCCATTTGCGGCCAACCAGGGCTTTCTTGATGATCCTGGCGACTTCGGCGCTGCTGGCTTTCGCCGGTATCGCAATAGGGTCCGGATTCACCAGCGGGGCTTCGCGCCAGCCGGTCAGCAACAGCAGGATAGGAAGAAGCAAAATGAGTACAAATCTACTGCGCAGCATGTCCGCTCCATCGGTTCAGGGCCGGGCGGCCCGTCGCGCATGGTAGGCGCCCGTGCTGCGGCCGGCAATTGGTATTCAGGTCACCCGGTCGACCATGCGCTGATGGCCAATAAGGCGAGCCCAGCGCCGGCCCACATCGAGCCAGAGGCAGTAACTGGCTTCGAGCGCGAGCCGGGCGAGGAGCCCGGGGGTCAGGCGCAATCCGGGCTCTGCAGCGACGATCTCGGCGTCAAAGCCCAGCGACTGGGCCAGCAGCAGGCAGCGGGGCAGGTGATAGCGGCTGCTGATCAGGGCGACGCGTGCGCTGGTACCGATCAAGTCGCGCGCATTGCGCAAATTTTCCAGCGTGTCGGTCGAGGCATCCTCGCAACGCACGTCCGCGTCCTGCGGCAGACCGTGTTCACGCAGCCAGGCCAGTGCGGCGGCGGCTTCGCTCAGCCCGGCGCCCGTATGGCCGCCCAGCAGCAACAGCGCATACGGGCGTTCCGCGACAAGCTGGCACAGGCGCTCAAGGCGCGAGGCGTAGTCAGTGTCTACGGTTTCTCCGGTCAGGCGCTTGCCGAACAGCAGCAGGGTGTCGGCCGAACGGGGCCGCAGGGGCGCCCCATAGGCCAACGACAGGGTGCGCACGAAGAAATACACCCACAGCAGGCCCGCGCTGAACACCACGGCCAGCGCACTGACGGTCAAAGAATGCCAGACATCACGATCGGCCAGATGGCGCCAGGGGCCGTCGCGAAACGGGGAATATGGCGAGCTCATCAGTACCTGCGTCAGGGGTTCGGGAAAAGAGGCGCCGTTGTATAGTCGCGCGCTCCGGCCTTGCAAGCTGGTAAGTTCCACTTTCTTTCAGGTGCGTCGCGCTTGCCATTACCTATCTCACCGCTGGCCGTGACGGCCTATACCGCCACTTCGGCCGCAGGCTGCGGCGTCGACGCCTTCCATGTCGCCTTGCGTGAAAGGCGTGGCGGGCTGCGCAGCAACGATTTCGGCGATGCGCCGCTATCCTGCTGGATAGGCCGTGTCGATGGCCTCGAAGAGGCGGCAGTGCCTGGCGAATTTGCCGCCATCGACTGCCGCAATAATCGCCTGGCCTGGCGTGGCCTGCAGCAGGATGGCTTCCTGGGGCAGGCGCGCGCCGCGGTAGCGCGCTACGGCGCTGATCGTGTTGCGCTGGTGCTGGGCACGTCGACAGCGAGCATAGCGGCGACCGAGGAAGCCTATTGCGATCTCGACCTCGGCGGGAACTTCCAGCAGTCATACCGAAACTTCCTGCTGCATTCGCCGCATTCACTGGCGGCCTTCGTTCAAGGCGTGCTAGGCACGCGCGGGCCGGTGTGTACCGTGGCGACGGCATGCTCCTCCAGTGCCAAGGTATTTGCCCAGGCCGAACGGCTTATCCGCCTGGGCTGGGCAGATGCGGCCGTGGTCGGTGGTGTCGATACACTCTGCGGCAGCGTGCTGTTCGGCTTCAATGCCCTGCAGCTTGTATCCGACGAGCCCTGCCGGCCGTTTGACATCACACGGCGCGGTATTTCCATTGGCGAGGCGGCCGGCTTTGCCCTGCTTGAACGTGCTGACCGTTATCAGGCAGCACCGCGGCTGCTTGGCTGGGGCGAATCCAGCGATGCGCATCACATGTCTTCGCCGCACCCGACCGGACTCGGGGCGCGGCTGGCCATAGGCGATGCGCTACAGCGTGCCGGGCTGTCGGCCGCTGCGATCGACTACGTCAACATGCACGGTACGGCGACACCAGCCAACGATGCGGTCGAGGCCGTCGTGGTCACCGAGACTTTCCCGGAAAGCACGCGCGCCAGCTCGACCAAGGGCTGGACCGGACATACCCTGGGAGCGGCCGGCATCGTCGAGGCAGTGGTCTGCCTGATCGCCCTGGAGCAGGGCTTCATGCCGGGCACGCTCAACTGCATACAGCCCGATCCCGCCTGCGGCCCGCAGCTGGCGCTAGCCAATATCGCGCGCGCGCCGCAGATTGTGCTGTCGTCCTCCTTCGGTTTCGGCGGCAACAATGCGGTACTAGTTTTTGGTTGTGGAGGTCGCGCATGAGCGAGCTCGTCGTACGCGTGGCTGGGGTCGGTATCTATGCGCCCGGGTTGACCAGCTGGCCGCTGGCCCGTGCCGTATTGCTGGGTGAACGAGCGTTCGAGGCCGCCGATCCGCCCAGGCCCACACCGGTAGCCTTGCCGGCAGCCGAACGCCGGCGCGCTCCGGACAGTGTGCTGTATGCAACCCAGGCTGCGGCGGAAGCCTGCACGATGGCGCAGGCGGAGCCGGCGCAACTGGCCTGCGTTTTCAGTTCAACCCAGGGTGATATCGCGATTACCGACTACATGTGCTCCACGCTGGCTTCGCTGCCGCGCGAGCTGTCGCCGACAAAATTCCACAATTCGGTGCACAACGCTGCTGCCGGTTATTGGAGTATTGCAACCGGATGCCGCGCACCATCGACGGCGCTGAGCGCCTGGACTGACAGCGTTGGTGCGGGGCTGCTGGAAGCGGCGCTGCAGACCGTCGACACCGGTGCACCGGTGCTATTGGCTGCTTACGATGTGGCCGCAACGGGGGCTTTGCGTTCGGTCGTGCCGTTTGACTGCAGCTTCGCGTTCGCCCTGGTGCTCGCACCCGATGCAGCGTCGGGAACACGCCTAGTATTGCGTGCGGCGTCCGATACCGGACCCAACGACGAGCCGGACCTCGACTGGGCGCGAGACTTGCGCGCGCGCAACCCCTGCGCCAATGGTCTCGCGTTGCTGCAGGCACTGGCGCTGGGTGCGCCGCAGCGGCTGCGTATTGGGGCCGGCGCTCATTTTTCACTGCAGGTCGAGGTGGCGCCATGAGCCTGCGCGCGGCAGTGCTGATTCCCTGTCTCAACGAGGAACGGGCGATTCGCGCAATCGTCGAAGGTGCGCTGCAGTACACGCCTCATGTCATCGTCGTTGACGATGGCTCCAGCGATGGCACGGTCGCGGCATTGAACGGGCTGCCGATACAGCTGATTCGCCACGAGCGGCCCGGCGGCAAGGGCAACGCGCTGCGCGCTGGCTTCCGCCACGCGCTGGAACTCGACATTGATGGCGTGCTGACCATGGATGGCGACGGCCAGCATTTCTACGGCGATATTCCGCGCATCTTGCGCGTGGCCGCCGGGTTGCCGCGGCACATCGTGGTTGGTGCACGTCTGATCGGGCGAGAGCGTCAGCCCAGGATCCGCCGCATCGCCAACGATATTGCCGACTGGGGTATAGCCTGGGCCGTGGGGCAACGGCTGGTCGACTCGCAAAGCGGCCAGCGCTGGTATCCGCGCGAGGTGGTCAGGCTGGCGCTGGATGTCGCTCCGCAGGGCTTCGTGTTCGAGGCCGACATTCTCATCGAGGCAGCTCGGCGACTGGCGACGCCGGTCGCCGCTGTTCCCATCGATGTGCGCTATGCGGGTGAGTTTCGCCGCAGTCATTTCAAACCGCTGCGCGATTTCTGCCGTATCACCGCGCATGTGATAGGCCGGGTGGTGCAAGCCGGCTCTGTCATTCGGACGTATCGGGTCGCGCGCAGCATACCTGTCGAGGTCATAGACCCGGACGGCCAGTGCCGCAGCACGACACAACAATCTGCCAGCACCATTGAGAGAGCTTTGCCATGAATACCTTGTTGCTGGTCCAGTTGGTCGCAATCCTCGTTACTGCACGCCTGTTGTCGCTGCTGTTGCTCCGCTTCGGTCAGCCGGCGGTCATCGGCGAAATGATTGCCGGCATTGCGCTGGGGCCGTTGTTGCTGGGGCAGCTCGCGCCGGGCCTGCAGGCGCAATTGTTCCCGCCGCAGAGCTTGCCGGCGCTGGCTGGCATCAGCCAAATCGGACTGGTGCTGTTCATGTTTATCGTCGGCGCTGAGCTGCGCTTGCCGACCGGGTTGCGCGCGCAGATGTCAGCCTCGTTCCGCATCGGCGGACTCGCCATGTTGCTGCCGTTTCTGCTCGGTTTGGCGATGGCGCCTTGGTTGCACCCCACGCTCGCACCGCGCGGCGTGACTCTGCTGCCATTTGCGTTGTTCATTGCGACCGCCATAGCAATCACGGCCTTTCCGATCATGGCGCGGATACTCAAGGAAAAGGGGTTGGCGGGAAGCGCGGTCGGAGTGCTCAGTCTGACCTCCGCCGCGTTCGCCGACGTGGTCGCCTGGATATTGCTTGCGCTCGTGGTCGCGCTGATCTCCGCTGACGGTGGTTGGGGCGGCTTCGCGCGCACGGCCCTGGGGCTGGTGCTGCTGAGTGTCGTCGCGTTTGCGCTGGTACGGCCCGCGATCGCGGCCCTGCTGCGCCGGCATGCGGACGACGGCCGTCCTGACGGCACGGTGCTTACGCTGCTGCTGATCGCCACTTTCGCGTTCGCGGCGCTGACAAACTGGCTGCAGTTGCATGAGGTGTTCGGCGCGTTCCTCTTCGGCGCCTGCCTGCCGCGCGACGACACCTTGCTCGATACCCTGGTCGAGCGGCTCGAACATGTCTCCGTGCTCGTGCTGATGCCGGTGTTCTTCGCTCTGGCAGGTCTCAATACCAGCCCCGAGGCATTCGCCGGGCTGGGGCTCTCGGCGATGGCGCTGATCCTGTTGCTTGCCATCGTCGGCAAGGTGCTCGGCGGTGCGGCGGGCGCGCGTCTGTCCGGCATGGGCTGGCGTGATGCGTTCGCCATCGGCACGCTGATGAATACGCGCGGACTCATGGAGCTGATCGTGCTCAAGGTCGGTCTCGATGTCGGCGTCATCGGCAAGGAACTATTCACGATGCTTGCGCTGATGGCTGTGATAACGACGCTGATGACCTCGCCGCTGCTGGATCTGCTCGCGCGCGGTGCGCGAGCCGGTGCCGCTGGCGAGGGAAAGGTGCATTCGGTCTGAAGGCCGGTCACGATCGAACGCCGGCAGATCCGGTGAAGCAGAGCAATGCTAGGGGCGGGAACCATGAGCGAAACGCGGCACGATGTGGTCATTCTTGGCGGCGGCCTGGCGGGGCTTTGCCTGGCGCTGCAACTGCGGCAGCGTTTCCCGGGCATTGCCGTGTGCGTGCTCGAACGCCGCAGTCACCCGTTGCCGTTGGCCGCACACAAGGTCGGCGAGTCGAGTGTCGAGATCGGTGCACACTATTTTGACACCGTGCTCGGCCTGGGCGAACACCTGCGAAAAGAGCACATATATAAATTTGGTTTTCGTTTTTTTTATTCTGAAGGGCGCGAAGACCTGCCCAATGTGACCGAACTCGGTGTGCGCCGCGTCATGCCGCGCCCGACCTATCAGCTTGATCGCGGCGTACTCGAAAACCATCTGGGGGAGGAGGTGCGCCGCGCGGGCATGGATTTCCTGGACGGCGCCATCGTGCGCAGCGTCGATATGGCGGGCGGCAACGCCGATCATGTGGTTACCTATGATTACGCCGGCCAGCGTCACGTTGCCAAAGCTCGCTGGGTCGTCGATGCCGCGGGGCGCGCCAACATCCTCAAGCGCAAGTTCGATCTTGCCGAGTCCAACGGTCACGATGCGAACTCGGTCTGGTTCCGCATCGACGACAAGCTCGAGATTGACCAGTGGTGCACCGACGAGCGCTGGCGGCGGGAGTGTTCACCGCCCGAACGCTGGCGTTCGACCAATCATCTGTGCGGGCCGGGCTACTGGGTCTGGCTGATTCCGCTGGGTTCAGGCGCGCATTCGGTCGGCATCGTCTGTGATGCGAAGATGCATCCTCTCGAAACCATGAACACTTTCGACAAGGCGATGGAATGGCTCAAGACCTACCAGCCGCTGGTCTGGCGTGAATGCGATCGCCGTCGTCACAAGCTGCTCGACTTCAAATTCCTGCGGGACTTTTCCCACAGCTGCAAGCAGGTTTTCTCCGGCGATCGCTGGGCTATTACCGGCGAAGCCGGTGTATTCCTCGATCCGTTCTATTCCCCGGGCAACGATTTCATCGGCATTTCGAACACGTATATCTGCGCGCTGATCGAGCATGATCGCAAGGGCGATCCTGTGGGCGCCTACGCCAAGTTCTATCAGCAGCTTTACTTCTCGTTCTACGAATCGACGATGAGCCTCTACCGCGACCAGTACGCGCTGTTCGGTGACGCCGAGGTCATGTCGACCAAGGTGATCTGGGACTATGCCTACTACTGGGGCGTACTCTGTCAGATCGTTTTCCAGAACCGGCTGACCGACCTGCGGCTGTTCGCCGATCTGCGCGCCGAGCTTGAATCGGTACGCGAGCTCAATCTCGGCATGCAGGCGTTTTTCCGTCGCTGGGCCGCACTGAATCCACCGGCTAACCAGGCAGTCATGCTCGATCAGGGTGAGCTGCCGTGGTTCCGTGAGCTCAATGCGACCCTGCATGATCCGCTCGACGATAACAGTGTCAGGGTGAGAATACGCGGCAATGTGGATATGTTGCGTAATCTTGCGGCCGGCATCGTCGCTCAGGCGCAGCAGGACTGTCCGGCGATCGAAGGACTTGCCGGCACTGGCGACGCGGAGGCGACGCCGCTGTTGTTCGAGTTCGCTGCATGAAGGCGCGTTGTACCGCGGGGTTGCTTGTGTTGACCGCGTTGCTTGCGGGTTGCGCACCATCGGAGCCGGTAGCGCCGCAGTCGGCGGCGAATGCAGGGCAGGATGATCCTTCGCGTGGCGGCAGACGCCGTGGCAGCTGGATCAGGGCCGAGTCGGAGCACAACGATCTGCCAATAGCCTGGGAGGTTCGCGACGACTACCGTGCACCGCCCGGTGCGCAGCGCCGTCTGCTGATCGTGTCACAGGCACGTGAGGTGCCCTATCTCGGGCAAGTTGACGCGGCTGCGCGAACGGAACTCAGTACGCGTGAGCAGCGGCTGCTCGATACATTGGGCGGCCGCGCCGAACTCATCGCCGTGCTCGATTGGCGCCAACAGCACGACTGGTATTTCTCTGCTGACGAACGCGTACAGCGCGAGCACGTTCTTGACGCGCTCGGCGATGCTGCAGTTCACGACATCCGGGTTGATATCGAAGCCGACGACGGCTTGTTCTACAGGACACTCTTGCAGCGTGTAGGGGTGGCGGGAAAACCCTAGCAAACAGCTGAGGCGCTCCGCGGCGGTGCGTGGATGTGCCGTTCCGGCGAAGTGTTCAGTCCTCGCCACGGCGCAGCGACGATGTCCGTCAGCTTTGCCATTGGTTAAGATCCGCGGCTGCTTCAGGCCATCGGCATTCCGGAAAGGCAGACGAGCAGTCAGATGCCCGCTCCAGATTGCCTCGCTTTGCGCTACGGAGAAACGTTGCAATGGGAAGGAAAAACGGAGCTGGATTTAGGCTGCCGAGGCCCGACGAGCCTGTTGCAGGCCTACAGACCAATCGTCGCAACAGATGTTCAGCCTGGGCTGGCCGTTGGTGCGTCGGTATGGTGGCGTTCGCCGCCCTCGCGGGCGGCAAGTTGGCCGATGCCCAGATGGTTACGGTCGACAGCACCGGCAGTGTCGGGCAGTACAGCTCATTGCAATTGAATGGGAGCGGGCAGCCGGTAATCAGCTACTTCTACAGTAGCGAGATTAACCTCAGGCTGGCTAGCTGCACCGCGAATTGCAACACCGCCAGCCCAACCTGGCAGATCGTCACCGTGGACAGTTTGGGCGCTGTCGGGGAATACACTTCCTTGCAATTGGACACCAGCGGTCGCCCCGTAGTGAGCTATTACGATGCGACCAACAGCGATCTCAAACTGGCGACCTGCAAGTCGGCCTGTACGAGCCCCAATCCTGTCTGGCAGATCGTTTCAGTCGATGGTTCCGCAGCAGTCGGACAGCATTCCTCGCTGCAGCTCCATGCGGACAACCGGCCGGTAGTGAGCTACTACGACCGAACCAACGGTGATCTCAAGCTCGCTACCTGCACCGCCAATTGCACCGGTCCGAATCCGACCTGGCAAGTGGTCACGATCGACAGCGCTGACGATGTTGGCTGGTACACGTCCCTGCAACTCAATGCGAGCGGCCAGCCGGTTGTCAGCTACTTCGACAGAACCAACGGCGATCTGAAGTTGGCTTCCTGCACCGCCAACTGCGCAGGCGCGAGTCCGGTCTGGTTGATCGTCACTGTCGACAGCGCGGGTACCGCTGGCTGGTATACCTCGCTGCAGCTGGGTTCTACCGGCCAGCCGGTGATCAGTTATTACGACCACACCAATCGAGTTCTCAAAGTCGCTACCTGCAGTGCTGGCTGCAACAGCGCCAGCCCTGTCTGGCAAATCGTAGTAGCCGACAGTGCGGGCACGGTGGGCTGGTTTACGTCGTTGCAGTTGAATGCGAACAATCAGCCGGTCGTGAGTTACTACAGCACGACTGGCGGAGATCTGAAACTGGCTACCTGCACTGCCCGCTGTGGGAGTGCTTCTCCGAGCTGGGAGATCGATGTTCTTGACAGCGCCAGCGATGTGGGTCAGCACACGTCTCTGCAACAGGATGCGTCCGGGCAACTGGTGCTGAGCTACTACGATTTTGCCAATCAGGATCTCAAGCTCGCGCGAGTGGACAGGTTGTTCCAGAACTCGTTCGAACTCCCGTGATTGCGGAACGTGGCCGCGCCACCATCGGAACAGAACGCGATCGGTAGCACAGTTGCGCTTTCAGAGTGCTCTATCGCGCGTGCCCCACCGCATCGGTGAGGCATGCCGCAGGAGTTTGGGGGCTAGCGTGGTTATGGCTTGGCCTTCTGCAGTTCGTCACGCAGCTGCATCAGCAGCTGGCCGAGCATGTTCCTGCCGCGGCCGTCGCCACCGTCACCCCAGTAGCTGTCGTTGGTCGTATGTTCGACGAGCGTGGCATCGCCGGTCGACAGCAGCAGAGCCGTGAGTTCGTCATGCTGGGTGAACTTTGCGCGCAGCGCCTTGCGCATGACTTCGACCTTGACCGACTCCCAGTCGCCGCGCAGCTTCTGCCGGCGATCGCGGCCGAGATTCGCCGCCTCCATGGGCGAATGTGTATTGCGTATCCGTTCGCGGTAAGCCGCGTCGTGGAACTTCTGCGCCTGAAAATAATGTTCCGACGTGGGCCAGCGAACGCCATCCAGCTTGATAGGATGTGCGGAGAAATTGGAGAACTCGCCGAAGTCGTCGCTGGTACGGTAGAAATTGATCGTGTCCATGTCTTGGCTGCGTGAGTTGAAAGTCGTGGCCTGAGTTTGGTCCGTACTGCCGGTATTGCGTTGTACTAACCCATGCCGCCGTTCACACCGATGATCTGGCCGGAAACATAGCCTGCCGCGTCGCTGGCGAGGAACGCTACGAGCGCGGCGACTTCCTCGGGCTTGCCCGCGCGTGCCATGGGTACCATCTGGCGAATCTGTTCCGGTGAAAACGTCGCGTCGCTGAGTTTTCCGGCAATGACGCCGGGTGCAACCACGTTGGCGGTGATACCCCGACTCGCCATCTCGCGCGCGAGGGACTTAACCGCGCCGTGCAGGCCGGCCTTGGCCGCGGCGTAGTTGGTCTGGCCGCGATTGCCGATTACCGCGGCGACTGAGGAGATCGCGATGATGCGACCGCGACGCTGTCGCGCCATAGGCAGCAGCAAGGGCTGGGTTACACGGAAAAACCCGTGCAGCGACACGTCGATGACCTTGCGCCACTGTTCATCGCTCATGCCGGCCATGGGGGTGTCGTCATGTATTCCTGCATTGTGGACTAGTACAGAAATCGGTTCACTGGCCAGCAGGCCGTCCAGCGCTGCACGGGTTGCGTCGGCGTCGCAGAGGTCGAACGCAATCGGCTCGGCCGAACCGCCGGTGCTGCGGATCGCGTCGACTACGGCCTCTGCCCGGGCAAACCCGCTGTTCGCGTGCACGATCACGTGCATGCCCTGGTTTGCGAGTACTGTGCATATGGCACTGCCGAGATCGCCACTGCCGCCGGTGACCAGCGCGCGTACTTGTTTTGAAGTCATGGTTTTGAAGTCATGGGAAGTTCCGGATAGGTGCTGCCTGCGAGGCGCTTGCGTTCCGCTGTTCGCTGCTACGGTCGTGCAACAAGAATGGATGCCGCTGCGAAAGCGCCATCATGTCGCCGCACCGGGTTGAACGATGACCGCGGCGCGACCGCTGGCGACGAGTACGCCCTGATGTTCAATGCGAAACGCGTATTGCCAGCTTTGTTCGCCTGCCAGCAGCCGTTGGCCGTGCACATCGAGTTCGCCGCTGAGGTCCTCGACAAATTCGCGCATCAGCTGCACATCGCGCAGCGATACGAGAAAGCCTGGCGCAGCGCGGTCACCGTTGCCAGCCGCCAGCAGGCCGCCATGGACAGCCATGGCCTGGGCGCCGTATTCGCACAGATTCAGCGCATGCAGGCGTCCGTCGCGGCGTAGCGGGTGGTCTGCACGCGTGTGCGAGACGCTGCGCGCATGGATGTGGTGTGCGTCCCAGTGGACCACGGTGTCGAGCAGGCACATGTCTCCCTGATGCGGGATCAGCTTGCCCCAGTGGGATTTATCGAGCACCAACGATCTCCTGGCGCGGGCGTGTGAACAGCAGCGCAAGCACGAAGTTGAAGGCAACTCCGAGGGTTACGGTCGTGCCGATTGCGCGCAGTACTGGCAGTGATGACAACGCCAGCAGCAAGAACACGAAAAAGGTGCTGGCGCTGCAGACAAGTATGGCGTGCAAGGTGAGGCGCTGTTCCTGTTCGTCGTCTTCGACGTGCTCGAAAAACAGTGCGTAGTCCAGGCCCAGTCCGGCGGCGAGCACCAGTGCGATCAGGTGAAACAGCGACAGCGACACGCCGCAAAGACGCAGCACGGCGAGTATCAGCAGTGTGGTCACTGCCATCGGCAGCAGTACGCGCAGCACGCGGCTGCGCCGGCGCAGCGCCATGCTCACGACCGCGACCAGCAGCACGGAGGCGACCGCGAGTGAATACAGCACGCGTGTACGATAGGCCGCGACCAGTGATTCCGAGGCATGTTTGAGGTCCAGCAGGCGCGCCGTCGTGTCGGGCGCTGCGGCAAACCTGACCAGGGCCTCGCGATCGGCGACGCCAGACAGATTGACCAGTCCTATCCAGTGACCATCACGGGCCTGCAGCTGGGCTCTCAGGCGCAGGCCCAGGGGCGAGGCAAAATAGCGCTCGGCACTCAGCGGCGGCAGTCCACGTGCGGCATCGACGTCGCGCAGGAATGAATCGAAGCTGCCAGGTTTGAACGGTAGCCCTTGCTGCGCGCTGGCGAGTGCGTTGCGCAAGGTCGCGGCATCGGGAAGCTGGCTCTGGCGCAGGCGCTGTGTCGCAGCGCTGGGCAGATAGCGTGACGGCAGCTCATAGCCGCCAATCGCGCCGTCGCGCTGCAACTGCACGAGCCTGGGTTCGAGTTTTTCGCTGGCCGCGAGCACGGCGTCGGCCGTGCTGGCCTCGATTACGAGCAGATAGCGCACATCGGGCGCGCCCAGCTCGGCGCGCAGCCGCGTATCTTGCGCGACCAGATCGGCCGGCGCGGGTGTCAGCGCGGCCAGGTTGTTTTCCCAGAATGCACCCGGAGCCCAGATCATGGCGCCGATGGCTGTCATGGCCAGCAGTGGTGCCAGCCAGCGTGGGCGCGGCAGTTTGGCGAGCCAGCGCCACAGCGCCGCGAGCCAGGCCGACTGTGCCGCATCGTGCGGCTGGCTGCCCAGCAGATGGGCCAGGCCGAAACGCGTGGTCAGTGCGGCTGTTGCAAGCCCGACTATCGTGAACACGGCCAGTTGCTCAAGACCGTCCACACCGGAAGCAAAGAACGCGAGATAAGCGATACAGGTCGATGCCACACCGGTCGCAAGCGTAGGCCAGAGCAGACCGGCGACCGCGACCGGTGTGCGCTCGCGGCGCAGATGACTGAACAGGTGGATGGGATAGTCCTGTGCAACACCGATCAAGGTGAAGCCGAATGCCAGGGTGATGCCATGTGCGCCGCCGAACAGCAGCGCCAGCGCAGCCATGCCGGCCAGGCCGCCACTGAGCAGCGGCAATGCACCCGCGAGCACCGTGGTAACGCGGCGATAGGCGAGCAGCAGCAAGGCAACAAAACCGATCGAATCAAACAGGCCTATGCGGCTGGCCTCGTCGCTGGTTGTCGCGTTGATTCGCACGGTGAATACACCGGGTCCGCTCAGTGTGATTTTTGCGTTAGTTTCTTTTGCTGCTTCGTGGAAATAGGAGCTCAAGGCTTCCTGTGCGGCGCGCTGTGCAGCGGGGTCGAAGCCGCCGGCCACGGTTTCGGCAAGCAGCAGCGCTGTCTCGCCGTCGCGGGTGAACCAGACATCGGCGTAGCGCTCGGGTTCGCCCGGCGGCGCCCAGGCCTGCGCGAGCTTAAGTGTTTCCAGCGTGGGATCGCTGGCCAGAAGGGGTTTCAGCCAGGCAGCAGCGGGAGAGCCAAGATCCTGCACACGCTGCTGCAGCTCGTCGCGCAAGGTCGCGGTATCGAGACGCTGGCTGTCGAGCGTCGTCGACAGCAGATAGCGATAGGGCAACAAGTCCTCAGCCAGCGCGCCCAGATCGCCTTCGCCATTCAGGGCACGAACGAAACGCTGATCGGCGCGAATCTTCTGCACCAGCGCCTTGCTGAGATCCGCAAGGACGTCCGGCTCTTCACCGTCCAGCGCCAGCAGCAGCAGGCGTGAGCCAGGACCTTCGCCGATTTCGTCGAGCAACAGACGCTGCTCGGGCGTGCGCGCCGGCGGCATGAAGCTGCGCAGGTCGGTGCTGACCCGCAGGGTGCCAAGCACATAAGCGAGCAGACCCGCTAGCAGCGCGAGCCAGCCTAGCAGCAGGGCCAAACGCGTGCGCGGGCTCACAGCGTGCGGTGGCAAAGCTGCTGCAGCGCATCGCGCTGCGGTGCCGCCGGCAGCGGTGTGTCCGCGAGTGCATCGACCAGCAGCAGACTGCTGTCACCTCCGCTTTCCTCGATCTCGAAACACTGCGGTACTGCTTCCTGTCCGCTGATGACGACACGCTTGACGTGCTTGGCCAGCGCCGCATCACGCGGTACCAGCTGCAACTGCCACTGCAGGTCGTTGCCTTCGCTGCTGAGCGCATAGCTGCGTGCGAGACGTTGTGCGTCGCCGGCGAGGGTTGCGCTGAAGCTTTCGAGAAAGCCCACCAGTGCCGGCGCGCGCTTGAGACTGAAGCGCTTGACCGGCTTGCCGGGGCGGGTGATCTCGACCTGGCCGTTGGCGATAGTCGTGGTCTCCTGATACGGCGAGACCACGCGCTTGCCAAGTTCGTTTGCGCTGGAATAGGACAGCTCGCCTCGCAGGATCAGCGGCGCATCAAGCATCTGCACGAATCGCACCTCGGTATAACCCGTCGTCGCCGGCAGCGGCCGCCTGAGCTGCTCGATGCGCTTTACCGTTTCAGCGGAGGGGCAGTCCTTGCCGCAGGCTGCGGCCTCAGGCGCGGCGCGGCTCGCCAGTGGCAACAACAGGCTCAACGCGATCACTGTGCCAGAAATCATAGAAATTGAACCAGTTGTAGGGATCCAGGCGCGCATAATGCTCCAGCCGCGAGGCGTAGCGCGCAAGCCATTCGTCGAGCCGTCGGTTGCGTTCGCTGCGCGGAATCTCAATGCGCTCGGCGAAATGCTCGAAATGCAGCGAATAGCGATTGCCGCCGCGATACAGACCAAAGCAGAGCAGTACCGGCGTATCGAGCACCGAGGCGATCAGGTAGGGCGCAACCGGCAGGGCCGCGGGTTCGCCAAAAAAAATGGCAGGACGTGTCGGCTCCTGCGGCCGCGCGCGGTCGCCAAGCAGGGCGACCACGGCACCCTGCTCAACCGCGTCCTTGATGCCCAGCACGATCGCCGTGCCGCCAGCCGAAGCGTCGATGACGCTGTCACCTATGGCGGGATTCAGTGCATGCAGCAACTCGGTGATCGCTGGTGTCTGTGACTTGTCGAGCACGACCTTGAGCTTGACCTCGGGGCGTTCGCGTGCGAGGACACGCAGAATTTCAAAACTGCCCAGGTGCGAGCCCAGCAGCAGCATGCCGCGGCCCTGGCGGTAGGTGTCCAGTAACAGGTCAAGGCCGTGGATCTCCAGCGCAAACTGACGTGCATCGTCGCGCGCGAGCAGGAATACGCGATCGAGTATCACCCCGGCAAAACGATGGATATGGCGCATCACAGCCAGTGAACCCGCTGCCTGGCCGAGCACGCGGCCAAGGAACGCGCGCGAGGCCTCGCGCTCAGGTCTGCGACGCAAATAGAAGTACAAGGCGATTGGATACAGGAACAGCCGCGCGAATGGGCGGCCGCCGTACAGCGCAATCGAACGAATCAGCCAAATCGCGAAATGGCCGCCGCCCTCGGGGCGATCAGTCCAGTGCGGATTGCTCATGCCGTGCTGGCCTCGCCGCTGGCGATCAGGTCACTGCCTCGTGTTACGCGGAAACGCAGGCGTTGCCCTGCCAGATCGAGCTCAAGCGCAGCGTCCTGTTCGGGCAAAAGCGGCGCTACGAACTTGACCGCGCGAAAACCGGTTATTCGCTGGTCATGGCACTGTCTCAGCGCAGCAGCAACTGCATCGAGCACGACCACGCCGGGTACCACCGGATTACCCGGGAAATGACCGGCCAGGCAAGGATGAGCGGCCGGAATGCGGAAATTATTGTGGTGCACGACAACGCCTTGGAGAAAAACGAGTTGGCGGTTGGTGGGCCGACAGGTGCAAAGCCGAGGGCATTGCTGCAGTCAGCTGTAAATCCGCAACCCGAACATCGGCATTTCTGCGGTTTCCAGCGAAATCCGCGCTATCTGCGCCCGCCAGCGCGGCGCAAGCATCGCGGGTTTGACTCGGTGCGGCAAGTATGGGGGCCGGGTCCATCCCTATCCCCGGGCTGGGCAGGCGAAGCCAGACCTCGCGGATCGCTGCTGGATCGAGCAAAGATCGGCGGATCGAGCGCAGTGCCTAGTAATTGCTCGAACGTATTGATTTTCCGGCCACCCCAGAAAAGGATGCTGGGCGTCAGGAGGTGGCGATGCGTACGGCAAGCATAGTCGAGCTGACTTCTGAGCAGCGGCGGCAATTTGAGCGCTGGGCGCGCTCGAAACTTAACCTCCAACTTGACCTCGGACACCCATCGAACTTCCCGCTTGACCTCGGACACCCATCGAACTTCCGAAACTTGATCTGGGACACCCATTGGACTTCCGGCGAACTTCGGGCACCCCGTAACCTTCGCTCCCACTGCCCCATCGCTGCTCTAAGGTGGGGCGATGGGCTCTCTGAACGTTTCAGCGGGCGGAAAATTTCGCTTCACCCGCAGTCAATCCTCGCTTGCGCGCTTCAAGCGTCCCAGTCTTCGGACTCACCGGATTTTTCCCAGCGACCTCGCAAACCCAATACCACGCAGCCAGCGCTGGCCAAGCGCTTTGGCGGTGTCGACCAGGTCCTGCGCCTCGCCGACAACACGCCAGTAACGCGAACCGATGGCCTTGACCCGCACCGGCCAGCGACTGACGTTCTTCTCTATCTGTTCGAGAATCGCCGGCGCGGTTTCGGAAGTACCTTTACATTGGCCGTCACGTAGCTGCTTGCCGGTCCACTCCACCAGCTCCAGATAGTCCCGCAGTCGTATATCCGGTAAGGCCGGCGTGATGGTCGCGACTCGGGGCTGCATCACACAGGCCCGCAACTGCGGGCGATCGTTCGCTTCCTGAATTCGCTCGCTCACGCTGGTGTGTTGTTGATCTTCCATCCGGTTGGCGATGCCCGCCCGGATCGGGTTCAAGTCCACATAGGCCATCGCCGCCAGCAATGCCTTTTCATCTTTCAATACCTGCGACTTGAAACGGCCTTCCCAGAATCGTCCCTTGCAGAGGTCTTCCGCGTTCGCGCGGCGGGCGATCGGTTCAACCAGACACTTCATCAGCCAGGACAAACAGCCTAGACGCTGGCGGATCACGCCCAGACGAATCGGGTCATTCATCACCGACTGGCATTTCATCTCGAAAGCCGACGCGGTGGCCTCGCGCGGCGGAAACAGTCGCACCCAGCGTTGTGCAATGTCTTCAGCACACCAGTGCGCCGGTGCCAGCGGATCAACTTCCAGCACCAGATGCAGGTGATTGCTCATCACGGCATAGGCATGAATCGCGACGGCAAAGCACTGGCCGACGAGGGCAATTCGGTCCGTGACCCACTGCTTGCGATGCTCAAAGGAAATGCCGGTGTACTTATCCTCACCACACAGCCAGGCCCGGCGCACACAGCGTTGCACGCAGTGGAATACGCCGCGTTCATCCGTAGAGACCAGTTGGGAGCGGGGCTGGGCCATGAGCGCATTGTCCCGCCCCTACTGCAGCGGAAGCATGCGAAATGATCTCGCTCGAGCATAGGAATTTTCGGAGTTTTGGGTGGCTGGGTTTACGCTACTGCAGCGGAAGCATGCGAAATGATCTCGCTCGAGCATAGGAATTTTCGGAGTTTTGGGTGGCTGGGTTTACGCGACGCTGGAGTTTTGGGTGGCTGGGTCTACGGGTGGCTGGGTTTACGGCTGGGTTTACGTGGGTGGCTGGGTTTACGTGCAGGCCAGAAGTCCTGTGAATGCGGTCGTTCGCGCGGCGCTGAGGAGTATGGGCACGAAGGCCAGACCGTTGTCCTGCCAAAGCACGGTGGCTGAACTAGTCCTCCGCCTTGCTCCTGCAGCCGCGCCGCGCGAACCGGCGCAGCGTTTCGTCACTCGCACCGCCCGCAGCGCGCGCGATCAGACCTAGCACTTCGGGCGCTTTCAGATACGCGCCCAGACCAACATGCTGGGTGAGCAGCAGCACAGAGACATCAAGCGCCAGCACGTTGCTGAAGGGTGTTCCTGCGGGGCCCCATAGACCGAGCGTGCCCGCGAGTTCGCCCAGCACCGGCCTGGCTCCGCCGTTGTCCGCATGCAGCACGACTACGCGATGACACACACTGGCAGCCAGCGCGCCGCGTGACAGATGATGCGCCGTCTCGACAAACTCGCCGCTAGCACAGATCGGGGCTACCAGTATCAGCTGAATGAAAGGCCTGTAGCTGTGTGCAGAAAGCGCTGCGGACGCGCGTTTGGCCACCAGTGCGAGCGTATCCAGCGCAAACTTCGCGCCGTTGCCGATGGCGATCAGCGTGCAGGGCTCGCGCGGTGTGCCGTCGATCTGTTTGGCGAATGCCTCTTCATCATTTGTATTGTTGGGGTCGCGGTCGCGCCGCAGGTATAGCCTTACATCGTTATCGAAAACCGTCAGCGCAAGACGCACCGGATCCTTTTGCTCGTCGTCATCAATGACGTCCGCCTCGTTGACTATCGTGTAGTAGCGCATAACAAGGTGCCTCCGCGGTTACTTGAGAGTAGCCAGCCACTTCAGCAGGCCGCCTGCGGTATCCATGACGCCGGGCTGGTCGGCGAGGATCAGCGAGAGGATCAGCAGGGTCAGAGGGCCGGCAATCGTTGCAATAAGTTGCGTGGAAATCTTCAGTCCGGCCTCGGTGCCGCAGTAGAGCCGGCTCAGTAGACCGCTGCGCTCGAACGCGATGGTGTGAGCCGTGGCCAGCCAGGTGCCGGATAGCAGCAGCAGGAAGGCGCCGACGAGAGGCACCGAGCGGTGTGGTACCGGGTAGAACAGGGTGACCAGCACGACAGCGAGGCAGGCCACAAAGCTTACGCAGGCCAGGCGGAATACGGCGCGCAGCCCAGGCAGCAATAGCTGGCGCAGTGCGAGACGCAGCGTCAGCGAATCCTGAAATCCGAATTCGAGTGCGGTGAGCTGACTGCGAAAGAGCTCAGCAGCCATATCGGGCTTGAGTACGAACCAGTAGCTGCCCGCCAGCACCGGGGTAGCGACGAAGTTGGGTTTGGGGCCGGGCAGTTCCGCCCAGTCGACCAGCTCTTTTGCGCCGCTTGCACGAATAGCCAGCTCGATATGGCGCATCCAGTCGCGCAGCCGGCGCGTGATGACATACCAGAGTATTTGCGCCAGTGCAGCGAGCAGGGTGAGTTGCAGCAGTGCTCGGAAACCCGGCTGGGTGGACAGTAGTTCGCTGGAGGGAATGATGAGCAGGCCGATCACTACGCCGACGGCGACCAACGCGGTCAAGCGTCGAGCGTCGCGCAGCCGTAGCATCGGAGAATTCCACCAGGGGGCGGCCATGAGTACCCGTGTGGCTCCCGGCAACTGCGTCGTGCGGGTCTCGCGGGTCGACTGGACCAGTTGCACCAGGCAATAGGCAAACGCGAGCAGGCCAGCCGCAAGTGCAGCGCCACTCGCAAGCCCGCCATGAAAGTTCCAAGTTGCTTTGGCCCAGATTGCTTCCGCTCCGTGCAGGTCCGGCACAGGCCCGTGCTTGCCAATGCGGTAAAGCAGAGGCTGTGTTGCGCTGAACAGAACGCCGTTGCAGCGTACGAGTTCATGCAGCAGTGCTGAGCGATCGCTGTCGAACTGGCGCAGATAACCTGCTGTCGGCTGCTCGGTGCAGTGCAAGGACAGTTGGCTGTTCAGCGCACCTGGGTCCGGTGCGCTTGAGTACAGTGCGCTTGACGACACCATGCGGATGCCGCGCGTCGCATGCAGATAGTCGGGATGGCCCAGCAATAGATCGGCTTCGAGATCCACCAGGGCAGCATCCGAGGCCGTGCGCGACAAGCGGTCAAACAGATACAGCCGATCGCGTACATCACTCGCCACGACAATGATGAGGTCAGGCTTGAAACTGGCGAGTTTGTCCAGCTGCAGGCGCAGCCGCTGGTCAGCGGCGACCGCGGCGAGTTTGGAGCCGGCACCGTTCGGATACTCGTTGCCGTTTTCGACCCCCTCGTCGATGGGCAGATGCGAGTCGCTGGTCGTGAGGTCAGTCAGATCGAGTTCTGTGCGCGCCTGCTTGTCGCTGTCGCGCAGTTTCTGGCGCAAATCCGAGATATTTGGTGGGAAATCGAGGCCGATGACATTGTCTTCAGAAATCGTGAACGGCAGTTTGCATTGCGCGCCTGCGGATTCCTCTTTTTCATTTGACACTTTGGCGAGCCGACGTAGCGTCAAGTAGGCATCGCGGCCGAACGCCGTTGGTTCGTGCAGCAAGGCGACGTGGGTTACTGACCCGTAAACTTTCTGCATGTTTTTAAGAACGCTGCAGAGTTTCCTTTCGTCGCTGATGGCCAGCGTCTGTTGCGTGAAGCGCTCGGGATTGGTGGAGTTGATCTTGCTATTGGAAGTCGCTGTGGCTGTTGCGCTGATCGCATGAATCGAGACCTGGACTTTCGGAGTCAGGATGGCGGCGTATCCGAGCTTGTTCGCGAGTTGTGAGGCGCGCTCGTACAGCTGAAAGACGCGGTCTATGGTGACCGGCTGGGGCTGTTTATCGGGGTCGGAGGAACAATTCGTGTTTTCTATCTGCGCTTGACAGAAGTTCTCCGCGTGGTCTTCCTTCTCTTTGCTCTCCTCGTGTGCTTTGTTCACTTTCTCTGATTTGCACGCATTCGCGATCAATGCCTTTCCCGTGCGATCGGTAGAGCGGAGCTCCAGCGCATCGAGGCAGCGCCGAAGCTTGGCCAGCGCGGTAGTCAGATCGCCGTCTGTGGTGCTCGTACTGTCGGTAGCTATCGAATACCGGCGCTTGCGCGCTTCTTCGTCGTCCAGCGCGTGGCGCAGCGACTTGAGTTCGGCGACGAGTTTCAGCGGTATCAGGATGCGCTTCTGGAGTTGCTCGTTAATGGTGCTGGCTGCTTGGGAAAGTCCATCGACAGAACCTGAGAAAGTTGGCCCCAGGACCAATACCTCACGATTGATTCGCACCGTTGGGCACGGCTGGTATGCACGACGCGGTGAGACATAACACGGCGCGTCTGTAACCGCGCGAAACACCTCGATCGCAAGGGACCTAATTAGTTCGGATGCATTGAAGCGGTCTTTGTCGACATGTCGCTCAAGGAGCATGGTCAAGGGGGAATTGCTATCGTGTTCACGATGCACTTCTGCGACTGAGCGCCATAACGCCGCATCCAGCGCCTTGCGCTGTACGCCATAGGTCTGTGTCTCGCCGACAATAAACAGTACGCGCAGGCGTGTGGCTTTGTCGCAGGGCTCCTCGGAATCGGTACAGCGCCAGCCTTCATGCCGATAGATACGGATGCCATAGCTGGCATCGTTGGCAAAGTTGCCGAGTTGCCAGCTATCCGGTGCGCTGTCGTTCTTGGCATCGCGATATTCGGTCCAGGGGTCGTAGTACGTGACAAAGTTATAGCCGTTGGCATGCATGCCGCTGTCGAGGCTATCCGTCGCCGCGTAGTAGCTGCGCCGGTGGCGTGGCACGGCGGGGTGGGGCAGGGTTGCGATTGCGTAGCTGATTGAGTCAGCCTCGGGGAACAGGTCTTCTATGGGCTGGTTGGGGTCGATCTGGCGAACCGGGGATTCGGTCTTGGATGGCTCTTCGCCACTCAGCTTTTCAATGGCGCTCGCGAGATCGCCAAGGCTTTCTTTCATTTGTGTGGAAAACTTTCCAGCTGCATCGTGGTTGCCCTGTGCGATTTCGCGCTGCATGTCGAGTGATTCACGCGCAATCCGGTCTGCGGTATCGCGGCCGTGTTGAGCAATTACCGAGTCGCTGATTCTTGCCTCGTATGCGATCTCCTGATCGTTGGCGCGTGCTGCGGCGGCAATCTCGCTGTTGCTGGCTCTTGCTTTATAGGCAATGTTCTGGTCGTTATCGCGTGCGTCTTCGGCAACTATGTCCTGTTGGCGCAGGGTCTTTTTCACTTCTGTTCTACGCTGGTCACGGTCCTCGATTTGTTCCATAACCGCTCGAATCCCAAGCTCGCGTTGGCGTTCGGCGGTTAGCCGGTCGCGTTCAAACCAGCGTGTGCAGGCCTCGCCAGAGCAGGGCAGGTCGTAAAGCGCCGCGGCGCATAGCGGCAGGTCACGGCAGGTCGCGGGGTCGCGGCAGTTCTCAAGCGGCAGCAGGCACTCGCCGACGAGCCGGCTACGGCGTTGCTCGGCGCGGCCGTCGAATTTGCTTTTAATGTCGCGCCGCTCCAGCAGCTTGAGAGCTTGCCGGCAGGTCTGCAGCGCAGGCTCGCTGGCCTCCGGGCCGCCATAACGCGGTTGCCAAGCGTTTTCTACAAGTGCTGAACAATGCTGCCGCACAAAACCAAGGATCTCGCGCGGCGAATCGATATCGAAAGCCGCCTCAAGGCAGCCCGCGAGGTTGCCCGTGCTGCATTCCGCGCTGCCGGCTATCGGCTTTTTTTGCCAGTTAGTTCGCGATACCAGTGTTTGGCACGCGTCTGGGGGAACCGTGAAAGTCGGTGTTTCCGCAGCCTGCAGCAGCGCTAGCGCGCAGGCTTCCGTATTAGCTGAAGTTTTTCCGCCCTGTTCAACAGCGCCAGCGGGTTGCGATACGAGGGCGAGCATTCCCGCTACGATCAAACCCGCCAGCCTGAAGCCGGCACTACGGCGCACGGCGAAATACGAGGCCATGCCGTTCCCCCGATCGCTGGCAACTGCGTTCTCAGCGAATCAAGGGTGGCGGCAGCGAGGCGGTTCTCTCACCTTGCAAATATTCGCCGCCGCGCCGGCTGGTTAGCGTCGGTGCAATAGACGCTACCGACGGGACTTCAGCTGCCGCTGCGCGCCGGTCCGGTCGAACCGCGGATCACCAGCTGAGGGCTGAAGCCCTTGTTGCCGACGACGACGAGTTTTTCCACATCGTTCTCTTCGCGATCTAGTTCGGAGATCAAAAGCCGTGTCGCGTGTCGCGCGATTTCCTCGGTCTGTTGCTTGGCTGTCGTCAGCGCCGGCCAGGACTGCTTGGAGAACGGGCTGTCCTCGAAGCCGGCGATGGACAGGTCGTAGGGCACTTCCAGGCCCGAGGATTTGGCTGCGGCAAGCACGCCAGCGGCGATCTCGTCGTTGGAGCCGAAGATCGCAGTCGGTCTGTCCTTGAGCGCGAGCAGCTTGCGCGCGCCGCGAAACCCGTCGTCGAAGCTGTAGTCGCCGTGCAGGATCAGTTTCTTGTCGAGTGCAATGCCATAGTCCTTGAGGGCGCTTTCATAGCCGCGATAACGCTCGGGGCTGGAGCGGTGCGCCTCGCCGCCCCAGAGAAAGCCTATGCGCTGGTGGCCGAGCTGGATCAGGTGCTTGGTGATGTCATAGGCCGCGTCGCGATCATCGACATAGACGCAGGGAAAGCCGTCTTCCGGATCCGCCGCCGCTGAAATGATGCGCACGACGTGAATGGCATGCGACTTCAGGTGCTGGATCAGTTCCAGCCGTTCCGACATGGGTGGCGCGAGCACCAGACCGGCCAGTCGCGCGTGACGTACCAGATGGACCAGATCATCGGCGAGGTTGGGCGCGCTGGAATCGCAGGGATGGATCTGCAGGCCATAGCCGGACTCACGGCAGACCGAGAGTACGCCGCTCTGCACTGCAATGACGTAGTAGGGGTTGGGGTTGTCGTAGACCAGGCCGAGTGCATAGGAGCGTGCACTGCGCAGGCTGCGTGCGGACAGGTCGGGCTGATAGCCCAGCTCGGCGATGACGCGCAGCACCTTGTTGCGCGTGCCTTCGCGTACGGTCGCTTCGTTGTTGATGACGCGAGAGACGGTTTTTAGGGAAACCTGGGAACGTTCGGCGACGTCTTTGATCGTCGGACTGCGCATCGGCGGGCCTTGCAGGGTAAGGCGTGGGTCTTATGCCAGACAGCCGGTTCGGGGCTTACCGGCCTGATCGGGATAGGGTGCGATTGTGACCACAAACGCTTCAGGATGCGAGGCGGCGCCAGTACGGCGCCGCGTTCCGCGGCGTCTGAGTGTGGGCCCCGCAACGGGCAGGCCCGGGAGCCCGCCCGGCTCGTGTGAGGATGTCAGCTGCGCGCCGCGACCAGCGCTGGTGCGGTGCTGCGACCTACCGAGTAGCCCTTCAGCGAATAAAAGAGAATATACAAGTAGCACGGTGCTGCGATCGCAAGGAAGACGAGCTGGAAGTCGTAGACGTCTTTGTAGATCGCGTAGAAACGCGGCAGGATGGCGCCGCCGGCAATGCCCATGATCAGCAGGGCCGAGCCTTTTTCCGTGAATCGGCCAAGGCCGGCGATAGCCAGCGGGAAGATCGCGGGCCACATCAGGGCATTCGCCAGGCCCAGCGCGGCAACGAAGCCAACCGATACATAGCCCTTGGTCAGATAGGCGGCCAGGCTGAAGATCACACCTAGCACGGCCGAGATCGCGAGGCCGCGCTGCTGCGACAGGTATTTCGGAATCGTCGCGAGGCCAATCAGATAGCCCAGCAGCATCGCCGCAAGGGTGAACGCGGTGAAGTAGGTGGTCTCTTCGCTGGGAATGCCGAAGCTCTTGCCATAGGTGCCGATGGCGTCCGCGGCCAGCACTTCGACGCCAACGTAAAAGAAGATGCAGAGCACGCCGAGTAGAAGATGCGGGAATTGCAGCACGCTGCGGCGTGGCTCACCGGCGCCGCTGTCGCTCGCATTTGCTTTGGCAGCTTCCAGTTCGGGCAGGGGTGAGCGCACGATCCAGACCGCGAGCGCGGCCAGAACGGCAGCCATGACCATATACGGCCAATAGATTTTTGCGGCGAATTCGCCGAGCAGCGCCTGGCGAATCTCGGGTGTGGCTGCGGCGGCGACCTGGGCCTCGAAATGGCCTACGTCCTTCATCACCAGTACGCCCATGACGATGGGGCTAAGAATGCCGGCGACCTTGTTGCAGATGCCCATGATGCTGATGCGCGCGGCAGCGCTTTCAATGGGGCCAAGTATGCTGATGTAGGGGTTCGATGCAGTCTGCAGCAGCGACAGGCCGGAGCCGATCACGAACAAGCCGGCGAGACAGGCCGAATAATTGCGCATTGTTGCATAAGTTCCAAATAATACAGTGCCTACAGCCATGACGCCGAGCCCTAGCGCCATGCCTTTCTTCATTCCGGTGCGCTCGAGAATCAGCGATGACGGCAGGGCAAGGAAGAAGTAAGCCATGTAAAACGCGAAGGTGACGAGAAACGCCTTGGCGTCGGTATCGAGATCGAACGCGAGCTTGACGAAGCCGATCAGCGGACCGTTGATCCAGGTTACAAAGCCAAAAATAAAAAACAGAGTGCCGATGATGGCGATAGAGCTGCGGTATTGCGCCGGACTTCCTGTATAGGTCGTGCTGGACATGCCTTGGTTCCCCGTCTGCCTGATGCGCTGCGCGATGCCGGCCGTGCCGGCTGCGAAACCGCGCCGCCCGGAGCGGGCGAGACGCGGGACTAGTAACGTTGTCATATCTTGCCTCGTGCTGTGTGCAAATGCATCTCCCGAAAATGCTGCGCTGCAATGCCCTCTGTGTGCTGTCAGTGCGGCGCTGCGGCAACTCAGATGCTTAATAAATACCAATGAAAAACATATTGTTATGTAGCGATCAGTAGACCAATTAAGGGCCACGGTGCCAGCCGGATGCCGGCGCTGATGCGGTCCGGACAAGTGATTTCTTCCGACCTATTGACAACGTTGTCACACAGGTTCCAGACTCGGCCCCCGTTACGCCGGCATGGCGGTTTCTTTGCACGGTGTCGCTACGGCGGCGCCGATGGGTTGCGGAGAGCGGTAGTGGGGCGCTGGGGCCTTGCTAACGGTCCTGGTTCAGGCCTTCCTCGGAGAGCACAGCGTGGCAGCAGCGAGTCAGCGGATTGCCGAAGTCGTGAGCGCGCAGGCCATGCCGTTCGTTGCCGCCGATGTGGGGGGCACGCATGCGCGCGTCGGACTCGTGCGTCAGCTCGCCGCCGGCTCAACGGCAGTCGCCGTCGAGCGTTATGACAAATATGTCTGCGCCGATTTTCAGAATCTCGGCGTACTGCTGAATCAGTTCCTGCGGACTATTGGCGACGTGCCAGTAAACCGGGTCGCAATCGCTTGCGCCGGTGTTGCGGTTGGTGATGTGCTGGTCAATGCGAATCTGCCCTGGCCGGTGTCATTGGCCGAGATCCGCCACGAGATCGGCGTCGACGATGTGAACTTGGTCAACGATTTCGAGGCGGTCGCCTGCGCCACGCATTGCCTGCGGGCCAGTGAATGCGTGCTGCTGCCGGGCGATCCGGAAGCTGCTGCGGCCGGGCCTACCCTGATTGTTGGTCCGGGCACCGGTCTGGGCGCGGCGGTACGTATCCCGGGGCGGCATAGGCCCATCGTGCTTGCTACGGAAGCTGGGCAGGCTGCGCTGGCGCCTGGCAACGAGCTTGAGGTGGAAATCCTGCGCCTGCTGATGCGCCAGTCGGGTCATGTCAGCAATGAAAGCACTCTGTCTGGCCCCGGCCTGGTCCAGCTCTACAACGCGTTGTGCAGCATACGCCGTGTGCAGCCGACACTGCGCGCGCCGGCGGCGATTACCGAGGCCGCGTTGAGTGCGCACGATGCGCTGGCTATCGAAACCTTGCATCTGTTCTGCGCGTGGCTGGGCAGCGTGGTCGGCGACCTCGCGCTGAGCTGCGGCGCCCGCGGCGGCGTGCATCTGGCTGGGGGCATCCTGCCGCATATACGGCAATTCCTGCTGCATTCGAATTTCAGCGCCCGTTTTCTGGCCAAGGGCGTGGTGCGGCCCATGCTCGAACGGATTCCAGTAAGCCTAATCGATCATGGCCAGCTCGGCGTGATCGGGGCTGCTTGCTGGCTGCTTGACGCGCGTGCGGAGAGCGGCTGAACACCTCATTGTTTCGACGCCTCGCGCGAGGCGTCACCTTATGGAAGTTCATGTGACAGGACGCGTTGCAGCAAGACCCAGATACCGAGGCCCGTAAGGCGAGGTTGCGCGCGCAGCCGGCACCAGGCGGCAAACAACAAATCGTAGGGAAGGGGAACATCTCATGATCATTCGCAGAAATCTGCTCGCCCTGAGCATAGTCACCGCACTGGGTTTCTACGGCATTGCGCACGCTGAGACTACCGCCGAGACCGCTGCCGATGCGGCCGCAGCTGACAGCGGCGACACGCAGGAGCTCGAGGAAGTTGTCGTCAAGGGCATACGCCAGAGTCTGCAGAAATCGCTGGACACCAAGCGCGATGCCGAGTCGCACGTGGACGTGATTACGGCGGTGGACATCGGCAAGATGCCGGACAAGAACGTCGCCGATTCGCTGCAGCGTGTCGTCGGTGTGACTATCAGCTCAGCCAGCGCCAACGAAGGCGGTTTTGACGAAAACGATCGTGTCAGCATGCGCGGAACCAATCCGAGCCTGACCCAGACGCTGATCAATGGCCATCCGGTTTCCTCGGGCGACTGGTTCGTCCTCAACCAGACCGGTTCGGTAGGACGCAGCGTCAGCTATTCGCTGCTGCCTTCACAGCTCGTCGGTAGTGTCGTCGTGCACAAGACGGCCCAGGCTTCCGATGTCGAAGGTGGTGTTGCCGGCTACGTCAATATCCAGACACGCAGTCCGCTGGATTTTGCCGAGCCGCTGACGCTGGAAGGTGCCGTCGGTGGTGTGCATGCCGAGCTGCCGGACAAGAACTCGCCGCAGCTCAGTGCGCTGCTGAACTGGAAGAACAGCGGCGGCACCATGGGTCTCATGGTGCAGGCCTTCTCTGAAAAGCGTCATCTGCGCCGCGACGGCCAGGAGCTTCTCGGCTACGAGCAGATTGCTCCCGACAGCGCCGTAGCCACGGCCAACCCTGGTCTTGCGAACGTGTGGTATCCGACATTGATCGGTTCGGCGTTGTTCGAGCAGGAGCGCGAGCGCCGCGGCGGCTTGGTTGATCTGGAAATTCGTGCGAGTGACCGGCTGGATCTGAATTTCAGCGCGTTCACCTCGAAGATGGACGCGAGCAACTACAACCGCAACTACATGTTCTGGCTCACTCACGTGCTCAATCGCGGTGCCGGCCAGGCGCCGGACGCGGGCTACGTGGTGCGCAACAACACTCTGGTCAGTGCGAACTTCAGTCCCGTTGCCGGTACGACCTACGGCGTCTACGACCAGATCTCGCGCCCGGATTCCAGCTCCGACTCGATGTTCTTCAACTTCGACGCGACGTTCCGTGCGACCGACGCGCTGATCTTTACGTCGAAGGTCGGTACGACGCGCGGTCACGGCAAGACGCCGACCCAGAACGTTGCCGAGTGGAACACCGGCATCGGCACCGGCGGCTCGTACCGCATCAACGGCATTGATCGTGCGGCGAGCTGGTCGCTGGGCAACGAAAACACCGCGAGCCCGGCGGCGAATACGCTGGGCTGGATCTTCGGCGACCAGAACATCAACGTGCGCGACGACGAGCAGTGGCTGCAGCTCGACGGCGAGTATTCATTCAATGACGGCGCCTTCACGCTGCTACGTTTTGGCGTGCGGCGCAGCGATCACGACCGCAAGTCTGATGGCGTGATCGGCCAGGGGCCGCGCTGCTCTGACGGTGCCGCATTCAACTGGGATCCGGCCACGTTCAACTGTCCGGATCCGGCGACCTCGCCGTTCAATCCGGCGAACTACCCGACCGGGTTCGCGCGCTACCCCGGGGACTTCGGCAGCGAACTCGGGGGCGTGTTCCCGCGCAATGTCTGGTACTACACGCCAGAGCAGCTCGCCGCCTACAACGCCCGCTTCACCAACCGCAACCCGGTGGGGCGCAGCAACTGGACATCAAACTACGCGCTGTCGGAGCGCAATGACGCGGCCTACATTCAGGGCGACCTCGCCGGTGACCGCTGGAGCGCGAACTTTGGCCTGCGCTATGTGCGTACTCAGGAACACGTGGTGGCCAACGTCAATGCGACCGCGCAGACGCCGGGAGCAATCACGTCCTCCGCGTTCGGTCCGTACGTGCCGCGGGCGTTCGACAACACCTACAAGGACTGGCTGCCCAGCGCCAACTTCAAGTTCGAGGTGGCCGACGATCTGATTGCGCGCTTCGCCGCGTCCAAGACTATGACGCGGCCAGACTACTCGGCTCTGGCGGCGCCGATCTCCCTGTCGCCACCCGCCGTAGCCGGTGGCGTCGGCTCGGGCAGCGGCAGCAATCCCAACCTGAAGCCGGTGCGTTCGACCAATTTCGACGCCTCGCTGGAGTGGTATTTCGCTCCGAATGCGCTGCTCTCCGCCGGCGTGTTCTACATGGACCTGAAGAGCTACATAGGCCTGGGCCGGATCACCGAAACCTACCTCACGTTCGACCAGAACAATCCCCAAGGCGTGAATGTGCCCTATGTGCTGACGGTGCCGGTCAACAGCCGCGGCAAGGTTAAAGGGGTGGAGCTTGCGTATGAGCAGCCGTTGACCGATCACTTTGGCATCTCGGCGAACTACACCTATACCGATGGCAAGGAAGTCGGCAACCGCCCGCTCGTGGGTACCTCGAAGAATGCCTACACCATCGGCGGCTATTTCGAGAACGACAGCTTCAACGCGCGTGTTTCGTATACCTATCGTTCGAGCTTCTACAGCGGTCTTGATCGCGCCACGGCATTCTCGCAGGCCGGCGCTGGCTACCTTTCCGCGTCCCTGTCCTACACCTTCAGCGACAACTTCACGCTGTCACTGGATGGTCTGAATCTCAACGAGCCCAAGCTCAAGTACTTTGCGCTCAACGAGGATCAGCCGCGCTCGATCTACTCCAATGGGCGCCAGTACTACCTTACGGCGCGCTTCAAGTTCTAGGTACTGCAGCGCCGGACGTGAGCGCTGTTCACGCCCGGCGCCCGGCACCTTCGGTGCAAGTTCCGTCTCCAACGTGGTGACTTGGGCCGGGTGTGGATCCCGGCCCTTTTTTATTCTGGGTATGGATGTCGGCGGAGCGGATGTCTTGCATGTTGCAGACAGGTCTGAGTAAGCAGATGTTTAGGCTCCGCTTGCTTGACGTCAGGCATCGATACCCCCGCAGAGCAGCGAGGTGACCATGATCCGTCCGAAATCATTGTGTGCCGGCAGCCTTGTCGGCCTCGCCTGTGTGCTTGCCGCCTGCGCGCATTCTCCCCCGCGCGCGACGAAGTCCGCGCCGGAGCCCGCCGCTGTTGCGCTGGAGGCGATAGTGCCGGCACCGGCAGAGGTGGCGCCCGCAACCACGCGCAGCGCTGTGCGCATCGACGCCACCACGCGGCTTTACGCCTGCGGCGACGAGGCCACGGCGGTCGCCCAGTATTTCGTTGAACTCGTGCAGCGCACACGCGGTTTCGCGTTTACGGTTGCGTGTCCGGAGAAAAAACCGGCCACGGGCATTCGCCTTGTCTTCGATGAAGGCCGCGATGCACTGGACGGCTGGTACCGGCTCAAGGCCGATAGCGGCCTGGTCGAGATTCATTCGGGCAGCCGTTCCGGCCTGTTCTACGGCGCGGTATCGCTGTGGCAGTTGCTGACGGCGCAAACCGGGGATGCGTCTGCGGTATATGTCGCCGCCGGCGAGATCACCGACTGGCCGCGATACCCCTGGCGCGGCCTCATGCTCGATTCCGCGCGCCACTACCAGTCGCCGGCCTTCATCAAGAAGCTCATCGACGCCATGGCCTTGCACAAGCTCAACACCTTGCACTGGCATCTGACCGACGACCAGGGCTGGCGTATCGAAATCAAGAAATACCCGCGCCTGACCGAAATCGGCGCCTGGCGCGTGCCGCCCGGACCGGCGGCGGCCAAGGATATCGATCCGGAAACCGGCAAGCCGCGGCGTTACGGCGGCTACTACACGCAGGACGAGATCCGCGACATAGTCGCTTATGCGGCGCAGCGGCATATCACTATCGTGCCGGAGATCGACATGCCGGGTCATGCCCAGGCGGCTATTGCTGCGTATCCGCAGCTTGGTACCGGCGAAAGGCCAGGCGTGTCGACGGACTGGGGGATTCACACGTATTTGCTGAACGTAGAAGAAAGCACCTTTACCTTTATAGAAAATGTGCTTGACGAGGTCGTGACACTGTTTCCTTCGCCGTATATCCACATCGGTGGCGATGAAGCGGTCAAGGATCGGTGGAAGGCGTCCAAGCGCGTACAGGCGCGGCGCCGGCAGCTAGGCCTCGCGGACGAGGCCGCGTTGCAGTCCTGGTTTGTGGCGCGACTGGCTACGCTGCTCGAAAAGCACGGCAGAAAACTCATAGGCTGGGATGAAATTCTCGAAGGCGGCCGTCTGCCCGCCAGTGCCAGTGTGATGTCCTGGCGCGGCACAGCCGGCGCGATCGAAGCGGCACGTGCTGGTCACGATGTCGTGCTGTCGCCCGCACCGGATCTTTATCTCGACAACCTGCAGAGCGATGCCGGCGACGAACCATCGGGTCGTCCCAGCCTGGTCACCTTGGAATCGCTGTACCGTTTTGAGCCGACCCCGGCTGAGCTCGATGCGGAACAGGCCAAGCATGTGCGGGGTGCACAGGCGAATGTCTGGGTCGAGCATATGCGTACGACGGCGCGCGTGGAGCATGCGGTCTTTCCGCGTCTCGCCGCGCTGGCCGAGGTCAACTGGGCGCCGCGCGAGCGCCGCGACTGGCCGGGTTTTCTCGCCCGCTTGCCGGCGCAGCTCGCCCGTTATCGTGCGCTGGATCTCGCCTATGCCGAGTCAGCGTTCCTGCCGCGGGCGAGCGTGAACGCTGCGGCGGCGGAGGTGGACTCGGTCGACATCACGCTGTCCAATCAGGCCAATTTCGGGGAGTTGCGCTATACGCTGGACGGTAGCGAGCCCGCGGCGACATCGCCGATCTATACCACAGCCTTGCGCCTGCGGACTGGAACACCGCTGCGTGTCGCTACCTTCGTAGGGAGCGAGAGGCTGACCCGATCGACGGCTGTGGCGACTGACGGGGCGGCGCTGCGCCGGCGTAGCAGCAGCGAGCTCAAGCCCTGCCGCGACAACGGTCTGCTATTGCGTCTGGAGGATGATGCGCCCACAACCGGTGAACGGCCGTTCTATAGTGTGGACATTTTCGATGCCTGCTGGATATGGCCCCAGGCCGAACTCGCGACGACTACGGCGTTGGAAATCGACGTAGGCAGCGTTCCGTATAATTTTCAACTCTGGAGAGATGCGAAGAACGTGGTTCTGCGCAAGCCTGCGACGGCCAGCGGCGAACTGGAAATACGGCGCGGCCGCTGCGGCGGGAAACCCTGGCTCAGGCTGCCGCTGAAGCCGGCGCTAGGCAATGCCGAGCGCACAACCTTGCGTGCAGAGCTGCCGTCACGCGGCAAAGGCAGTGCGGCGGCCGAAGATCTTTGCTTCGTGTTCACGCGCCCGGATACCCGGACACTCTGGGTAGTCGATCAGGTGCGCCTGGTTCCGTAGCGGGCAAACGTTTGCTCGGATGCGGCTGACGCCGGCGAAGCCGGTGATCCGTTGCGCTAGCGGCCGCTCGGTTCGCCTCGCCTGGCCGATTTGCTGGGTACACGCCGCGGGCAGCGTTACACACGCCTTGCTCATGGCAGGCGGCTGCAACAGACTGCAACGCCGCCTTAGCCGGTCCGTGCCATGGCCAAAGACATTCCCGCTGCGGTTCGCGAAATCTGCCTGTCGTTTCCGGAGTCCGAGGAATATCTGTCACACGGCTCGCCGAATTTTCGCGTGCGCGGCAAGACCTACGCGAGTTTTCTCGTCAATCACCACGGTGACGGCCGCGTTGCGCTTTGGCTGGGCGCGCCGCCGGGTGCACAGGAGCAGCGCGTGCGTGACGAGCCGGAATACTTTTTTGTACCGCCCTACGTAGGGCCGCGTGGATGGCTGGGTGTCCAACTCGACAAGGGGCTGGACTGGAAACGTATCGCCGGCTTGGTGCGTGAGGCTTACGAAAAAGTTGCACCTGCTGCCCTGAGCAAAGAAATCGGCAGGACCCCAGTGATTGCTCCGCCCAAGGAGGCGATGAGCCCCGAGCAGCGTGACCCGCTGCAAGCGCCTGCTGTGCGGCGTCTTGTCCAGCCCTTGCGCGAGTTCTGCCTGTCCCTGCCCGAAGTCGTCGAGGACCCGCGCTTCGGCGCACCCTCGTGGCAGGCTGGCAAGCGCACGTTTGCGACCGCGTATCGCTACGACCAGGTGCTGAGCTTCAGCTTCTGGGTCGGCGTTGATCAGCAAGGGCTCTATGCCGGCGACGCGCGCTATTCGATACCGCCGTATATGGGTCACAACGGCTGGATTTCACTGGCGGTCGGTGCCAAACCGAACTGGAAGGAAATCCGCAACCTGGCGCTGCACAGCTACCGGCATTTCGCACTCAAGCGCATGCTGGCGAAACTCGATACCGATCTGGGTAGCCCTGATTAAGCTGGGAACTGGTTCTGGATTGTTGAGGGTACGGCGGCAGGCGGTGGGTACATAAGCGTCGCTGTGGGCGCCTGGGCAGGCATTGCACAGGGCCTGGCTTCGTCACCCGGTAGCAGCGATTGGTCCGGATCATGGCGTGGGGCTACGGCCCAGCGCGCGTTGGGCATTGGCATAGAGGCGACTGCGGCCTCCGTCGGCCTTGGCCAGCCCATCCACGGCTGAGGCGAGGAGTTCTGCCGCCACGGCCTCGTCACCGCGCTGTGCCGCGAGCAACCCACGCAGCATGTCGACGCGCAGCTTCCAGAATCCATCGGCGCCGGCGCCTTCCAGTGCCGCCGGATCCAGCAGCGCAACAAGCCGTGCGGCCTCGTCCGCCTTGCGCTGCTCCAGCGCAAAGGCGCAAAGCCAATAGGTGGCAACCTGGCTTTGTGGATTTTCTGGGCCAAGCTTGGCGGCGAGCAACTCGCGGAATGGTCGCAGCTTGTCTTCTGCGGTTTTTGTATCGCCGCTCTCGAACAGTGCCTGTCCCCAATTGATCGCCGTTGCTGCAGTGATATTGTGCTCGGGCCCAAATTTGGCCAGCGCGCCCTCATGCACTTGCTGGGCATAAGCTAGTGCCCTGGGCCAGTCGGCGCGGCGCACAGCGATGTCGAAAAGATCGCTGAGCACCATGATATTGCGCGTGTGAGCGGCACCGAGCACGTTGACTATGGTCTGCTGCGCCTCGACAAGCTGCGACTCGGCAGTAGCAAGATCGCCCTCCAGGGTATATGTGCGCGCCACCATCGCTTTTGCGAATGCGACAACCAGGCCGTTGTCGTCTCCGCGTGTGCCGATTTCGCGAATCAGATCGGCACCTTCGGCGCGCGCTCCAGCCAGATCGCCTACCTGGGTCAGCCCTCCGATCAGATCCATGCGCATGGAATCGCGCAAGGTGACGTTGTCTGGCTCTGCTTCGCGCAATATGGGGATGGCAATGCGGTATTCGGGCACGCCCTTGGCGTACTCGCCCCGGTTCATGTAGTAGATGCCCCAGGCATGGGCACGCAAATACTTCGTATACGGGTCGTCCATCGCTGCGGTCAGTTCATCCAGCCGCTGCAATTCCTTGTGTGCTTCTTCGATCTTGCCCGTGCGTGTGAGCAGGCGCGCAAGCAGCGAACGCGCTTTCAGCGCATCGCGGCTCGCCGCGCCGGCGTGGCTTTCGTATAGCGCAAGCGCGCGGCGCGCCTCGCCCTCTGCTTCAGGCAGCAGTTCAATCATGTTGAACAGCGTGGTCAGACTGGTGCGGATCGTTGCTTCGGTCAGCGGCTGCGCGCTGAAGCGCTGCGCTACGCGGTCGCGCGCCGCAAGCAGTACATCCCTGATCGATGCGCTCTGTCCCTTGGCGACGACCAGCGGGTTGGAGCGTCCGATCAGGTCTTCGTTGAGAAAACGATTGATCGCCGCAGCGCGGTCGAGCTCCTGTTGTGCCGTGTTGCGCGCGTTCACTGCGGTGCGGTACAGGACGAGCACTACCGCGATGCTGACGGCCAGGGCAGTGATCAGCGCGACCAGATACGGCCGGCGCGCGCGGCTGCGCGCCAGGGTTTCACGTGCGCTGCGCGCTTGCTCTTCGTCGCGCCGTGCCGCATCGATCTGCAGGCGGCGGCGTTCACGGTCACGCAGGCGCAGAGCGAGTTCCGCCGCAGTCGCCAGCCGCCGCTCGGGATTGCCATCGGTGGCCAGACGGACATCTTCGCGCAGCAGTTCGTCGGCGATGTCCTGCTCCCAGCCCGATGCCATAGGCTTGTTGAGGCGGCCCGCCAACAGCTGATACAGCAATATTCCCAGCGCAAAAACGTCGCTCTGCACCGTCGGCGCATGGCCGGCGAACACCTCAGGCGCCACATAGAGCGGCGTGCCTGTCGACGAATCGGTTGCGATGCTCTGCGTAACGGTGAGGCCGAGCTGGGTAATGCCCAGCGCTTCGAGTCGCTCCGGATCGAGCAGGCGGCCGCTGCCAAAATCGGTCAGGCGTATCAGCCAGCCCGATTCCGTCGCAGCGATCAGTACATTGGCGGGCTTGAGATCCTTGTGCAGCACGCCGACGCTATGTGCGGCTGCCACCGCATCGGCGATCTGCAGAAACACCACGAGGCGTTCATCGATCCCCAACGCGGCCAGGTGCTGTTCGGCCCACTCCAGCAGGCTCTCTCCGCCGTATTGGCATTCCAGAAAGAACGGGGAACTCTCGAAGTTCCAGTCGATGATGTCGACGAAATGCCGGCGGTCGTCGAGGCTTTCCTGCAGCACGCGCGACAAGGTGGCCTCGCGCTTGAGTGAACGTAGCCTCTCGCCATCAACGCCGAACTTGTAGACGCGCTTCTCGCGCGTCTTGGCATGCTCGGCCAGCCAGACCTCGTTGTCGCGGCTGCTGCCGAGCTGGCGCCGCAACAGAAAATTATCGCGCGCCGGCACGGACTGGCCGGCCGCCAGCTCAAGCCGGCTGGCTAGCCGCCGCCCCACGGCGACACGTTCTATCGTGCCGTCGAGGCGGTAGCCGATGCGCGCCTGGGTCTGCACGCGTTCGGCATTGGCCTCGCCCAGGGCGCGGCGCAGCTTGTTGATCGCGTTGGGCAGTACCTTGTCGACCGTAATGCGGCCGGCCCAGACCTCGCGCAGCAGTTCTTCCTTGGTTACCACCTCGCCGGCATGGCGCAGCAGATAGGCCAGCACTTCGAGCGCGCGCCGCTCCACATCAACCGGCAGGCCGGCTACGCGCAGTTCAAACCGCGCCTCGTCGAATTCGGCGCTGCCGAAACGATAGCTATAGGAATGCCGCTCGGCTGAATCGATATCAGTTTTCATACGCGCTAGTAGCGCGGTGCCAGCGCAGCCGCACGCCGGTTCACGGATCAGGAGAGCGCGGCTCTGCGCGGCGTTATCCATCCGTTACCGCGCCGTTATCTACCCGTGTTCAGGAAATTCGCGGTGCAAACTAGCATGCGCCCGCAACGCCGGTCCATGGCACTGCAACGAGCAGCGCCATGTCGAGGATATCTCCTCGATCGAGTCGCGCTGTGTCCTGTGCGTGCCCCTCAAGCCTCGTACGAAATCAGCGCCGCATTCACTGCGCGATAGATCTAAAGACTCAGAAGAAAGACCCCGAAGACCAGGGGAGGGTCTTCGAGGTCGGGGTGCGGAGCCAGGTCTGGGGAGGAACCTGTTTCCGGTGGCTCATCCAGGGAGGGGAATGAACCAGGTGCCGTTGCGTGCACCTGATAGCTAGGACGGACTGGAGCAGGAAAGGTTCGCAGTCTTGTCTGGATCGATTCAGAATCTGTTCATCGCATTCTGAATCAACAGGTTGCCGATTTCTCTGTGCGCCTCGCCCCGGTTCACTCCGGGGCGGATATCGACGACCAGTGGCACGGCGAGTTCCGCGGCGGTGCTCACGCATTTGCACAGACCGGTGCTGATCTCGTCTGTCACTTCCTCTTCCTCGCGTACTTTCAGTGCCAGCATGTCTTGCACCGGCATCAGCCTGCGCACATCGGCGCATTCATCGCCGCACGCACAGCGCCTGCGCGTGGTCCGGATTGCGTGCGCAAATGCCGTCCAGGTAAAGCCGTCCTCTGAACACGGTCCCGACGTAGCCGTCGCGGCGAGTCTGTTCACGGATGTCATCCGCGAACTGAGGGCCTGCGGTTCAGAGCGGGCATGCGTCACCGCCGTGACTCACTGGAGTTCCAACAATCAAAGCCGAATTCGGGCTTGTGCGCACGTTGCACCGTGTGCTGCGTCGCTCAGTGGTGTACCGCTCAGCGGCGTTCCGGTTCCGGCATGATCAATTTATATGTTTTGTGAGAGCGCGCACGCCAGGATCAGGCCGAAGCGCCTACCGTTGTTCCTTCCGCTGCGGATTGCCGTGTCCTCGCGCCGAGTGCGGCATCGATGCCGTTCAGTGACGAAGCAATCGTTTCAGCACCAGACAAGCCTTGGCCCGTTGCTTACATAAGGGACGCCCGGAATGATCGACAAATGCATGTTGCGCCAGGTTGCTGCAGGGATTTTCACTACGCTGGCTGCTGCGGCCGCTTTTGCCGACCAACACGCGCGGCCAGTGCGCTGGTATGAATCGACACAAGCCACGGAGTTCATCACCGATCGGCGTGTCATTCCGATACCGAGTCCGGGAACTTATCCCGGCAAGGGAAGCGTCACGATCGATCCCGTTACAGGATTTCAGGTCGTGCGTGTCGCCGACAAGAGCGAACTGACCGGTGACTACGGTTCTGCCCAGAGCGGCATGTCGCTGATTGTGTACTCCCGGTTCACGCCGACCAACACGACCGGCGAGTTGGCTGTCGTGCATGGAGAAAATTCGACCAGCGCCTGGATTTATCGCGTATCCAACAACGCGATGCTGACGGTGCTGCGCTTCAAGCCATCGCTGGGGCAGGCTTCCCGCGCACTGGGGGAGATCAACGAGCTGCGCTGGGATTATTCCGGCGCACACCCATACCGGCTCTATTTTGTCGGCCGCTCGCTTCCTGCTTCGCAACGTGTCGGCACTGAAAATCCAGGCATGACGTTCTACTACGTCGACATTGATCCAGTCAGCGGCGCCCAGTCAGCCCCAACCGTGATACGGGATTTCAGTGCCGATTTCCCCGGGTTTGCCGATGCGCAGATCATGAACGATGTTGAAGGTGACTCGAGCAACGATTCGCGGTACTGGGCCTGGCAGGTGATGAATACCAGTCTCAGCTCCGGCTACAAACCCTACGCGATAGTTACGTATGACCGGGTGAACAACCAGATTACCGGGCGCCTGCAGCGGTCCTGCAGCGGTACACCGGCACCTTGCGTGGAAGCAAACACGCCGGCTGCACCACTGCCGTACCTGTCGCGACCGAATATGGTCGAAATGTCGCCTCTGGGCACGCGCGTGATCCTGCATTATGGCCGTGTGTATCCCGGTCAACGGGATGCGGACCTGGGAACCATCGCCGACGGGCCCAAGGCATTGCTCCCCGGGTTTTCAGATCCGATCAGAATTGCTGCCGACGAGACGCATTCCGGATGGGCTTGGGGGATGTCGGGCGAGGAGCTATTTGTATCGCAGAACAACCGCAACGATTGGATCGAGGCAGTGGATATCCGCTCGGCAGCTACTGCTCAGTGCCAGGTTATCAGTGGAAACTCCTATGCCTGCGGTACGAAGGTGATTTCGTATGCGGATCTTGATGGTGGTTCGTGGTCGATAGGTTTGCATTTTGGAAAAGTTTACGATCGGGCAAAGCGCGGCTGGCTGTACATGAACAGCTACGACACGAGCTTCAGCCATTGGGGAAAAAACCAGGGGCTGCTGGTCCAGATTCGCGATGCGTCGGGCAGTCCCGCATCCATCATACGGTTGGGCTCGACCTACAACCGCTACTACGACTATCGCTCCGAGGGGTCAGGGGCGCTGGATTTTCAGGGCCATAACATCTGGACCACGGGAAACTGGGGGTTTACCGATGGCCGTGGAGATGTTTTCCGTATCCGTCTGCCGGACGGCTGGTATGCGGCAATACAGGACGCATTGTTCGCCAACGGATTTCAGGCTCCCTGACCTCGCTGGAGGTTTCCTGCAAATTTGACCAGGACGCGTTTCATGCGATGGGCCATCCCCTTCGGGTCGTCCGGGCCATTTCGCGCCGCCTCGACTGGGAGGAATTTCAACCGCCGCCCCGTCGCCTGGTGCCGCTTCCGGGACTGGTGGGCAAGATGGTCCATCGGACCGGTCCTGGGCGCTGGCGCCCAGGCTATTCGCACCACTGCCGCTCGCAGGGAACACCGTCGCCATCACCGTCCATCGCGGTGCCTGGGCAGTTGTTGATGAACCAGGTTGCCTCCGCGCAGGACGCCATCTGCGAGCAGTGGGTTCTTCCATCGCATTGAAATGTCGCGGCAGGTGGGGCGGGAATGCGCTGGCTGGCCAGTGGGGCGGGTTCGGCGGCAAGTGACTGGCGACGCCAGAATGAAGCAAGGTGCTCGTAGATCAAGAGGCCGGGGGCGACCAAGAGCATCAAGGCTACAAGAATCCCCGGCCATGGGAGCCCGGTTCTCTTCGATCTGGTGACAGAGGCGCTAACGGGCCGTTTCGTGTCGACGGTCAGGCGGACAATCCTTACGGCACGCGGCCTTCCGTCCTCGCTGCGTCCAAGTTCGTAGCCAAGCCTTTCTCCGACGAGGGGGCGAGTGCTGCTCCGTGGAAATTCGCTGATGTGGACAAATACTCGAACGCCACCATGCGCCGGAGCAATGAAGCCGAAGCCCCGGTCGTCGTTCCAGCTGTCAAGAGTGCCGGTGAATGGCATGGTGCAACCTATTGACGTGTGCAGCCGCAGTCTGACGCACAGGTCCGGGCAGCACGAGGCAGCCTGGAGGCTGCCGCGGCGAGCCCGGGGTCAGGCTCTGCGCCGCCAGAATGATGAGCGGGTCTTGTGGTCGCGGTCATCGGCAATCGGCACATCCGCTTCATCGTGTGCTATCTGCAGGAAGTCGGCGTTGCGCCTCAGGAGCTTTCCAAACTGCGCATTCAGCGAGTAGTAGGCCGGTGTCGCCACGTTCGAAAAAAAACCGCCGCAATATCCACGAATGACATCGGCGGTTGAGAATCGATCACCTTCGAGTCCAGTGATGATGGCCCGCACCCGATCCAGGTCAACTTCGATGACATCGTGCATGGCACTTCCTCTGGGTGTCGGGTTCCGCGCTGGACCGGACTGCGCCGGGGCGCGATGACGATAGCTCAGGAGCGCGGTCAGCGTCACTGCTTGGGCCGGTCCGAACCAACCTTCCGGCCGCGGCACGTGCGGAGCCGGGCAATGCTGTCGCAAGCCCGAAAAAGAAAGGCCCCGAAGGTCAGGGGAGGACCTTCGGGGCCTGGGGTACGGTAGCAGGTCTGGGGAGGAACCTGATTCCGGCGGCTCATCCAGGGAGGGGAATGAACCAGGTGCCGTTGCGTGCACCTGATAGCTAAGACGGGCTGGAGCAGGAAAGGTTCGCAGCCTTGCCTAGATCGATTCAGAAACCGTTCATCGCCTTTTTAATCAACGAATTGCAGGTTTTCTCAATGCGCTTCGTCCCAGTTCGCGCCGGTGCCGATATCGACGACCAGCGGCACGGCGAGTTCCGCGGCGGTGCTCATGCGTCCGCGCAGGCCGGTGCTGACCTCGTCTATTACTTCCTCGCGCACTTCCAGCACCAGCTCGTCATGCACCTGCATCAACATGCGTGCGTCCGTGCGGTCTCCGAGCCAGGCGTCGACGGCGATCATCGCGCGCTTGATGATATCGGCGGCCGTGCCCTGCATCGGTGCGTTGATCGCCGCACGCTCGGCACCTGCGCGCAGGTTCGGATTGCGCGCGCGAATGTCGTCCAGATAAAGCCGCCGTCCGAACACGGTCTCGACATAGCCGTCCCGGTGCGCCTGTTCGCGGATATCGTCCATGAACTGGCGCACGCCGGGATAACGCGCGAAATACCGCGCGATGTAGTCGTTGGCTTCGTTGCGCGCAATGCCGAGCTGGCGTGCCAGGCCGAACGCACCCATGCCATACATCAGCCCGAAGTTGATGGCCTTGGCGGCGCGGCGCTGGTTGGCATCGACCTGATCGGGAGGCAGGCCGAAAACCTCGGCCGCGGTCGCGCGATGCACGTCCTGGCCGCTGACGAAGGCGCTTAGCAGGCCTGCGTCGCCCGACAGGTGCGCCATGATGCGCAGTTCGATCTGTGAGTAGTCGGCCGCGAGGATGCGAAATCCCGGCGGTGCAACAAAGGCCTGGCGGATGCGTCGGCCCTCTTCGGTGCGGATAGGGATGTTCTGCAGGTTGGGGTCCGACGAAGACAAGCGCCCGGTGGCGGCAATCGCCTGGCCGTAACTCGTGTGCACGCGGCCGGTATTCGGGTTGACGTTGTCGGCGAGCTTGTCGGTATAGGTCGAGCGCAGCTTGGCCAGGCCGCGGTAATCGAGGATCAGGCGTGGCAGCTCGTGCTGGTCGGCAATGGCGTCGAGTGCCTCTTCGTTGGTCGACGGTTGCCCGGTCGGCGTCTTCACCACAATAGGCAATTTCAGCTCGTCGAACAGGATGGCCTGCAGTTGCTTGGGCGAGTCGAGGCTGAAACTGCGTCCGGCGATGGTGTAGGCATGCTGCTGGATTTCGTGCATGCGTTTGGCAAGCTCGTTGCTCTGCCGGCGCAGCGCCTGGATGTCGACAAGCACGCCGCGCTGTTCCATGCGTGCAAGTACCGGAATCAGTGGTGCTTCTATCGCTTCATAAACTTCACGCAGCTTGGGTTCGGTGCCGAGTTTGCTCCAGAGCACCTGGTGCAGGCGCAAGGTAACGTCAGCGTCTTCGGCCGCGTAGTTCGTCGCCTGTTCGAGCGCGACCTGGCCGAACGGAATCTGCTTGGCCCCCTTTCCGGCTACGTTCTCGTACGGAATTGGCGTGTAGCCGAGATACCGTTTTGCGAGCGAGTCCATGTCGTGGCGCGTCGCTGTCGAGTTCCAGACATAGGACTCCAGCATGGAATCGAACTTCACGCCGCGCACGGTGATGCCGTAGCGCGACAGCACGTTGATGTCGTATTTGGCATGCTGGCCGAGTTTGGGCTTGTTCTCGTCCTCAAGCAGCGGCTTCATGGCGCCGAGTACGGTATCCCGGTCGAGTTGCGTCGGTGCGCCCGGGTAGTTGTGCCTCAGTGGCACATAGGCTGCTTCGCCGCTCCGCACGGCGAACGACAGACCGACGATTTCGGCCTGCAGCGGATCGAGCGAAGTCGTCTCCGTATCGAACGAGACGATATCTGCCAGCTCCAGGCGCTGCAGCCAATGCTGGAACTGCTGCATGTCGGTGATGCAGTCGTATTGGCCAGGCGCAGACAGGGCCGGATCCAGCAACGCGTCAGTGCCTGGCGGCTTGCGGAACTGCGCAGGTACATTCGCGCCACGCAGCTCTTCGCTCGCCAGCGCGCTGCCGCCGTCCAGATCCTTGAGTGCCGCATTGAAGCCGTAACGCGTATACAACGCGCGCAGTGTTTCCGTATCGCGCTCGCGCAGCGCCAGCTGTGCAGGACCTTGCGCCAGCGCGACGTCGGTCTTGATGGTCGCCAGCAGGCGCGACAACGGTAGCTGCGGCAGCGCAGCACGCAAGTTTTCACCGATCTTGCCGCTGACCTTGCCGGCGTTCTGCATCAGATTGTCCAGCGTCTGATATTCCGCCAGCCATTTCGCTGCGGTTTTCGGTCCGCATTTCTCCACTCCCGGAATGTTGTCGACGCTATCCCCCATCAGCGCAAGAAAATCGACGATCTGCGCTGGATGCACGCCGAATTTTTCGTATACACCGGCGGGGTTGAGCGTCGTGTTCGTCATCGTATTGCTCAGGGTCACGTGCGGACCGACCAGTTGGGCCATGTCCTTGTCGCCCGTGGAGACGATGACCTCGATGCCGAGTGCTGCGGCCTGAATCGCTAGCGTACCGATGACATCGTCGGCTTCGACTCCGGTTTCCCGCAGGATAGGAAAACCCAGTGCCCTGACGATCTCCAGCATGGGCTCGATCTGCGCACGCAGTTCGTCGGGCATCGGCGGTCGATTTGCCTTGTAGGCGGGATAGAGCTCGTCGCGAAATGTCGGGCCCGACGCATCGCAGACGAAAGCGGCGTAGTCGGGTTTGGCCTTGAGTGTCGTACGCAGCATATTGACGACGCCGAACAGCGCACCGGTAGGTTCACCGGCTGCGTTGCTCAACGGCGGCAACGCATGAAACGCGCGATAGAGATAGCTGGACCCATCGATCAGCACCAGAGTCGGCATGATGTTCTCCCTTGCAGACGCGGAGCTTGGCCCAGCGTGAACATGCTTTCAATGCGGACAGCAAAGCGTGCTCAGCGCGTCAGTGCCCGTCGGTCGGTTCAGGCCCGTTTGCTATGCTGTCTGCATGCTGGCCGACAGCCATTCACGGAGCCCAATATGAAGCGCATAGCACTACTCGCCGTTGTGTTGACCGCTGGAATCGCTGCGGTCCAGGCGGCGGCTGACGAACCCGCCGCGGACAAGCCGCCGCAGCGCACCGACCTCACCGACGCGCCGCCGCCCGGCATGAATGATCCCGGGGTCAAGCCGGCGCAATCTGATCTCGACAAGGCCAAGGCCGACGCGCGCAACGCCGACAAGCCGGAGGTCGCAATCCGCAAGCAGGGCGATGACACCATCGAGGAGTACCGTTCAAGTGGCCGGGTCAGCATGATCCGCATTACCAGCAAGAGCGGCATTACGCAGACCTATATCGACACCGACGGGGACGGCAGGCTCGAGCGCAATCCGAAGGAAGGCCCGGCTGCGCCGGTGTACTACAAGTTATACGAGTGGAATTGAAGCAATGGCGCCCCGTGACGGGTGTTCGCCCGTCACGGGGTTGCTGCTGTAACTCTGGGTTTTCTTAATGCCGGAAATGGCGCACGCCGGTGAACACCATCGCCATGTCATGTTCGTCGGCTGCAGCGATGACTTCTTCGTCGCGTACGGAACCGCCAGGCTGGATCACGGCGCGGATGCCGGCGCTTGCCGCAGCATCGACACCGTCGCGGAACGGGAAGAAGGCGTCGGATGCCATCACACTGCCGCGGACTTCGAGGCCGACTTCCGCTGCCTTCATGGCGGCAATGCGCGCGCTGACGACGCGGCTCATCTGGCCAGCCCCTATGCCAATGGTCTGGCCGTCCTTGGCGTAAACGATGGCGTTTGACTTCACATACATGGCGACATGCCATGCGAACAGCAGGTCGTGCAGCTCCGCCGCGTTCGGCACACGCTTGGTCACGACCTGGAGATCCGACAGCAGCAGTGTGTCGCGATCGGCATCCTGCATCAGCACACCACCGGCGATGCGTTTGAGATCGGTGGTATATGCCGTCTGGTCCGACCAATGGCCGGAGGCCAGGATGCGTACATTGGGTTTCTTGGAGAACACCGCCAATGCAGCCTCGTCGACCTCAGGCGCAATAATGACCTCGACGAACTGGCGTTCGAGAATCGCGCGCGCCGTGACCACGTCGAGCGAACGATTCAACGCGATGATGCCGCCGAAGGCCGAAGTAGGGTCGCAGGCATAGGCGCGTTCGTAGGCGAGCGTCGACGTATCGCCCAGGGCTACGCCACAGGGGTTCGCGTGCTTGACGATGACGCAGGCCGGTGCGTTACCGAAGGCCTTGACGCATTCAAGTGCGGCATCCGCATCGGCGATGTTGTTGAAGGACAGCTCCTTGCCGGCGAGTACGCGGGCCGTTGCCACGATGCCGGCTGGCGGGTCGTGCTCGACGTAGAGGGCTGCGGACTGATGCGGGTTTTCGCCGTAGCGCAGTGTCTGCGCGCGGCGGTAGCTCAGATGCAGGCTAGGCGGGTAGTTGTCTTCGCGTTCACCGGTACGTACGCCGAGCCAGTTCGCGATAAGGCCGTCGTAGCGCGCCGTGTGTGCATAGGCTTTCGCCGCGAGGCGGCGGCGCAGTTCGATGGTCGTGCCTTGGCTTGCGTGTAGCGACTGCAGCAGTTCGGCGTAGTCGCCGGGATCGGTGACAGCGGCAACGTATTCATGATTCTTCGCGGCTGCGCGCAGCATGGCAGGGCCGCCGATGTCGATGTTTTCGATGGCTTCGTCAAATGTGCAGTCCAGCCGCGCCGTCGCCTTCTCGAACGGATAGAGATTGACGACAAGCAGGTCGATGGGGCTGATGCCGTGTTGCGCCATCGTGGCGTCATCCATGCCGCGCCGGCCAAGCAGACCGCCATGGATTTTCGGATGCAGGGTCTTGACGCGGCCGTCCATGATTTCGGGGAAGCCCGTTATGTTGCTGACGTCCGTAACGGGCAGGCCGGCGTCGCGCAACGTGCGGGCGGTACCGCCGGTGGACAGCAGGCTTACGCCAAGCGCGTCGAGGCCGCGAGCGAGATCAAGCAGGCCGGTCTTGTCGGAAACGCTGATCAGCGCGCGGCGTATCGGCGCTAGCGTGGCGTTGAACATGAGAAGGTCGCCGGTAGTAAGCAGAGCCGCGGAGTATAGCCTTGTGGCCGCCGTCGCCGGGCTGTGCTCATGCGTCTGGCGCATAACGCGCCAGAGCGTTACAGCAGGCCGTGCTGCGACAGCTTCTTGCGTAGCGTGGCCCGGTTGATGCCGAGTGCCAATGCGGCCTTGCTCTGATTGCCGCCATACCACGACATGACCTCGTGCAGCATCGGCGCCTCGACTTCATGCATGACGAAATCGAACAGGCCTTCAGCCTGGTGCGTATCAAGGTCGATGAGGTAACGACGCACGGCGCGCGCAACGCACTCGCGCAGCGCGGGTTGGGCCGCTGTAGCGTCGGGCGTCTGTTCTGGGCGCAGTAGGGAAACGGCATTCACGGCGAGCAACCTGGTCTGTTCTTCCATGGCCGCCGGATGCGAATACCGACGGGGCGGGGATGGTAGCGCGCCGACGAAGCGTTGGTAAGTGCACAGGGTCGCAATCTGCAGAGATCGTGCCCGTGACGTAGCACATGCCGCCGCTTCGCCTACAGAAACTTGAATTCAAACGCGACAGCGTTCCGGCCAGGATCGCGCACTTCAAAAACGAGTGCCGCGCTTGCACCAGCTGCAAGTCCCCGTTCCATCACGCGCGTGTCGCTGAGATAGTCGGGTGGCTGGAAGCGGCGCATGGCGACACGATTCTCGTCGAGATCCGACAGCGTGATTTCTACCACCGGATACGCCTGTGCGAACTCAGCGGCGTTGCGTACAGTCGCCGACACGATAAGCGCTCCGGCTACGGATGGATGTGGGCGTATGTCGCGTGTCAATAGTTCGAGTTGCTGTGTTGCACGACGCAGCGGCAGCTCGCAGCGCAGCGCCGCGCAGCCGCGGTCGAGCCAGGGGCGTACGAGTTCGCTGTCCAGCAGTTGATCACGCTCGGCATAGGCGAGCTGGCCGGTCAGGGTCAGGGCCAATAGCAGGGTTCCGACTACCCAGGGCCAGCGTCGACCGCCACCGCGCCGTGCATGGCGCGCGAAGGCCGGCGTCGCATGGCGACGCGATTCGCGGGGGCGCGGCTTCTCGTCCGGATCGAAGGTATAGGTTACGGCTGGCAGGTTCGGTCGGTAGACCGGCACGCCAAGGCGTGGCGGATCCGGATCCGGTGTATGGGTGTCCAGCCGCTCGAACGGTTCGGGCGGCAGGTGTTCGGCCAGCGTACGCAGTGCATCGAACAGTGCGTCGCAGTCACTGCAGCGCACCATGCCGTGGCCGCGTGCGATCGTTGCGGCGTCAGCGCTGTAGACCGTCGCGCATTCGGGACACTGGGTGTACATGCGAAAGGCTGCCGGGAGGGGATGCGGAATTGGAGCGCTGCGCGCGCGCGGATTCAAGCGGCTGCTGTCCGGTTGACGCAGCGGGCAGGGGCCTCAGTCCGTTCTGCGCTTGCCGCTGATCCGCACCCAGTCCTCGCGCTGGGTGACAGCAAGGTCGTCGAACCACTCGGCATAACGCACAAGCAGTTCATCCTGCTGTCCAGCCAGAATGCCGGACAGTGCGAACGGTGCTCCCGGCTTGCACGCGCCAGCGAACAGCGGGGCGAGCTCGGCTAGCGGCCCGGCCAGGATGTTGGCGACAAGTACGTCCTGCGGCGCGAGGGCATGGTCCTGCGGAAGCTGAAGTTCCAGCTGGTTCGCTACGCCGTTGCGTTCGGCATTGTCCCGGCTTGCCTGGAGTGCCTGGGGATCGAGGTCCACGCCGATTACGTGTGCGGCGCCGAGCTTCAGCGCCGCGATGGCAAGCACGCCGGAGCCGCAGCCGTAGTCGAGCACGCCAAGACCCTGCAACGGCAGACTGTCCAGCCATTCCAGACATAACGCCGTTGTTGGATGTGTGCCAGTGCCGAAGGCGAGGCCCGGATCCAGACGCACGACGACGGCGTCATCAGCTTCCTGTGGCGGGTCTATGGTCCAGGGATAGATCCAGAGCCGTTGGCCGAATTGCATGGGCTGGAACGTATCCATCCAGGCGCGGACCCAATCCGCATCGGCGACGTCGCGGAACCCGATCTGGTCGGGGGCTATGTCTGGCACCAGATCGGTTAACGCGTGCACCAGTCCGGGGCGATCGACAGCGATATCGAACAGCGCGGCGAGCTTGATGGTTGGCCACACGGGAGTCTCGCCGGGGCCGGGCTCAAAGATCGGGTGGTCTTCGGCATCGAGCAGCGTGACCGACAGGGCGCCCAGATCTTCGAGTGCGAGTTCGATCCGCTCTTGTTGATCCGAGTGGATGGTCAGCGAGAGTTCTATCCAGGCCATGGGTCAGTCTTCAACTTCAATGGTGCGCAAGCCTTCGGGGTGCATCAGGTAGGCTTTGCCGCCGCGTGCTTTCGCGATGGTTGCGATGCAAAGTGCGTCGGCGATGGTCGCAGCAAAACCACCATGGCCGGCGACGACGAGATTTTGCTCGCGATACGGCTGGAGCAGAGCGGGCAGGCCCTGGCAAGTCGTGGTGGCATTCTGCACCGTGTACGCGTTGCGCGCGCTGATCACGATCAGGAGCGAATCAGGCGGCAGTGCGTCCGGTGGCACCGCGGTCGGCGGTGCGGCCAGCGTCGTCGCCGCCTCGATCGAGGTGGTAGCGGGCTTGCCAGGGCGCGCGGCGTCTGCGGCGCAGCCGGCCAGCAGTGCGCCCAGCATTAGCCAGGCGCCTGCGCGTCCGGCATCAACCCAGTGCAATGCCCTTTTCCTTTTGCTCGGCGATACGCTTTTCCAGGTAGTGGATGTTCTGGCCGCCAGCCTGAAAGCCCAGGTCGCTCATGATTCGCTGTTGCAGCGGAATATTGGTCTTGACGCCGTCGATAACCATTTCCGCTAGCGCCAGCCGCATGCGCGCAATTGCTGTAGCACGATCGCGGCCATGCACGATGAGCTTGCCGATCATGGAATCGTAGTTCGGCGGAATGCGGTAACCGTCGTAGATATGCGTGTCCAGACGCACACCGGGGCCGCCGGCACCGAGGAAGCGCTTGATCGTGCCCGGTGAAGGCATGAAGGTGTCCGGGTCCTCTGCGTTGATGCGGCATTCGATCGAGTGGCCAGTGAAGGTCACATCTTCCTGGCGGATCGAGAGCTTCTCGCCGGCGGCGATCAGCAGTTGCTCGCGTACCAGGTCAACCCCGGTGATCAGTTCGGTCACCGGGTGCTCGACCTGAATACGCGTATTCATCTCTATGAAATAGAAGCGGCCGTTCTCATAAAGAAACTCGAATGTGCCGGCGCCGCGATAACCGATGCGCAGGCAGGCTTCGACGCAGACCTTGCCGATCTCGGCGCGCAGTTCCGGCGTAATGCCTGGTGCCGGAGCCTCTTCGACGACTTTCTGGTGGCGGCGCTGCATCGAGCAGTCACGCTCGCCCAGATGGATGGCGCTGCCCTGGCCGTCAGCTAGTACCTGAATTTCCACATGGCGCGGGTTCTCGAGAAACTTCTCCATGTAGACCATGTCGTTGCCGAAGGCCGCCTTGGCTTCCGACTTCGTCATGGTGATCGCGTTGTGCAGATGAGCTTCGGTATGCACGACGCGCATGCCGCGCCCGCCGCCGCCGCCGGCCGCCTTTACGATGATCGGATAGCCGATCTCGCGGGCGATGCGGCCGTTCTCGACCGGGTCATCTCCCAGCGGTCCACCCGATCCCGGTACGCAGGGCACGCCGGCGGCTTTCATCGCCCGGATCGCTTCGACCTTGTCGCCCATGAGGCGGATTACGTTTGCAGTCGGACCTATGAAGATGAAGCCGGACTTTTCGCAGCGCTCGGCGAAGTCGGCGTTCTCCGACAAGAAGCCGTAGCCCGGGTGGATGGCCTGGGCATCCGTCACTTCCGCCGCGGCGATAATGGCCGGAACGTTGAGATAGGACTCGGCTGCGGGCGCCGGACCTATGCAGACGGACTCATCTGCCATGCCCACGTGCTTGAGGTTGCGATCGACCGTGGAATGCACAGCAACCGTCTTGATGCCCAGCGTCTGGCAGGCGCGGAGTACGCGCAGGGCGATCTCGCCACGATTGGCGATAACGACTTTATCGAGCATGGTTTGGTGTCCGCTCAACCAATGACAAACAGCGGTTCGTCGAACTCGATCGGTCGGCCGCTGGTCGCGAGGATTGCGAGTACGGTGCCGCCGACATCCGCTTCGATCTGGTTGAACATCTTCATTGCTTCGATGATCGCAAGGGTGTCCCCCGGCTTGACCTGCTGGCCCAGCTTCACAAATGGCGGTGCATCAGGGCTCGGCGACGCGTAGTAAGTGCCGACCATGGGGGAGCGGACCACATGCCCGTCAGGTAGAGCCTTGTTCACGGCGCCGCCGGCTGCTTCTGCGGCGGCGGGGCCGGCGCTGGTTGCCGCGGGCCGTTGTGGTTCCACGTGAACATGCGTAACCGGCGCAGGCGCCGCCTGCATGGGCGCCATCGGCAGACTCATTCCCTTGGGAATGCGGCTAAGGCGGACGACTTCCTCGCCTTCCTTGATTTCGAGTTCGGCCAGATTCGACTCTTCCAGGATGTCGATCAGCTTCTTGATTTTGCGCAGGTCCACAGACGGATCCTCAGGAGCGGTGACGGTTGAGACGTTTCAGCTAAGCCGGCGCATTGCTGCTTCGAGCGCCAGCCGATAGCTGTCGGCGCCGAAACCGCAGATGACGCCGACCGCGACGTCGGACAGATAGGACTGATGCCGGAACGGTTCGCGGGCGTGCACGTTCGACAGATGTAACTCGATAAATGGCAGGCTGACGGCTAGCAGGGCATCGCGCAATGCAACGCTGCTATGCGTAAAGGCGGCAGGATTGATCAGGATGAAGCGGCTGCCGTCGGCGCGTGCAGCATGAATGCGGTCAATCAGCAGGTGCTCGGCATTGGACTGCAGATGATCGAGTTCATGCCCATGTGCTTGCGCAATTGCGACCAGATCGCCGACGATGCTGTCCAGCGTTGCATGCCCGTAGGTTTCCGGCTCGCGCAAGCCGAGCAGGTTGAGGTTGGGGCCATTCAGCAACAGGATTCTGGCCAAGCTGGCTCTCCACCGCCGACACGGTGCCAGCTGGGGCGCGCAAGTCTGCACTTGATGAGTAATCTTGTCCAGTTCGGCGATGATCGCCGATGTTTAACTTGCCGGCCTGATTCCCGCTCAGGCGTTCGCGGCTTGTGCAGGCGGCTGCCGCCAGGGGCCGAATTTCGTGATCTTGCTGCCGGTATCCGTTTCGATGGGGGTTGGATGCTGCGCGGCGGCTCCGCGCGGTTTGCTGTGCGGTGCGAGCCAGTTTTCGAGCGCGGACTCGCTGAGTTCGCCCAGGCGCGTGTCGAGAATGCGGCCATCCCGGCCCAGCAGGACACTGAAGGGCAATGCACCATAGGTATTGCCAAACGGCAGCGACGGGTTTGCGTTGAAGTTCGGGCTCAGCAGTATCGGGTAGCTGACCGGCGTGTCGTTCAGGAAGGCTTCGACTTCGGCCAGGCCATCAACGGCAATGCCGACGACTTGCACGCCGTTGGCTGCGTGCTTGCGCTGAAAACGGTCGAGCTCGGGCATTTCCTTGCGGCAGGGAGTGCACCAGGTCGCCCAGAAATTCACCACGATCAGGTGCTGCGGCCACTGCGCGAGTGTGGCCTTCTGGCCATTACGATCGACCAGCGCAATGGTCGGCGCCGGATCGCCTTTCTGCGCGATGCGCACGCCGGGCGGGGCTTTCGGTTGCGCCGCCGCGATCCAGGCATCGGCCAGCCAGCGGGTCGCGGGGCTGCGGCTTAGCAGGTCCGTGGCTCCACGCGGCGCCCCTTTGCCGGTGACTATGCTGCCAACGACCAGGCCGGCCAGGCCCGCTGCTACCGCGAATACGCCGACGGCGGCCGTGTGTTTCCAGCTCATCAGCGGCCAGCCCGGGTCGCGCGAGCTGAAAATTTGTCGGCCGACTCAAAGCCGATCAGGCGCTGTGCGCGGCGCTCCTTGCCATCGGCTCCGAAGAAGATCGTGGCCGGTGGTCCGAACAGGCCGAAGTGTTTGAGCAACGCCTGGTCGGTGGCGTCGTTCGCGGTGACGTCGGCCTTGAGCAGGAGGTGTCCCTGGAGTGCGGTGTGGACTTCAGGTTTGGTAAAAGTAAATTTCTCCATTTCCTTGCACGCCACGCACCAGTCGGCATAGAAGTCGAGCATTACCGGCTTGCCTTCGCCAAGGCTGCGCTGCAGGTCATCGATACTCTTGATCGCACGGAAAGGCAGCTTGTTTTCGGCTGCCGCAACGCCGCCGCCGATGCCCTTGAGCGGCTGCAGCAGATCGCGCGAGCCCGCGAGCGCGCCCACCCACTGTGCGGCGCCGGCGATCAGCAGGATCACCCCTAGCGCCTTCCACAGGGTGCGCCAGCCAGAAGCATTGTCCGGCAGCTTTTCCAGCGCACCGAGGTAGACGCCGCTGGTGAGGGCCAGGGTGCCGGCCATGAGCATGATCCAGGTGGGGTCGAGGAAGCGCGACAGCATCCAGATCGCCAGCGCCAGAAAACTTACGCCGAATACGGCTTTTACCGCGTCCATCCAGGCACCGGCGCGCGGCAGCAATTTGCCTGCTGCGCTGCCGGCGATTACCAGTGGCGCCCCCATGCCCAGCGACAGCGCAAATAGAGCCAGACCGCCAAACACGGGGTCGCCGGTCTGGCTGATATAGAGCACGGCCGCGGCAAGGGGAGGGGCGACGCAGGGGCCGACGATCAATGCCGACAGCACACCCATGATGGCGACGCCGGTCAGTGACCCACCCTGCTGGCGGTTGCTTACGTTCGCAATGCGGTTCTGCAGCATGCTCGGCAGCTGCAGTTCATAGAAGCCGAACATCGACAGCGACAGCAACACGAACAGCAGTGCAAACGCGGTCAGTATCCACGGTTGCTGAAACGCCGCCTGCAGGTTGGCGCCGGCCAGGCCGGCGACGACGCCGGCAATCGTGAAGACGACGGACGAGGCGAGCACATAGACCAGGGAGAGCACGAATGCGCGTCGGGTGGATACCTCGGGACCGGCTCCGGCAATGATGCCGGACAGAATCGGAACCATCGGGAACACGCAGGGCGTGAAGGCGAGCAGCAGTCCAAAGCCGAAGAACGACAGTAGCGCGAGCAGCCGGTTACCCGAGAGGCTTGCGGCCAGCACTTGCTCCTCGGAGCGATCGTCACTGGTGCTGGTGGTTGCGGACTGCCCCTGTTGTGCCTTGATGAGATCGGCACCCAGCTTGAGTTCAGCTTCTGTCGCGGCTGGCAGGTCGATGTCGACACGGCGTGTCATGACCGGATAACAGATGCCGTTGTCCTCGCAGCCCTGGAACTCGGCGCTGAGACTCAGCTTCTGCGCCTCGCCGCGCTCGCGCAGCAGTGCTATCGGCAGTTCGACCTGATCGAAATAGACGGTGACTTCGCCGAAGTGCTCGTCCTTGTGCAGCACACCTGCCGGCCAGGCTGGCTTGCCCAGTGCGACACCGCCGGCCGGCAACGTGAATACGGTCTTGTCGCGATAGAGGTAGTAGCCCTTGGGCATGGTCCAGCGCGCCAGCAATTGGGTAGGGCCGGTTGCGATGGTCTCGAATACGAAGGCCTGCTCAGGCGGTAGCGGCAGTTTTTCCGTTGCGGCGGAATCGACTGTCGCGGTGTCCATGGGGGCTTCATTCGCGGGCTTGCCGAGCCGATTGAGTGCGGACTTGAGGTCGCCCGAAGCGGGGGCTGAAGTCGCCGCGGCCGGCGTGGCAGTTGCCGCTGCCTTCGGCAGCGCTACGCTGACCCTGGTGGTATGCGGGGGGTAGCAGATCTTGGGTTCGCGCTCGTGGCAGCCCTGAAAGCTGAGGCTGAACTCGGCGGTGTCGCTGCTGGCCGTCAGCAACTGCGTCGCAACGGCGTTGTGGTGATAGACCTCGACGTCGCCGAGAAACTCATCGTGTTTGGCCTCGCCCGGCGGCAGCTGCAGCTCGCCCAGGGTGACGCCCTCGGCCGGCTTGCCGGTCTTGATGCGGGAGCGATACAGGTAATAGCCGTCCGCAATCTTCCACTCGAGCTTGACGCTGCTGCGGTCGTCGACAGTAGTCGTCAGGGCGAATGCTTCCTCGACCCGGAGCAACTCCGTCTCCGTTTGCGCGAGGACCGGACTGGGGCCGGCCAGACTTGCGACGAGCAGGGCACAGCAGGCAAAACGACTCATTGCAGCTCCAGCAGCAAGGTGATGGTTAAACGGACCGCCGGCTTCTGGCGGTTCTCGCGACCGCTTACGGTCGAGCGGTCAGTGCTTGAATGCGGTGGCCTCGGCTACCCAGGCCAGATATGGCTCATGCCCCAGGGTCACATCGACCGCGATGATCTCTGGTAGTTCATACGGATGCAGCGTAACGATACGTGCTCGCAGTGCCTCAAAGCGTGCCCGCGTGGTCTTGACCAGCAGTAGCAGTTCAGTGTCAGCACGGATTTCACCGTTCCAGCGATAAGTCGACACGACACCTGGCAGCCGGTTCACACAGGCGGCCAGGCCTTCCTGCACCAGCGCCCGCGCGATGCGGTCGGCGACCTCTATATCAGGTACGCAGCAATACACGGTCAGAACGGACATGGTCGCAGCCGCGGCGGTCAGGGTCGCGCACGATAGCGCGAGCCGCCGCGCGCGCCCATGGGGACAACAAGCGAATGCATCCCGTCACTCGGGACCCAAGCGACCGCGGCGGACAGCCAAGGACACCCAGCCAAGGACACCCAGCCAAGGACACCCAGCCAAGGACACCCAGCCAAGGACACCCGTTGATCAGCGCCGACCCGGCCGCAGCTACCCAGGAGTGCGCAGCAAGCGGGCGCATCCATTCGGCTCAGGCCCAGTGTCAGGAGCCCTTGAAAGCGTCGCCATGCTCCCCATATGTCGGCCACCTGATCGTTCGGCCCGCGCTGGGGCATTGCCTTGTCAGCATCAGCCGCTAGAATTAGCACTCACCGGCGGCGAGTGCTAACAAGTCGACCGAACCCTTTATCAATCAATTCCTTGACAACCCCTGAGGGAGCACACATGAAGCTTCGTCCCCTGCACGACCGCGTCATCATCAAGCGCCTGGAAGCCGAAACCAAATCCGCTGGCGGCATCGTCATCCCCGACAGCGCCACCGAGAAGCCCGTCCGTGGCGAAGTCATCGCAGCCGGTAGCGGCAAAATCCTTGAAGACGGCAAGGTCCGCCCGATCGCTGTCAAGGCCGGTGACAAGGTCCTGTTCGGCAAGTACAGCGGCACCGAAGTGAAGATCGACGGCGAAGAACTGCTCGTCATGCGCGAAGAAGATCTGCTGGCCGTTATCGAAGCCTGAGATCGCACCAGGTTGGGCGCGATGGCAGCACTGCCACGTCGCAGCCCGCCGGGTCGCTTTCTCTGATTCCTCACTTCTACACACTATTTTCTGGAGTCCCATCCCATGGCAGCCAAAGAAATTCGTTTCAGTGAAGACGCGCGCGCCCGCATGGTCCGCGGCGTCAACGTTCTCGCCAATGCCGTAAAGGCCACGCTGGGCCCGAAGGGCCGCAATGTCGTGCTCGAAAAGAGCTTCGGCGCTCCGACCATCACCAAGGACGGCGTCTCCGTCGCCAAGGAAATCGAACTTGCTGACAAGTTCGAGAACATGGGCGCCCAGATGGTCAAGGAAGTTGCTTCCAAGACCTCCGATGTCGCTGGCGACGGCACCACGACCGCGACCGTGCTGGCTCAGGCACTGATTCGCGAAGGCATGAAGGCTGTCGCAGCTGGCATGAACCCGATGGACCTCAAGCGTGGTATCGACAAGGCGGTCACCGCCGCTGTGGCCCAGCTGAAGGCGCTGTCCAAGCCGACCGCTGACGACAAGGCCATCGCCCAGGTCGGTACGATCTCGGCCAACTCCGACGCGAACATCGGCGACATCATCGCTGAAGCCATGAAGAAGGTCGGCAAGGAAGGCGTGATCACCGTCGAGGAAGGTTCGGGTCTGGAGAACGAACTCGACGTCGTCGAAGGCATGCAGTTCGACCGTGGCTACCTGTCGCCGTACTTCATCAACAACCAGCAGTCGATGCAGGCTGAGCTGGATGACCCGTACATCCTGCTGCACGACAAGAAGATCTCCAACGTGCGCGAGCTGCTGCCCGTGCTCGAAGGTGTGGCCAAGGCCGGCAAGCCGCTGCTGATCGTCGCCGAGGAAGTCGAAGGCGAAGCGCTGGCGACCCTCGTCGTCAACACGATCCGCGGCATCGTCAAGGTCTGCGCCGTCAAGGCGCCGGGCTTCGGCGACCGTCGCAAGGCGATGCTGGAAGACATGGCCGTCCTGACCGGCGGCACCGTGATTTCCGAAGAAGTCGGCCTGCAGCTGGAAAAGGCCACGATCAAGGATCTCGGCCGCGCCAAGAAGGTTGTCGTGTCGAAGGAAAATTCGACCATCATCGACGGCGCCGGCGACGGTGACGCGATCCAGGCCCGCATCAAGCAGATCAAGGCCCAGATCGAAGAAACCAGCTCCGACTACGATCGCGAGAAACTGCAGGAACGCGTGGCCAAGCTGGCCGGCGGCGTTGCCGTCATCAAGGTCGGCGCTGCGACCGAAGTCGAAATGAAGGAAAAGAAGGCTCGCGTTGAAGACGCGCTGCACGCTACGCGCGCTGCCGTTGAGGAAGGTGTGGTTCCGGGCGGTGGTGTTGCCCTGATCCGTGCACTGCAGGCCATTGGTTCGGTCAAGGGCGACAACGAAGACCAGGCTCACGGCATCAATATCGCCAAGCGCGCAATGGAAGCGCCGCTGCGTGAAATCGTGGCGAACTGTGGTGAAGAGCCTTCGGTCGTGCTGAACAAGGTCAAGGAAGGCAGTGGCAACTTCGGTTACAACGCTGCCAACGGCGAATACGGCGACATGATCGCGTTCGGCATCCTCGATCCGACCAAGGTCACGCGTTCGGCGCTGCAGAACGCCGCTTCGATCGCCGGTCTCATGATCACGACCGAAGCGATGGTCGCCGAAGCACCGAAGAAGGACGCACCGGCTGCCGGTGGTCATGACCACGGTGGTGGCGGCATGGGTGGCATGGGCGGTATGGATTTCTGATTGTCCGCTACACCGTCGCCAGCGATCCGCCGCGCGCCGCGCGGCGGATCTGCGCTACTCGAAAGCCTCGCAGCGATGCGGGGCTTTTTGTTGCGGAGAAATTTTCCGGGAAAAAGGACTTTGTCAGCTCGTTTTTCCGCGCCGACAAAGAGGCTTTGTGTTCAAGAATTGAACGGACATCAATTCATCGCGCAGGCTGAATTCCACTAATTCATCGTGTAGGTTGAATTCCGTTAATTCATCGCATAGCTTGAATCGAAGGATTCACCGTGCGGAATGAATCTGGCGGTTCATGATGCCCCTAGCCGAATCTGCGGCGGATTCTGCGAAAAATTCGTGCCTCGTTCTCCTGGAGATCGGTTGCATGCGAGACGAAGCCATACGTATTCCGGCGCAGCTCGGTTCCTTGCTGCGCTCCGAAAGGATCAGCAAGAAACTGACCCAGGCGCAGGTAGGTGCACAGTTGGGCATCAGCGCCCAGGCGCTGTCGAAACTGGAGCGGGATGCCAGCCGCGTTTCCTTCGAGCGAATCCATCAGCTGTGCCAGGTGCTAGGTCTGGAAATGTTCCTGCGCAGCCGTACATCGCCGAACTCGTCCGAGGGCGGCTGGTAGTCATGGCAACGCGGCGTGCAGCGGCGTTGGACATCTGGATGAACGGCCTGTTCGTCGGCCAATGGCGGCGCAGCGCCGGCGGACGGGCCGTGCTCGTCTATGCATCCGAATGGATGGCGGACGAACAGGGGCGCCCGTTGTCCCTGTCCTTGCCCTTCGGCGGCGGCGCAGCATTGCGCGGCGCCACCGTAGCCGCCTATTTCGACAATCTGATTCCCGATAACGAGCAGATCCTGCGCCGTCTGCAGGAGCGCCACCGGCTCCGCTCGACGAGAGCCTTCGATCTGCTGGCCGAGCTCGGGAGAGATTGCGCCGGCGCCGTTCAGCTTCTGCCTGAAGGTGAGAGGCCGGACGAACACCGTCGAATCGAAGCCGAAACGCTGACTGAAGCCCAGGTCGCGGCGCTGCTGCGCAATACCGTACGTGCCGACCCGTTGGGCTTGGAGAGCAAGGACGGGTTTCGGTTGTCGATCGCCGGTACGCAGGAAAAGACCGCGTTGCTGTGGCACCGCAAGCGCTGGTGCCGGCCACGAGGAGCGACGCCGAGCACGCACATCTTCAAATTGCCACTCGGGCTGGTGGCCAATGTCCAGGCCGACATGTGCGATTCGGCCGAGCTGGAGTGGCTTAGCCTTGAGATCCTGCGTGAGTTCGGTCTGCCTGTCGCGCAGGCGCAGATCGGTCGATTTGAGAACCAGAAAGTCCTGATCATCGAGCGCTTCGATCGCCGTCTCGCGCCGGACAGGAAATGGTGGATGCGGATTCCACAGGAAGACTTCTGCCAGGTCGCCGGTTTACCGCCGACGCGGAAATACGAAGCAGAAGGCGGTCCTGGCATGGCCCGCATCATGCAGATACTGCGCAGTTCTGAATCTGCGCAGCAGGACCGCAGGACGTTCTTTTCTGCACAGTTTCTGTTCTGGCTGATGGCGGCGACGGATGGGCACGCCAAGAACTTCAGCCTGACGATAGGGCCGCGGGGGTGCTACCGGATGACGCCGCTGTATGACGTCGTTTCGGTACATCCAATCACCGGCCGCAGAAACAATCAGCTGGATCCGCGCCGCTTGAAGTTGGCCATGGCCGTTGAGGGAGCCAATCGCCACTACCGGCTTCAGCGGCTTCAGGACATCCATCGCTGGCATTGGGTCGACATGGGACGGCGGCTGGGCCTGCCGGAGGCAGCCGAGCTCATTGGCGGCCTTGCCGAGCGCACACCAGCCGTTCTTGAGGCCGTCGGCGCAAGGCTTCCGGATGATTTTCCGCTGTACCTCTACAACGCTGTTTGCGAGGGCATGCTGGAATTCCGCCGCCGTTTCCTCGCCGAGCCGGAGCGGCGCGGCTGAAAGGGCCCCACGGCAGGTTCGCTATGACGAAGTTGCCCGCGGCTTATCCCCAGTCGCGTGCGGAGAACACAACCGAGTGCTTGTCTCGGATCCAGTCCGCTCTCGTGTTCAACTTCGGCAGGCCAACTTCCGTCGGTTCCCGCGCCCCCAATCGACATTGATCGAGTATCTGCGGGACCTGAAGCGCGACGGCGTACAAATACTGGAAAAGCTCAGCAACGATGCGTACCTGCAGCGGCTTGCCCAGGAGTAGCGACTCAGGCCAATGCCGCGGGCCGATGGTTCGACTCACGCGATGATCCGAAGCCGCTTCACGTAGAAGCCGGTCCGGGACTATTCGGAAGCTGTTTGCGCTGGCGGCAGCCTGCTCGGCGCAAATTCCAGCGTCAGCTCGCGCGGCCGGCCGGGCAGGTCAAGTTCGCTGTAGCGTGCCGGGCTGCGTGCAACGACACGGCCGGCGCGCAGTACGTACAACCGCGCCGCCTTGAGGCGTATCGCTTCGAACGGATCGGCCGCCTGCAGCACCACGAGGTCGGCGCGGCAGCCCGGCTCCAGACCATAGCCATCGAGTTGCAGGATGCGGGCCGCGTTGACGGTAACTGCATCGAAAGCTTGGCGGATCGCATCCTGTGAAGTCATCTGCGCGACGTGGATGCCCATGTGGGCGACTTCGAGCATGTCTGCGCTGCCAAACGAATACCACGGGTCCATGACGCAGTCGTGGCCGAAGGCGACGTTGACGCCGGCCGCCAGCAGTTCCGGGACACGTGTCATGCCGCGCCGCTTCGGGTAGGTGTCGTGGCGGCCTTGCAGCGTGATATTGATCAGAGGATTGGCCACTGCGGCGACGCCGCTTTCTGCCATCAGCGGCAACAGCTTGGACACGTAGTAATTGTCCATGGAGTGCATCGAGGTCAGGTGCGAGCCGGTCACGCGGCCATGCAGGCCCAGGCGATGGGTTTCGGCGGCCAGCGTCTCGATGTGTCGCGACAGCGGGTCGTCGGATTCGTCACAGTGCATGTCGACGAGCAGGCCGCGGTCGGCGGCGATACCGCACAGCCGGCGGACCGATTCGGCACCGTCGGCCATGGTGCGCTCGAAATGCGGGATGCCGCCGACCACGTCGACGCCGCGGTCGAGCGCGCGCAACAGATTCTCGTGCGCCGTGGCGCTACGCAGCAGGCCGTCCTGCGGAAACGCGACGAGCTGCAGGTCCAGGTACGGGGCGACGCGGCGTCTGACCTCAAGCAGCGCGTCGACTGCGAGCAGGCGGTCGTCGCAGATATCGACATGGCTGCGGATCGCGAGCAGGCCCTGGCTCGCGGCCATGTCGCAGTAAGCCAGCGCACGCTCGACCAGGGCCTCCTGGGTGAGTTCCGGCTTGAGTTCGCCCCAGAGCGCAATGCCTTCGAGCAAGGTGCCGGAGCGGTTGAGCCTAGGCAGGCCCAGCGACAGTGTCGCATCGAGATGAAAATGCGCGTCGACGAACGGCGGCGAGACCAGGTGTCCGCCGACTTCGATTTCCTGGAGCGCCGTTGCCGGAAGGTTCGGGGCGACATCAGCGATGCGGCCGTCGCGGATCGCGATGTCCTGGTTGCGGCGTCCATCGGGCAGGTTCGCGTGGCGCAGGATCAGATCCATGGCGAGGCCGGTATCGGAAACGGGCGCAAACCGTACCATGCAGGCCTTCTGGCGGCGCAGGTCCTGGCTCAGTTCATCTTGAGGGCCACCGTGGCGACTTGAGAGGTCCCTGCCGGGATCGACCACAGGGGAACACGGATGGAACCGGTGGCGATGTAGGCGCCTTGCCTGGTGGTGATCAGGTCCGTCAATCCGGAGTCGCGTGTCCTGGCGCCAGCCTCGTAAGACACCAGCCCCTTGGCCTTGACCTCGCCGCTGCGCCGGTCGATCGATGTCAGCAGCGCGTCCGACTCGACGCCTGTGGCGGGCCAGGTAACGCCGCGTTCGCGCAACCCGGCGAATACCAGGCGATCGCCGTCCAGCACTACGCCGCCACGCAGCCGGATCAGGTTGCCGGACCCCAGGCATTCGGGTCCATCCGGCGACGAGGCGTCGGGGGAAAACCAACGGCCCCGGCCGTCGACGCCGAACAGCGGATCAACGGAGCCGTCGGCGGACAGCTTCACGATGCCTGCCCCGCGGGCGCAGGTGCCGTTGATCTCTCCGGCAAGATAGATGGTTTCAGGCTCCGCTTTGCCACTGCCGGCGACGACTGTCAGCAGCCGGCCAAACTCTTCCGGCAGCGGCGAAGCCGGAAAGTCCACGATGGTCGCGCCACCGCTGCCGAAGCTGGGTGCCGGGACGCCGTCCGCGTCCACCTGCACTGCAAGGAAGTCTGCGGTGTCGCCAGCCGGCTTGAGCCAGCCGCCGAGATAGATGCGTGGCGGCTGGTCTGGCGACGGCCGGCCGCCCAGTCCGATAGCACGGAACTCGCAGTCTGTCGGGGCGCCACAGAGGCCGGCCGGATCGACGGCTGTCGGCGCGACGATCTCGCTCAGGGTGCCGGTGCTATCCACGGCGTAGCGAGCGTACTCGGCGCGCGCCTGGCCGGCGTACGCCGTGCCGCTATAGGCCAGGTGCAGCGCCGGGGAAAGTGAGGTCAGGTCGGGCGTGTAGAGCGCGATCCCGCCGGCCGCGAACAGCGCGGGGGCGTAGGGGTCGGCTGGGACGCCGCGGATCGGGTTCTCCTGCAGGAACTTGCCGCTGACCTCGAACGCGAGCACGTACACCTGGTCGGCCTTCTCGAACGGTTCGGGCGCTCCGCGGGGCAGCCGCGGCTTGATGTCTGCGCTGATCAGCAGGTACAGCACGTCTTTCCACAACTTGAAGTCGCGGATGTATTTCACGTCGTAGCGATCTCTGCTCGGTGACGTGTGGATGACGTACGACTTGCCGGCTCCAAACGGATGACTGGGCACAAGCCATTCGCGCGGCGAGCCATCGGCTGCATAGCGCGCCAGGCCGACGGTGTACCTGCCGGAGTCCGGATGCCGAACCACAGCGGCAACTACCAGGTCGCCGCCGGGCAGCTCGAGCAGGCGCTGGCCGCGGTCGAACTGGCCGATACCGCCGCCAAACGTGTCGACCAGAAAATGGCCAGCGTGGAACTGCGGGTCACGGACTACGTCCTCAGCGATGGCTGCAGCAGGGATCAGCGCGCCGACGACATACAGCAGCAGTGCGAGCAGAATATGCTCGATTTCGTTCCTTTCGCGTTGTACTGGATCCGGTAAGCGCGAAGTCGGGCCGTTGGAGGACACCGCCCGGTGCCGGCAGATGCGCGGCCGGGCGCTGCGTCGCCGCTTGCATCCGGCCACGCGTAGTGCAACCCTCGCCGTCCGGTCGGCGAAACGGTCTCGCCGGCTGCGCTGTGGCAGGCAGTCCGCAGTGCATCAGGTTTTCCCCGCGCGGCCTCCTGGTCCGATGCGGCCGCCGCAGGAACCGCGTTACCGTTTCTTGCGGCAAGGTATACACGTAAAACGACGGTGCGCAGACGGAAATGGTGCCGATGAGGCACCATCCGGCTCGCCCGCACGAACTCAGGACCGAATCCGCATGAATTTCGCCGCGACCGCAACGGCAGCCTCCGAGTCTGCGTTGAACCTCGATCCGTACTGGATGCCGTTCACGCACAACCGTTATTTCAAGCAGCACAGGCCGCTGGACCGCCTGCTCGTCGGCGCGGAAGGCGCCTACTACACCACCGTTGAAGGTCAGCGTCTGTTCGATTGTCTGTCCGGTCTCTGGTGCTCTTCACTGGGCCATCGCGACCCGCGTATCGTCGAGGCGGTCAAGGCCCAGCTCGACCGCGCCGACTATATCCCCGCGTTCCAGGTCGCCAGCCCCGATACCTTCCGCCTCGCCGAACGCATCGCCGAGGTGGCGCCGGGCGATCTCAACCGCGTGTTCTTCACCAATTCGGGCTCTGAAGCCGTCGATACCGCGGTCAAGATCGCGATTGCCTATCACCGGCTGCGCGGCGAGGCTTCGCGTACGCGCATCATCGGCCGCGAGAAGGGTTATCACGGCGTCGGCATCGCGGGCATTTCTGCCGGCGGCATGGTCGCCAACCGCAAGATGTTCGCGCCGCTGATGTTGCCTGGCGTCGACCATCTGCCGCATACGCACAATCTCAAGGAAATGGCGTTCTCGCGCGGTCAGCCAAGCTGGGGCGCGCACCTCGCCGACGAGCTTGAACGCCTGGTGGCACTGCACGATGCCTCGACGATCGCGGCGGTCATCGTCGAACCCATGCAGGGCTCGGTCGGCGTGGTCGTGCCGCCGCTGGGTTATCTCACGCGCCTGCGCGAGATCTGCACCAAGCATGGCATCCTGCTCATTTTCGATGAAGTCATCTGCGGTTTCGGCCGTATGGGCGAATGGTTTGGCGCGCAGGCGTTCGGCGCGACGCCGGATCTGATCACCTTCGCCAAATGTGTCAACAACGGCACTGTGCCCATGGGCGGGGTGATCGCTACCGACGCGGTCTATGCGGCCTTCATGCAGGGCCCGGACTACATGGTGGAACTATTCCACGGTTACACCTATTCCGCGCATGCGCTGGCGGTCGCCGCTGCGCATGCGACGCTCGATATCCTGCACGCCGACGCCGTGCCGCAGCGTTTCGCCGAGCTTGGCCGCAAGATCGAAGACGCCGTGCACAGCCTCAAGGGCGAGCCTAACGTTATCGATATCCGCAACTGCGGCGCTGCGGCCGCGGTTGAACTGTCGCCCTTGCAGGGCCAGGTCGGACTGCGCGGCCTGCGCCTGTTCGAGGAAGGGCTGAAGCGCGGCCTGCTGCTGCGCTTCACCGGCGATACGATTGCCATGGCGCCGCCGGTCATCACGACCGACACGGAGCTCGAACAAATGATCGAAGGCGTGCGCGCGTGCATACGCGCGGTGGCCTGACTAGCGCGTCCGCGTGCCGCAAGGAGAACATCATGTTGGCCCCCGTCATCATTCCGCACTACATCGCCGGACAGCGCTGCAGCGCTGACGAGGCGCGCACGAGTCCGGTGTACAACCCGGCCACGGGCGAACAGACCGGCCGCCTGCCGCTGGCCACACCGCAGGAGGTCGATGCCGCGGTGCAGGCGGCCAAGGCGGCTTTTCCGGCCTGGTCGCAGACACCGCCGCTCAAGCGCGCGCGCGTACTGTTCAAGCTGCGCGAGATCATCGAGCAACGCGCCGATGAGCTCGCGGCAGCGATCACCGCTGAGCATGGCAAAACGCACAGTGACGCGCTGGGCGAAGTGCAGCGCGGCATCGAAGTCGTCGAGTTCGCCTGTGGCATTCCACAGCTGCTCAAGGGTGAGGTCACCGAGAACGTCGGCGCCGCGGTCGATTCGCACAGCCTGCGCCAGCCGCTCGGCGTCGTCGCCGGCATTACGCCGTTCAATTTCCCGGCCATGGTGCCGCTATGGATGTTTCCCCTCGCGATTGCCTGCGGCAACTGTTTCGTCTTGAAACCCTCCGAGCGCGATCCCTCGCCTTCACTGCTGCTGGCGGACTGGCTGGCCGAGGCCGGTTTGCCGGCCGGTGTGTTCAACGTGGTGCAAGGTGACAAGGTCGCGGTCGATGCGATCCTCGCCCATCCGGACATTGCCGCGGTGAGCTTCGTCGGCTCCACAGCGATTGCGCGCTATATCTATGCGACCGGCTGTGCGGCGGGCAAGCGCGTGCAGGCCCTGGGTGGGGCCAAGAACCACATGGTCATACTGCCCGACGCGGATCTCGACCAGGCCGCCGACGCGCTGCTTGGCGCGGGTTATGGCTCGGCCGGCGAACGCTGCATGGCGATCTCGGTCGCGGTCGCTGTCGGTGATGACACGGCGGACAAGCTGATCGCGAAACTCGCGCCACGGGTAGCCGCGCTCAAGATTGGCCGTGGCGATGAGCCGGGCATGGATATGGGGCCATTGATCACGCGCCAGCACCGCGACAAGGTCAAGGACTATGTCGATATCGGTGTGCGCGAAGGCGCCGAACTGCGGGTCGACGGCCGCGGCCACCGCGTCGAGGGCTGCGAAGAGGGTTTCTTCCTCGGCGGTTGCCTGTTCGACCACGTGCGCCCCGAGATGCGCATCTATCGCGAGGAAATCTTCGGCCCCGTGCTGTCGCTGATGCGCGTAGCGAGCTATGACGAAGCCCTGGCGCTGGTCAACGCCCACGAATACGGCAACGGTGTTGCGCTGTTCACGCGTGACGGCGATGCGGCGCGTGATTTCACCCAGCGCGTGCAGATCGGCATGGTCGGCATCAATGTGCCGATTCCGGTGCCCATGGCCTTCCACAGCTTCGGCGGCTGGAAAGCCTCGCTGTTCGGCGATCACCATGTCTACGGTCCGGAAGGTGTGCGCTTCTACACGCGGCTCAAGACCGTGACCACACGCTGGCCGACCAGTATCCGTGCCGGTGCACAATTCGTCATGCCGCACACCTGAGAAGACAGTTCGTGTGGTTCTTGAATTTTGTTTATTTGTTAAAAGTGTCTGAAGTCATTTGCCTATTGGTAACTGGAGTCCGCCATGAGTGCCGTTCTCAAGCCTGAAGCTGCCGCTGTAGCCCGCATCAATGGCCGCCGCCTCTGGGACAGCCTGATGGAAATGGCCCAGATCGGTGCGACACCCAAGGGCGGCGTCTGCCGCCTCGCGTTGACCGATCTCGACAAGCAGGGCCGCGATCTGTTCGTGCGCTGGGCCAAGGAAGCCGGCTGCACGATCAGCGTCGACAGGATGGGCAATGTATTCGCGCGCCGCGCCGGCAGCGACGACAGCCTGGCGCCGGTGATCACCGGCTCGCATGCGGACTCGCAGCCCACCGGCGGCAGGTTCGACGGCATCTACGGTGTGCTCGGCGGGCTTGAAGTCATACGTACACTCAACGATCACGGCATCGTCACGCGCCGGGCTATCGAGGTCGTGATCTGGACCAACGAAGAAGGCTCACGCTTCGCGCCGGCCATGGTGTCCTCCGGCGTATTTGCCGGCGTGTTCTCGCTGGAATACGGTCTCTCGCGCGCGGATGTCGATGGCAAGACCATGGGCGAGGAACTCGAGCGCATTGGTTATGCAGGAGATCTTCCGGTCGGCGGCCGTCCCATCCACGCGGCGTTCGAGCTGCATATCGAACAGGGGCCGATACTCGAAACCGAAGCCACGACCATAGGCGTGGTGCATGCGGCGCAGGGCCAGCGCTGGTACGAAGTCGTGCTGACCGGACAGGAATCCCATGCCGGCCCCACGCCGATGCCGCGGCGCCGGGATGCGCTGCTGGGAGCGGCCAAGGTGATACAGCTGGTCAACGCGATCGGCCATAAGTACGCGCCCTATGCCTGTGCGACGGTAGGCATGCTGCAGGTGCATCCGAACTCTCGCAACGTGATCCCGGGCCGTGTGTTCTTTACGGTAGATCTGCGCCACCCCGAAGACGCCGTGCTGGCACAGATGGATGCCGAGCTGCGTGCTGGTATCGCCGCTGCAGCGAACGAAGCCAAGGTCGAGGTAGCCAAGCTGGAACAGATCTTCTACTACTCCCCGGTGGCGTTTGATGCCGACTGCGTGAACTCGGTACGCGCCGCAGCCGAACGCCTGGGGTATTCACATCGCGATATCGTTTCCGGCGCCGGCCACGATGCCTGTTATCTGGCTCAGGTCGCGCCGACCGCCATGGTCTTCGTGCCCTGCATCGGCGGCATCAGCCACAACGAAATCGAAGACGCGACGCCGGAGTGGATAGAAGCAGGGGCGAATGTATTGTTGCAGGCGATGCTGGAGCGGGCGGGTTAGACCGTCCGAACTGACGTTGTTTGGCGGGCAGGGCGAAACTTCATGCAAGGCTTCCGCATCTATTCACCGCAGCGGTTCGCGGAGGTGTTCGCGCCGGTATTCGCGCACTTGGCTGATCTGACTTGGCTCGCGTTGCCAAGCAGCTTCAGGTATCCGTTTGAATGGCTCGATGATTGCGCTGACGATGATCCTGTCGTTGTCGCGCGTATCGCCACGTTTGAAAGCTTGGTTCGCCCGGTCGAGGAGCGTAGCTGGAACGGCGTACATGAATTTGGCTATGTCGTCGATGCAGCTTTTTTCCCTGATCAGGCCGGCTGGGTTTCGAGCGATTGGGCATCGTTGTTTGGCTTGCGCCAGCCGGTCACGGATGCACGAGCCTGGTTGCAGAACTACTACGCTCATGCACGACGTGATGAGTACCTCGCCGCGCACTGCAGCGTGGTGCTGCAAAGTGTGGACAGTGCCTTTTACAAGATCTTTGCCGAATCCCATCTGCTCGACGAGTACCGGCCGCATCTGGACCGGTCCTGCGTGCGATACGAGGCAACTCATCTCGCGAACTGTCCGGCTCTCTAGAAATGCCGCAGGTGCGGGCGTTGGTATCTGCATCCGGCCGGTCGCTGCGCATGGGGCAACGGGCTACGACGCGCGTCGCGTACTAGTGCAGCCCCGCTTGCACCCACGCCCCAATCCGTCTACAAAAAGCAGGTGGGATGTGAGCCCGCTCGTTCGGGCGCGTTGCGCAGGTGCAAGGGCCGCCTGCAGGTTCCGTCCCAACCCTTGCACCGCCAGCGCACGCCTTTCGTTCGTCCCTCGTGGCGGCGGGCGTGCCCCATCCTGATTTCCTCCCAGGCGCCCCCAGGAGTACGAATGAGCCGCAAAGAACACGCTGACATTGCCGCAGGACGCCTGTCCTCCGGGCAACTCGCGCGGAATTTCGATGATGTTGCGCCGCCGCTGGACCGTCAGAGCGCCCTGATCGCGGCACAGCGCTGCTACTACTGCTACGACGCGCCCTGCATACAGGCCTGTCCGACCGGCATCGATATCCCGAGCTTTATCCGCCGCATCACGACCGACAATCTGCGTGGCGCGGCACTGGACATACTCGGGGCCAACGTGCTCGGCGGCATGTGTGCCCGTGTATGTCCTACTGAGATCCTTTGTGAAGGCAGTTGCGTGCGCAATACGGCCGAGTCGCAGCCGGTGCAGATCGGTGCGCTGCAGCGTTATGCGACCGACTGGGTGTTCGAGACTGACACCACGTTGTTCGAGCGTGCCCCGGCGACCGGCAAGCGCGTTGCGGTAGTCGGCGCCGGCCCTGCCGGCCTGTCCTGTGCCCATGCGCTGGCGCGTGCGGGGCATGAGGTCGTTATCTTCGATGCGCGGCCCAAACCCGGCGGGCTCAACGAATACGGCATCGCCGAGTACAAGGTGCTTGAATTTGCCGCACGCGAAATTGCCTGGCTGCTGTCGCTGGGCGGCATGCGTTGGGAAGGTCAGCGTGTACTCGGCGAAAACCTGGATCTCGCAGAACTGCGCCGGGACTACGACGCGGTGTTTCTGGGCTTGGGCCTTGGCGGCGTCAACGCCCTCGGTATTGCCGGCGAAACCTTGGCCGGCGTACGCAATGCCGTCGACTTCATCGCTGAGCTGCGGCAATGCGATGACTTCGCGCAGCTGCCGGTGGGGCGCCGCGTCGTCGTGATCGGTGGCGGCAATACCGCGATTGATGCAGCGGTGCAGAGCAAGAAGCTCGGTGCTGAATCCGTCACCCTGGTGTACCGCCGCGGCAGTGCGAGCATGAGCGCCACCTGGGCCGAGCAGGAGTTCGCCAAGACCCAGGGTGTTGCCGTGATCGAATGGGCGCAGCCGCGCCGCATATTGGGAGAGGGCGCGGTCAGCGCCATCGAATTTGAATACACCCAGCTCGACGAGACCGGCCGTCTGCTCGGTAGTGGCGACTACTTCACGCTCGCGGCCGACAGCGTGCTCAAGGCCATAGGCCAGAGCTTGCTCGCGCCTCGCGCGGACGGTGATGGCAGCAACCTGATCGAAACCCGCAACGGCCGCATCGTCGTCAATGCCGAGTTTGAGACCTCGGTCCCCGGCGTCTGGGCCGGCGGCGACTGCGTAGGCGGCAAGGTCGATCTGACCGTGCAGGCGGTCGAGGACGGCAAACGCGCCGCGCGCTCCATCCATGCGCGCCTGCTCAGCAACGGCAAATCGGAGAACTGAGATGGCAGACCTGCGCAACAACTTCGTCGGCGTACGTTCGCCGAATCCGTTCTGGCTGGCCTCCGCTCCGCCGACTGACAAGGCCTACAACGTCAACCGGGCATTTGAAGCGGGTTGGGGTGGCGTGGTGTGGAAGACATTGGGTCTTGATCCACACGTGGTCAATGTGAGCTCGCGTTATGGCGCGGTGCAATGGAACGGCCAGCGCATTGCAGGCCTCAACAACATCGAGCTCATTACGGATCGGCCGTTGCAGGTCAATCTCGACGAAATCCGCCAGATCAAGCGCGACTGGCCGGACCGCGCCATGGTCGTGTCGCTGATGGTGCCCTGTGATGAGCAGTCGTGGAAAACGATACTGCCCATGGTCGAAGACACGGGTTGTGATGCGGTCGAGCTGAACTTCGGCTGCCCGCACGGCATGTCCGAGCGCGGCATGGGGTCGGCCGTGGGGCAGGTGCCCGAATACGTCGAGCAGGTCGCGCGCTGGGTCAAGCAGCATTCGCGCCTGCCCTGCATCGTCAAGCTCACGCCGAACATCACCGATATCCGGCATTCGGCACGCGCGGCGTTCCGTGGCGGTGCGGATGCGGTGTCGCTGATCAATACCATCAATTCCATCGTCTCCGTCGATCTGGATCTGATGGCGCCGACACCGACCGTCGACGGCAAGGGCACGCATGGTGGCTACTGCGGGCCGGCGGTCAAGCCCATCGCCCTGAACATGGTGGCCGAGATCGCGCGCGACAGGGAGACACCGAACCTGCCGATCTCGGCGATAGGCGGCATTGGCACCTGGCGGGATGCGGCTGAATTCATGGCACTCGGTGCCGGCAATGTGCAGGTCTGCACGGCGGCCATGCATTACGGCTTCCGTATCGTCGATGACATGATTGCCGGACTGGCCAACTGGATGGACCAGAAGGGTTACCGCACGCTGGAGGATTTCCGCGGGTTGGCCGTGCCCAATGTGACCGACTGGAAATTCCTGAACCTCAAGTACGACATCAAGGCGCGCATCGATCAGGATAAATGTATCAAATGTGGCTTATGCCACATTGCCTGTGAAGACACGGCGCACCAGGCCATACTCAAGGAGAAGGACGGCAAACGGCACTTTGAGGTCGTCGATGGCGAATGCGTGGGCTGCAACCTTTGCATGCACGTATGCCCGGTCGACAACTGCATCACGATGCAGCGCGTGGACGAGGGCGGGTACGCGAACTGGACCACGCATCCGAACAATCCCGCGCGGGTCGTGGAAAGCGTATAGAAGCGTAGGGTGGGCCTTGGCCCACCGTCATGAAGGTCAATCTGCTGCGCCAGTGATTGCTGTCTTGTGCTGCGCTTGGATTTCCATCCGCAGCGATGGATAGGGTGCGATGGTGGGCTAAAGCCCACCCTACAAAGGCTCCGCAGGTTGGCCGCGTGAATTCGTATACATCCTCATGGCCAGGAGCTGCCGATGACCGCCACGTCCAACCACGATACCGCCGTCCCGCAAGGTGAGCTCTATAACGCCGACCTCGCACCGACGACGGCGGCGCAGCGCACCTGGGCCTGGTATCACTTTGCGGCGCTCTGGGTCGGCATGGTCATGTGCATTCCGTCCTATACGCTGGCGGCGGGATTGATTGATCAGGGCATGTCGCCGTGGCAGGCGGTCACCACGGTGCTGCTGGGCAATGCAATCGTGCTGTTGCCCATGCTGCTGATCGGCCATGCCGGTGCGAAATACGGCATTCCGTATGCAGTGCTGGTGCGTTCCTCGTTCGGTACGCAGGGAGCCAAGCTGCCTGCCATGTTGCGCGCCATCGTCGCCTGCGGCTGGTACGGCATCCAGACCTGGTTCGGCGGGCTGGCCATGTACACGCTGCTGAATATCCTCACCGGCAACGCGTTGCAGGCCGATCCTATCCCGCTGCTCGGCATCAACGCCGGGCAGCTTGTGTGTTTCCTCGCGTTCTGGGCGCTGCAGCTCTACTTCGTCGTGCACGGCACCGAGTCGATCCGCTGGCTGGAAACCGTATCGGCGCCGATCAAGATCGTGATGTGCCTGTTCCTCGTTGGCTGGGCACTGACCCATGCGGGCGGCTTCGGCAGCATGATGGCCATGCCGTCGAAGTTCGTGGAGGGCGGTGAAAAAGCCGGCCAGTTCTGGGTCGTGTTCTGGCCCTCGCTGACCGCGATGGTCGGCTTCTGGGCGACGCTGGCGCTGAACATCCCCGACTTCACGCGGTTCGCGCGCTCGCAGCGTGACCAGGCCATAGGCCAGAGCCTGGGCCTGCCGCTGCCGATGGCCCTGCTCGCGCTGATGTCGGTCATCGTGACCTCGGCGACGGTGGTGATCTACGGCAAGGCGATCTGGGACCCGGTGGACCTGTCCAGCCGCTTCACCGGCATTGGTGTCGGCCTCGCTCTGCTGGTGCTGACGCTGGACACCATGTGCTGCAATCTGGCGGCAAACCTCGTCGGTCCGGCCTATGATTTCGCCAGCCTGAATCCGCGGCGCATTTCCTACCGCACCGGCGGCCTGATCACAGCGGGGATCGCCTTGCTCGCGATGCCGTGGAAAATTCTCGAAAGTACTGAAGGCTATATTTTTACTTGGCTTGTCGGCTATTCGGCGCTGCTAGGGCCGGTTGCCGGCATCATGCTCGTCGACTACTACCTGCTGCGCGACACGCGGCTGGATCTCAAGCAACTGTTCGACGAGCGTGGCGCCTATGCCTACCGCAACGGCTGGAATATCGCCGCCATCGTCGCGCTGCTGGCCGGCGTGCTGCCGAACCTGCCGGGCTTCCTGCACGCTGCGTTCCCACAGACCTTTGCCGGCGTGCCGGGCCTGTTCAAGACCCTGTACACCTATGCCTGGTTCGCCGGACTGGGCATTTCCGCCCTGGTCTATGCGCTGCTGATGCGCGGCAAGGTGCCGCGCGCGCCGCTGGACAACACTGGCTGATAACCGTTTCGGCTGGACGCCGCGGCGAAACGCCATCTGATCGAACTATCCTTCGCGACCGAATGAAGTTGGCTGCTGGAGCTTCTCATGACCCTACTGATCCGCGGCGGCACCGTCGTCGACTCCACTCACAGCTACCGCGCCGATGTGCTTTGTGTAGCCGGCAAGATTGCGCAGATCGGCGCGGATCTTGAGGCACCGGCCGGCGCGGTCGTCGTCGATGCGGGCGGCCAGCTCGTGATGCCAGGCGGCATCGATCCGCATACGCATATGGAGCTGCCGTTCATGGGCACCGTTGCCAGCGATGATTTCTATTCCGGCACCAGCGCCGGGCTTGCCGGCGGCACGACCAGCATTATCGATTTCGTTATTCCGAATCCGAAGCAGTCCCTGCTCGAAGCGTTTCATGCCTGGCGCGGCTGGGCCGAGAAAGCTGCTTCCGACTACGCTTTCCATGTCGCTGTCACCTGGTGGGACGAGTCCGTGCATCGCGAGATGGGTGTGCTGGCGCAGGAGCACGGCGTGGCGAGCTTCAAGCACTTCATGGCGTACAAGGGCGCCATCATGGCCGACGACGAGGTGCTGGTGAACAGCTTCCGCCGCGCGCTGGAGCTCGGTGCATTGCCGACCGTGCACGCGGAGAATGGTGAACTCGTATACCAATTGCAGAAGCAGCTGGTGGCGGAAGGCAAGACCGGGCCCTCGTCGCATCCGCTATCGCGCCCCAGTGCAGTCGAAGGCGAGGCCGCCAACCGCGCCATCCGTATCGCGGAAGTCATCGGTGTGCCGCTGTACATCGTGCACGTCTCGGCGCGCGAAGCGGTGCAGGAAATCGCGCGTGCGCGCGGCGAAGGCCAGCGCGTGTTCGGCGAAGTACTGGGCGGGCATCTGCTGATCGACGATTCGGTCTATCGCGATCCTGACTTCACCCGCGCAGCGGCGCATGTCATGAGCCCGCCGTTCCGGCCCAAGGAGCATCAGGAAGCGCTGTGGCAGGCGCTGCAGGCCGGCCATCTGCACACGACGGCGACCGATCACTGCACCTTCTGCGCCCCGCAGAAAGCAGCCGGCAAGGATGATTTCACCAAGATTCCCAACGGTTGCGGCGGCATTGAAGACCGCATGGGGGTGCTTTGGCACTACGGCGTGAATTCCGGCCGCCTGACGCCGAATGAATTCGTCGCGGTAACCTCGACAAACGCGGCGCGTATTTTCAACCTGTATCCGCGCAAGGGTGCGATCGAAGTTGGCGCCGATGCCGATCTCGTGGTCTGGGATCCGCACGCCTCGCGCACCATTTCCGCGGCGACGCATCACCAGAACGTCGACTTCAATATCTTTGAAGGCCGCACCGTGCAGGGTCTGGCGCGGCATACCATCGCGGCGGGCAAGCTGGTCTGGACCGAAGGCGAGCTGCGCACCCAGCGTGGCGCCGGACGTTATCTGTCGCGGCCGTTGCAGGCGAGTTACTTTGAGGCGAACGCGCGGCGGCAGGCGAACCGCTAAGGCGCGACTCCGCGCGGGTGCATGGCCTACCATCCCGGTTTTCAGCGGAGGGCTCCTTATGCGATTGACTGGTCTGGCCTTGCTCGCGGCGCTCGCCGCCTCTTCACCGGCAACCGCGCTTGATACCCGCCAGGCCGCAGCGGCGGTTGGCGACCAGGTCATTCGCTGGCGGCGCGACATTCATCAGCATCCGGAGCTAGGCAACCGCGAGACGCGCACCGCCAAGCTGGTCGCCGATCAACTCAAGCGCCTGGGCCTTGATGTCCAGACGGGCGTCGCGCATACCGGTGTGGTCGCCCGGCTCAAGGGCGGCAAGCCGGGGCCGCGGCTGGCGATACGTGCCGATATCGATGCCCTGCCGGTGACAGAGGAAGCCGATCTGCCTTTTGCGTCCAAGGTGCGCAGTACCTATGCGGGCCAGGAGGTCGGCGTCATGCACGCCTGCGGGCATGACGCGCATACCGCAATCCTGCTTGGTGTGGCGACTGCGCTGACTGGCATGCGCAACGATCTGCCCGGCGAAGTGATGTTCATTTTCCAGCCGGCGGAGGAGGGCGCACCTCCCGGCGAAGAAGGCGGGGCCAAGCTGATGCTCAAGGAAGGGATCTTCCGCGAGTTCAAGCCGGATGCGGTGCTCGGCCTGCACGTGTTCTACACCCTGCACGCCGATCAGGTCGGCGTGCGCGAAGGTCCGCTGCTGGCGGGTTCGGACCGCTTCAAGATCCGCGTGTATGGCGCGCAGACACACGGTGCGCAGCCTTGGCGGGGTGTCGATCCCATCGTCACGGCGGCGGCCATCGTCGGCCAGGCGCAAACCATCGTCAGTAGACAATTGGATATTTCCAAATTGCCTGCCGTGCTCACCTTTGGCATGTTCCAGGGCGGCGTGCGCTACAACATCATTCCGGACAAGGTCGAGCTCGAAGGTACGGTACGCACGTTCGACGCCGCCATGCGCGAAGACCTGTTCGATCGGCTGCGGCGAACGGCCGAAGGCATCGCCGCAGCGCAAGGTGCGCGCGTGGAGCTTGATGCGCCCATGCCCGAAGTGCACAACCCGGTTACACGCAACGACGCCGCGTTGTTGCGGCGTCTGCGTCCCAGCCTCGAAAAAGCTGTCGGCAAGGACAATGTCATCGATGTGCCGCCGAACATGGTGGCCGAGGACTTTTCCTATTTCGCCGATGAAGTGCCTGGCCTGTACTTCTTCGTCGGTGTCGTGCCGCCGGGGCAGGATCTGGCGACAGTCGCCCCCAACCATTCGCCGAAATTCTTTCTGGACGAAAAGGCCCTGGACACCGGTACGCGCGCGATGCTGCAGACGGCGGTGGATTTTCTCGCCGGTGAGGCGAAGTAGTCCGGTTGCGCACAGGGGGTAGCTCCGTGTGTGCAGGAACCGCACCGTCGCGCAGGCGGCCAGGCAATGCCGGTCCGGACCCGCCAACACCCAAGCTCCCAGGCCTGTTGCAAGCCCCTGCAGCCTCGATTCCTTCACGAATCTGAAACGCGAACTGCACACGAATTCACATCCAATTGTGTTGACCAGGCGCTGTCAACCTCTATATGTTGTGTTTGGTCGGTTTCCGGTCCAGACCGGAATGAAACGGGAATCCGGTGCGAATCCGGGGCTGCCCCGCAGCGGTAAGTGGAAACGAATGCCGTTATCAGCACTGGCCCGGAAGGCTGGGAAGCGATGGCACTTAGGCGGTTCCGATAGGTCGGAACCGGGTCCACAAGCCCGAATACCTGCCGACAGCCGCGCGTTGCACACCGCGCGGTCACGGCCAGGAGTCTCCGCGGGGAGACGGGTCGGTGGTCGCTGCCGGGCCTGACGCCGCGGCAGGGCTACGCCCGGAAACCGCAACTCCGCACGCCCGAGGGGGCGTGGCTATGCCGCGGCCTGAACCGCGGTATCGCCGTCCCTTCGTATCGCCGTCCCCGGGTCAGGACGGCAGCCGTGCGCCACTCGCACCGGAGGGAGTTCATGAGCACCACAGAACACGATATCGCCACCGCCGCTCGCACCGGCGTTGCTCCGCAACAAACCCGCGCGCCACAGTTCGCCTTGACCCCGCCGCATTCCAGCGGCGTGATGGCGGTGACCAAGCGCAATGGCAAGCGCGAACCGGTGGATCTCAACAAGATCGTGCGCGCGGTAACACGTGCTGCGGAAGGTCTGTATTCCACCGACCCCATGCGGGTCGCAACGCGCACCATTTCCGGTCTGTATGACGGTGCCACCACGCGCGAACTCGATGAACTCTCGATACGCACGGCGGCCATGCTGACGGCGGAAGAGCCCGAATACGGCCGCCTCGCCGCACGCCTGCTGTCGGACTACATCGCCAAGGAAGTCGCTGGCCAGGAAATTCACGCGTTCTCGCAATCCGTCGCACGCGGCCACGAGCTGGGACTCATCAACGAGCGACTGCTGAGTTTTGTGCAGGCCAATGCGCGCAAGCTCAACAGCGCGCTGGACATGGAGCTCGACCGCCGCTTCGATTACTTCGGCCTGCGCACGGTCTACGACCGCTATCTGCTGCGCCACCCCAAGACGCGCAAGGTCATAGAAACACCGCAGCAGTTCTTTCTGCGTATCGCCTGTGCGCTGTGCGAGGACGTCAGCGACGCGCTGGAGCTTTATCGGCTGATGGGCAGCCTCGATTACCTGCCGAGTTCGCCGACGCTGTTCAATTCGGGCACGACGCACGAACAGCTTTCGTCCTGTTTCCTGCTCGACTCGCCGGATGATTCGCTGGAGTCGATCTACAAGCGCTATGCCGACGTGGCCATGCTGTCGAAATTTTCCGGCGGTATCGGTCTGGCCTATACCCGTGTGCGTGCGCGTGGCTCATTGATCAAGTCGACGAATGGCCTGTCCAACGGCATCGTGCCCTGGCTCAAGACGCTGGATGCTTCGGTATCGGCCGTGAATCAGGGCGGCAAGCGCAAGGGCGCTGCCTGCGTCTATCTCGAACCCTGGCACGCCGACGTCGAGGAGTTCCTGGAGCTGCGCGACAACACTGGTGACGAAGCGCGCCGTACGCATAACCTCAATCTGGCCAACTGGATCCCTGACCTGTTCATGCGCCGGGTCGAGGCCGATGCGCAATGGTCGCTGTTTGATCCCAAGGCGGTGCCTCACCTCGTCGATCGCTGGGGCGCCTCGTTTGAGACGGCCTATGAACAGGCCGAAGCGGCGGGCCTCGCCACCAAGCAGGTCAAGGCGCGCGATCTCTATGCGCGCATGATGCGCACGCTGGCCCAGACCGGCAACGGCTGGATGACATTCAAGGACAAGTCCAATCGCGCCTGCAACCAGACCGCGAAGGAAGGCAACGTTGTCCACCTGTCCAATCTGTGCACAGAAATCATCGAGGTCAGTTCGCAGGGCGAGACGGCGGTGTGCAATCTCGGCTCGATCAATCTCGGCCAGCACATGCACGCCGATGGCTTCGATTATTCGAAGCTCGCCGAAACCGTGCGTGTGGCCGTGCGCCAGCTCGACCGCGTCATCGACCTGAATTTCTATCCCATCGAATCGACACGCAGCTCCAACCTCAAGTGGCGACCGGTCGGTCTGGGTGTAATGGGCTTGCAGGACGTGTTCTTCAAACTGCGCCTGCCATTTGATTCTGCTGAGGCGCGCGAGCTGTCCACGCGCATCGCTGAGGAAATCTATTACCACGCCCTGGTCGCCTCGCACGAGCTGGCGCTGGAACGTGGCGCGCATCCTTCGTTCGGCGATACGCGTGCAGCGCAGGGTGAACTGCAGTTTGACGCCTGGGGCATCACACCATCGGACATGGCGCGCTGGGATGCCTTGCGCGAGAACATCCGCAAGGGCGGCCTGCGCAATTCGCTGCTGATCGCGATCGCGCCTACCGCCACTATTGCGTCGATCGCCGGCTGCTATGAATGCATAGAACCGATGGTGTCGAACCTGTTCAAGCGCGAAACGCTGTCGGGCGACTTCCTGCAGGTCAACCGATACCTGGTCGAAGAACTCAAGCAGCTCGGCCTGTGGACGGCGGACATGCGTGACCGCATCAAGCTCGCCGAAGGCTCGGTGCAGGGCATAGCCGAAATTCCGGAGCGGCTGCGTCAGATCTATCGCACGGCCTGGGAGATCCCCATGCGTTCGCTGATCGACATGATGGCCGCACGTGGCGCGTATATCGATCAGTCGGCCTCGCTGAACCTGTTCATGGAAAGCCCGAACATAGGCCAGCTGTCGTCCATGTATATGTACGCCTGGAAGGCCGGTCTCAAGACCACCTACTACCTGCGCTCACGCCCCGCGACCAAGATCGCCAAGACCACAGTAGCCGCCGCAGCGCCGGCTCCGGCCATCAGCCAGGAACAGGCCGAAAAAGCCGTGTTCTGTTCGCTGGAGAATCCGGAGTACTGCGAGGCCTGCCAGTAAGCCTGATCTGACAGGCAGGAGTTCCGCTCTCCGGGCGTACCCGGGGAGCGGAAGCAGGAAGCGACAGGCTCGGTGTACGAGACTTTCGCCAGCAGACGATTGATACCTCGAGTGCTCAGCCAGTGCCTGTGCGCCGCCCCTACCGGTACCCCGCCATGAATGCGATTCTGTCCGAAATTTCCCCTGTTGCCGGCAATATGGCAGCGCCGCGTCTGCTGGATGCCGGGTTCAATCTGACGCTGCGCCCTATGCGCTATCCCGGCTTCTACGACATGTATCGCGATGCGATCCGCAATACCTGGACCGTGGAAGAAGTGGATTTTTCCCTCGACGTCAACGATCTGCGCAACAAGTTCGGCCCCGCCGAGCGGCATCTGATCGAACGCCTGGTCGCGTTCTTCGCGACCGGTGATTCCATTGTCGCGAACAACCTCGTGCTGAACCTCTACAAGCACATCAATGCGCCTGAAGCGCGCATGTACCTGTCGCGCCAGCTTTATGAGGAAGCGCTGCATGTGCAGTTCTACCTGACCCTGCTCGACACCTACCTGCCCGAGCCGGAGGCGCGCGCCAAGGCGTTTGACGCGGTCGAGAATATTCCGTCGATACGGCAGAAGGCCGAGTTCTGCTTCCGCTGGATGAACTCGATCGAAAAGCTCGATCGCATCGAGACGCCCGCACAGCGGCGCCAATTCCTGCTGAATCTGATCTGTTTCGCGGCCTGCATCGAGGGCCTGTTTTTCTTCGCCGCCTTCGCCTACGTCTACTACCTGCGTTCGCGCGGCCTGCTGCATGGACTGGCCGCCGGCACCAATTGGGTCTTCCGCGACGAGTCCGGCCATATGGCGTTTGCGTTCGAGGTGATACGTGTTGCGCGCGAGGAGGAGCCCGAACTGTTCGACGCGCAGCTGCAGGCCGATATCGCACAGATGCTGGATGAGGCCATCGCCTGCGAGCAGCAGTTCGCCGAGGACGTACTCTCCGGCGGCGTCGCCGGCCTCTCGCTCAAGGACATGCGCCAGTACCTCGAATACGTCGCTGACCAGCGGCTGGCCCAGCTCGGTCTGGCCAAGCGGTATCACGCGCGCAATCCGTTTGCGTTCATGGACCTGCAGGATGTGCAGGAACTGACGAATTTCTTCGAGCGCCGCGTTTCGGCTTACCAGGTTGCGGTTGAAGGCGAAGTCACGTTCGACGCGGCGTTCTAGTGTCGTGTTTCACAAATATCATTAATTGATTACGATGTCCTTTGGCGCGGTACGCCGTTGCTATTCGTCGCTGTAGCGCTGCTAAGTCTTCTCCTTGCGCCTGGCCTCACGCCAAAATCCGACCGGAATTTCTTCAATGTATTTATGAGACACGACTCCAGTGGTGATTGACGCCCGCCGGCGTGTGTGCTCCCATCGCGCGTTGTCGGCGGCTAGCTGCCGCTTTTTCTCTTTATCCAGAACTTCATCTGCGGTTTGCCCATGGTTCGAGTTCTAGTCGCCGTGGTCGCGGCGGTTCTGGCATTGCTGTCGTCTGTAGTGTCGGCGCGTTGCGGAGTAGCGGCGAACGAATCATCGGTCTATGGATACTTGAGCTGGTCAGGTTCGCGCTGTACGACGCTGGAAGAAGTGGAGGCGGAACTGCGTGGATCGCTGATGCCGCTGGCGGCGAATGCGTTCACGATACCGGGGGCGTTTGACCGCGGGCCGGTGGCGGCACAGTTTGACTACCGGCCGTATGCG
>JAEUPP010000031.1 GCA_016790075.1 Rhodanobacteraceae bacterium | reverse complement strand
GGATTGCCCTTCTCGGCGAGTGCTTTGCGGTAGCGATCCATGCCTACGCGGTGATGAGCAATCATGTACACCTGGTGCTGGAGATCGATCCACGGGCGCCACAGCACTGGTGTGACGACGACGTCGCCCGGCGCTGGGTGCGGCTATTCCCGCCGCGCGAAGCCACAGGGTCTGCGATTCAAGCGAAATGCCAGTCAGTGCTGAATGATCCGGTTCGTCTTGCCGTGATCCGTCAGCGCCTTGGCGATTTGTCCTGGTTGATGAAGTGCTTGGCAGAACCCATTGCCCGCCGCGCGAGTGTGGAAGATGAACTATCTACTCCGCACAGCCAAGCCCGGCGTACACAGCACTGCCCGCGGTGAAACATGCCGCGTTCGTCGAGGGAACCCAATTGAGAGAGGGGTTGAGCCATGGGAGCATTGTCCGGCTTCAATGGCCTTGCTCGTCTGCGAAAATGTCCAGGTCGTGCCTAGGAAAATTCAGATTTGTGGGTGGCTTTGGCTTTGTTGGCTTTGCGGCAACTTCAGCGTCACTCGTGAACCGCCGTATGCGGAACCACACGTGCGGTGGTGTGGAAGGGGGCCGGGTTACCGGCTCCCTACCCAATATCCGGGAGACTATTGGAAACCATCGCGGAAGATCAGGTCGCCGGCCATGCGCCAGATCGATACCTGCGTCGGCGTCGTGTGGTCGCCGGAGTGACCGTTGCCGATCTGCCCGGCGCTGCCGCGACCGAAGCAGTAGACGCTGTTGCCGCGGGCCGCGCAGCTGTGGTCGCCGCCGGCAGCCACGGCGATGACGCCGCTGCCCATTCCACTGACCGGTGTTGGCACCGCGCGATTGCCGGTGGTGCCGTCGCCGAGCTGGCCGTCGTTGTTGGCACCCCAGCAGGTCAGCGCACCCGCAGCGCCGAACGCGCAGGTGTGTGCGCCGCCGGCGCTGAGCTGGGTGGTGCTGCCTGGGCCCAGGCCGACCACGTCCACCGGCACCAGTGCGTTGGTGATCGTGCCGTCGCCGAGCTGGCCGTACTGGTTGTTGCCCCAGCATTTCACCGCGCCGTTGGTCAGCTGCGCGCAGGTGTGCAGCTGGCCGCACTGGACGGCGCTCACGCCGGAAAGTCCGGTGACGGCGACCGGTGTGGTTTGGCTGGCGATCGTACCGTCGCCGAGCTGGCCGAAGGCGTTGTCGCCCCAGCAGCGCACCGTGCCGGCTGCGGTGACGGCGCAGCTGTGGCTGCCGCCGGCGCTGACCTGGGCCATGCCCGAGAGCGCGCCGGCAACGTTGGTCGCCACACGGCGGTCGATGCCGGTGCCGTCGCCGATCTGGCCGTGGTCGTTGCGTCCCCAGCAGCGTACGCCGCCGCCGCTGGTGCGCGCACAGGAGTGCGTAGCGCCGGCGTCGAACTGTGTGATCTGGGTGGAGGCGCCGATCACGTCCTGCGGCGACACGCGATCAGTGCTGGAGTTGTCGCCGACCTGGCCGTACTCGTTGTCGCCCCAGCACTTGACCGCGCCGGCTGTGGTCAGCAGGCAGCTATGGGCAAAGCCGGCGCTGACGTCGATCGTGCCGCTGGCGTAGCCGAGCACCGGCGTCGGTCCCAGCCGCTTGGTATCGCCGAGCTGGTAGCCCACGCCGTCGCCGATCTGCGACTCGTAGTTTGATCCCCAGCACCAGGCCGCGCCTTCAACGGTTCGTGCGCAGCTTTGCCCGTACAGATGATTGGCATTGAACACGCTTCCGGCAGCGAGGCGGTCGGCCGGCGCCGGTAGCGAGGAAATGCGGACTGGCACGGGCACGACGCGGCCAGAACCCAGGCCGTCGCCAAGGCGACCCGCATGGCGGTAACCGAAACAGCGCACTTCGTGATTGCTGCGGCGCAGGCAGGAATGGTCGCTGCCGGTGGCAATGGCAGTGACGCCGCTGGTCTGGCCGTTGACCGGGGTCGGTGAATACCGATCCGTGGTTGTGTTGTCGCCGAGCTGGCCCCTGCTGTTGAGACCCCAGCACCACAGCGTGCCGCTCGTGCTGCGTGCACAGGTGTGTGTAGAACCGGCGCTGAGTTCGACGATGCTGCCGATGCCGATGATGGCCGCCGGCAGCATGCGGTCGGTGGTGCTGCCGTCGCCGAGCTGGCCGTCGGTGTTGCCGCCCCAGCAGCGCACGCCGCCGCTCGTCAGAAGCGCACAGCTATAGTTGCTGCCGGCGACGATGGCGCTTACGCCGCTGGACAGGCCGCTGACTGCGATCGGCGTCAGCCGGCCCAGCGTAGTGCCGTCACCGAGCTGCCCGCGGGAGTTGTCGCCCCAGCAGTGCACGCCGCCGGCAGACGACAACGCGCAGCTGTGGGCACCGCCGGCCGCCACGGCGATGCTGCTGCCCAGGCCTGCTACGAGCACCGGCACACGGCGGTTGGTGGTGGAGTTGTCGCCGACCTGTCCGGCTGTATTCAGTCCCCAGCACTGTACGGCGCCGGCGGCGGAAATCGCGCAGGTGTGTTCGTTGCCAGCGGAAACATCGAGCGTGCCGCTGGCAAATCCGGCCACATCGGCGGGCGTGGCGCGCGCAGCCGTACTGTTGTCGCCGATCTGGCCGCGTCCGTTGCTGCCCCAGCAGCGCAGGCGTCCGTCAGACAGCACCGCGCATGCGTGACCGCCGCCGACGTCGACCTGGCGTACTCCGATGCCCGCACCGAGGACCGGTACCGCAGCCTGGCTACCGCCGCTGCCGTCGCCGGGGTAGCCGTCGCCCCAGCACTGCAACCGGGTTTCGCTGTCGATGCCGCAGGTCAGGGCGTTGCCGGCAGATAGCGACGCGGCGTGCAGCGAGCCGGCTGGCGCCGTTGCCAGCATCGACGCCAGTAGCAGACCACCGCAGTGGAACAGGGCGCGGCGCAACGGGCGCGCGTAAGAGCACAAGGATTTCATGGCTTCACCTGCAGGGTTAGTGGAAATGCAACCGTGCGGGTGTGTCGTCGCAGGACTGCGACGGCGCAGCCGCCGGAGCTGCGCCATGTTCTACAAGTGAAACCTGGGTGGTCAGGCCAATCGCACTTTCGTGGCGAAACCGGTCAAGCCAGGATGCAACTATTTCAGATCGCGCAGCAGCTGCTCGGCCTCGCGCAGCCGCGGCAGCAGGGTGGCGGCGGCCGGCCGTACCGCCTGGGTTTCGTAGGCGGCACGCGCCGCACCCAGCAGCAGTTCGGCTTCGTCGCGGAGTCCGGCGGTCGCAGCGGCGGCGGCGCGTTCGAGCTGGAAGGCAGCCAGTTCCAGGCTTTGCGGAGGCAGTGTGGACAACGCCGTCTGAAGCGCCTGGGCGCTGGCCGTGTCGCTGTCGGCGCTGCGGCCTAGTAGACGATAGGCACGCGACTGTGTCAGCAGCACCTGCGCCTTGTTCGTGTCCGGCGCTGTACTGATCTGACGCATACCCTGCAGCGCCGCATCGAGCAGCACCAGCGCCTGCGCCGGCTGGTTCAGCGCGACCAGGGCCGAGCCCTTGCCGTAGCGCAGCGTCGCGACGAAGGGATGGCTGGCGTCCAGGCGTTCGACCAGGAGCAGCGCCGCGTCGAATTCGCGCAGCGCGGCGGTGGCATCGCCGCGGCTGAGATGGACCTCGCCAAGCACGTACAGGGTTTGGGCCAGCCGCGGGCTGTCCGCGCCGTAAATGCGGCGATAGCTGTCGCGCGCCTGCTGCAGGCATTGCAACGCCCGCGCCGGATCGTCACCAAGGACGATCATTGCTTCCAGCGACAGCGCATCGGCGTTGCGCACGCTGTCGGCGCCGAGCTGAGCGCTGTAGTAGCGCTGCGCCTCGCGCACGGCGTCCAGCGCCTCGGCGCCGCGCGCCAGCGTGAGCAGGGCCGCGGCGCGGTTCTGCGCATTGACACCCGCGGCGACTGAGTCGGCGCCGTAGAACTGCTGCACCTGCGGCTGTTGTTCCTGGTACAGCGCCAGTGCTTCGGCATTGCGCCCGCGGTCCAGCAGCACGGTGCCCAGGTCGTTGATCGCGCCTATGCGCAGGCGCGCATCGTCGCCGGCTTCGGCGATGGCTTCGCGCAGCGGCGTTTCCGCAGCGCCTATGTCTCCCATGCGCAGCAGCCGGCGTCCTTCGGCACGTCGCAGCGCGGCGTGCGGCACGGTGCCCGGCGGCAGCCGCTGCAGCGCCTGGGCGGCGGCGTCGAACTGGTTCAGCTCTATGTGCGCCTCGGCCTTGGCCAGCAGCGCCTGGCCGAGCAGATCGGTGGCGCTGAGTTCCTGCGCGCGCTCGACCACGGCGTTCAACTGTACCAATGCCTGTGGCTGGTCGCCGGTGCTGCGCGTGATGCGCGCAATGACGAGATCGGCCGTGGCGCGCAGCTGCGCATCACTGCTTTGCGCCGCCGCGTGCCGAAGCCGCTCGACCAGCGCGCGCATGGCGGGCGTCACCTGCGGTGCGGATTCCGGATCGGCCGATTCCATCGCTGAGACCAGCAGGCGCAGGCTGCCACGGGCACGTTCAGCTTCGCTGCGCGCCAGTGCTTCGGCCTGAGCGAGCGATGTGCGCTGCAGGCTCAGCGCGACGATGGCCAGGGCCATCAGCAGTACGCCGGCGGCCGCGGCAGCGCTGGCCCAGGGGCGTCGCCGCAGGAGGCAGCGCAGCGCGTAGCGCCAGGTCCATTCGCGTGCGGCCACGGGTTCAGATTTCTGCAGCGCGCGCAGGTCGGCGCCGAACTGCGCGGCTGAGGCATAGCGCTGTTCCGGTTCCGCCGCGCAGGCGCGGCGCAGCACGGCGTAGAGATCGGCGCCGAAGCAGCGCTTGCCGGCGGCGCGGGCTTCCTCGGCGTACAACTGCTGCAGGCGCGAGGGCAGGAGTTCCAGCGTCGCTGCAGTGAGTATTTGCAGCAGCATCACGCCGAGTGCGTGTATGTCGCTGCGCTGGCTGGGCTGGCCGGCGACCTGTTCCGCGGCGGCATAGGGCCGCGTATAGCCGCGCACGCTTTCCTGCGCCTGGCCGCGCTGGATCAGGCCCAGGCCGAAATCGAGGATGCGCGGCTGTCCGTGCGCGTCGACGAGGACGTTGGACGGCTTGAGATCCAGATGCGCCACGCCCTGGCCGTGGGCATGGGCAAGGCCGTCGCACAGCTGCGCGAAGAGCGTGAGTATTCGCGGCCGCGTCGCTTCCGCGAGTGCCTGATCGATGCGCTCGCCTGCGACGAATTCGGTGACGAGGAACCACTGGCCATCGATGGTGCGGTCGAGATAGAGAAAGCGCGCAATGCACGGATGTTCCAATGTGGATACGGCGCGTGCCTCGTGGCGCAGGTTGGCCAGCGATTCGGCGCTGAGCCGGTGCGGCAGCTTTAGGGCGAAGGCGCGGTCGATCGCCGGGTCAGCGTGCCGGGCCTTGTATACCCGGCCTTGGCCGCCGCTGCCGATTAGCGTCTCGATGCGGAAGGCACCCAGCGTGGTGCCGGGCTGTAGCGGCGGCGCCTGTTCCGGCCAGGCCAGTTCGAGCAGACCCGCTGCCCAGGATGTCGGCAGCTCTGACTGCAGTAGTTCGCGCAGCAACTGACGGTCACCGGCATCGCCGATGTGTTCGTGCAGCACACGTTCACGCTGCTCGGGCGGCAGTTCCCGTGCGGCGGCGTAGATCTCGTACAGCACCTCAACGTGCGTCAGCGTACGCAGATTCATGGTTATAAAATTACCGCAAAGGAGAGTTCCAATGTTATTGAATCTTGATCGCTACGACATTACCGAGTTGCTGCAGCGCTGGAATGCCGGCGATGCGGACGCGCGCAACGCACTGTTCGATCGCGTCTATGCCCCGCTGCGGCGCACAGCGCAGCAGGCGTCGCGTCACGGCGAGACGCTGACGGTGCCGGCGCTGGTGCATGAAACTTTTCTACGTCTGAGCGCCAGCGAGGGCGTGCATTTCCGCGACCGGACTCATTTCGCTGCTGTCTGCGTGCGCGCCATGCGCTTCGTGCTGATCGACCGCTATCGCCACCGCCGGCCGGCTGAAGTGCCCGATGCACTGCTGCCGCAGATTGGCGGCAACACCGCCGTGCAGGCGCTGGATCTGCGCGAAGCGCTGGCCGAGCTGGCGGAAAGACGGCCCGAGCAGGCTGAGGTGCTGACTTTGCGCTACTGGGGTGGGCTGGAGTTGGCGCAGATCGCGCAGCTGCTGGAGTGTTCGGTGTCGACCGTGCAGCGCAACCTGCGCAAGGCCGAGTTCTTCCTGCGCATGCGGCTACGCGAAGCGCAGCCGCAGGCGTCATCTTAGCCTGGTGGTGCGGTCAGCCGATGCCGCCGAGTATCGCGTCGGCGCTGGAGACCTTGAACTCGCCGGGAGCATTTACGTTGAGCGCCTTGACCACGCCGACCTCGGCATTCAGCGCGAAACGCTTGGAGCATACGCCCATGCCGAACGCACTCGCATCCATTTCTAGGCCCAGCGCACGCGCGAAAACCAGGCCGCAAACCAGGCCACCCAAAAATCAGAAAAATCCCATGCCCCGCCACGGCGAGCCGAATGAAGAGGTGTTTTTTTTCATACCGTAGAATCAACTTGGCCCCGTTTTCGATCGATCGACGAAAGGTATCGATCCGGCGCCAAAGTCGCGGGGCGTGCGACGCGTCTTCACTATTCTACGAACTCCCTGGCAGCGAGGAGTCACCGATGAATAGAACCAACGCTCATTGCCGCAACGACCACTTCACGTCAGTCACCGCGACAGCGAAACGCACATCCAAGGCCCTACGCCGCGCCGCTGCCGCTGTGGCGCTATGTACCGGCTTGTCGGCGGCGATTGCAGCCGACATGCCGGTCATGCCGATCACGGACGCACTGTTTTACAACCAGGTCACTACCGGCAACCAGCAACGCACCGCGATCGCCGTGGACAACAGCGGCGACGCCATTGCCACGTGGCGCAATCACTCGCCCGCGCTTTCGATCACAGCCCGACGGATCGACGACATCGGCATTCCCAGGGCCCCGATTTCGTCGTCAACAACGAGGCGGTCGTCGGCGCACCGAGCCCTGAAATTGCGACGAATGCCAACGGTGATTTCGTTATCGTCTGGCATAGCGATGAATTGCTGAAACCGGCCAGCCATGTCTGGCTGCGCCGTTTCAATGCGAAGGCAACGCCACTGGCACCCCAGGTGCGCGTCGACGGGACAGCTCGCCCATCCAGCCATTCACCGGCCATAGCGATGAACAGTGCGGGTGACTTTGTCGTTGTCTGGCACGCATCGGTGGATTCTGCAGTGGACGAAATCCGCGGCCGACGCTATTCCGCCGGTGGTTCCGCGTTGGGCAGTGAGTTCGTGATCGCAACGACACGACATTTTTACACATCTGCTTATGTGCGCGTCGCGATGGATGATGCGGGCAATTTCACCGTCGTCTGGAGCGAAGACAAAGGCACGGGAAAGACTTACGAAGACATCTACCGCCGGCGTTTTTCCTCCAGCGGAACGGCGTTAGAGCCCGTTGTCCGCGTGAACACGACAACGGTTGACGACCAACGCCATTTCGATATCGCGATGGATGCCACCGGGAACAGCGTGGTCGTCTGGGCGAATGCCACTACATCGGCTGACCGGCGCGTGTTCGTGCAGCGATTCAACGGTGCAGGCGTTGCCGTCGGCGGTGAGCTCTCCGCGGCGCTGGACATGTTCGCAGTACGCCCGGTGAATGTCGGTGTCACTATGGCACGTGCCACCGGGAATTTCACGGTCACCTGGGCACGCAACGACGGCAATATCTACTATCGGCACTACCTGCCGGACGCGACGCCGGTCGGTGAGGAAGCCCGGGCGTCGACGATCCATTCCAGCTACGCCCCACGCATAGCCAGCGATGCCGACGGCGATTTCAGCATCGTCTGGTCGAACAACGCGAGTGGCGGCCCCGGCGATGCGAGCGGGCGGCGGTTCACAGGTAGCGAACGTGTGGATCTGAGCGTGCGGTCGACGGACCTCGTGGATCCCGTACCGGCAGGAGAACCGCTGTCGTACAAGGTCGACGTCTACAACCACCACGCCACGACATCAGTCGCCACGGTTGGCATCGCCACCGGCATTGTCGTCGTCGGCACGCCATCAGCCGGCGTGATGCCGCTCGACGCCTTCGGCGACGGCTGGGATTGCGTCGTCACGACGGAATTCCGCTGTACCTATGCCGCCCTGCTCACCCCGTCAATGGCGACGGCACCACTGTATTTATCTACATCAACGCCGCTGACGCCCGGCGAGATCACCCTCACCTTGCAAGCCGACGGGCATCACCACGATGCTGTTCCGACGAACAATCGCCACGTGGAGCGATCGACTGTCCTTTGATCTGCGATATGACCGGAACGTGCGCCGATTCAGGCACCCGGCGATTCAGGACGGCGATTCAGACGGCGATTCAGGACACCCAGTATTCTGATTCGCCAGTATCACGTCGTGAGTTTTCTAGCATCCTGAATTGGGCCGTCGCGAACACTCTGGGTATTCCCGAATGGGAGCATTGGCGGCCTCGTTGCCTTGTTCGGGACAGAAACACAGGCCACCCAGGTAGACGCGCTAACCAGGATCATGTGTACTCCCGACACTTGCGCGATGGCCAACAGCCAGCCGCGCCGTTTGGCCGGTGCCACCCTTTGCCCCACTCCAAAGTCAACCTGCTGCCGTGAGCAACTCAGTGCCGCCGCCGATACGCGCCTTACCTAGGCTGACTCGCCGGATTTGTACGGTGGTCGCCACAGCTCTTGCGCTGCCGGCGACAACCACACTCGCGCAAGGCGTGCTTGATCAGACGTTTGGATCGAACGGCAGCACACACCTCGCGCAGACGGGTCCTACCCTGGGCATGGCGATCGAAGCCGGCGGGAACATTACGATTGGCGTTATACAAAACAGCGTCGGTATGGCCACTCTGGCACTTACCAGACTTCTTTCGAACGGCCTCCCGGATACGGGGTTTGGGAATCTTGGTGAAAGCTATCCGGGGTTAAGGGTCATCAACATCCCGTTTACGCTGGATGCATCTACCGACTTCGCCTACCGAGGCGGATTCGCGCTCACACCGGGTGGCGGTTACTACTTGGCCGCCACAGGCGTCATTCCGGGTGTCAGGTTAGCCAGTTTCATTGTGAAAATTCGCGCTGATGGGACCTTGGATGAAAGCTACGGCGAGGCTGGTGTAGTTTCCGAGATTCGTGGAATAGCGTCGCTTGCAGTCACCAGCGATGGCCGACTCGTCGTTACCGGACAGGAACTCAATTTTGGTAGATCTTTTATCTTGCGCTTACTCTCCAACGGGGAGCGCGATCGAACATTTGCAGGTGGCCAGGTCGTTTATTTCGATTCAACCGGCGTAGCTGCCATCGCTCTGGCAGCTCGCCAAGTGCTGATAACAGCCGAAGGAAGCTATCTGGTTGTCGCAGATGCCGTATCACTAATACCGTCGTATAGGCGAACCGCTTTACTCCGCTTTACCCAGGATGGTGTAAGAGATTGGGGCTTTTCCAACGGCCGCGGAGTTTTGGTAACTGACACGTGGCGCGAGCAATACCACTATGGCAAGAGCGCCGTGCCTCTCGCTGACGGCTCGGTATTAATTGCCGGAAGCAGCACCAACGGTTGCGAAATCTCGCGATGGTCCTCCGATGGCATTCAAGATCAAATGTTCGGAAGCGCCGGCAAGGTGACCATTGCACCGGACCTACCCTTCACCGGCGGCAACTATCACTCGTCTCTCTGCCTGGACGTTCTCGCTTCTAATGACGGGCGAACATACGTTGTCGGCTCCGCACGGGAGGTCTCCGGCAACATTCCTATCGAGGCCAATTTCGTTGCAAGGCTGTCAGCATCGGGCGGCAGTCTCGATCCAGATTACGGAGAGAACGGAATAGGCTGGCCGAGGCATAGCCCAGGTTCGCTAGCCTTCGTCTCGGCCATGGATCCAACCAACCGAATAGTGATCGCTGGCGCGACCCACCAATACCCATTTTACGCGTCACGCTTGAGTGCAGATTCGTTGTTTGCGGATGGGTTCGAAACACCCCCCGCGTCAGAATAGTTGCCGCTCCGATAGGATCGACAGTGGGGCGAAAGGACCCGAAGGATGGCTCGATATGTGGCTCCAACATGGAAAGGCAAGCCTCGGGCCAAGCCGGGAGGACCAAGCCGGGCCACCCAGAAATCAGAAAAATCCCATACCCCGCCACGGCGCTTTCGCATAGGCTCGCAGTAGCTGAAACGGGACAATGCGTCCATGGCGCAACCCCGCTCCCAGTTGGTCTCCGCGGATGAACGCGGCATGTTTCACTGCGTACAACGTTGTGTGCGCCGCGCCTGGCTATGCGGCGTGGACACGTATACTGGAGTCTCCTTCGAGCATCGGAAGCGTTGGGTCGAGGAACGAATCGCCCTTCTCGGCGAGTGTTTTGCGGTAGCGATCCATGCCTACGCGGTGATGAGTAATCACGTACACCTGGTGCTGGAGATCGATCCACGGGCGCCACGGCACTGGTGTGATGACGATGTCGCCCGGCGCTGGGTGCGGCTGTTCCCGCCACGCGAATCCACCCGTTCGGCGATCGAAGCCAAGTGCCAGTCGACGATAAGTGATCCGGTTCGTCTTGCGGTGATCCGTCAGCGTCTTGGCGATTTGTCGTGGTTGATGAAGTGCTTGGCGGAACCCATTGCCCGCCGCGCGAATGCGGAAGACTTGTGCAAGGGGCGCTTCTGGGAAGGTCGTTTCAAGTCGCAGGTTCTGAAGGATGAAAAGGCGCTGCTTGCCGCCATGGCGTATGTGGACTTGAACCCGGTTCGCGCGGGCATGACAGACCAGATGGAAGATCAACAGCACACCAGTGTGCACGCACGAGCTCGCGAAGCCCGCGATCGCCCCCAGCTGCTGGCCTGTGCGATGCAGCCTTGGGTTACGACGATCACGTCGACTCTGCCGGGCATCCGATTGCGCGACTATCTCGAACTCGTGGAATGGATCGGTAAGCAGTTGCGGGATGACAAGCACGGGATCATTTCGACGGCGGCGCCGCCAATCGTTCAGCAAATCGAGAAGAACACCGGTCGTTGGCCGGTGCGCGTCAAGGCCATAGGTTCGCGTTACTGGCGCGTCGTGGGCGATACACAAGATCTGATTGATACGGCCAAAGAGCTGGGTCAACGATGGCTGCGTGGTATTGGTTTCGCAAGGTCTCTTGAGAAAGTCCGGTGATCCCGAGTGGCGGGATTTGAAGCGCGTGAGCGAGGATCGACCGTGGGCGAAGCCAGCTCGCTGTTTGTCTAACTCGACAGGCTGACCACGATGTTGCCCACTCCAGGCGATTTGATCGTGCAGGGTTAAGCTCTGTGCGTGTCCTCGCTTGTTTCACGAGTCGATCGTTTGGCACGTCGACGACGGCCGGCTCGCGGCTCAATCTGCTGCGCATTGAGGAGGAGCTGTCGGCCGTACATCTACGGCTCGCGCGCGTGACAATCGAATGCCTGCCGTGGCGGGAATGCGTCGATCGCTACGATCGCCCCCGCACACGCTGTTTTTCTTCGATCCGCCTTACTGGCGCACGCAGGCTTACGGCGTGCCGTTTGCGTGGTCCGAGTACGAGCAGCTGGCAGAAGTCATGCGCACGCTCAAAGGCCGTGCGGTGCTGACGATCAACGACCACGCCGACGTGCGGCGACTGTTTCGCGGATTGCCGACGTCGACGGTTTCGATTAGCTACACGTCAGCCGGAATGCATAGGGCCAAGCCGGCGGCCGAGCTTATAGTTCGATCGCGGAATTGGTTGGCACGCGAATCGCTGACAGACGTCATTCCATAACCTCGATCACGCGCACCTTGGGGTAACTCCGCGGCGGTTCGAATAGCTGGGCCATCAGCACGGGGGAGAACGTGAAAGTGAGTTGTTCGCCTTCTGTCCGTATGCCCAGGTGTTTGGCGATTTGATCGGCAACGTTGGCGTGGGTGAGGAAGACAGTGGCAAGTGGCCGGCTACGATTGATGAAGATCCATTGCGCGCACGTGGCGACATGCCTATTGAGATAGTGGCGAAGGTAAGGTAGCCATCGAATGCACCAGGCCTTCGCCTCTTCGATCGAGGTAGGGGACGCACGATTGCGTGTGAAGACTGACCCCTCGTCGCCGTGGTACGTCGAGTTGATCGCCAAAGTGCCTTCCCGCACATGCACCGAAACAACACCATCGAGCGTGCCGTCTTCTTCGTAGAACGCGGAGACGAAGTCTTCCAGCCATTTGGTTTCGCCCGCTTCGACTCGCAAGCCGCACACCACGCCGCCTACTCCGCTACGGATAAATTCCTCATGGTGAGCGAGCAGTTGGACAGTGGCGATAGTGGATAGCAGCATTGCTTCCGTGCTGCATGGATACCGGGCGAGGTCGAGTACATGGCCAGCTATTCGACCTGCGGGATCCGGCGGTAGCGAACCAATCCAGGCACAGCGCGGGGCGTGTTCGTTCCCCTGGTCGGAGGACCACCTGGTTATCGTGGGGCTGTTGCCGTCCACCGATTCGACCGCCAGGATCGCCACGTGTCGTTGCGGGTGGAATGGCCCAAACGTTGCGTTGACGGTAGGCCAAAGCGCCGCGCAGCTTCCAGCGGTTTCTAGATGGTCCCGCATGAATTCGACTATGTCGTGAGCCAGCCTGATCTCGCCGGCGATCGCAACAGCAGTTCCTGCCCGGAGCTCTTCGAGCTTGATCAGACGTTCTTCTACAAAGTCCTGCGCCGCGACCTGCACTTGGGGTTCCCCGAGACTGGTCTGCTTACGGGCCGCAGGCGCTCCCTGTGTTACGAGCGTGTCCGCAATGAGGTATACCGCCTCGCGGTGTTTCCAGGCCAAGCAGTAGGTCATGGGCGCCGCCTCGATTGAATAGAAGGCCGGTAGCTGGATTTCCCCAGTCGCGATTCTATTCCGCGTGCCGCAATATTGGCGGGCCGAAAATTATCTCAATCGGGGCGGCGATTTATCGCGCGCGGTTACATTCGAATTCGCCTGAATTCGCCTCCCGAACTCGCCACGAACGCTCCTCCCCCTCATTCGAAACCATTGGCGAAGAGGCCATCGCCGGCGTACTCGTAGGCACCCACGTCGACCGCGCCGACGCGCGGTCGACCGCGTTGATCAACCGGCGGCGCGTTCGTCGAAGTGCCCACATCGATCGCTGGCGACGTGGCGGAGAGCGCCAGCGTTTCGGTCAGCCCGCCGTTGTTGGCGATCGGCACCAGCTGCGCGTCCGCGAAAGTCGCACCCGGCGTCACTGGGTTTTCCTGTTGCCCGAAGGAACCCGGGCGTACCAGCGGCCATTGAATATTGTTGGACCCGCTGACCGGTTGCAGCAGGGCCCAGGGGTTAAACGCGTTGCCGCCGGTATTGTTGAAAAAAATTGTATTGCGTAACGTGATCGGATTTGAGCCGTTGGCGATACCACCGGCGAAGCACACATTGCAGGGCGCCGAATTGTTGGCGATGGTCAGATTCTGCAGCGTGAGTCCGCCGGTCGCCTGCAGGTTCATAGCACCACCAAGGCCGGTGCGCGCGACATTACCGGCAAAGGTGCTGTTGGTGATGTCGCCCGAAGTGACGACGCCGCCGTGGTCGAACAAACTCAGTCCGCCGTATCCAGACGCCTGGTTGTCGCGGAAGGTCGAGCCGCGGATGCTGACCGGGCCGCCCTGGATATACGCACCGCCCGTGTGCGCGCTGCTCGTACCGGTGCTGTTGTTGCCTTGCAATGTGGAATTCTGGATGCGCGTGAAGCTCGTCAGGTCGTAGGCCACGGTGAACAGCCCCGCACCATAAGCGCCCGCGCTGTTGTTCAGCAGCCGCACGCGGCAAAGGTTCACGAACCGGTTTTCGCCGTCCACGCCCAGCGCGCCGCCATTGCCGCCATTACCCGGGTTGCCGCCGCTGCCGGTGGCGACATTGCCCGACAGCGTGCTGTCGAACAGGTTGACGTGCCGGGAGCCCAGGGAATACAGCGCGCCACCATTGCTGCCACGGTTGCCGTCGAGTGTGCTGCCGACGATCGCGATCTCCTGGGCGCCGATGACATAGATCGCACCGCCGCCGCCGTCCTGCTCGCTCTGGATCGCGGTGTTCGCGGTGAAACGGGAATTGTGGATGCGAATGGTGACGGCCTGCCAAGGCCCTTCGGCCGGCTTGAACAGGCCCGCGCCGCTCGCGCCTGGCGTGTTGCCGCCGGTGATCGTCGCGTTCAACAAGGAAAACGTATAGGAAGCAAGGTTATTGGGATTGCCCACGCGGATCACTCGTCTGGCGTTGCCGCCGGATAGGGTCGCGCCGTTCGCGTCGAGCACGGTCTCGCGCGTGATGCGTAGTTCTGCGGTGACAACGAGTGTCGACGTGCCGATGTTCAGGCGGATCGGCCCGCCCGAGTCGAGCGCCGCCTGCAGCGAGGCCGTCGTCACGCTGCCGGCGTTGCCGTTGCCAAGCACCACCGGGGCGCTGAGCGGCGGTGCAGCCGGCGCCAGGCAGTCGAACACGGCCTGAGCCGCAACGACGGTAGGTGACGACAGGAAAAGCAAGATGACGATGCGCAGGAGCGGGGACAAGGCGGACTCCAGCAGAAGACTGGTCGGGAGTCTAGGCCTAGATTTGAGAGTGAAAAGTTAGGACACCCACAAATCGGAATCTTCCCGAGGCAGTCGCACTGTAGCGGCCACGCCACAGCACGGAGCGTTTCGTCGAACAAGACAAGGACACCCGCAATTCGGATTCTTCCGTTGCCGCCGAATCACCGCCGATTCAACCATTGCCGTTTGAACGGTATGGCAGCAGCGTCAACAGCGTGATGACCGTCGGAAAAATAAAGCCCTTCAGGTAGGACAACGGATGACGCCCTACGGTAAAGGCGACGGGGATATCACCAAAATGCGCCCAGTAGTGAGTTGCAACCAGCAAGCCGATGCCCGCCCACATCACCCATAGCGCGCGTCGGAAACCGCACACTACCAGCGCCAGGCCGGTGATGATGACGAGACGGAGCGCCGACTGGATGTATTCGTAGGACTTTGGCGTTCCGTTCGCTGTCCTGTCGTAAAGCCCCTCATGGTTACCGACGCCAAGATAGAGATCGTAGAGGACAGTCAAGTGATAGAAGATCAGCAGGCCGGCAAGAACACCGATGACCATGCGGCGGAGCAGCAGGAAGCGGTTTGCAGCGAGCATTGCAGTAATTGGCATAGGTACACCCTCTTTTCAGACAGTCTGGGAACGAGGCTGTGGTCACGTAAGTGCCAGTGGGCATACCGCTCGAGCGCCGACCTGCTACTGGTGCCCGTCGCTCGCCATGGGAACCGTGAGATTGGCGAGATTGGGACACCTGGCGAGATTGGGATGGCGAGATTGGGACACCCACAATGCGGGCGAGATTGAGACACCCACAATGCCGATTCATCCAACTGGGTGTCCTGAGTTTCCCCTGATTTTCCCTGTGCCCATGGGCAAGACCAGGACGAGACCACGAGACCAGGACACCCACAACTCGGATTTTTCCGACCTCTCTTCCAGAAGCCGAAACGTGTCAAGCCGCTTGAGACAGCGCCCGATGCCTATCTCGTGGTAGCAGCGCTGGATTGCGCCCGGCAGGCTCGCCGTAAGCCAGCTGAAGTCATGTTCCATTCTGTCCAGGGCGTTCAGTACGGCAGCACATCATTTTCGACGTATCTGCAGCTGCGCAGCTTTGTTCAGAACATGAGCGGGCGCGGCAGTAGCTGGAACAATGCTGTCGCCGAACGCTTCTTTCGCTGCCTGAAGTCCGTGGAGCTCGTGGAGCTGGTTATTGATCCCGTGCGTGCCGAGCAAACCCCCTACGGCGTAGCCATCACCACATTCGACACCGCCTCGCCACACAGCCCATTGCGCACGCGCGCACGAAAACGAGCGGGCGCGCGCAGGCTGGCGTAGGTCTGTGTCGCGGAAGTGTTCGATAACACGAACCAGCGCGCGCCGATGTCGTCGGTTTGCTCCCACTGCACCACCTGGCCGGTGTAGCCGGTGAGCGTGAGGGTGCCGGCGCTGCCGACAGGGGGCGTCGTCAGCGTGCCGCCCACACTGGTAGCCCAGTTCGTTACGGCGTAGCCGGTAGTGGCATTGTTGGTCGGGTTGATATCGCCCACCAGCGTGGCCGTAGCATCGAACGTGTAGCTCCCGGGCGTGGACAGATTGGCTTGCGTGGTAAAGGTGTAGGCGAGCCGGCTGTTGGTCAGCAGGTTGCTTGCCAGTGTCAGCATTTCCGGAACCGGCGCGCCCGCGTTGATGCTGTACCAGACATTGAACGAACTGCCGGCTGTCAGCGTCGGGCCGTAGTTGTACAGCACGATCGTGACGCTCTCGTTGGCGGTCAGTGCGCAGCCGCCCACCGGCGCGGTGATGGCCGTCACGCCGATGTCCTGCGCGATGGAATCGGTGCTGGGATGCAGAGCAAAGAGCAACGCCGCCGTCGAGGCGGCGCGCAGAGGCCTGCGGAAAATGGTGTGGGTCATGGTTCGAGTCCGCTGTAGAAGATCGGATCGCTGCTGAGGACAAGCTGCGAAGTGGACAGTACTGGCGCGCAGGGACCATTGCGCACGAGCGCGCGAAACGCGGTGTGCTCACGCAGCGCAGCAAAAGTTTGCGAGGTCGTGGCATTGACGAGGCGGCGCCAGCGATGGTTGCCGTCGTCGGAGTGTTGCCACTCCAGCACCGCGCCGGTGTGACCGCTCAACGTCAGCGAGCCATTCAATGTCGGGCCCGCCGGCCCGCTTACCGTGCCGCCCACGCTGTTCGCCCAGTTCGTCACGGCATAGGCGCTGTGGGTGTTGTTGGTGGGATTGATGTCACCGGCCAGGTTCACTGTGGCATCGAGGGTGTAATTGCCTGGCGTGGAGAGATCAGCTGGCGTGGTAAAGGTGTAGGCGAGCCGGCTGTTGCGCAGCAGGCTGCCACCCAGCACGACGTTTTCCGTCACAGGAACGCTGGCGCCGATGCTGTAGGCGACATTGAACGTGCTGCCGGCCGGCAGCGTCGGACCGTAGTTGAACAGCCATACGGTCACGCTTTCATTCGCCGTGAGCGCGCAACCACTCTGTGGCATGGTGATCGCCACCGTGGCAAGGTCCTGCGCAGTGGCGCTTCCTACGCACAGCATGGCAAGAAGGGCTAGCCAATACCTATTCATGGGCGCGCAGCCTACTGCAGAGAGGAGGAGGGTCTGAACAAGCCCCCCGCGGTGTGCTCGTATTGAAGCACGCCGAGTGACGAACTGGCAGACATGAATCAACTGACCTTTGGTGAGGCGGACTTAGCCAGCAAGGGAAAGAATGCGTGCAAGGAGTGGTTCCTGGCCGATATGGAGCAGGTGGTGCCGTGGCAGTCGCTCATGCGACTGATCGAACCGGCATACCCGATAGCCGGCAATGACCGGCGGCCGCATCCGCCGGAAACGACGCTGCGAGGGTGTTTGATACAGAACTGATTCTCGCTGTGCGATCCCGGGATTGAGACTAGCGAGATCAGGACACTCACCGGGATTAGCGGGATTAGTCGCGGGATTAGGACACCCACAATGCCCTATCTTCCAACGGCGTGCCCCGAGCTTCCCGGCGCCATCGAAGCAAACCAGGCCAAGCAAACCAAGCCCCCAAAAATCAGAAAAATCCCATGCCCCGCCACGGCGCTTTCGCATAGGCGCGCAGTAGCTGGAATCGGACAATGCGTCCATGGCGCAGCCCCGCTCCCAGCTGGTTTCCGCGGATGAACGCGGCATGTTTCACTGCGTTCAGCGCTGTGTTCGCCGCGCCTGGTTGTGCGGAGTGGACAAATACACAGGCGTTTCATTCGAGCATCGGAAGCGTTGGGTCGAGGACCGGATTGCCCTTCTCGGCGAGTGCTTTGCGGTAGCGATCCATGCCTACGCGGTGATGAGCAATCATGTACACCTGGTGCTGGAGATCGATCCACGGGCGCCACAGCACTGGTGTGACGACGACGTCGCCCGGCGCTGGGTGC
>JAEUPP010000007.1 GCA_016790075.1 Rhodanobacteraceae bacterium | reverse complement strand
GTAGGTCTTGGTGGGATTGGTTGCGGTCGAGGTGGAGCCGTCGCCGAAGTTCCAGCTGCGCGAGGCGATGGTGCCGTCGCTGTCGGTGGAACTGTCGGTGAAGGTTGCCGTCAGGCCGTTGGTGGCGCTGCTGAAGTTCGCCACCGGCGGCTGGTTGCTGCTGCTGGTCACGGTGAACTGTACGGCGTTGGGCGTGCCCGGTTTGCCGGCCGCATCGGTGCCTTGCACAAATATGCGGTGCACGCCTGGTGCGAGGCCGGTGGTGCTGATCGTTGCGCGCACGGCTTCAGTGCTTGTGTTGAAGCTGCCGTCACTCGCGCTCATCGCGATCGGCATTGCGCCGCTTTCCCACGGCGCGGCATCGACATAAGCGGCTGCGGACGCAATGCTCTGTGCGGTCTCGGTACCGTTGGTCTGATTGAAGCGGCTGTCGTCGACGGTAGCCGTCACCGTAATCGAGGTGCCAGCAGCGACGCTGCTCGGCGACACGCTGATCGCCGTGGTGTCGGGGCCCGCGGGCAACTTGTACGGTGCCTGCAGATTGCGTGCGGTGTAACGCAACGCGTTGAGATTCCGCGGCAGGGTTGTGTTCTGGAAGCTCGTGCAGCTTTCAAAGAAATCGATACCCAGTTCTATCGTGTAGGCCGGGGCTCCAAGCAGGCCGTATATGGTGTCGTCCGTGGCGCCGTCGGTGGCATAGAACTGGGCGGACTGCTGCGGTTTGTAGCTGTTGAACCAGGCCATGCGCCGGCCCAGGGTGCGCAGCGCCGTCACGTTCGGTGCGGCTGTCGACGTATCACCCCAGGGCCACAGCACGAGTTGGGAATAGCTGTGTATGTCCATGAACAGGCCCTTGTAATCGTCGGGCGCTGCACTCGTAACCGCGTCGGCACGGCGGTCCGGCAGCACGCCGCCGCTGTAGCTGCCATCCCCGCCCAGCGTGCCCGCGACATATCGCACGATGTTCTGCGTTTCGGGTTCTGATGCGCGCACGGGGCCGCGATAGGTTTCGTTGCACGGATCGCCGCTGGATCCACCTGGAACGGTACTCCAGTGAAACGGGAAATTCCGGTTCAGGTCCGTTCCGTAGCTCGAGCTGCTGCAGCTGCCATTGGTGTTATTCGTGTTCTTGCGCCATAGCGATCCGGCTTCGGCTTTCTTGCGGCCGTCGGGGTTGGCCTGCAGAACAAAATGAAATTTGAACTTGTCCAAAAGCCAGGTGGCTTCGGCGTCGGTTCCGTACCCGTTGACCAGCCATTCGGCAAAACGCGTCATGGTTTCTGCAGTCGTGTACTCGCGAGCATGGATGGCACTGAGCACGACCATGTTGGCCTTGTCCGGCAGCGCGGCATCGGTCGCCTTGTTGCCGAGCCGCAATACCTTCATCGTGTAGCCATTCGCGGGATTGCGCGATTTCTCCCAGCTTGGGCCAATGTCGAGTACGTCGGCCAGATTGGGTTTCTGCGTGGCGATCTGGTTCATCGTGGCATGGGTTTCCTCTACCGTGCGGTAGCAGGCAAATCCAGGAATGCTTCTCAGGCTGCCGCCGGCCTCAAAAGCTCGCTGCCAGCTGCGCAATTTCTCCGTCGCAGCTTCATCGATATGAACCGTGAACCCGGCAGCACGCAGTGCGCCAAGTGCTTCCGCGTCAACTTCAACACGCACCGTGCGGTTCTTGTCATCGACGATCAGGTGCTGGAACTGCGAAGCGATTGCCTGCAGCTGCGCGGGTTTTTCGTAGGTTGCGGTTACGAACCAGATGTCCTGCGACTGCGCCTGCACCGGCGCGGACACGACACTGGCTATGGCCAGTGGCAATACCATCAATTTGGATAACATGCGTTTCTCCAGGGTCAGGCCGTTGATCCTCCCCGACCGACGGCGTGAGGTTCGGCGGACCGGGCCTTTGGATCTGGCCCGCTGCGCCGCGCGAGACGGGTCCGTTGCGAACCCGTGGTTTGCCGCGCGCATGCTGGCTGCCCCGTCGCAGCCGGAAATTCATGCCGTGGCAGTCAGACTTGATAGCAGATCGCGTCGCCTGCGGCGCGGACCTCTGTTCCGCATCGATGCGATTGGTTGAAAAACGACGGGGAGCTGTCGTTGCTGGCACAGTCCAGCGACGACAGCTATCCGATATACAGCTCTGCACCATCACCGCCGTTGGGCGTAGCTGCGACGCGATACCGGCGTCGCAGCTACGCTAACGTTCACGGCGTGAAGCTGCCCGTCAGGCTGGCACCCGAATAGGCGGCGTAACCGTTGAGCATCACGTAGTAAGTCCCCGCCTGCGCGGTCGTGATATTGCAGGTCTCGTTGTTGCCGCCCAGGAACGGACGGCAGTCGTAGCTGCTCAGGGTCGGCGCGGAACCGAACTTGACATACAGGTCCGCATCACCCGTGCCACCGCTCAGGACGAACTTGAGGTTGGTCGCACCGGCCGGCACGGCCAGGGTGAAGGTCTGGGTCG
>JAEUPP010000073.1 GCA_016790075.1 Rhodanobacteraceae bacterium | reverse complement strand
CGACGGTACGTATTACATGAAGCTCAACATACGCGACCAGCCCCGCGCCGCGGCTGATGCGGTCTATCAGCTACAGACCAGTCTCACCAACGCGCGCACGGCGCTGAACGATATTACCGATGCGGTCGCCAGCCAGATCCGCTTCGACCCCTTGGCCAACGGCGCCTACCGCATCGTGATCACTCCGCGGGACTGGCGCAGCCAGGCCATTACCCGCAGCCTGGGACCGGTCCAGATCACGGCCTCCGGCAGCATCGGCTTCAGCATCGGTGCGGTACAGGCCGCAGGCGACGGCAGCTATCAGGCGACACTGACCCCTAACACCGCCACCCCACCGGCGCGCAACGCGTTTCTGATCAGCATCCAGGATGGGACACGCACAATCTGGCTGCCGCCGAACCGTACGGTGCTGACCCTCGGCACCAGCGGCAACCAGCCGCCGATTGCGAACTTCAGCAGCGCCGCGAACGGACTGACCGTCGTTTTTACCGACACCTCTACCGATAGCGACGGCACCATCGCCTCACGCACGTGGGCGTTCGGCGACGGCACGACTTCCACGTCCACCAATCCAAGCAAGACGTATGCGACAGCAGGCACGTACAACGTTTCTCTGACCGTTACCGACAATGGCGGTCTGACCAACACCAGGACGAAAACCCAGTCAGTCGTCGGCACCAGCCAGGTTCAGACCTATACCAACACCACCGATTTCAACATCACGGACAATATGACCGTGAACAGTCCGATCACCGTATCGGGCCGTAGCGGCAATGCCCCGGCCGCAACCAGTGTCGCCGTCAATATCGTTCATACCTATATCGGCGATCTCCGAGTGAGCCTGATTGCGCCGGACGGCAGCGCCTACGTACTGCACAACCGCAGCGGCGGAGGCACCGACAACATCGCAACGACCTACAGCCCCAATCTGTCGAGCGAGCCTTTGAACGGCACCTGGAAGCTCCGGGTCAGCGACCAAGCCGGTGGCGATGTCGGTTACATAGACAGCTGGAGCATCACGTTCTGAGACCTGGCGCCGCCGGCCCCCGAAGAGCGGGCCGGCGGCTGCAGCCGGTAACGCCTAGGAGACAAGGCCACTGGAGACAACGCTTGGAGACAAGGCCCCCCACGTCTGAATGAAGCAGTGAAGCAAGGCCACCCAATTTTCCGAGTTTTCTGACGCGCAGCCGGGCATTTTTCCTAGACGCCCGCAACCGCCAAAGTCGCCCCCGGAGCCTGACCTAACCCACTCTTTGTGCGGCGTTGCTACGCCTGCGATCACGCGCGTTCCGCTCCACTGGCCCGGCATCGCCCCGCGTGCTGATGCGGTCACTGCGCTGCATCAAAGCGCGCCACCCCCCTGTGCTATAGTCCGGCTCCGTCAATTTTTCCTTATGCAGCAAGCGCTTCTGGCGCTGCCCAGACCACGGTCGCCATGTCCAACGCTGACGAACTGAAGAAAGCCGCCCTCGAATACCACCGCCTTGCTCCGGCCGGAAAGATCAAGGTCGTAGCGACCAAGCCCATGTTGACCCAGCGCGACCTTGCGCTGGCCTATTCGCCGGGCGTGGCCGCTGCCTGCGAAGCCATCGTCGAAGATCCCGGCGAAGTGTCGACCGTTACAGCCCGCGGCAACCTGGTTGCGGTTATTACCAACGGTACTGCCGTGCTGGGGCTGGGCCCCATAGGTCCGCTTGCTGCCAAGCCGGTCATGGAAGGCAAGGGGGTGCTGTTCCAGAAGTTCGCCGGCATCGACGTGTTCGATATCGAGATCAATGAACTCGATCCGGACAAACTCGTCGACATCATCGCCTCGCTTGAGCCGACTTTTGGTGGCATCAACCTCGAAGACATCAAGGCGCCGGAGTGCTTTACGGTCGAGCGCAAGTTGCGCGAACGGGTAAAGATCCCCGTGTTCCACGACGATCAGCACGGCACAGCGATCATCGTTGGCTCCGCCGTGATCAATGCACTGGCCGTAGTCGGCAAGGATATCAGCGAGGTCAAACTCGCGGCGTCCGGCGCCGGCGCAGCCGGTATCGCCTGTCTCGACATGCTCGTGCAGCTGGGCCTGAAGCCGGAGAACATCTCCGTCGCCGACCGCCTCGGCGTGGTCTACCTGGGCCGCGCCGAAGACATGGACGCCGACAAGGCCCGCTATGCCCGCAACACCACGGCGCGCACATTGGGAGATATCGTCGCTGGCGCCGATATTTTCCTTGGCCTTTCTGCCGGCGGTGTGCTCAAGCCCGAGATGGTCGCGAGCATGGCGGACAAGCCGATCATCCTCGCGCTGGCCAACCCGAATCCGGAAATCCTGCCCGAACACGCCAAGGCCGTGCGCCCGGACGCAATCATCGCCACGGGTCGTTCGGACTATCCCAATCAGGTCAACAACGCACTCTGCTTCCCCTATATCTTCCGCGGCGCACTCGACGTCGGTGCAACGACGATCAACGAGGCCATGAAGGTCGCCTGTGTACACGCGATAGCCGAACTCGCGCGGCGCGAGGTCAGCGACGTGGCCGCACGCGCCTACGGCGGAAAGCCGCTGTCGTTCGGACCCGAATATCTGATCCCGCAACCGTTCGATCCGCGTCTGCTGGTCGAACTCGCGCCGGCCGTGGCGCAGGCAGCAACCGTTTCCGGCGTTGCGACCAGACCTATCGCCGACATCAACGCCTATCGCGAAAAGCTTACGAGCTTTGTGTTCCGCACTGGCCTGATCATGAAGCCCGTATTCGATCGCGCGAAGGCCGATCCCAAACGCGTGGTCTACGCTGAAGGCGAGGAGGAAACCATACTGCGCGCGGCGCAGGTCGTCGTCGACGAAGGCTTCGCCCGGCCCATCCTGATCGGCCGCCCCGACGTCATCGAAAAACGCATACAGCGCATAGGCCTGCGCCTGCAGCCCGGCGTTGATTTCGACTTGTGCAATATCAATGACGATCCGCGCTTCAACGACTACTGGCAGCTCTATCACCGCATCATGGAGCGCCGCGGCGTGACGCCGGCGCTCGCCAAGGCGGTGGTGCGCTCGCGTTCCACCGTGATTGCGGCACTCATGGTCCGGCGTGGCGATGCCGATGCGATGATCTGCGGCGTGGTCGGCCGATACGGCAAGAAACTCAACTACATTCGCGACATTATCGGCCTCGACAACGGAGTGCCACAGCCCTCGGCGATGTCGGCTGTTTTCAATGACAAGGGTGTATTTTTCTTCCTTGATACCCACGTGCAGCACGAGCCCAGCGCCGAGGAAATCGCCGAAGCCACGCTGCAGGCGGCGATCCGGCTCAAGCTGTTCGGCATTCATCCCAAGATTGCGCTGTTGTCGCATAGCAACTTCGGCAGTTCGGAATCCTCGTCCGCCGCAAAAATGCGCAAGGTGCTGCAGATCCTGCGCCAGCGCGCGCCCAAGCTCGAAGTCGAAGGCGAAATGCAGGCTGATGCGGCCCTGATACCGGAAATCCGCGAGCGACTGTTCCCGAATTCCCAGCTTGCCGGCAGCGCGAACGTGTTCGTGTTCCCGAATCTGGACTCGGCCAACATCAGCTTCAACATGCTGCGCGCCATGACCGACGGCGTCGTGCTCGGCCCCATCCTGATGGGCGTAAGCAAGCCGGCACATGTGCTGACACCGGCAGCAACGGTACGCCGTGTCGTCAACATGACCGCCATTTCAACGGTCGAAGCGCAGATCCGCGGCCAGTCCAAGCCAAGCGTTTCGTCGATCGGGTAATCCGCGCCTGCCGTTGCCTGCGGCTCACACGCTGCAGGCAACGTGCGTAGCCCCTTGACCACGCCCCTTGATTCGCAAGGGCGCGTATAGAAAATTATATCAATTTATACTTTATCAACTGGAATCCTGTCACGGCACCAGTTCGATCCTGTTCACGCCTCCCGTGAGATCCGCATTCAGCGTGATCCATAGCTCTCCCGTTTCGCTGCGCAGTGATGGGAAGTAGTCGACATCGACCGTACGCGCCACACCGTTGAGGCGCAGGCTCGGGTAGACATCGCCGATGATATTGCGCACGACGATCACGGGCTTGCGCACGGTGCCGGCGGCAACGGCGATATTGGCGTCGAGGGCGTTGCCCTGGGCGATGAAGGTCAGCGTGCCGTAGACCGGGTCGTAGCCGGCGGGCGAGTACGTGATCGGATCGGGGCGATTCACGCCGGCCGGACCGCTGGTCGCGACACTGCCTGTCATCGTGGTCAGTGACACCGATTGCAGGGCCTCGACCTGCGCAACTTGTGCCTCGACCGGGCCGCTGCTGTGTGTGCCGAGCACGATATGCGTCGAATAACTCTTGCGCGGCCAGCCCGAAGCGGTCGTGTTCGGCAGCGGGCCGCCCCAGTAGGCCGAGCCGTGTGTGTAATAGCTGCTCTGGCCCAGGAACCCAAAGTTCGTGCCCCAGGCAAGCCGCGTGTTGTTGGTCGGCACGGCTGGCCCGGCGAAGGAATAGTTAATCGACTGATACGGCCAGTTGTAGTCACAGGGCATCTGCGAGGCCGGTGCGGTACACGCATTGCCGGCGGCGCTCGTTGTGTTCCAGCGCCCGGCACCAAAATAGCCACCGGCATCGGCCTGAGTAATCGGCTGCGTCTGCACCGTACCCATGGTCGCGTCGACATTCGTTGTCCATAATTTCACATAGGGAATCGTATTTGGCGTATTCCAGGTCCAGCCACTCGCATAGGTGACCGGCGCCGTCGTGGTTGTGAATTTGTAGCGGTCGCCCCAGCCCACTCCGGCGATGACACTATGTGCGCCTTCGCTGGCGCTGCCGTCGAACAGCAGTTCACCATAGGGCGCGCGCGAATCGGCGTCGACCGCGTCAGCCGGCACCGCGCTGAGGTCCCAGGAAATCGCCCAGAGCGGGTTGTCGCGCCCCGTCACGAACAGCCAGTCCAGCGTGACCGGCACCTGATACAGCGCGTTGGGTAGGGCTGCGGTGGTCTTCGACCAGCGCGGATAGTTCTGCGTGAAGCGGAAGATCGCGTGGTGGCGGCCCTGCCAGACGCGCTGGAAGTTGCCGGTAAAGCCATGGCCCAGCGGCGAATCGTCCACGCCTATGCCGGCGACTCCCTCGCTGCGATGGCTGACCACGTAGCCAAAACCACTGGCGCCGCTTGCTGACGCGGCCACAACGCGCGTGGCCGCCGCGACCTGATAGCGGAATTCACGCAGCTCGCCACCGCGTGTACCACCCGGCCCCACCTGCCCATCGTTGTGCGCCAGCACCGCAACCCGTGGCTGGGCCGCGCTATCGCGCCAGGTAAAGCGGTCGCTGAGCAGGCCCTGCACGCTGACGCCGCGCTCCTGCACCAGTCCGTTCGGCGCCGGTGGCAGGCCCGCGCTCTCGAAGCCGTTGCGGAACAAGGAATCCGCCGGCGGCACGATCGCCTGCCCGAGAACCACGTCATCGAAATACATAACCGGCTGCGCGACGTCCGAATCACTCTGCACATCGACACGGTCGTAGGCACCGGAATACCCCATAGCACCGCTGGTCAGGGGCACGACGACTTCGCGCCAGGTACCGGCAGCCACCGCGCCACCGGCAATATAAGTGTCAAGTTCGGCCTGCGCGACGATAGCCCCATTGCGTTGCAGGAACAGATAAAGCTGCTGGCCGCCGCTGACTCCGCCGTGCACCCAGAAACGCAGCAGCGGATACTGGCTGGTGCTCAGGTCTGGATCAACAAAGAACGAGATCGCGTTGTAGGCGCTGGCACCGCCACCGCCGACAAAACGTATCGAGACGCTGCCGCTATGCGCCTGCTCGTTGCTGCCGAAGGTCGAACCCCCACCGTAGGAGTAGTTCTGAAAGCCGTTCTGCAAGGCCTCGTCGTAGACAACCAGGTCTGCCGCCCCGGCGGCACCGCTGACGAGCAGCAACAGAAGATTCACCCACTTGCGCATGACGGCTGCCTCCACGTTTCGGACTTGACCCAGGTTTGGCTTCGGCCGACCCCGCTTACGCCACAAGGCCAGCCCGGATGACAGGAACGGATGACAGGAACACCCAGCCCAGGCACTGCCCGATAAAGATTGCGCGTTTGCCGGCGCGTTGTCGCGTGAGCCCTGGCGGTGCCTTTGCGTGCGATCCGGCCTAAATCGGTCCGCGGCGGCAGTTCAAACGGCTGTTGGTCATACAGCACAGGCACTTATGCCGGTAAACTCGGGCCGATGCGTCGCCGCCCGGCGACCCTGCTCAGCCAGAACGACAACAGCAAGAACGCCACTCCTCCCCAGGCTCACGGCGTTCGTGGAGGGATACCCATGAACATGCTGCAGGACATACTCAACCAGGATCTGGACCCGACCGAGACCCAGGAGTGGATAGACGCACTCAATGCGGTGATAGGCGCTGACGGCCCGGAGCGCGCGCACTACCTGCTTGAGCGCATGGTCGACGCGACGCGACGCGCCGGCGGCCACCTGCCGTTCCAGCCGACCACGGAATACGTCAACACCGTCCCGCCCCAGGCCGAGCGGCGCAATCCAGGCAATGCCGCGCTGGAATGGCGCATACGCTCGCTGATCCGCTGGAACGCACTCGCCACGGTCGTGCGTGCCAACCGCAAGCCCGGTGAACTCGGCGGCCATATCGCCAGCTTCGCTTCCTCGGCCACGCTTTACGACGTGGGCTTCAACCACTTCTGGCGCGCACCCAGCGAGAATCATCCGGGCGATTTGCTCTATGTGCAGGGCCACTCCTCACCGGGTATTTACGCCCGCGCCTTCCTCGAAGGGCGCATCGAGGAAACGCAGCTCGATCGCTATCGCATGGAAGTCGACGGCGGCGGCCTGTCCTCCTACCCGCATCCCTGGCTGATGCCGGATTTCTGGCAGACGCCGACCGTGTCCATGGGCCTGGGCCCCATCATGGCCATCTACCAGGCCCGCTTCTGGAAATACCTGGAGCACCGCGACCTGATGCCGGTCACCGACCGCAAGGTCTGGTGCTTCATGGGCGACGGCGAAACCGACGAGCCCGAATCGCTGGGCGCAATCTCGCTGGCTGGGCGTGAAAATCTGGACAACCTGATTTTTGTCATCAATTGCAATCTGCAGCGCCTGGACGGCCCGGTGCGCGGCAACGGCAAGATCATCCAGGAACTCGAAGGTGTATTCCGCGGCGCCGGCTGGAATGTGATCAAGGTGGTCTGGGGCTCGTACTGGGATCCGCTGCTGGCGCGCGACACCAAGGGTTTGCTGCGCAAGCTCATGATGGAAACCGTCGACGGTGAATACCAGGCCTGCAAGGCCTTCGGTGGCGCGTATACGCGCGAACATTTCTTCGGCAAGTACCCCGAGCTCAGGGAAATGGTCGCCAACCTGTCCGACGAGGACATCTGGCGCCTCAATCGCGGCGGCCATGATCCGCACAAGGTCTATGCGGCCTATGCCGAGGCCATGACCAACGCCAATGGACGCCCGACCGTAATCCTCGCCAAGACCGTCAAGGGCTATGGCATGGGCGGCGCCGGCGAGTCCATGAACATCACGCACCAGCAGAAGAAGATGGACGACGACGCGATCCGAGCGTTCCGCGACCGCTTCAATATTCCGGTGCCGGACGACAAGCTCGCCGACGTTCCCTATTACCACCCGGGCAAGGACTCGCCTGAAGTGAAGTACATGCTGGAACGCCGCGCCGCACTCGGCGGCTCGCTGCCGCAGCGCCGGCAGAAGTCGGCTTCACTGCCGGCGCCGACGCTGGCCGCCCTGGAGCAGATCACCAAGGGCAGCGGCGAGCGCGAAATCTCCACCACCATGGCCTTCGTCCGCGGTCTCAACCTGCTGCTGCGCGACAAGGCCATAGGCCCACGTATCGTGCCCATCGTCGCCGACGAGGCGCGCACCTTCGGCATGGAAGGCATGTTCCGCCAGATCGGCATCTACGCGCCGTTTGGACAGAAGTACAAGCCGCAGGACTCCGACCAGCTGCTGTATTACCGCGAGGACCAGGCCGGCCAGGTGCTGCAGGAAGGCATTACCGAAGCCGGCGCGACCTGCAGCTGGATCGCCGCGGCGACGAGCTACAGCACGAACGATCTGCCGATGCTGCCGGTGTTCATCTTCTATTCGATGTTCGGCATGCAGCGCGTCGGCGATCTGTGCTGGGCCGCCGGTGACATGCGCGCGCGCGGTTTTCTGGTTGGCGGGACCGCCGGCCGCACCACGCTCAACGGCGAAGGACTGCAGCACGAGGACGGCCATAGCCATCTGCTGGCCGGTTCCATCCCGAACTGCCGCGCCTACGACCCCACGTTCTCCTACGAAGTCGCCGTAATCCTGCAGGACGGCACCCGCCGCATGCTGACCGAACAGGAAGATGTGTACTACTACATTACTGTAATGAACGAGAACTACCCCCACCCCGACCTGCCCAGCGGTGTCGAGGAGGGAATCATCAAGGGAATGTATCTGTTCAAGGACGGCGGCAAGCCAAAGAAGAACGCACCCCACGTGCAGTTGCTGGGCTCCGGCACCATCCTGCGCGAAGTCATTGCCGCGGCAGAACTGCTGGAAAAGGAATTCGGCGTCAGCAGCGATATCTGGAGCTGCCCGAGTTTCACCGAGCTGCGCCGCGACGGCCACGACGCCGAACGCTGGAACCGCCTGCACCCGGAGGGCAAGCCGCGCAAGGCCTACGTGACGCAATGCCTGGACGGTCGCGCCGGCCCGGCCATCGCCGCGACCGACTATGTGCGTCAGCACGCCGATTCGATCCGCGCCTTCCTGCCCGACGGCATGCGCTACACCGTGCTCGGCACCGATGGCTTCGGCCGCAGCGACACGCGCGCCAACCTGCGCCGCTTCTTTGAAGTCGACCGCTACTACATCGCCCAGGCCGCAATCGCCGCCCTCGCCGCCGAAGGCAAGATGCACGCGAAAGATGTGGCCCGTGCGATCAAGGAATGGAAGATTGATGCGGACAAGGCGAATCCGGCGACGGTGTGAGACGGCGATGCCAACTGAGGCGGCGCCCCCTCCGACGCGCCGCCTCTGCGTGGAGCAAGACATTCGATGAATTCCCTGCTGATCTGGCTTGCCGCTGCGCTGGCACCGGCCGGGCTGTTGCACCTGCCACCGGGTACGGCACGTGTCTATGCCCGGGTCGATGTTGATGCACAGGGCAGAATCCAGTCTGTCCGCTTCCGTGACGGAACAGGTCAGACCCTGCAGGCTATCCTTCGTGAACGTATACAGTCGTGGCAATTCGATCCCGCCACGGCAAACGGCCGGCCGGTAGCGGCGCAGACAACGATCACGATCGACCTGAAAGCCCGCATCGAAGAGCAGACCCTCGATATTGCCGACGTCAGCGCTGGTGTTGCGCCTCTGTCGGTGGCCGCGCCACTACTCATTGGCCGCGGCAGACAGGGGCCTCCAGGGCAGTGTGCTGCTGCGCTGTAAAGTCCTGGCAAACGGGCGCTGCAGCGAAATCACGGTAGAGCGGGCGAGCGCACCGGAATCACTGCAGCACAACGCGATCAAGGCGCTTGCCAGGTGGCGCTTCGAGACCGAGGTTGTCGCCGGAGTCGCCGTAGAACCCTGGGTACTGGTTCCATTCTGTTTCACCCCCAGCATTGCCGGCGCTCCGAGAACCGAGTGCAAGACCGACGAAGCCCGCGCCATCACCGGCAGCGAACCAGCACAGCTAAAATTGTGTACCCCCATCGCGCAGCGCTGACGGTTGATGACCTCAGGTGCAAACGATGCGCTGCAGCGCCGAACCACCCTCCGCGAAAAAACCCCTGATTGACGCCTCTTCGCGCAGCCCGCGCCCGGGAACGCATGTCGCTAATAACTTTTCGCGACATGCCCGTTTGTGATAATTCTCCACATAGCAACAAATCATTTAACTTATCAGCTCGCGTTGCGCAACGGCTGCTATATAGTCCTCCGCTGCTTTATCTAACTCGCGTGGCAACGCGCTGCGATAGTCAACTGTCGCAGCGCCTCTTCGCTGCCGCGCTCGCACGCGCTACCCCATCCGCCGCGAGGACTCTCGATGGAAAAGAACTTTTTCCACTTTTACTGCGCATTGGCGATACTGCTGGCCGCACAACCCACCACCGCTGCAACGCCGCCCCCCGGCGAACCGGTTATCCAGTATGTCGAGGCTGTTGCACCGATTTCGGGCGATGCGGTCCAGGTGCGCTGGACCAAGTGGTGGGGAGCACCCGGCAACCATTGGCGGCTGCTGCACAACGGCTCCGTGGTGTGTGAAGGACCGGCAGCGCCGGCTTCACCGCCCGAAGCGGCCCAGTCCGGCGACTGTCGCACACACCTGCTGCCGGGAAACAACCAGCTCCAGGCACAGCTGTGCCGCGACGGCCGCTGCAGCAGCAGCGCCCTGTATCGTATCGAGGTACCGCAGCTGCCGGCGATTTCGATGCCGGCGGTCTGGGACGCGGCAACGGTCTATCTCGCCGGCCACTATGCCGGCTACCAAGGCCGGATCTATCGCGCCAACTATTGGACGCGAGGCAATGCGCCGAACAACTCCCCTGCGTGGACGCTGGTCGCAACACCGTCGTTGCAATCTGCCCAGGCCAGCCCCACGCCCTGGAAATACGGCGCCTCGGCTGCCTATAGCATCGTCTTCGACGACTACTGCGCCTGGGCCAACGACAATGGCCTGCTGCTGGGCGAAGGTGAACTGGCAGCACGCGGCCTGGTCGGCGCCTTCGGCGTCATCGCGGGCTATTGCGGTGACCCAGCCTGGTCTACCCATTGGCCAAACCTGCGCGACTTCATCACCCGCGGGCACGAGGTGTTCAATCATTCCTGGGACCACGGCCACCCGCTGAACGCCCCATGGGCCAGCACGCCCTGGGGTGGGAACGCGCTGGAAATCCGCCAGTCCACGCAAAAGATCGCTGACATGCTGGACGGCTACCCGGTGAGTTTCTTTGGTTTCCCCTTTGACGCGGCAAGTGACGAGCAGCTGCAGTACCTGCGCGACATGCCGCAATTCCTGGGCACACGCGCACCCAACTACTGGCAGGCCAGCGGGGTCAATGCGGCGGATTTTCCCGATCCGTTCCGCATCCGTTTCCAGGTTTATGCGCGGGCTGACCAAGGCCCGGGCAATCCCGCATCACTGGACAACCTGCTCGACGCAACCCTCGCACAGGGCGGCTGGAGTCTGCGTGTATTCCACTCGGTAGAGGATATGTATTACGAATCGGTGCCGCTGGCGGACTACCAGCGGCATCTCGACCGGGTCAAGGCCCTGACCGATCAGAATCAGCTCTGGGTAGGGACTATCTCCGAAGTACTGCGCTACCGCTTTGCACGCAACACCTGCCAGCCGCGACCCGCACAACCGGTCGCCCGCGGGACGCTGATCGCGTTCGAGAATGCGTCCGCGGAATGCTCGCGCTATGCCACGGCGCTGACGCTGGAAATCAGCGGTGCGCTGCGCCCGTTCGCCGCAGTGCAAGCAGACCGCACTGTCCCTGTAACTGATCTGGGCGACGGCCGCTACCGGTTCAGCGTCAACCCCCTCAAGGGCAGCGTACTGCTGTATTGAGCGAAGGCGGCCATCGATCCGCTCCGACGCCGGGATGCGCCGCCAGCAGGAGAATTGCAGTCTAGGCCGGCACACGCCGCCATGGTGCGAGCACGTCGCCAGCCCAGCTGAAGTCTGGTCTGTCCAGCTTCAGCTGGGCGTCAGCGTTCATCGCGGCCCCGAATGTACCGATAGCAGAGTTGGACACAGGCCGCCCCGCATCCGTCGTGGGAAGCGAGCTGCCGTTCACGGCATGTGTCATCGCCAACGGCAGCAACTGCGGCTTGTATCACTCAGGCGGCGCAGCTGCAGGCGGGCGCATCGTGCCATGCCCTATTGAACTTGTTGCCAACCCTAACCTTCCGCTGGCACTCGATGCCGATCAAGCACCGGCAAGCCTCCATCAGGCTGCGGGAACAAGAGGCTAGACCGTTCGCGGCGACAATTGAACTGCCGCTGCGACATCCAGAGAACTCCGTGCCTGGCTGTTGCTGATTGGGCTGCATCGCAGGCCAGAGCACAGACATGCCCCTGTCCGTCGAGGCAGAACCTGCACTTCTGTAGCAATGAGCGCGGAAGACCTGTGCAACTTTGCTCACTGCTCGCTGCAACGCACGCGCTGCAAAGGCAGAGCCGCCTTCGTGCTGATCATCGTTTGCACCGACCTCCGTATGCGTCCTTGCCGGTGCCCGTGCAATGAATGCACACGCACCAAACCCTGCCGCGTCAACAGCGCGGCCCACGACGCCATGGAGAGCCATTGCATGAAATCACCCCGCCGGCCTACGGCAACCCCTGTGCAGGAGACGTTACGGAAGTCCGGAATCCCCTTGCTGCACAACGCTGCAGGTGCACTGTTGCTTGCCCTGTCGGCCACATCGTGGGCAACGCCGGTCCACGTGGAATTGGTCAAGGACATTGATACCTCGGGCAGCGGATTCGATGAATACTTTGATATCGGCGGAATGCTGTCAGCGGCTGTCGGCGACTTGCTCTTCTTTGTGCGTCATACCGATACCAACAGCGAACTGTGGCGCACGGATGGCAGTTCGGCAGGCACATTCGGTATTCCGACTAACAGTTACGTCAGGGGCATCGCCGCACGGACTCACGGGGTTGTTTTATCGCTTGACCGCCCACCTCCGTCATCGGGCAACGACCTTGTGCGCGCCAGTGCGGACTTGAATCTCAGCAGCCCGATCTGGACCAGTTACGCCTCAGTCGAGCTGATGCAGGAGATTCCCGTCGATGGCCTGCTGTTTGACTGCGCCGACACCGGCTTTACCAATCACTGCGCCATTCCTCCGGGACAGAATCAGGGATCTGTCATATTTCGTGGCTATGCTCGCGCCCTCGGAACCCAGGGGGATGCCGTCATACTCGCCGGTTACAGCCGTAGCAATTTTGGTGCACATGGCATCTGGCGCAGCGACGGCACCGTGCCAGGCACGTTCCGCATCGCCGACGATCTGAACATAGGTGCCTACCCCACTGTAGCCCCCGTGCCGGCTACCTTGCATGCCGGTCGAATTTGGTTCATCGCCTGTACGGAGGCTTTTCTTTGCGGGCTGTATGCAACCGACGGCACCCGCAGCGGCACACAGCAAATCGCCTCCCTGCAGACGGTGCCGCGAGGTGAAATGAAACCGCTGCGCAACGGCGTCGCCTGGATTCCCGAAGCCGGTGACGCAGAGCTCTGGTTCAGTGATGGCACGCCGGGTGGAACCAGGCCATTGGCTACCAGCGCGGCCAATAGCCGCGTCGGACTGGCGACCACCGGCGACTATGTTCACTACGTGACGAGCACGAGCTCCGCAGCGACCTACCACGTTTCCGACGGCACCGTCGCCGGCACGAGGCCGATAGCACTGCCCGCCCAGATACAGCCGATCAACGGTCGGCCTGTCGCGCTGGATGCGAATACCGTCGCCTTTCGCTGCACCAGCCCAGCGACTGGTGACGAGCTCTGTATCGTCGACGCGGAAGGGAAGTTCATCGAAACGCACGACATTTTTCCGGGGCCATCGCCATCCGGGGCAAGGTTGCTGGGCACGACGCGCGGTTCAGCCTATCTCGTCGCCGATGACGGCAGCCACGGCCGCGAGCTGTGGCGTGTGTACGTGCGGGAAGATGCAATCTTCCACGGCGGGTTCGAGGTCACGGCGCCATAAAAAACGCACTCGCGGACGAAACTGGTGCGCTCCAGGCGCAAGGACGCGCCACCTGCAATCAAGGCGGCAAGTTGTTCCAATGAAGGGGACCTCCGCCGAATTCAGGCGGTAACAAGGCTGCTACGCCAGACATCAGGGATGAGCGCATATCAGCATTGCCGTGAAAGGCCATCACCGCAGCCACGCAAACCCTGGGCGAGACAATGAGCAAACCCGGGCAGTACCAACCTGACAGCCCCCGCATTCGCCTCAGGCACCGCGCTACGGTAGGCATGCCAACGCGCTGCCGCTAGCATCGCCCCCAGACCGGCAGGCCACAGGGGGCGCGATGGGAAGCATCAGGATCAGTGTCTACGGACTGTGCGCGACCTTGGCCGCAGTAGCCACACATGCCGAAGTCTTCACCTTCGAGCCAGTCGCCAGCAATCTGGACCGGCTAACCACCATTGCGTCAACACCGTTCTACCCCGGCAACCTTTTCGTCGCCGAACAACCGGGCCGTATTCGCCTGATCGAATACGGCGTGCTGCGTGCTGCGCCGTTTCTGGACATTACCGATCGCACGCGGTCCAGTGGCTTTGAGCAGGGACTGACCGGCGTTGCCCTGTCGCCGGCGTTTCCGGCCAATCCCTATATCTATGTGCACTACATCCGACTGGACCAGTCTTCGCGCATTGCGCGTTTCCGCCTGCTGCCGGGGCCACTGCTGGCGGCTGATCCCGCATCGGAAATCGAACTGCTGAGCCTGAGCCAGCCGCATCCCACGCACAACTGCAACGAAGTGCGCTTCGGCCCCGACGGCTATCTCTATATCGGCTGCGGTGACGGCGGGCCGCCGTTCACTCCGGTGCACGATCCACAATCACTTACTGAATTGTATGGAAAGATACTTAGGATAGATGTAAACAATATTCCAGTCGGGCAAGCCTATGGCATTCCTGCCGACAATCCGTTCGTGGGCACGGTCGGCGCCCGTCCAGAAATCTGGGCGTTGGGCCTGCGCAACCCGTATCGCTTCAGTTTCGATGCAGCCAATGGAGATCTATGGCTGGCCGATGTCGGACAGTCACTCTGGGAGGAAATCAATCACGTGCCGGCGGGCACGGCAAACGGCGTGAATTTCGGTTGGAACCGCATGGAGGGGGCACACTGCTATCCGAACCCCGGCTGTGATACCACGGGTCTGTGGCTACCGGCCATCGAGTACGACCATAACCAGGGCTGCGCCGTCGTCGGTGGCCTGCGCCTGCGCAACGCATTCCATGCCAGCCTCGAAGGCCGCTACGTTTATGCTGATTTCTGCAGCAACACGGTCTATGCCGCCGCCAGCAGTGATGAACTCAGCTGGACCAGCCTGCCGCTGGGTCAGTCCCCCAAGCCGCCAACGGGCTTTGGTATTGGTGCCGATGGCCAGCTCTACCTGGGGACTTACGGTGTCGGTACCGCGTCGCTGTATCGTCTTGTACTGATTGATCTGATTTTTGGCGACGGCTTCGGCAAGTAGTGGCCGCCTGACCTCCGCGACTGCGGCAGGCAGCGAAATAATTTCCGCGGCACAGACACCCGGAGCTACACTGCCAGGCTTCCCTGAATCTGGAATTCCCGTGGATCCCGTCTACCGCCGCGGCCTGATCTACGCGCTCGCGGCCTTTGTGCTCTGGGGCATAGCACCCGCCTATTTCAAGCTGATCCAGCAGGTACCTCCTGCGGAAATCATCGTGCACCGTATCATCTGGTCCGGCCTGCTGATGGTGTTGGTGCTGGGTATTACGCGCCGCTTCGTCGGCTGGCGTTATTTCCGCGAGCAGCCGCGGGTACTCGCCACGCTGGCGCTGACAGCCTTGCTGATCAGCGGCAACTGGCTGGTCTTCGTCTACGCCGTCAACAACGGGCGCATGCTCGATGCCAGCCTTGGCTACTACATCAATCCGCTGATCAATGTACTGCTGGCGGTGCTGTTTCTGGGCGAGCGCCTGCGGCCTCTGCAGCTGACAGCCGTTGCACTCGCAGCACTTGGTGTCGCGTACCAGGTCGTCGAATTTGGCCGGCTGCCGTGGATCTCGCTGGTACTTGCCTTCAGCTTCGGGTTCTATGGCCTGCTACGCAAACGGGTGCCGCTGGATGCGTTGAACGGACTCGGTGCCGAGACCCTGCTCGTGACGCCGCTGGCGCTGATCTATTTCGTCCAACTGTGGGTTACGGGACACGCACAGTTTGCGCATGTATCACGCCCACTCGATCTGCTGCTGATGGCCGCCGGCATCGTTACCACGATACCGCTGGCGCTGTTCTCCGCCGGTGCGCAGCGCCTGCCGTATACGACGATAGGCTTCCTGCAATACATCAGCCCGTCCATCGGCATCGTGCTCGCGGTCAGCTGCTATGGCGAGCACTTCGGCAGTGCCCGGGCGATCACCTTCAGCCTGATCTGGCTCGGTCTGGCCTTGTTCAGCTGGGATACCTGGCGCGGGCGGGCCTCGCGCACATAAATCCGCCATGAAACTGCTGCGGGGCGAGCTGATGCTCTGGGGAGGAAACCGAGCTTTTCGCCTGGAATGCGGAAAACGACAAGAACGAAAACAAGGGCAATGACGAGAGCAAGAAGCCGCAATGGCTCAAGAAGGTCGAACCCGGCAAGCCATTGCCCACGCTGAAACGTTGGCCACCTGGCAAGCAGTCCCGGTAGTACCGCGCGCCCCTGCAACATCGGTGCTCATGCCACACTCGCGGCATGACCAGCACCGATTTCTATTTCCTCGGCGGCCGCGATCTGGAAATGCGCGCGATCGCCGAGCTCCTTGCCGTCCACGCCCCCGGCCGTTATGCCGACCATGGCCTGGCCTGGGGTGCCCGGGCCTCGGACTACGCCCAACCCTTGCGCACGTGCCTGGCCGCTGGCCAGCAACCGGTACTGGTGGAACTGGCCTGGGATCTGCCCGATATCCCTGTTGATCGTGTCGTGCTGATCGATCATCACGGTGCCGCCGCCGGCATCAGCGCACCGACCTCGCTGGAGCAGGTGTTTGCGCGCCTGCAATTGCCCGCCAGCGCATGGACGCGCCGGCTCGCTTTGATCGCCGCCAACGATCGCGGCCATGTACATGCCATGCAGGCACTGGGGGCAAGCCTCAGCGAAATGCAGGCTATTCGGGCCGCTGACCGCGCCGCTCAGGGTATCGAGGAATCGCACGAGCGCGCCGCGGAATTGGCCGTCGCCGCGCGGGAGCGGCTCTGCTCCGGCGTATTGGTGGTGCGCTTGCCACATGGCCGCGCTGCCACCGTCACCGACCGCCTCGACGCAACGCTAGGCGGGCCGGGCTACGAAAACCTGCTGGTGATCTCGCCGCAGGAGCTGAATTTCTATGGCAACGGCCAGACCATTGCCCGCCTCGACGCGACCTTTCCTGGCGGTTGGTACGGCGGTGAGCTGCCACAGCGAGGGTATTGGGGACATGCACACCTGGCCAAGGTCGGGGCCGTGCTTGATCTACTGGCCCAGAATGAGACGGTGAATCCACAGCAGCGGTAACCCTGCCAGTAGTAAGCGCCTTCTGCCAACTGCGCCCGCGCTAAGCCGCTGCCCGCGCTGACCCTGGCCTGACGGCCACAACAGCCCCAGCCCGAGCATTGCCTCGTGGGTTCGCACCCAGTCCACCCGTCATGTTGCCCTCACTGCTGACCTGAGGCGCTGCACTCGAACCCGCCAATGCGACGCAGGCGCCGGAGTGCAGCGCTCAAACAATCGCGAAAAAATCACGTTCGCCGAACTTGCCGCTAAAACAGCTTCGCAGCCTGCCGATTAAAACGTTTCAACCACTTAAGGACCATGCCCGCTGCGACTGCCTGCACCGATGCACTGCATTTCCTTGACCGTTTGCCACTGATCTGAACGGCCGGAAAAGCTATTGCAACCATCGCACCACTGGTGTTAGAAAAAGAAATATTCAAGAAAATATAAATACTCATCGTTTACATGAACTCTTTTTCCAAACTAACGCTCGTAACAGAGAACGACGATTTTGTCTCTAGAGTAAACAAACTAACATCACTGTCCCGGGAGCGCGTGCGGCACACGTTTGGCGAAATTTCCTGGCCCGACAAGATCGACACAGAGGCCTGGTGGCTGCCGCCCGAACTGCTTAGCGTCCATGGCACGCGGTATGAACAGGAAATGTCGCTGGAGCAGAAAAAGCTGCTCTCCAAATGGGAGTGCATCAACCTGTTCAGCCTGAACGTCGAAGGTGAACGCGAGCTCGTCAGCCGCCTCTCCTCCCGCCTGTATCAGCCAGAAGTGCCGGGACTGGAAAACTACCTGCATCATTTCATCGACGAAGAAAACAAGCACATGTGGTTCTTCGGCGAGTTCTGCCGGCGTTATGGCGGCAAGATCTACTCCAGCAAGAAGATGGCCATAGCAGAGGAAACCTATAGCCCTGAAATGGAGTATTTCCTGCTGTTCGCGAGGATCGGTATCTTTGAAGAGATAGGCGCCTACTTCAACGTCGCCGCGGCTTCGGATGAACGCATGGATCCGTTCGTTCGCCAGATCCACCAGATTCACCATGCTGACGAAGCGCGCCATATCACCTTCGGCCGCGCCCTGCTGGCGCAGACCAAGGAACTCGCCTTTGCGAGCAGCAGCGCAGAGCAGAGAGATCGGGCGATAGCCCACCTTCAACGTTATGTCCAAATTTCAGTCGAAGCGCTCTACCAGCCCGCGATGTATCGCGACTCGGGAATCAGCAGCGGCGTGGCGATGCGTCGTGAGCTGCTCAATGACGGCGCCCGACGCAAGCTGCACGAGGAGAGCTTCCTGAAACGTCCTCTGCGCTTTTTCGCCGACCTCGGCATTCACCTGACCGCCAATCCGCAATGAACCTAGCCGACCCTGGAATGGACACGCTGCGCCAGTGGCTGCTGCAACGGCATCCACACCTGAGCAGCATAGACGACAGTCTGGACCTCTTTGAAAACAAGCTTATCGATTCAATCAACTTCGTTGAATACATCCTTATCATCGAGGAGCTGATCGGGCGCGAGATCCCGTTCGCCAATGATCTCGTGGCGCGCACAGCGACCTTGCGCCGGGTCTGGGAAAATTTTCTGGCAGACGCCGTACCTGTCTGAGCGGCGGTTCGCTGCCATGACCTGAGCCTGCTCCGCAGCCCAATCACTTTTGCCCAACGCGACGTGACAGCCATCCGTCGCACCACAGGGAACACGCATGAATCGCCTTGAAGTACGTGACAGCAATGCATTGCAACAGCAGACACCTGGCAGCGAAAAATCCATTTTTATCAGCGGCGCCACCGGTTTCCTTGGTGGACATTTCCTGCTCAAACGCATCACCTGGCCAGGCCGCGTTTTCGCCCTAGTGCGTGGCGACTGCCTCATCCAGGCGCGTCAGAGGCTTTATGCACATCTGGCCGAGTGCGCCGATTCTTACGGCACACTGCTGCCGGAGTCCGATCTGGACAAGAAGCTGGTCGTCATCACCGGCGACATCACCGTCGCCAACTGCGGCGTCGATGCGGACACTATCGACACACTGCGCAAGGAAAATATCGCCGAATTCTGGCACTGCGCTGCCAGCCTGAAGTTCGAGGATCGCCACCGCAGCGAAATTTTCTCCCACAACATAGGCGGCACGCAGCAGATGCTGGCGCTGTTTGAAACGGTTTGCGCACCAGCCAGCAGCGCCGAGTTCATCCATATCTCGACCGCCTACAGCGTCGGCGCCGCCCACGGCGACATCGCGGAAGAACGCCACCTGCCCGAACGCAAATTCAATAACGCCTACGAAGAGAGCAAGAACCACGCAGAAAATCTGGTCGTGGACTGGTGCAGTGAGCGCGGGCTCAGCTACCGCGTGCTGCGTCCCAGCGTGGTCATGGGGCCGCGGGCGAGCCATCACAGCGGAACCACACGGTTCGGCGTGTACGGACTGACCAAGGAAATATTCCGCCTGCGCGACACGCTGAGCCGGCTGGAACATCCGCTGCAGATCATCGGCGAAGACGCTGCTACGGTGAACCTCACGCCGGTCGATGAATGCGTATACGACATGCTGTCGCTGTCGGTGAATGGCTTTGGCGATCAGCGCTTTTTCCATCTGTGCAATCCAAGCCGTTTCAACGTCAAGCAGATCATCGCCCTGATCGACAGCAAGACCGGCGCCAATCGCGTGCAAATGGTGCCGTCACGCGAAGGCGAGCCTAGCCCGCTGCAGGATCTGTTCGACACACGCACCCGGTTCTACGCCGGCTACTACCATTCCGATAAGCGCTTCCAGCGCAGCGCCGCACCACAGCCGGCACTGAACTGGTCCGACTTTGACCTGTACCTTTCCTCGTTTTTGCATGAACTGCGCATCGAAGAGGCCGGTGGTGTCGGCTTCCAGAGCCAGACGGTTACGGCGCGTGATGGAACTCCGCTCAAGGTGCTCTACTGTGGAGATCCGCAGCTTCCGGCGCTGCTGCTCGTCAACGCCTACGGCATGCCGGCGGAGTTCTACTGGCCGCTGGCCCAGCGCTTGAGCACTCACTTCCACATCATCACCTGGGAAACGCGCTGGGTTCCAAGCCTGGCTCACCCATTTGACCCGCTGCATTGTGATTCGCTGGTTCACGCGCGGGATCTCGCCGACATTGCGAATACCCTGAAAATTGAGGCGGCAACAGCACTGGGCTGGAGCAGCGGAGCGCAGGTCGTGCTGCGCACCATGGCCGAGTTTCCGCAACTGCTGCGCCGCGGGATCTTGCTCAATCCCGGTGTGTCCATCGCCCCTTCCGAGCAGGTTCGCGTCACCCGGTTCGAGGCCGGCATACGTTCGTTGTTCGCGAAAATCGCCGGCAACTACCGCATGGCGGAAAAATACGTCGAACTCATTTTCGGCGCCGCAGGCGCCGATGCCGGCGATCGCCAGCTGCTCAGCAATATCCTGACCAGCACCGATCCTTACCTGCTGTACATGACCAGCCTGCCGTTCAGGACCCCGGAATCCCTGTTCCGCTACGCGCACATGATGCATGCCCTGTTTTCCGAGCGCGAAGATGCCTGGACCGGCGATGTGCAGCGGCCGGTGCTGGTCTATGTCGGGGAGAACGACGTCGTGACCCATGCGGACATCGGTCGGGCGCTGTGCCGTGGGCTGGCCCAGGGCACGCTGCATCTGGATCCGGAAGGTGATCATTTCGGCCATTACTACGACGCTCGTGTCGCCGATCTGGTGCGCGCATTTTCACTGCAGGAAAGCCCGGAAGCTGTCGACGAGGTCTGACGGCCGCCGTCCCGGGCCGGCGTTCGACGCCGGCCCGGCGCCAACTTGAGTCGACGCATTGTTTTGCGAATAGGAATTGCCTGTGATCAACGCGGCCAGCAGATTTTTGGAAAGTGCGGCTATCCATTCAGCCAGACCAGCGCTGTGGCTGAACGAGCATCCTTACAGCTATGCGGAGCTCGCGCAGTACGTTTCGGCGCTTGCGCAACTGCTGCATGACCTGCCAGGTGCGCGCTGCGCCGTGCTCGGAGAACGCAGCCTCACCGCCTACTGTGCGCCACTGGCCTGTTTGCTCGCCGGCAAGACCTATATCCCGCTGGGCGCCAGTTTTCCGGTAGAGCGGATGCAGGCCATTCTGACGAACGCGCAGGCCGAACTGCTGCTTGCCGATCCGACTGTTGAATCCAGCCTGCAGGCACTGCTGTCGCACCTGGACACGCCACTGACCGTGGTGAGACCCGAACACGAGGGCAACAGTGACGGCCTTCCTGCAGGGCACGCGTCGCTCGATGGACTTTGGCAGCAGCTGCGGCCAGGCTCCGTCAGCGTGCTGCCGCAGCCCCTGGCCACCGCCGACATCGCCTATCTGCTGTACACCTCCGGCAGCACCGGACTGCCCAAGGGCGTGATGATTGGGCACGGCGCCCTGGACGACTATGTGAGCAGCGTGTTGCAGCGTTACCCGGAGCTTGATCCGGAACAACGTTGCAGCCAGTTCTTCGAGCCGACTTTCGATCTGTCGCTGCATGACATGTTCGTGACCTGGGCAGCGGGTGCCTGTCTCTACAGCATTCCCAAGAAGGAGCTGTTCCTGCCGCTGGATTTCGTGCGGCGGCACGAGATCACGGTCTGGTTCTCCGTTCCGTCGCTGCTGGCCACGCTGGTGCGCTACCGCCAGCTGACGCCGAACTGCGTTCCCTCATTGCGCCTGGCACTGTTTTGCGGAGAGGCGCTACCGGTGGCGCTTGCACTGCAGTGGATGCAGGCGGCACCACAGGCACGTTGCGAGAACCTGTACGGACCGACGGAAGCAACCATCGCCTGCACCGCATGGCGGATGTCGGCCGCCGAGACCGGTGCTGTCGTCCCTATCGGCCAGGCCTTTCCGTCGATGGAAATAGCCGTGCTCGATGAAAACGGCGTCCCCGCAGCACCAGGCCAGGCGGGGGAACTCTATCTTGGCGGCAGCCAGCTGGCGCTGGGCTACTGGAATGACCCCGCGCAAACCGCGCGGCGTTTTGTGACACGAGATGTGCCGCCCTATCGTTCCACGCGCTGGTACCGCAGTGGCGACCTCGCACTGCTGGACGAGACAGGAATTGCCCATTTCCGCGGTCGCGTTGACCGGCAGGTCAAGGTTCGTGGCTACCGTATAGAGCTGCAGGACGTCGAGGCACATCTGCGCCAGATCTGCGCCACCACCGAAGTGGCTGTATTGGCGCTGCCGCCGCTGCCCTGTGGAACGATTCCCGGGCTTGCTGCGTTCGTCGTGGATCCGCCACAGTCTGCCGGCACGCTGCTGGCCTGTTGCCGCGAACGCCTGCCTGCGTACATGGTGCCCGGTGCTATTCATGCGGTGCCGGCACTTCCGCTGAATAGCAACGGCAAGACTGACTATGGCCAGCTAGCACAGCGACTGAGCGAACTGCTGCAGCAACCGGACGCTACCCGGCCGCTGCACGCCAGCACACGGGCGCCGGAAATGCAGGTCGTCGCGGCAGGCTGACAACGCGGCTGGGCCAGAGTCGAATTTTTGCTAGTTAAAAAACATTTATGGAAGAAAAGTCAGAAAATTCGGCAAGCAGCTGTCCGTTCTGCGCCATCGCCGCGGGGAAACTTCCCGCCAGCATCGTCTACCGCGACGCAGACTGGCTGGCGCTGATGGACATCCACCCCTTGCGCAAGGGCCACGTTCTGATCATCCCACAACAACATCTGGCACATCTCGCCGACCTCGGCGACAACCAGCGCGACCAACTGCTGGCGCTGGCCGCCCGTCTGCTGCAGGCGCAGCAGCAGGCCGGATTTGCAGCCGGCGGCGCGAACCTGCTGCTCAATGACGGCAGTGCGGCCAACCAGCACGTGCCGCACCTGCATCTGCATTGCATTCCGCGCCGTCCTGGTGACAGTCTGCGCCTGATTGCAGGCTTGATATCTCGCGTGTTCGGCTTCTTCGGCCTGAAAGCGGCGCGGGTGCGACTGGATGAGCAGGCCGCCCTTCTACGGTCGGAATTGACCAGGATCGGGCCGTAGGCAGGCCTTGCCACCGGCCTGCCGTCCGGCCGCCTGCAAGCCGGACGACCGCCATCGCCGCCGACAGGGTGCCATGCACACTAGGACATTTGACCTAGCCGAGCCGGGGCAAATGCAGCATGCGCGGGGCACTGGCCGCATCTAGCTTATCGACCGTCGCGCTTGGCGATATTCCGATGCTTGCCCATGATCTTCCGCATGTCCCGTATCTCAAGACAGTTGGCCTGTGTTCTGGCCCTGTTGTGCGTCAGCGCAACATCGGCACACAGCTCTCCGCAGCTCGTCGATCCCCAGCGTTTTCGCGAGTCGCAACCCGGCGGGGTATACCTCAGGACGCTACGTAATGCCTGGAATCTCTCCGGTTACGGCCGCCTGCTGCGGCTGACCGCGAATTCCGCCACGCTGTACAACTACGCTGGTGACCTGTGCTGGCGTGATCCGCTGCTGTCCGGAGACCCCGCCAGAAGCACGGTTACCGCCTACTACGCATTCCCGCGTCGCCCCCTCAGTGTGAACTTTGCGATGACGCCGGATGGCACGCAGTATCCGGCGCAGTGGATGCCGTTCATACCAGCGGCCTGTCTGCGAGCGCCGGATACCTCGCCGCTGTTTGCTTTCGAGGCAGTTGCCGCCACGCTGCAGGACTATTACCCCTTCGCTTCCGCGCGTGGCGTGAACTGGAATGAACGGATCACACGACTGAGACCGCAGGCGCAGGCCGCTCACGGTGATGCGGAACTCAAGGCCGTCATGGAGCAACTGCTGGACGGCCTCCAGGACGCGCATACCACACTGCGCGGCAACGCTGGCGGAGCCGACTTTGAGATTGCCGGCGAATCGAAGTTTACCTTTGCGCGGCTGCGCGAAGAGTTTGCACAGCAGTCCGGGAGCGGCGACTTTTTCGAGTACCTGCTGGCATGGCGCGCACAACAGCAGGAAATGGTGTTCGACACGCTGGAAACCGTCAGTCGCCGGCGCGCGCTCAATGGCAACGTCATCTGGGGCAAGTTGCCCGGCGAGGTGGGCTATCTTGCGGTCGAGCAGATGAGTGAATTCGAAGAAGGGGCTTCGCTGTCCCGGGACAGGGAACTGCTCGCATCCACACTCGACCACGCGCTGAGTGATCTGGCGGGTACGCGCGCCATCATTCTGGACGTGTCCAACAACCTCGGCGGCTGGGACCAGGTAGCCAACGACATCGCCGCGCGCTTCACGGATGTGGCAGTTGTTGCTTATTCAAAAAAGGCACACTCACCCCGACCTACCCCGGAGCAGACATTCACCATCAAGCCAGCCGCGGCACGGCGCTACACCAGGCCTGTGCTGCTGCTGACCTCGGACATGACGGTAAGCGCCGGCGAGGTACTCGCTCTGTCCATGCGCAACTTTCCCCAGGTGCGCCATGTGGGCAGTGCGACGCAAGGGGCCTTGTCAGACGTTCTGCTCAAGGGGCTGCCCAATGGCTGGCTGTTCGGTACCAGCAGCGAGATTTACCGCGATCCGCATGGCCGGTCATACGAAGTCAGCGGCATTCCTCCCACGGTCGAGTACCCGGTCTATCGGTCCACCGACTTCGACCTGGGACGGCTGAACGCGGTTTTGCGCGCGCAGCAGCTGGCACTGTCGGGCCAATGAAACGTCACTGCGACCGCATCAGCCCCTCACGCCAGGCATAAGCGACGGCCTCGGTACGGTCTGCCAGCTGCAGCTTGGACATGACCTGGCTCAGGTGCGCGCGGACTGTCTTCTCGGCTATCCCGAGGGTGGCAGCAATCTTTGCATTGCTGCCACCACTTGCAAGACAGCGCAGAACTTCCAGCTCGCGTTCCGTCAGTGCAGCAAACGGATTCCGCGGCGGTCTGGCGCGCAGGCTGGTATAGCGCAGTATCTGCTGGGCTATGCCCGGATGTAGCACGGCATCTCCCGCCGCCGCACGGGCAACGGCATCCAGCAGATATTCCCCACGTACCGATTTCAGCAGAAACGACTGCGCCCCCGCCTCGATCGCCTGCAGGATCAGGTTCTCGTCCTCGGTCGAGGTAAGGACCATGACGTGGCTATGCGGACAACTGCTGCGGATTCTGCGGGTTGCCTCGATCCCGTCCATTCCCTGCATGATCAGATCCAGCAGCACGAGATCAGGCTGATGCGTACTGCACAGCGCGACCGCGGCAGCGCCGTCACCGGCTTCAGCAATCACGCTGAAGCGGGGGTCAGTACGCAGCAGGCCACAGATCCCCTCCCGTACCACCGAATGATCATCCACCACGACGATCCGGATCATTCCGTATCCCTTTCAGCCAGCACAAACGCTACATCGATCCGTGTCCCCGCGGCATCGGAGTGAATCTGCAGTACTCCTCCGGGAAGTGATTCGGCGCGCCAGCGCAAGTTGCCCAATCCCATGCCCGGGTAACGCCGACTTGCATCAAAACCTTTGCCATTGTCTTCGATGTGCCAGTGTATTGCCCCTTCTTCCACTACCCGCAGCGCAAACACGGAGCAGTTGCTGTGGCGACCGGCATTCGCCGCACTTTCCAGCGTGATGGCGAGGATTTCTGCAGCGACCCGCGGATGGGCCATGATTTTCTTCTCTATCAACTGCGGCAACTCGATGGCGAAGCGAACCCCGTCTCCGAGCAGGCCGGCCACACAGCGCTCGATTTCCGCGTGCAGATCGGTAAAACCTCCGCTTCCGGGCTGCTCCTGCAACAGGCGTGAAAGATCGTCCTGGATGTGGTCCAGCAGCAGCCGCGCATCACTGATCAAGGGTTGTATCGATGCTTCACGAGCTTGCCTGAGCCGCAGATCGAGCTCGGCGAGTCTGATGCCCAATACAAACGTTCTCTGCTTCACCGTGTCATGCAGATCGCGGGCGATGCGGTTGCGTTCAACGCGAGCCGCAAGCTCGCGATTCGCCCGCATGGTCTGTTCCAGGGTCATGGCCATCTGATCAAAATGAGCCGTCAGGTCACTGATCTCATCTGCGGCGCGGTCGCGGATCCGGGCTGTCAGATCCCCTTCTGCCCAGCGCTGCGCAACACCTGCCGCACGACGTACGCGGCGGACTACAACAAGCACCACTACGCCTGCGACGCTGATGCCCATCATGCAGAGTACGACCAGCGTACGCAGGGAGTCATAGACTGTCGCGGTACCTTGCAAAAAGGTGCTTGAGAAATGCAGGCCCGCCAGCGCGTAGCGCGGAGGAGTCCCGGATAGCTGCAGACGGGCGATCACTACCTGTTCGCCGGCCTGGCGATAGGAGTGCAGCCGTTCACCCGAAGCTTCGGCAGCGTGAAGGCCTTCGCTGAGCATCGGCGACAGGACCGCTCCGCTCTGGCAGATGATCCCCGCCGGACCGACGATTCTTACGGCCGACTGTTCGCGCAAGGTCATTTCAATCGCTTCGACAAAATCCGTCACCTTGCCCGCTGCGATGATGATGAGCTCGCGCCATAGCTGATCCGCAACCGGCTGGCATGTATCGAGCGACGGAGGCCGCGCCTGTATCTGCTGCCGCAGATCGGCCATGACGTCGTTGACTTCCCACTCGAACCGCGCCGGGGAATAAGACAGCTCGATCAGCCCTATGAACAGCAGCACCAGCTGTGACGACAGCACAATCATTACTGACAGCTTGATGAAAATGCCTCGCGGCCTCAGCAGCGCAGGCATGGGCTTTCGTATCTGGACATGGGGCAGGGTCGAAGCAGGGTTCTCCGCTCCAGCGTAGCCTGCCATGCGCATGGCTTCCATGGGGCATGTGAACAAGGCCCGTGCTCCGCCCCTTCGTCGCTGCACCATGCGCTACACCCGCCGGGAGGGTACGCACCCGCTGCTGTCACAGCGGGTGATTAATGAACGTTGATCGGCTGCAGGCAGGGCAGGCACGAGCAGCAGCGCACCATGGCATGGCGATTTTCCAGCGTGCGACACCGCCCTTGTCGGCAATGAAGTACACCATGCCACCGTGGCATCTGCGTCATCGCCGGGCTCCGGAATTGAGATGCGCGCAAGTGGCCCAAGGTCAGGACTCCGCTGTTTCGCGCATTCTCCGTACCGGGTAGGGAATGGCGGATTTCCCCATCAGAGTTGCGATTCCGCCACCAGCCCGTCAGGCTAGGCAGGCCTAGCATGGCGCTACCCTCCCCAAGGGTCTGTGCCATGACCTCGCTGATTCGCTCCACCCTGCAGTACTCCGCTCCGACGTCACGCAGCCTGACACGAGTACTCACTGCGCTTGCCTGGACTCTGCTCGCAGGCAGTGTGTCAGCCGCCGCGATCGCCGTTGACGAAACGTTGACCGAGCCGCTAGCAGGCCGCGACTACAGCATGCGGCTGGATCTTGCTGCTGCACGCTTCGAGCAGATTGATACGCAGACCGGTGAAATCCGCACGCGCATGTTCAGCGCCGAATGCGCCGCAGCACTGGCGCCGGGCCTGTGGCTGGCTGCGCCCGCGGCGGGCAGCCTGGAGCTGCTGCCACTGGGCGCAACGGCTGATGTCGCGACACTGGTTGCAGCCGGCTGCCGCACACAGTCGGATCAGGCGGCGACCTTGCCACCGGCCCTGTTGCAGCAGATCGCTGCTGGCGGCGGCGGTGTGATCTATGTCGATGCCGCCGGACTGGATTCGAGCACACGTATTGCCGCCAGCGGAGCACGCTGATGCCTGCGCTGCGCATCGGCATATTGGTGCACGAGTCAGCGATGGCTTCGGCCGTGAAACCAACCTAGGACACCCAGCTGCTGAACGCCCTAGGGTCACTCGAACCTGACGAGCCTGCGAACACTCAACCTAGGACACCCAGTTGCTCGCCGAACCTGCCCCCCCATCAGCACTCGCCTGCATTGCCGCGCATTGGACTGTCACCGACGGCCCCTATGGAGGCATTCCAGGATCGCCATAATGGAGCCAGCCGAAGACCGGGCTAGAGGCGCCAGTTGATGCTCTGGTGGGACTCTCCAACACCCTCTCGAACCCCCATTAACTCCCCCCACTACCCCACCGCCACTCTACGGCGGGATGGCGTCCTTGTTCTTCGTGTTTCGACAAGCAGAGAATTTCGCTTCGCCACAGTCAATCCTCGCTTGCGCGCTCCAAAAAACCCGGGTCATCGGACTCACCGATTTTTTCCCAGCGCCCTCGCAAACCCAATACCACGCAGCCAGCGCTGGCCTAGCGCTTTGGCGGTGTCGACCAGGTCCTGCGCCTCGCCGACAACACGCCAGTAACGCGAACCGATGGCCTTGACCCGCACCGGCCAGCGACTCGCGTCTTTCTCTATCTGTTCAACGATCCCTGGTGCTGCTTCGGAAATCGTCCCACTGTGGCCATCCCGTAGCTGCTTGCC